>NZ_CP004006.1:1640000-2247500 GCF_000512355.1 Legionella oakridgensis ATCC 33761 = DSM 21215 | reverse complement strand
TGGGTCAGCGAGTTACTTTCAGTGGCGAGGTTAACCTGATAGGGGAGCCGTAGAGAAATCGAGTCTTAATAGGGCGAGAGTCGCTGGGAGTAGACCCGAAACCGGGCGATCTAGTCATGTGCAGGATGAAGGTTGGGTAACACCAACTGGAGGTCCGAACCGGGTAATGTTGAAAAATTATCGGATGACGTGTGACTAGGAGTGAAAGGCTAATCAAGCTCGGAGATATCTGGTTCTCCCCGAAAGCTATTTAGGTAGCGCCTTGTGGGTTGATTACTGGGGGTAGAGCACTGTTTCGGCTAGGGGGCTGTCATGGCTTACCAAACCGATGCAAACTACGAATACTGGTTAATTGGACCACGGGAGACACACGGCGGGTGCTAACGTCCGTCGTGGAGAGGGAAACAACCCAGACCGCCAGCTAAAGTCCCAAAGTTATGGTTAAGTGGGAAACGATGTGGGAAGGCATAGACAGCCAGGAGGTTGGCTTAGAAGCAGCCATCCTTTAAAGAAAGCGTAATAGCTCACTGGTCGAGTCGGCCTGCGCGGAAGATGTAACGGGGCTAAAACCATACACTGAAGCTGCGGATGTGCATTAGATGCACGTGGTAGGGGAGCGTTCTGTAGGTCTGAGAAGGTGACTTGAGAAGGTTGCTGGAGATATCAGAAGTGCGAATGCTGACATGAGTAACGATAAAGAAGGTGAAAAGCCTTCTCGCCGTAAGTCTAAGGTTTCCTGCACGACGTTAATCGGAGCAGGGTGAGTCGGCCCCTAAGGCGAGGCGGAGACGCGTAGTCGATGGGAACCAGGTTAATATTCCTGGACTTTTTATAAGTGCGAAGGGGGGACGGAGAAGGCTAGGTGAGCCAGGCGATGGTTGTCCTGGTACTTGCATGTAGGCGGGCGAGTCAGGCAAATCCGACTTGCTGCTAACGCTGAGGTGCGGAGTGGTTCAGACACTTTGGTGTGCTGAGAAGTTATTGATGCCAAGCTTCCAGGAAAAGCCTCTAAGCGACAGCTTATAGAGAACCGTACCGCAAACCGACACAGGTAGACGAGTAGAGAATACTAAGGCGCTTGAGAGAACTCGGGTGAAGGAACTAGGCAAAATGGTACCGTAACTTCGGGAGAAGGTACGCCTTTGCTGGTTAGTTGCTTTACGTAATGAAGCTGGCGAAGGCCGCAGAGACCAGGTGGCTGCGACTGTTTATTAAAAACACAGCACTCTGCAAATTCGTAAGAAGACGTATAGGGTGTGACGCCTGCCCGGTGCCGGAAGGTTAATTGATTTGGTTAAGCGCGAGCTGAAGCTGATGATCGAAGCCCCGGTAAACGGCGGCCGTAACTATAACGGTCCTAAGGTAGCGAAATTCCTTGTCGGGTAAGTTCCGACCTGCACGAATGGCGTAACGATGGCCACACTGTCTCCACCCGAGACTCAGTGAAATTGAAATTGCGGTGAAGATGCCGTATACCCGCGGCTAGACGGAAAGACCCCGTGAACCTTTACTACAGCTTTGCACTGGACTTTGACAATGACTGTGTAGGATAGGTGGGAGGCTAAGAAGTATGAACGCTAGTTTGTATGGAGCCGACCTTGAAATACCACCCTGTGATTGTTGAGGTTCTAACTTGGTCCCATGAACTGGGATGAGGACAGTGTATGGTGGGTAGTTTGACTGGGGCGGTCTCCTCCCAAAGAGTAACGGAGGAGCACAAAGGTACCCTCGGTACGGTCGGACATCGTACCAAGAGTGTAAAGGCAAAAGGGTGCTTGACTGCGAGAGCGACGGCTCGAGCAGGTACGAAAGTAGGTCTTAGTGATCCGGTGGTTCTGTATGGAAGGGCCATCGCTCAACGGATAAAAGGTACTCCGGGGATAACAGGCTGATACCGCCCAAGAGTTCATATCGACGGCGGTGTTTGGCACCTCGATGTCGGCTCATCACATCCTGGGGCTGCAGCAGGTCCCAAGGGTATGGCTGTTCGCCATTTAAAGTGGTACGCGAGCTGGGTTTAGAACGTCGTGAGACAGTTCGGTCCCTATCTGCCGTGGGCGTAGGAAAATTGAGAGGAGCTGCTCCTAGTACGAGAGGACCGGAGTGGACAAACCTCTGGTGTACCGGTTGTGACGCCAGTTGCATTGCCGGGTAGCTAAGTTTGGACGGGATAACCGCTGAAAGCATCTAAGCGGGAAGCCTCCCTCGAGATGAGTTTTCCCATGAAGCCCGTTGAAGACGACGACGTTGATAGGCGAGGTGTGGAAGCGTAGTAATACGTGAAGCTAACTCGTACTAATTGGCTGATTGTCTTGACCATATAACCTGAGTTGATTCAGGTTAACGCATGCGTTTGTGTATGCCTCAATCTTTACCACTTGGAAGCGTAAGCTTCCAATACCGTTTTTCCTGGCGACCATAGCCGTTTGGAACCACCTGATACCATCCCGAACTCAGAAGTGAAACGAACGCGCGCCAATGATAGTGTGGGGCTTCCCCATGTGAAAGTAGGTCATCGCCAGGGCTTTTTTCCTAAAGCGGCTAAAGAGCCGCTTTTTTTTTTCAAAAAATTTTATCTTTTTTATCTCAGTTGTTTACCGGTCGCTCATTTTTAATGAGTCCTCTGTTTTTCTTATGATTGAACGGATTGAACATTTTTTAGTCAGTGGAATTTTCATAGCTGTTCTTTAATCGAATATAATGCTGCGCTGAATATTCTAGGTGACTTAATTCCTTAGTTGTTAATGGCCGAATGGCGCGTGCTGGATTGCCAAGGTATAAGTACCCCGTTTTTAATTGTTTGCCAGGAGGTACTAGGCTGCCTGCTGCAATCATGACGTGGTCTTCAATATAGGCGCCGTCAAGAACGATGGTTCCTATTCCAATGAGGCAATAATTGCCAATGCGGCAGCCGTGCAGCACGGCTTGATGCCCCACTGTAACACCTTCTCCCAAAATTAGCGGATGCCCATCTGCTGTATAGGGTCCAGGATGGGTAACATGCAGGGTGGCTCCATCTTGGATATTGCATGAATTTCCAATATGAATGGTGTTGACATCCCCACGGATAACAGCCATGGGCCATATGGATACTTCATCACCGATGGTCACATCACCAATGATCACCGCTTGCGGGTCAATGTAGACCCGTTGCCCGAGTATTGGGTATTTATCTTGATAAGATCGAATTGATTTATTCATAATGATGGCTGTTCTATAGGAATTTTAAGGGTATGCTATACCTTAGGGACTGTAAAACAATAACTTGGACATTTTAACATCTCATCTTATTATGATCTTGACCCGTTCTTCAATAATAAAAAAGCTGCACTATGTATGAATGAGTATGAAAACGAATGAATGTTAGAACGATAGCCAGTTTAATAGGGATGGTATGTCTGGTTGGTTGTGGTCAATCTGATCATGACCAATATCAAGGTTATGTGGAAGGTGAGGCAATTTATCTTGCTTCCCCTTATTCTGGCGTTTTAGTTAAAAAAGTTGTAGAGCGAGGACAACAGGTTAAGAAAGATGAATTGTTATTCAAGCTTGATGAAAATCCGGAAATTTTGATCATTAAGGAAAGACAATCTGAGATAGCTCAAGCTCAAAAAATTTATAAAGATTTGCAAAATCCGAAACGTATCCCTGAAATTGCCGCAATTCATGCAAAAATTTCCCAAGTGGATTCGCAATTGCAACTGGCAGAGTTACGTGTTAATCGCTATCGCACTTTATATGAAAAAGATGCTACGGATAAGGATAATTATGATGAAGCATTGGCGAGATTTAAGGAACTGGAACATTTAAAAGCCCAATATCAATCCGATCTGGAATTAGCCTTATTGGGGAGTAGAGAGGAGCAACTCAATGCCCAAAAAGCAAAAATATCTGCCTTGAACGCTCAATTAAATCAAGCGCAGTGGCGATTGGCACAAAAGCGTGTTGTTGCTCCTGAAAACGGTGTGATTTTGGATACTTATTATCAGCAAGGTGAATTTGTTGGTAGTCAAAAAGCCGTCATGTCTTTACTAGCGCCCAGACATATGCGAATTGAGTTTTTTGTTCCAGTCAAACAATTGGCTAAACTACATCTAGGCCAAGTGATTTCTTTTACCTGTGATGGATGTGATAAAAAAAACAAAGCCGTCATTAACTATATTTCTCCAGAAGCGGAATTTATCCCACCTCTCGTGTATAGTCGTGAAAACAGTGATAAATTGGTTTTTAGAGTAAAGGCCAGTATAGAAAAACCAAATCAATTTAAACCAGGTCAACCTGTCATTGTGTATGGTATTGAAAGTGGCTCGTGAAACGGTCATCGATGTGAGTAAGTTGCGAAAATCATTTGACAATAAAGTCGTGGTTGACGAGGTTGATTTGCAAGTAAAAAAGGGGAAGTATTTGGTTTTCTCGGCCCGAACGGCAGCGGGAAAACGACGACTATTCGTATGCTTTGTGGGTTATTAACCCCAGATTCCGGATCTGGAACCTGCCTGGGATATGATATTACAAAAGAATCGGAAAAAATTAAGGAGCGAGTAGGCTATATGACGCAAAAATTCAGTTTTTATACTGATTTAAGTGTCAAGGAAAATCTGAATTTTATTGCCAGTGTGTATGGGCTGAATAATCGAAAGCAGCGGGTAACTCGCATCATGGAAAGTTTTGAGTTGACGAAACGACAGGATCAGTTGGCAGAGGAATTATCGGGTGGGTGGAAACAGCGAATGGCTTTAGCTGCTTGCATGTTGCATGAACCGGATTTGCTGTTGTTGGACGAACCCACGGCAGGTATTGACCCCATCGCGCGGCGTGATTTTTGGGATAGAATTCACTCATTAAGTGAACAAGGAGTGACAACGCTGATGACGACACACTATATGGATGAGGCGGAGCGATGCACTCGATTGGCTTACATTGCGCACTCAAAATTGTTAATTACCGGTACCGTTGATGAAGTCATCAAGAGCACAAAATTAAAAACATGGGAAATTCGTGGCGACATTACCACAACATTGCTGCAAAAAGCCAAACAAATTGATGGCGTGATTCAGGCAGCATTATTTGGGAGGCATATTCATGTTTGTGGTTTTAATAAAGAAGACATTGAAAATGGTTTGGATTCTTTAAAAAAAGAACACGATATCCGCTGGTATGAAATTGAGTCTACTTTAGAGGATGCTTTTTTAAGCTTAGTCAGGCAATCCTCAGGAGAACGGGATTGAAATTCTGGATGAATTCACGCCTATTGGCAGTGATTATTAAAGAATTTATTCAAATGCGCCGTGATAAAGCAACGTTCGCCATGATCGTCGGTATCCCATTGATTCAACTGATTTTATTTGGTTACGCGATTAATCTTAATCCTCGACATTTGCCTACGGCTATTGTTGGTGATGATCACAGTGACATGAGCCGTCGAATTTTAAAAAGTATGGAAAATTCAACTTATTTCCAATTTATTAATCCATCTTCATCAGAAAGAGAAGCCAATGATTTGTTAAAGACAGGAAAAGTGCAATTTGTGATTAATTTTCCTCCCGACTTTTCCCATGATTTGCTCAAGGGGTTAAAACCTTCGTTGCTATTAGAAGCCGATGCCACGGATCCGGCGGCTACTAGTCGGGCAGTAGAGGTATTTAGTGAATTAGCGCATTTGGCATTAAATGAAGATTTGACAGGGCCTCTTGAATCACTGCGTGCAGGTTCTCCTCCTTATATTCCTTTGGTGCATGCAGTATACAATCCTTTGGCTATTACAGCTTACAATATTGTTCCCGGCTTGCTTGGTGTGGTATTGACCATGACCATGGTGGTGATTACTGCATTGGCCATTACCCGAGAATATGAAAGAGGAACGATGGAAAATTTGCTAGCAACCCCACTTAGGCCGCTTGAGGTCATGATTGGTAAAGTTCTTCCTTATATTATCGTCGGTTATATTCAAATTCTACTGATTTTACTGATGGCCAAGTTTTTATTTAATGTGCCAATGCAAGGGAGCATTTTATTGTTATTAGTCCTGTGCTTGCCCTTTATTGCTGCGAATTTAATGATGGGCTTAACTTTTTCTACGTTGGCAAGCAATCAATTGCAGGCGGTGCAAAGTGCCATGTTTTTCTTTTTACCATCCATTTTATTATCAGGATTCATGTTTCCCTTCCGTGGTATGCCTGAATGGGCGCAATTCTTGGGTAATTTCTTGCCGCTCACACACTTTTTAATCATCGTTCGCGGCATTCTTTTGAAGGGTAATCATTTTGTGGATGTATGGCGTGAAGTGATTCCCATTGTTGGTTTTACGGGAGGGGTGATGTTGATTGGCTTTAAACGCTACCGAAAAACGTTAGACTGAAAATCTATATGATAATGATTAGCGTACGGAGCCCAAATCTCTATCTTTTTCTTTTGCTTCATGAAGAAACGTTAATTCCTCACATGCAACAATTTTCTTGTTTTTAATGGTGAACTGGGCAATGACTTTACCTCGTACTGGATCACCTTCTTTAGTCAGAGCATCAATTAAATGAACCGTTGCGACTTTATCATGTTCAGCAATCATGGATTTAAATTCGATGGATACGGTAGCCACTCGTTTTTTCTGTGCCTGAATATGTTTTATGAAATCTTGATAATCCAGTTCATGGCCATCTACCCATTGCCGATACTCTTTAGAAAAGAAAGCAGCAATCGTTTCCTCATTAACGACGTCATGTTCAAAAATGGCTTTAAATGCTTGTTTTAATAATAATTTGTTTTCTTCAGTCATCATAATCTCTATTATTTATTTTTTTATTGGGCTTGCTATTTTATTACAGGTAATGATGGGTGATAATAGTAAGGGCATGGTGTCTGTATGGGAACCATGCGGCTTTTTTCTGAGTGATCATAGCAAGGTTAGCTACATTTCCCCAGTAAAGATAGCAATTGTACCTTAAAATAAATTCGAGAATTTTATTCTAAGGTATTTCTATTATGATAATAATTATAATCAGCAAGCTCATCGGTTAAATAAACAATAGCATAAGGCTTAAGTTCATTGTTGTTATATTTGCATAAATAAATAGGATAGAGAGAGCTTATGCTTAATGAAGTCATGAGGTTGGCCATTGATGTTAAAAGATAAAATTGTATTGATAACCGGAGCGTCTAGCGGTATTGGCAAGGCATGCGCCAAACAATTTGCTTACGCCGGAGCTAGATTGTTGTTATGTGCTCGTCGTCTGGAGCTTCTTCATGCTTTTGCAGCACAATTACGGGAGGAATATGCTGTTGATGTCCATGTTTTTAAACTGGATGTTTGCCAGCACTCTCAAGTCATGGAGGCTTTGAATGATTTACCTGCTTCTTGGAGAAACATTGACATTTTAATTAATAATGCAGGTTTGGCTTCGGGTCTTGAAGCAGTCCAGCACGCTGATGTTAGCGATTGGGAAAAAATGATTGATACGAATGTCAAAGGGTTATTATACGTCACTCGCGCCGTTCTTCCTCAAATGGTTGAGCGAAACTCTGGACATGTGATTAATATTGGTTCTATTGCGGGTCATCAGGTTTATCCTAAGGGAGCAGTCTATTGCGCTACTAAACATGCGGTTATGGCATTGTCTCAAGGGTTTCGGCAAGATTTATTGGGCACAAAAATCAGAGTGAGCTCTGTTGACCCAGGAGCGGTTGAAACCAATTTCAGCTTGGTGCGCTTTAAAGGGGATAAAGAGCGTGCGACAGCTGTTTATGAAGGAATGGAGCCGCTTTCTCCGGATGATATTGCGGATGCTGTCTTCTATTGTGCAACGCGTCCTGCGCACGTTAATATCAATGAGATTATTATATTACCTACGGATCAGGCGTCGGCAACGATGATATCACGCCATTCAAGTCATAAAAAATAGGATGATAAATGGCATGATTTTTTCTTCCTGCATGTTCTAGACATTTGTGAATATCGAACTAGACTTAATCATTAAATTTTAGGGCGAGGATCATTATGCATTCATCTAACTACGTGTATCATCATGGCGAGCAAGAACTATATGGTTATCTTGCTTACGATGATCAAACGATTAAACCCAGGCCAGCAGTACTCGTTATTCATGACTGGACAGGACGAAATGATTTTGCATGTCAGAAGGCTGAGTTGTTGGCAGAAATGGGGTATGTGGGCTTTGCTGTCGATATGTACGGATTTGGTCGTCAGGGAAAATCTGTGGATGAAAAACAAGCCCTTATGACGCCCTTGATGAATGATCGTCGTTTGTTGCGAGATCGTATTCAAGCCGGGCTGGACGCTGTGGTAACCATGGATGAGGTTGATAATAAGCGCATTGCTGTGATTGGCTTTTGTTTTGGTGGGCTTTGTGCTTTGGATCTGGCACGTAGTGGTGCTGATATTACCGGAGTGATTAGTTTTCATGGATTGCTGAATAAACCGGAAGGGATTTCTCAGCAATCTATAAAAGCCAAAATTCTGGCTTTACATGGATATGATGATCCTATGGTATTGCCTGAACAGATGGCGGCATTCTGCCAGGAAATGACGGAAGCAAACGTTGATTGGCAGGTTCATATGTATGGCCATACCAAACATGCTTTTACCAATCCACAAGCCCATGATGAATCCTTAGGTACGGTTTATAATGCTAAGGCTGAACGTCGTTCCTGGCAGGCAATGACGGATTTCCTTCAGGAAATATTTCAATAAGCTCAGAATTTAAAGAGCGGTCTTTAAGGTCAGGATCTCATGCCAACCGAAAGGAAAATACATCAGCTTGCCGAACAGTTGGGTACGATTTTATTAAAGCGTAATCTACGTTGTGCCGTTGCGGAATCATGTACGGGTGGTAGTTTGGCTGCGGCGATCACGGAGGTGCCTGGGAGTTCCCAATGGTTTGACCGAGCGTTTATTACTTATAGTAATGAAGCCAAAGAACAAATGCTGGCTGTTTCTCATCAGACCATCCGTACTCATGGAGCCGTGAGTGAGGCGACTGCACGAGCCATGGCGTTGGGAGTTATTGCTCATAGCGAGGCGCAAGTCAGTGTCGCAATTACTGGCATCGCAGGTCCGGATGGGGGTAGCAAAGAAAAACCGGTTGGTATGGTATGGCTAGCATGGGCTGGAGATTTTCAACCTATATACAGTGCATGTTATTTTTTTAAAGGCGACAGAACTGCTGTACGTCAACAAGCCGTAGAAGTGGCGTTGCAAGGTTTGATTCAACGATGTGCTCTTCCAAAAGACTTGCCTTATTCCACGAGAAAAGAGCGTTATTTTTTTGCGCTGCGCCCCGATGAGAAAACAGCCTTGGCATTATATAAATGCAGTCAACAAATCACCGCCAAGGTCGCCTGTTCTCCAGTTGCCATGAATCATTTGCATATCACGTTGGCTTATTTAGGCAGTGTCTCTCCTGAGTTTTTAAATGCCGTAAAATCTATGGCCTCTTTAATACACAGTCCACCGTTCACAGTGAAAATCAATGAAGTTGGTTGTTGGTTACCTACCAAGGTTTGTTGGTTAGGTATGGAAGAAAAACCAGCTGAATTGGAACGGTTACTGAATAGTCTTAACCATGGTTTAATCACCGCAGGATTTAAGCCTGATACATCGCTTTATCTTCCGCATGTGACCATCGCTCGCAAGTGGGTACAGCCATTTGCTACACGGTCTATCCCACTCATATCCTGGGTGGTTAAGGATTTTTGCTTATTAAAATCAATGTCTACTTCTGGACCTGTACAATATGATGTGATTGATTGCTGGCCATTAAATCGTAGGGGTAAATAATTTACAGCCAGCATGATACGTTTTGTGCGATTAATCAAGCGATTGTGGGTTAATGCGCAGAATCCGAGCGTCGTTGGCGGCAGGCTGGCCACGACATAAGTATAGCGAATGATTTGGTTTTGCAGAGAATCATTGGAGCGAGTCGTCACATAAAGATATAGGTGATGTGTTTTTGCAAACTGGGGATCAAGCGCCATACCTAAAAGTCCGCCTTCACCAATGGCATATACCTCTGGAATCTTGAGATATTTAGAAAGTGCTGTAAAAAGTATGGGAAAATTGCAAGTTCGACGTCTTATTGTATTGGATAATCGTGATAATAAAAAAATGGTAGGGATTCTTTCATTGGGTGATATTGCTAGAAATACACATGATAAAGCCACTTGTGGACAAGTAGTAAATCGTGTGTCTGAAGATCGTGAACAACACGCCCATTAAAAAATGGTGGCCTCTTTTTCATTGAAACCAATAGGCTTTGATAAGGCTGGAGAGATTTTAAGAAAGTTCTATTGTATAAGGACTTTCAAAATCCTCCTGACTTTTCAGGGCATAGGATAAAAAACTCATCTCTAGGGTATTTTAAGAAAAAATTCAACAAAGCTTGGATTATGAATAAAATCATTTGTATATTAGGGTCTGTTTACATTTTATTTTGCGAAGCGAAAACTTGGGTGATTGAGTGTCACTTTGCAGTTGAGTGAGGCGAATAACAAGCTCTATTTAACGAATTCAAACGTCATGTGGCGCCAATCAGACAAATTTGCAGCCGTGAAATGAAATGTAAACAGACCCTATATATTTTTGTAAAATAAACCTACCGTAATTAACGCTCAATAAAAGGATAAGGTTATGTCAGATAAATTTACCCAAATTACAAGGGATATTAGTACACAGCTAGGAAAAATGCGTAAGGAAATGCCTGAAGTCATGTCGGGTTTTGCTGCTATTTCGCAAGCGGCAAGTAAAGATGGTGTTTTGGATAAGAAAACGAAAGAATTAATTGCTATGGCTCTGGCCGTTGCTAATCATTGCCCCGGTTGTATTGGGTTTCATGCCCACACGTTGGTTAAGCTGCAGACTAGCCGCGAAGAATTACTTGAAACATTGGCGATGGCAATTTACATGGGTGGCGGGCCCTCGCTTATGTATGCTGCCGAAGCTCTGGAAGCTTTTGAAGAATTCAATAAAAATTAGCTAATAATCAATAAATTATTTAATCATCGGTAATCCACTTTGGTGAAGCATGCCACTGGTTTGAGAGTTTACGGATGAGGATTGGTTATACCCTGACTGCATCGCATTGTTTTGGACGCTTCCTGGCTGGCATGGATATTGTTTGCTGACACCTAACAAAGCAACCTGTGAGACGGTCATTTTATTTTTGTCACTTTGCTGGCTTGATAGGGAGCGGTAAGTTTGCTGAATGAGGCTATCAAGCAGCTCAGCTTTAAGTTGAGTTCCTGCAGGTAGACAAAATAATGGTTGTCCTTGAGATTTTGCCGAATCATTGGCCAATATAAGTGTTTCGGCAATGCTTTCACAGGTTAGGGTAAGAATATTTCGGGCGGATCTAGCCCAT
The DNA here is from genome assembly GCF_000512355.1 of Legionella oakridgensis ATCC 33761 = DSM 21215. Classification (NCBI taxonomy): domain Bacteria; kingdom Pseudomonadati; phylum Pseudomonadota; class Gammaproteobacteria; order Legionellales; family Legionellaceae; genus Legionella; species Legionella oakridgensis. Next base: position 2,236,131 of record NZ_CP004006.1, on the reverse strand, counting down.
GCTTGTGATTGTGGATCAGCCTTCATCTCCATTTGTGGAATATTGTTTACAATATTCATATAATGATCGATGGTATCGGCACAGGCACCGGTGGATATTGCTAATAAAAAATAAATAATACGCCTCATGTAATGCTTACCTTAAATCAATTCTTGCTGTCTGGACTCGACATTAGCAAGTTATAATGCTCTGGATTATCTGGACAAATAAGAACTCCACACTCGATAAATGTACTGATTCCATTGGCAAGAATCAAGATGAGAAAACCACCCATCAATAATAGAGTTGGTTTTCCCAAAGGGATGAGCGTGTCGGAAAACCCATGTTCAAGAAGCATAGCAATTGCTATAAGACCTAAAATGATGAAAAATCCTACGGCTGACCAGGTATAGAGGTGGAGATTAAAAAGCAATGGTCCATAACCAGGATCACCAGGAGCCATATGTAAAAATAATTGTCGTAAAGAGATTGCAAACCCCAGGACAGCTGACAAGAGCATCAAACCATAATGGGAGGGTTTAATTCCACATTTAAGATTCATGCAGCAGCATAAGCCAATGCCCACAAACGCAATGCGTTGCAATAGACAAAGAGGACAGGGGATGTCGTGTCGGAACAATTGATCGGCAAATGCGAAGATCAAAATAAAACTTACGATGATAAGTCCTATACGATTACCCACGAGATGTAATTTATGTTGTGTCATCATAATACAGATAAATAAGCTAACAAATGGCTGTGAAAATTAAAACTAAGCATAGTAAGAAACAAACAAAATAAAAACTGTAATTTAATTAATGAGTTAGGTTTAAATATTATTTGAATGCCAATCAGAAAATAAAACAGGAAAATAAGTGCTATCATGCTTAATTAAAATAGGACTAAATTCATCATTATGGCATACAATCGGCTCAAATGAATATGAACTTGTGTCAGTTTTTTAAACGTCTTATCGTTTTCTTTAAAGCGCGCGTTTAATTTCATTCTCACCTCATATGGAATGAGGCGAGATAATGCCAAGGGCAAATGCTAAAAATAAAAAATAAAAAGACAAAGTGATAAACCAATTCTCCACGTTAATGCTTTAACCGTGCGTTTGGATTTGCCCGCATCTTTAACAAGAAAAATAAGACTGCTTGCCAGAGCTGCCAGGATGATTAACATGATAAGAATGATGATGCCTTTAATAAACATTGCTATACTCCTGCTTTTTGAGCGGTCACCCCGACTGAATCACTGCATCATGTAAATTGACATCGATAAAAAATGTTAAGTTTAACCGGTTTTAAAATTCGTTTCACCTTAAATTGGCCTATGGCAATATTGGCATTGTGTGCAATCTTGGTATTTATGCGCTTGGGATATTGGCAATTGGGGCGTGCCCATGAGAAAGAACGGATGCTTAATTTAGAAAGACAATTTGTAAATCAACCCCCTGTAGATTGGACACCCATAAGCGAACTTCCAACCCAATATCAAAAGCTTAGGGTTCATGGGCATTTTCTTCCCCAGGTCGTGCTGTTGGATAATCAACATCATCAACATCAATTTGGATATCATGTTTTTTCACCCATGCAATTATCCAATCATCAAATTATTCTTGTTGATAGAGGTTGGATAGCCGGCGATATGACCCGACAATCTTTGCCTGCCATTCATACTCCGCTTGGAGAGACTGAAATAACAGGAAGTAGTTATTATCCACCGGAAAAAGATTTTTATTGGGGCAGGTTTTGGAAAAAAAACAAGATGAAAAAATGGTCATTGAGTGGATTGATACAAAAATTATTAGTCAGTTTTTGCATAAATCAGTCTATCCATTTATTATTCGCCTTGACAAAAAGGAAGCGAATGGTTTCATTCGTGCATGGGATATTGTTTCCATGCCTCCGCAGCGACATTACGCTTATGCATTTCAGTGGTTTGCCATCGCATTGGTTATTTTTGTCTTGTTTATTTCCTTAAATAGTAAGAAAAGAACATGAAAATTATCTGGCGTCAGTATTTTATTCCAATTTCACTGGTTTTATTGTTTGCCGCTCCTGGTTTTTTTGCTTATGTTTTTTATCAGCATCCTCAATGGTTGGGAGCCACCAAAACCAATAAGGGGAAATGGTTAAAGCCGCCAATATTAATCTCGCGATCTGAAACCGCAGCTAAGTGGCGAATGTTACTTTGGAACCCACAAGGATGTGAGAAACAATGTATGCAACAATTGAATAAATTGGCACGAATTCGATTGGCGTTGGGGCGGCACTTGTATGAAGTTGAATCTGGGTTATTGATAAGCATCGATGCTCCGTCATTATCAGCCGAATTAGCTGATATTTTGCGTGACCAGGATATTCATGTGTTAAAATTAACCGCTGGTGATCTTAAAGTTTTATCTATTTTACCGCGTGTGCCGCAAATATATCTTGAAAGTCCTGATGGATTTTTGGTACTGGCTTACTCAACAGAGGCTAAGCCAGAGGATATTTTTCATGACGTTAAACGTTTATTAAATACAAAAGAGTAACGGATTAATGAAAATAAACATGTTGCGCCGAATAACGACATTGGCAATTATTTTAGCTTTGACAGTAGTCATGTTGGGAGCCTACACCCGACTGACAGATGCTGGCTTAGGATGTCCTGATTGGCCAGGGTGTTATGGCCAAATGGTATTGCCTTCTGGAAAAAGTGAGTTGTCATTCGTACAAAAACAATTTCCTGAGCAACCCTTTGAAAAACGTAAGGCATGGACGGAGATGGTGCATCGTTATGCCGCAGGAACATTGGGTCTGCTAATTTTAATTATATTCTTAAGTTGTTTGTTTACCCGTGCTTTAAAAGCAGTACCCAAAACCGTGCCTTTGGGATTGATGTGTTTGGTGATATTCCAAGCGATGTTAGGGATGTGGACGGTTACTTTAAAATTGCTCCCCGTGGTAGTGATGGCGCATTTGCTTGGCGGGATATTGATTTTTGCTGGTCTTTGTTACTTTGGCTGGCAATTAAGTGATGTCAAAGGACAAAATCTGGCAAATTGGCGTTTTTGGATTATCTTAGGAACTATTATTGTTTTTTTACAAATCGGATTAGGCGGGTGGGTGAGCTCAAATTATGCAGGGATTGCATGCATTGGTTTTCCCAAATGTAATGGCACATGGATTCCAAAACTATATTTTTCGCAGGGCTTCAATTTATTTTTACCGGTAGGGGCTAATTATCAGGGCGGCTTATTAGAATCTCATATTCGAGTCACCATCCAATTTATACATCGTTTGGGGGCCGTTGTGACCGCCGGTTTTGTTCTTTTCCTGTCGGGGTTTATCATTGCTCGGGTTCGTTCAAATTATCTGCGAGCAGTTGCCATGGCAGCCATTATACTTGTGCTGGTGCAATTTTTATTAGGGGTGATGAATGTGATATATTTTCTACCATTATGGGTAGCGGTTGCCCATAATGGCGTTGCTGCATTACTGTTTGTCACCCTGTTTAGCTTGCTGTATTTATCCAAAGGAGGTGTGGCTGATGCACCTCAAGCATAACTCGTGCATGAGCACGACATGGCGAGATTATTTGGAGTTATGCAAACCTCGTGTCGTGGCATTAATGTTACTGACGGTATTGGTCGGCATGTATCTTGCGTCCCCAGGATGGGTTTCATTGACTTTATTAGGAATGTCTCTTATTGGGATTGGGCTATGTGCAGGAAGTGCTGCTGCAATCAACCATTTACTGGATAAACGCATCGATGCCATTATGTCGCGAACTAAAAAGCGGCCAATAGCGCATGGACGAATTTCTGTAAGGCAGGCGTCTTGGTTTGCTCTTGCTATGGGAAGTTTGGGAATTGTTATTTTGATTTTTTTGTCAATACCCTTACGGCATTCCTGACCTTCATTACCTTAATTGGTTATGCCGGTATATATACGGGATATCTCAAGCGTGCCACGCCCCAAAATATTGTCATTGGTGGGTTAGCGGGTGCTGCTCCGCCTTTGCTGGGCTGGACGGCTGTGACCAATCAATTGGATCCACAAGCGCTACTGTTAGTATTAATTATATTTACCTGGACCCCTCCTCACTTTTGGGCGCTGGCTATTTACCGGTTTGAAGATTATCAACATGCGGAAATTCCAATGTTGCCTGTGACGCATGGAATTCAATTTACTAAATTAAATGTATTGTTATATACCATTTTGTTGGTCGTTGTCAGTTTATTACCTTTTATTGTGAGGATGAGTGGCTGGTTTTATCTTACTGGAGTGTTATTGTTAGGGGCCCGTTTTTTATATTGGGCCGTTATTTTATATCGCAGCGATCAGCCGGTTGTGGCCATGCATACATTTAGATTTTCTATTATTTATTTGATGTTGTTATTTTTATTCTTATTGTTGGATCATTATTTGTAAGGGGAACAAATGGCTAATAAAAAAAATGGTGTGGCATTGACGGTGATTGCTTTAGTAGCATTTGTTGCTTTAGTATCAGGCCTGTTTGTTTCACAATATATGCATAAGAAAAAGAAGATTGATGAGAGTCAATTCCACGGTACCTTGCTGAATCACCCAAGAGAAGTCAATTCCTTTGCCTTGACTGGCATTGATGAGCAACCATTTAATAATGCAAAGTTGCAAGGGCAATGGACTATGATGTTTTTCGGCTTTACCAATTGTGGCTATCTTTGTCCAACCACCATGGCGGAACTTGGTAAAATGTATCGTTTGCTGGAGGAAAAAGGCGCAAAAACCTTACCGAAAGTGGTTATGATATCCATTGATCCACAGCGTGATGATCTGGAAAAGCTGGCTCATTATGTTCATGCGTTTAATTCTAATTTTTATGGAGCTCGTGGAGATAAAAGCACCATAAAGGCTATGACACGTGAAATGGGCATTGCTTATGCAAAAGTTGCTCTTAAAGACAACAAAGATTCAGAAAATTATGATATTGAACATACGGGAACGGTTTTGTTGTTTAATCCACAAGGGCAATTAATTGCTTTCTTTACAGTACCTCATCAAGCAGACAGTCTGGCGAATGATTACCTATTGTTGGCGTCCTAATGAAACAAATTGGTTTGGCAGACTCATCCTGTGGAGTTGAGCGGATGATTGATAATTTTTTATAGAATGCTCAGTAAGTACTGTCAAGGTGATCTACACTTTTTATAGGATCTTTAAAGCAGCGCATGCATGGAATGCTAATGCTTGCTGCGGTGCAAAATATATGTATCCGTTTGAATTTATTTAAATTATTTATTATTAGACGGGAATAAATAGTACGGGCTTCCTAGTACCGTTTCCATTTAATTTTGACAGGTTGAGTGTTCTGTTTTTTGTTGAGTTACAAAAAGTTCTATTTTCTGTCATCCTCGCTCTGTTTTTTGTCATCTCCGCGAAGGCTGGGATCCATTCTGAACAGAGCACAGGGCCAGATTAAACAGGTTTCCTGCCTTCGCTGGAATGGCAGATAACCTGTCAAAATTAAATGGAAAAGGTACTAGGATAGGCTTATTAATAACAATTAAGGTTAGTAGTTATGAAAATCGCAATACTGGCGACAAATCCTAATTTATACTCTCATCAGCGTTTAAAAGCAGCTGGCGAAGCTGCAGGTCATGAAATTAAAATAATCAATTTTTTGTATTGCTATATGAATGTGGCGGCTTCAAGTCCGAAAGTTCATTATCGGGGTGGAGAAACATTACCGCATTTTGATGCCGTGATCCCGCGTATTGGCAGTTCCAATACGTTTTATGGCACGGCCGTGTTGCGTCATATGGAAACCATGGGCATGTATACTTTGAATGAATCAATAGCAATTTCGCGTTCAAGGGATAAGTTTCGCTCTTTACAACTGTTGGCGCGTAAAGGCATTCCTATGCCACTGACAAGTTTTGCTCAGTCGCCAGGTGATACAGAAGATTTAATCCGCATGGTTGGTGGTACTCCATTAGTGATTAAACTATTGGAAGGAACTCAAGGGAAAGGCGTGATTCTGGCGGACACCCAGCAATCAGCTATTAGTATCATCAATGCATTTAAAGAAATGCACGTTAATATTTTGCTGCAAGAATTTATTTCCGAATCACACGGTACGGATATACGATGTCTGGTGGTAGGTGATAAGGTGGTTGCTGCTATAAAGCGACAAGCCAAAGAAGGAGAATTTCGCGCAAATGTTCATCAAGGAGGAAAAGCCTATAAGGTTAAATTATCCTCACAGGAGCGTGCGCTTGCAGTTGCTGCAACAAAAACTATGGGCCTTAAAGTAGCTGGAGTTGATATATTAAGGTCTAATCATGGGCCTTTGGTTTTAGAAATCAATTCTTCTCCTGGCCTTGAGGCGATTGAAAAAACCACTCACATTGATATTGCCGGTGAAATCATCCAGTACATTGAAAAACATGCTAAACCCATGGGGATTAACAAGCGTTTTCAAGGATGACAGAAACTTCATAAGCTTTTAATTGTGTTTTTTGTCGCTTTTCCCCAAGAGCCAATCGGTGCTGACTTCCAATTCTTCAGCTAAAAGATCAAGTAAAGGGGCTTCAAGATTCGCATTGCCGTTTAATAGTGCTTCTGCTTTAAATCGGGGGACTTTAATAAGTTTGGCGAGTATTTCTACACGTTCATGACTACGTTGGGGTACACCGATTTCATCGAGCTCTTTATTAAGGCGTTCTGAGAATTGTTTATTACTCATATCAACCTCCTCGAAGAAGTCATCTTGTGCTGGATCAAAAATTATACTGTCTTTCGAATGGGTATAGCATAAAAATCAGGTTTTGCAATTTGCAGGGCATTTGCGAGTATTTTGCTCAATTGTTTATGTTAGTGCTTTTGAAATGTAGTTGGTGAGTCGGGTGATGTTGGTGAGTTAAGTTTGGTTAATGCTAGGATGGCATCAACCCAGTGTTCATCGTCATTCAGGGATGGAATCAGCGTAAGTCGTTCGCCTCCCATTTGATGCCATTGTTCTTTGGCACGGAGGCCAATTTCTTCCAGCGTTTCCAGACAATCAGCAACAAAGGAAGGGCAGACGACTGCCAACCGTTTAATGCCGCGGGCTGCTAGGTCTTCGAGTGTTTTATCTGTGTAGGGTTTTATCCAGGCGGTTTTTCCCAATCTTGATTGAAATGAGGTGGCGTAGCATTGCTGTGTTAGTGATAAGGTGTGGGCCAGTAATGCCGTAGTACGTAAACATTGTGCGCGGTAGCAGCTGTGATTATTGGGAGAAGCTGGATTGCAGGAATGGGAGCAATCCTTTTTACAATCTCCAATGAGTAGATGATTTTCTGGGATGCCATGATAGCTGAAAAGAATGAATTCATGGTGTTTTAAGTGGGGGGCTATGATTGCGGCTTTGGCTTGAATATATCCTGGATGCTGATGAAAATTATGAATAACATGGATTGAGGGAATCCTATTTTGTTCGGAAAGAAGTTGCAATACCTTGGCTATCGTAGAGCCGGTTGCTGCTGATGAGTATTGTGGATAAAGCGGTAATATCGTAATGGTTTCACAGTCTTGTAATTCCATTAATGCCTGCTCTATGGAAGGTTTGCCATATCGCATTCCAAGGGCAATTTTGCAATGTTCATCAACCCGAGATTGTAATTTTCTCAATAAATTTTGACTGTGATGTAGCAAGGGTGAGCCTTCGGAAAGCCAGATTGATTGATAGGCGCGGGCTGATTGTTGTGGCCTGAAAGGAAGTATAAAGCAATAAAGAATGAAGTACCGCATGATGCTTGGCAAATCAATAACTCGTTTGTCGGCAAGAAATTCGCGCAGATATCGCCTGACAGAAGGAGTATCGGGATGATCAGGAGTGCCAAGGTTGATTAATAATAAGCCATTTTTCATGAGGAAGAGACAGTAAAACACCCACGTTCATTGTATCCTAATGTTTTAGGGTTGTGTACCGCGGCATGAATTTATTTTTTGATTATCAAATAACCTAATAATACAGCAGGTACCTGCTGTATTATAGGACTTATCTGGTGGTGATTGGCGCTATTCTGCTTCTGCTGTTTCTGCCAGGGCTGAGACGTTGGTAGCATGCAAGCCACGTTCGCCTCGCTCCAGGTCAAAACTAACGATTTGACCTGCCACTAGGGTTTTATAGCCAACGCCTTGAATGGCGGAAAAGTGAACGAAAATATCATCGCCGCCTCCTTCCGGTACAATAAATCCCCAGCCTTTGGCATTATTAAACCATTTAACTTCGCCTGTAGCCATAATTTCCTCCTTATGCTAAAGCTTATTCATTTTGGCCAGCTCTGATGTTTACTGAGCCAATTGGCAAATCGCATTTCTCCCTAAATGACCATTGCTTGTACCAAACCCAATTTTCTAGGGGTGTATTTCAACATACCGCATAAATGACTTAATGCTCAATAGTTTTTTGTAAAATCAGTGAAAGATAATTTATTAAATGATCAATGAGATAATTATTTAAAATAATTGTACTTTATATGGCTTATTAATAAGCACGTTCTTTCATCAAATGGCATTACGCGAAATCAGAGGCTACTATTATTTTATGTGCATACTTTGTCATGGTCATAAAAAGCGGTAGCTAAATAATTACTTGTTATTAAATATAATTTAATAAATTTCCAGGGGAAGGAAGCGTTATGTATGAGGATGTTTATCAGAAATTTATTGCGGCCATTGATCACGCGGCAATTCCTATTGGAGAACATGAGAAGCAGTTTTTTTCTTTATTGGAAAAGATAGGGGACGCACGCTTTGTATTGATTGGTGAAGCCACGCATGGAACGCATCAGTTCTATCAAGCCCGTATTGAAATCACGAAGCAATTGATTTTGAAAAAAGGTTTTATGGCTGTGGCAATAGAAGGTGATTGGCCTGATGTACATCGTATTCATCGCTTTATACAAGGGCATGAAGGTGAAACAACACAAGAGGATGCTTATGCGTCGCTGGCTGATTTTAAGCGCTTTCCAAAATGGATGTGGCGTAATACAACGATGCCTCCATTTCTTAATTGGCTTCGCCACCATAATGATGCATTACAATCCGTTCATGAGAAAATAGGATTCTATGGATTGGATTTATATAGTCTTAATGCTTCTATGGAGGCAGTCATTAATTATTTAATGCAGGTTGATCCCAATGCTGCCGACCGGGCTCGAGAGCGTTATTCCTGCTTTGATCACATGAATATCGACCCGCAAACGTATGGTTTTTTAATCACTGCGGGGATAAAAAATAATTGTAAACAGAAAGTCATCGAACAATGGTTAGAATTGCAGCATCAAGCGTTTGGATATTTAAAGAGTAATGGCATGGCGGCAGAAGATGACTATTTTTTTGCAACACAAAATGCTCGGGTGGTCAAAGACGCGGAAATATATTATCGCTCCATGTTTGAGGATCGGGTTTCTTCCTGGAATATTCGTGACAAACACATGGCAGAGACGGTTTATACCTTAGCAAATTACTTGGAAAATCGTTATCAAAAACCCGCCAAAATAATTATTTGGGCGCATAATTCTCATATTGGTGATGCGCGTGCTACAGAAATGAAGGAGATGGGGGAAATAAATATTGGGCAATTAATAAGAGAACATTATGATGGCAGTACTTATTCAATCGGTTTTTCCACTTATGATGGACAGGTCACAGCAGCTTCCCACTGGGGAGCGCCTGTTCAATGTAAATCAATTGTTCCAGGCATGGAAGGCAGTTATGAAGCAGTCTTTCATGATGGTAAATACAAAAATTTTATTTTATATCCCCATGAACAAGAATCTCTGGAACATTTTTTAAAAATTCCTCGTTTACAACGCGCCATCGGGGTTATTTATCGACCGGAAACAGAACGTGCGAGTCATTATTTTTTTACGCATTTGCCCACTCAGTTTGATTGCATGATTCATTTTGATAAAACAACAGCCGTCCGGCCTTTAGACATTAATGAAGATTGGAAATAAGAATGTCCAAACACAATTTAGGTGCTTATAAAAAGAACAGAGATTTTAAAAGAACAAACGAGCCGAAAGAGGATAAGGCAGCCTCAACCTGCCGACGTATTTTTGTTATTCAAAAACATGATGCAAGTCATTTGCATTATGATTTTAGGTTGCAAAATGAGGATGTTTTAGTCTCTTGGGCGGTGCCTAAAGGTCTTTCGACGATTCCAAATAAAAAGCATTTAGCGATAAGAACAGAAGATCATCCAGTGGATTATGCACAATTTGAAGGCGTTATACCTAAAGGAGAATATGGAGCAGGAACCGTATTGGTATGGGATATTGGTGATTATGAACCACTGATGGAGGATGGTGAAAAATCAATGAATGAAGCGCTTGTAAAAGGTGCATTGAAAATCAAGTTGCAAGGCAAAAAGTTACAAGGAGGATATGCGCTTGCGCGCATCCGGAAAAAGAAAGATAAAGAACAATGGGTTATTTTCAAATTGGATGATAAGTTTGCTGATGCCAGGCGTAATCCAGTCAGCACGGAACCAGACTCAGTTTTGAGTGGTCGTTCTCTAGAAGAAATTGCCGAAGAAGAACAAGATGATGAATAAAGTCTTGAACGATTTACCTGGAAAAATAAAAGAAAAATTAATTAAAAAATCTCAGGATGATGTTATTTCTCCTATGTTGGCAACACTCACGAAAGACTATTTTTCTAATAAGGATTGGATATATGAACGTAAGCTTGATGGTGAGCGCTGCCTACTGCATAAGCACGGGAAACGAGTCAAAATGTTGTCGCGTAATAATAAGGAACAAAATAATTTTTACCCGGAAATAAGTCAAGCTTTGAAAGAATTTCCAGGAAATTTTATTTTAGATTGTGAATTGGTTACTTTTGATGGAAAAATAACGAGTTTTTCCCGATTGCAGAATCGCATGCACGTTAAAAATCCTTGCGAAAAGTTAATTAGAAAATACCCGGTATTTGCTTATGTATTCGATATTCTCTATCTGGATGGTTACAGCTTGGAAGAATTGCCATTACGCAAGCGCAAGGTTATTCTGAAAACTGTTTTTGCGTTTAAGGGACATTCCATTCGCTACTTACCTCATCGTAATGAACTAGGTGAACAGTATTTGCATGAAGCTTGTTCCAAAGGTTGGGAAGGAGTCATTGCTAAACATGCAAACAGTCAATACGTACGTCAACGTTCAAGACAATGGTTAAAATTTAAATGTGGACATGGACAGGAGTTTGTTATTGGTGGCTATACACAGCCCCAAGGGCAAAGAATTGGGTTCGGAGCATTACTTCTGGGATATTATCAAGATAAACAATTGAAGTATTGCGGGCGTGTAGGTACAGGGTTTGATGATGAGTTTCTCGAGTTTTTACATCATCGCATGACGTCTTTGCAGTCTGACGCATGTCCTTTCACTGATTTTTCAGAATCAAACGACCATATTACTTGGATAGAGCCGAAGTTGGTTGCTGAAGTTGGATTTACCGAGTGGACATCGAATCATAAATTACGTCACCCATATTTTTTGGGGTTAAGGAAGGATAAAGACGCTAAAGAGGTTTGTAGGGAGGATAAATAAGATGACCAATCATTTTTATATTGGTACCTCAGGATGGAGCTTTGAGGATTGGGTTGGTCGATTTTACCCAAACGACATCGCGGCTGCTCATCAACTCCAGTCGAGGACGAATGATGGAAATACATGAGGTTGAAATTTCACATCCAGACAAAATTCTTTTTTCTGAAGACCACTTTTTAAAAAAAGACATTGCTGAGTATTACTGCCGCATTGCTCCTTATATTTTGCCATGGATAGAAGGACGGCCCATCACGTTAAAACGTTATCCTGATGGTATTGAGCACGAGGGGTTTTTTAACAAGCATGTTCCGGATTATTTTCCAGATTTTATCCAACGATTGCAGGTGCCTATGGAAACAGAAGGCGGCTTAAATATGAATATGGTTGGAGTGAATGAAGCCCGGGATTTGGTTTATCTGGCTGGGCAAAACACCATTGAATTACATGTGGCATTGGCAAAAATGCAGGATGTAAAAAAACCGGACCAAATCATTTTTGATCTTGATCCTGCCGATAATGATTTTGAAAAGGTACGTGCAGTGGCTTTGGAATTAAAGGATTTGCTTGATTTTATGGAGGTATCTTCTTTTGTAAAAACATCGGGTTCAAAAGGCGTGCATATTCATGTTCCTATCAAGGTTTGTGGTTCTTTTAAAGAAATTAAAATCATTGCGAGAAAGCTTGCTGAAAAATTGCATGAGCGGTGTTTGGATTTAACCACGTTGGAACAGCGTAAAAAAAACGAGGTCGTAAGGTTTTTATTGATTATTTGCGTAATGATTACGCAATGACTGCCGTTGCCCCATATTCTTTGCGCGCGTTACGACATGCACCAATAGCTACCCCCATTGAATGGGAGGAGTTGGCTGATAAAGCACTTGGTCCACAATCCTATCATTTGAAAAATATTTTCCGGAGATTGGCAAAAAAACAAAATTCATGGAAAAATTTTGCGCAAAAAAGCAAAGACATTCGTTCTTTCACATTATAATCTTTCATGCGATTACAAAAAGTGAGCTAAGCTTATATAAATCAGCATCTATCAGGAAATAGATTTATGAATAAGGATATTTTTCAAGGTGAATGGCAAGAGTTAAAAGGTAAATTAAGACAAGCTTGGGGGAAGTTGACTAATAATGATTTAGAGGAAATCAAAGGAAACCAGCAAGAAATTTATGGCAAGTTACAAAAACATTACGGTTATACAAAAGAGGAAGCTAAAAAAGCGGTCCAGGATTTTCTCAGTTTTTACCGAGATTAGGAATTGAGGAGTTAAACCTTTCTTCTCCATGCGCTGTTTTTTTAAAAGGATTTAACCATGGCTCAAGGAAATCGCAAGCCAATCATTGTTATCACCGGATCTTCAGGAAACATAGGCACGTCATTAAAAGAGGCACTGCAGGATGAGTTTCAAATCATTGGGTTTGATCGAGATGATGCCACCTGTGATATTGCTTTTGATATTACTTCTGATTCTTCCGTTGCTTTGGCATTTAAATTATTAAAAGAACAGTATGGTGTAAAGATTAAAGCAGTGATCCACCTTGCTGCTTATTTTGATTTTAGCGGGGAAGACTCTCCTCTTTATGAAGAAGTTAACGTTAAGGGAACAAAACGACTGTTGAAAGCACTGCAGCATTTTGAAGTGGGTCGATTCATATATTCTGGTACGATGTTAGTGCATAAACCGTGTGAACCGGGCGAGATAATCAATGAAGATACGCCTCTTGCTCCTAAATGGATTTATCCAGAATCCAAAGTTCGCTCGGAAGAAATGATTAAAAAATATCATGGTAAAATGCCTTATCTCATCCTGAGGCTTGCAGGATTATATAATGAATTTACCTGTATTCCGACGCTTGCAAATCAGATTGCACGAGTTTATGAGCGAGGTATAAAAAGTCATTTGTATGCGGGAAATCGCAAAGCAGGGCAATCTTTTATTCATCAAGATGATTTGGTTGCATTATTTAAAAAAGCAATTCAACACCAAGATGAGCTCGATGAAAAAGAGATTATTCTTGCCGGCGAGCCAGAAACCGTTAGCTATGAAACATTACAAACACAAATTACGGATTTGATTCACGGCGAAGAAGCTCAATTATATAATATTCCGCCATCCATTGCTAAAGCGGGTGCCTGGATAGAAGAACAATCAGAACCAGTCATTCCTGATGATTTTGATCAAGGTGAAAAACCATTTATTCGCCCGTTCATGATTGATAGAGCATCGGATCATTATGCGTTGGACATTCGTAAAGCACGAGAAAAGCTTGGGTGGGAGCCTCAACATTCAATTAAAAACACACTGCCTAAGATAATAAATCATTTAAAGCATGATCCTAAACGCTGGTATAAAGAAAATGGCTTGACTGCGCCAGATTGGATGCAGGCATTGGGAAAAAAACGACTTGAGACAATACGCACGCGTTATGAGACTGAATTTAGGCAGCAACATCAGCAAAATCTATGGGCGCATTTTTTAAATATTGGCATGGGGTTTTGGCTGATGACTTCCCCTGTTATGTTTAACTATGAATCTTCTCCCCTCGTCGTTAGTGATGTGATCAGTGGTGCAGTATTGGTTTTTTTAGCATTTGCCTGTTTATCCTGGCGATTTGCAAGTATTCGCTGGGTTTGTGCGCTGGTTGGATTATGGGTAATTTTTGCTCCTCTTGTCTTTTGGGCTCCTACGGCGGCAATTTATCTGAATGATACGCTTGTTGGCTCACTGGTGATTGGTTTTTCGGTGCTCGTGCGGCCAGATGTTGGCGTTGCTCCCCATGCAGCGTTGACTGGCCCTGTTATTCCTCCTGGGTGGGATTATTCTCCTTCAAGCTGGTTTCAACGACTGCCTATTATTATCCTTGCTTTTATTGGGTTATTTATTTCTCACTATCTGACTGCTTATCAACTGGGATATATTGACCAGGTATGGGAACCTTTTTTTCCGGGAAATTTACAGGACCCCAAAAATGGAACGGAAGAAATCATTACTTCCTATGTATCCGCAGCTTGGCCAGTATCCGATGCTGGCCTTGGGACCGTGGTTTATCTTTTGGAAATCCTGACTGGTATTATTGGGGGGGCGAATCGCTGGCGTACCATGCCGTGGCTAGTTTTATTATTTGGTATCATGATTGTTCCTCTGGGGGCGGTATCGATAACGTTTATTATCATTCAACCAATCTTATTGGATACTTGGTGTACCTTGTGTTTAATGGCGGCCGTTGCCATGTTGATTCAAGTTCCCTATTCATTTGATGAACTGATCGCAACAGGGGTATTTTTATGGCGACGCTGGAAGGCTGGGAGACCATTGTTCCGTATTCTTTTTGTCGGTGATACGGATGAAGCATATAGGAAAAAAAGAGAATACGATGATTTTGAACAATCCCCAGGAACCATCATCAGAGAAATGCTCAATGGTGGTATTACATTACCTTGGAATTTGTTAGGGTGTATCGCCATTGGTGTATGGTTAATGTGTACGCGGTTGACTCTGGACGCATCAGGAGGGATGGCTAACGCCGATCATTTGTTGGGTTCCTTAATTATTACAGTTACTGTAACAGCGTTGGCGGAGGCCGTGCGGGTATTGCGTTTTATTAATTTAGCGTTTGCATTGACATTATTCATAACGCCATTTGTCTATGACGCTGGCTTGGCCGCAACATTGGCCAGTATTATTTGTGCGGTATTGCTTTTTATATTGACCATACCTCGTGGCAAAATTATTTCATCGTATGGTCAATGGGATAAAATGATCGTCTAAGAGCTTGTTAACAAATTCTACTAAAAATGAACACTAACCGTCATTTCCTGTGCTCCGCTGCTCATGTACTTCTATGTACACTGCGCTGCAGTGCTCGAAAATAACGGCTATCGTTCTATTTTTAGCGAATTTGTTAACAAGCTCTAAGGGTTAAAAATTTAAAATTATCTTGGCGATCATGAAGTAAATTAAAAGCCCGGTTGCATCAATGATGGTGGAAACAAAGGGTGCGCTAACTACAGCAGGATCCAAACGTAGAACCCGCGCCAAGATTGGCATAAGCGAGCCCGTCAATGCCGCCATAGTACAAATAGCAAGCAAACTGAACGATATAATCAAAGCAATTTTTTGCCGAAAAATAAGCCAAACGATGAAATAACCTGCCAATCCTAAACTCAGACCAATCAAAATTCCAACCGCCGTTTCGCGTAGGGCAACCGTCAAAAAGTCACTAACGCGCACGTCTTCTACTGCAAGAGCACGGACAATGGTGGTGGCGGATTGCGAGCCGGTATTGCCACCAATACCAATCAATAAAGGGATGAACAGAGCAAGAACAATGACTTGATTGAGTGTTGTTTCAAAGGTGTGTAAAACATTGACGGTCAATGTTCCGGCAATAGCGAGCATTGACAGCCAGATAATCCTTATTTTCATTAAACGGAAAATAGGGACAGAAAGATAAGGTTTGCCGAGAGGTCCTGAAGCGCTCCCTCTTATGATGTCTTCAGTTTCTTCCAGTTGCATGATGCTCATGGCATCGTCGATCGTGACGATGCCTACCAGACGCTGGTTGTCTTCTACGATGGGCACAGCAAGCCAATCCGTTGACTGGATAAAGCGTGCGACTTTTTCCTGATCATCATAGACAGAAAAACTTTTTATTTCTTTATACATTAATTGGGCAACCCGTTGTGTTGGGTCAGCCATCACCAATTTGTCAAGTTCTACCACACCTTGCAGATGCATGTCTTGATCGACGACTGGCAAAATATAGATGGTTTCAGCGTCTTTTCCCTTGGTTCTTACGTGTCGTAACGATTCTTCTACGGTCATGTCCGTGTGTAATGAAATGAAAAAAGGACTCATGATACGTCCTGCTGTTTCATTGGGGTATTTAAGCAGTAAAGAAGTGGCTCGACGTTCTTTGACACTTAGACGGCGAAGAAATCGTGCGCTGGTTTCTTCGGGTAATTCATCAAACAGTCTGGCACGATCATCTGGTTCCATTTTTTCCAGCAAAGCCAGCGCTTTCTTATTGTCAATGTCGCGGATTATTTGTGCTTGATGAACGGGTTCCAGGTAACTAAATACTTTATCGGCTTTATTGGCAGGCAAAAGATTAAAGATTTCACCTCGACGCTCTCTTGCTTCATGATTGATTTCTTTAACAATGATGGGAACGCTTGCTTCTGAGAGAAACCGGATCAATTCTTTTGTCGGCAAATTTTTTTTACTTATTCTCATCGCTGCTCCACGACTTTATAGAATAAAGGTAATTTCTTTGCATTAGCCATGGCCTAAATAAGTATGCCAAATGCGTTTTGCCCGAGATAAATAATTTCTTTTGCAAGCCAATAGTTATAAAAATCAATTACAAGCGTAGTCGGTTCTTATTATTTTTTCCAGAAAAACCAAAGCGAAGCTATCGTAAATTTGCTATACGTTAAAGGATAAAGAATAAAGGGAGTCAGGAATGAGTCGCAAAACAGGAAAACCCCATCCTGAAATTCAGGACATTAAAAATATTTGCGATATTGTGCAGAAAGGAAATAGAGAAATAAATCCGCCACAAAAACAAGAAAAACAGCCAGGATTATAAAGCAAAATATATCCCGAACCGGTGTCAATGTATGCGGATTATCGACCGGCGAACAAGCTAAAGAATAAAGTTGTATTAATAACAGGAGGCGATAGTGGTATTGGGCGAGTGGTGGCTTATCATTGCATTGCTGAAGGCGCTAAAGTGGCCTTGGTTTATTTAAATGAAACCTCTGATGCAGAGCAAACCTTGCAGGAAATAAAAAAAATGCATGGAGAAGTCATTGCTATCCAAGAAGATTTAAGTCAGAAGGGTTCTTGCAAGAAAGCCGTTGTCATTCCTGCCAGTTTTTCAGCGGAAGAAGTTGCCAGTTTTGGTTCTCAGTCTCCTATGAATAAGCCAGCTCAACCCGCTGATATAGCCCCCTGTTATGTTTTTCAGCGCTTTTATGACAGGACAAATTTTGCATCCAAACGGTGGAGAATTTTTTTATTAATCAGAGATTTCTTATGGACAAACAAATCAAGGCATTATTAAAGGAATATCATCCAAATCAGCCAGAGTTTCATCAGGCTGTGGAGGAAATCTATAAAGACATTGCGGATTTTTATCATGATCATCAGACCTATCGTGATTTTAAAATTCTTGAGCAATTGTTAGAGCCCGACCGCGTGATTCGTTTTAGGGTATGTTGGGAAAATGATAAGCATGAAATTTGTGTTAATCGTGGATGGCGGGTGCAATATCACAACATCCTAGGCCCTTATAAGGGAGGGC
The DNA here is from genome assembly GCF_000512355.1 of Legionella oakridgensis ATCC 33761 = DSM 21215. NCBI lineage: Bacteria > Pseudomonadati > Pseudomonadota > Gammaproteobacteria > Legionellales > Legionellaceae > Legionella > Legionella oakridgensis. The sequence goes on along the minus strand of NZ_CP004006.1, from coordinate 2,218,269 downwards.
TTCGTTTTACCCCTAATCTGAATGAAAGTGTTTTAAAATTCTTAGGATTTGAACAGTGTTTTAAAAATGCTTTAACCAATTTTCCAATTGGCGGTGGTAAAGGGGGGGCGGATTTTAATCCCAAAGGCAAAAGCAATCATGAAATCAGACGGTTTTGTTGGGCATTTATTGAAGAACTGCGTAAATACATCGACCGAGATGTTGATATACCAGCGGGTGATATTGGTGTGGGGGCACGCGAAATTGGTTACATGTTTGGCCATATCCTTGAGCTGGATAATAAATACACTGGCGTTTTAACGGGCAAAGGCATACAGTTTGGCGGCAGTTGCGGTCGAGAGCATGCCACGGGATATGGTTGTATCTATTTTTTAAAAGAAATGTTAAAGGCTCATGATCATGAGTTCAAGCATAAAAAATAGTGATTTCGGGGGCGGGGAATGTTGCGCTTCATGTGGCTGAAAAAAGTATTTTTGAACAAGCTAAAGTTCTTACTCTCTCGGATAGGGAAGGTTTTGTTTATTTTAAGCAGGGGCTTTCTTTCGAGCAGTTAGAGGACATTAAAAAATTAAAATTTAAACAATATGGTTCTTTGAAACAATGGGCTGCTGATAAATCCAATGTTGAATTTTATGAAGACAAAAAGCCTTGGACTATTCCCTGTGATATAGCGATACCTTGTGCAACTCAAAATGAAATGGATGATAAGAGTCTAAAGCAACTACTGGATAACGATGTATTGGCCGTTTGCGAAGGGGCCAATATGCCGCTTACTGCTGCAGCACAATCTTTAGTACAAGACGCTGGAGTTTTGTATGGTCCCGGTAAAGCGGCTAATGCGGGTGGGGTTGCCGTTTCGGTACTGGAACAATTACAAAATCTGGAACATATTACCTGGCCACTGGAGCGTGTTGATCAAGAATTACAGCAAATCATGATAAGCATTCATAAACGTTGTCTTGAATACCTGACAAAAGAGAGGAGTGTTTATGATTACAAGAAAGGGGCAAATCTATGGTCATTTAAAAGATTGGCTGATGCTTTAATGGCGTATGGTATTAAGTAGTACCAATGGCATTCATCAAAAAAAGTAAGTTATTCCGCCAATGCCTAGCATACCTGCCAGGAATAGACTCATGGTAAGTGCGAAACGATTATGGGCAATGACCCAGATGAGTCCAAATTTAGAAAGGAAGCTTGCGGTAACAACGATGGCCAATAATTCGGTGCTTTCCAATAAAGAAAGACTTTTTTCATTATAGAGCAATGCGATAGCATAAGTCATTCCATGAATTTCAAATAAGCCAGTGATGAACGCAGTAAAAGGCAATGCTCGTGGGCCAAGGTATTGTTTTGTTACCGCCACTAGAAGCAAAATACTCATAATTAGTAGGCCCAATTTAAGAATCGCTTTAATGTCCAGTGGATTGGGGTAAGTTATTTTTATTTTTTGCTTGCCATTTTTGTGCATACATAGCCAGGAGGAAATGCCACCTAATATAATGGCAGCGAGAATAGGCCAAATGATGTATTGCAACAAGGCAGGCGCAACAACAAAAAGGACTATTAAAAATCCCAATAAAGTGGCAATGGTTGCAAAAATTCCAGCAATAACGGCAGAAAAGGCGGCGTGTTTTTGCTTGCGTTTTGCTTGTGAGAGGGATGCAAATACCGCCGTAGAGGATACAAGTCCACCAAAAAATCCCATTAAAATCATACCAATTCGCTCACCAAAAAGGCGAATGCCAATATAACCACCAAATTGCAAGCTTGCCAGGATAAGTAAAATAATACCGAAATTTTGAGGGTTGAGTAGTTGCCATGGATCGATTGTTCTATCTGGTAAAAATGAAATAATACTTAAAGAAATAATGAGAATCGTGATGGCAGCTTCAATTTCTTTCGTGGTTATTTTTTCTTTGGCAAAACGATGAAGACTGCGTCGTCCATATAAAATAATGAGGATGGTTGTCGCGATACAAATGGCGAGCAATTTTTGCTGCAATATTAAATAACCTAACATGAATACCGCTGCAGCAGCCATTTCAGTCGTAATACCGATGATTTTACTTGTCTCACAATCTCGAGTTGCTCTTAGATAACTAAGTAGTATGGCAGCAAAAACAAACAAACTAAGAGACAAGGTCAGGCTGTTATTATTAATTTTCGCTGCAAGCGTGCCCAACACGGCAAATAATATAAAGGTACGTATGCCAATGGCCTTGATGCTTTCAACTTGACTGCGTTCTCGTTCAATGCCAATCAGTAAGCCGACCATAAAAGACAGTAAGAAAGGCTGTATGGTTTCAAGCATAAACGGCCTCCTCATCGTTTATCTTCTTATTATGGTCAATTTATAAGTGATTGTCTGCTGGCTGTTCTATACTTTTAAGATGATTAGGATATTTTTTCCATGGAAGGAGTAAAAAAATGAATTCATTAGTCAATGATTACCCTGCTTGTTTTTTTAACAATAAGGAAACCCCTTGCATTTCTCTTTATCAACCAACCCATCGTACGCGGCCTGATAAAGAGCAAGATATTATTCGTTTCAAGAATTTGCTTAAGTCCATTGAAAAATCATTACAACAGCAATACCCAGAAGAAGAAATTCAGTTGTTGCTTAAACCATTCCATTCATTAATGGCCAATCATGAATTTTGGAATTATACGCTGGATGGGATGGCTGTGTTGGCAACACCAAACTCATTTCGGGTTTATACCTTTCCAAGATCGGTAGCAGAGTTGGCGGTCGTAGCGGACACATTTCATATCAAACCACTCATACGTTTGATGCAAACGGCCGAGCGTTATCAAATTCTTGGTTTAAATCGTGAACGGGTTAAACTCTTGGAAGGGAATTGTGATGGACTAGAAGAGGTGAAACTGGCTAAAGAAGTTCCGGATACGATCATTAAGGCTCTGGGATCTGAATTAACCGAACCTCATTTAAAAGTTAGCAGTTATGGTCAAGGAACAGAAGGGCCAGCCATGCATCATGGTCATAGAACTAGAAAAGACGATATTGATTTGGATGCAGAGCGATTCTTTCGTCAAGTCGATGAAACCATTCTAAAATATCATTCTCGAATTGCAAAATTACCGCTGATTTTGGCAGCACTGCCGGAATATCATCACTTGTTTCATAAAATAAGTGAAAATCCTTATTTGCTTGCCGATGGCATTAAGCTAAATCCGGACGCTGCATCACTGGATGAATTACGAGAGCAAGCCTGGAAGTTGATGGAACCTCATTATTTAAAACGGTTGGATGAAATTATAAATAAATTTTTAAAAGCGGATTCCAAACACCATGGTTCAGATGATTTAAAGAATATTGCCAAAGCAGCGGTTGCAGGAAGAGTGTCTACTGTACTGATTGATGCTGATAAGCGAATTCCAGGGCAAATCAATCATGAATCGGGTGATGTAAAGGTAAATGAGCTGCTAAATCCAGACATAGATGATTTATTGGATGACATTGGTGAGTTGGTTTTGAAAACGCATGGCGATGTCATCATTGTGCCAAGCGATAAGATGCCGACGACATCAGGCATTGCAGCCATCTATCGTTTTTGAGTAAGGTCGGCCTTGATTTAAAGACCAAAATAGAGAATAAGGCTATTTTGAGAACAGTAAGGATAAAATAGATGCAATATTGGGATGTGTTTCTTAAAACATTAAATAAATTTGCACAAAATTTTATTGCATTGCTGCCCAATCTTGTTATGGCGCTTATTATCGCGTTCATTACCCATATCGTTGCTGTTTTATTAAGTCGTCTTGTTGGTACTGGTTTGCCACGCATTGCCATTCGCGCAAATCTGGTTTTGGTTTTTCAAAAAATAGCCATTGTAGGAATATGGTTTATTGGAATTTTAATCATGGCTGCCATATTGGTTCCTTCGGTGACCACGGCAAATGTTTTGGCGACTCTGGGGCTGACTTCAGTTGCCGTTGGCTTTGCCTTTAAAAGTATTTTTGAAAATTTTTTTACCGGTATTATGCTCTTGTTAAGAGAACCTTTTAGTATAGGCGACTTAATCATCATTGATGATCAACAAGGCTACGTTCATCATATTGCTGTTCTTAATACGCATTTACGTAAAACAGATGGTACGCGCGTATTTGTGCCAAATTCCAGAATGTATAATAGCCTTGTACAAGTATTAACTGATACTAAATTAAGACGTGAAATGATTACGTGTAGCATTGATTTTAGTGCTGATATAGAAAAGGCGCGTTCAACCATTAGAAAGTGCATGGAGGAATGTGAGACAGTCTCTAAGGATAAATACATACAAGTGTATGCCGTGTCTTTTTCATCAAATGGCGTTGATTTTGAAGTATACTGGTGGACAAAACCCAAACCTAGTCAGATTCGTCGTTCTCGCGATGAAGTATTAACAAAGATTAAAAAAGCTCTGGATGAGGCAAATATTCCATTTACGTATTCTATTCCCATAAGCTTTCTTAACCCTTTAAACTCAAAAGAAAATAAAGAGGATGCTGACTCGGATTAGAATACAAATAAATTCTTCTGACTGTCTAAATAGCTCCTTGGCTATTGCAGACACTCGCGATGATATTTTAATGACGGCCTAGTTGTTCTATTTGATATTTATGCAGTAATCGTTCAACGTCGGCGATATAAGTTCGGGCATTATCTTGCGTTTGCATATTTTCTGCTTCGGCAATTTGTCTTAGATTAATATCATCTAACCAGTTTGTTAATAATTTTATTTTTCTGTCACCGATAAAGTTTTATCCTGTTCGACTTCCACTGGTTTTTTATAATAATTAAGTGGGTTGGCGATTTTATCCAGCGTTGTATTCATACGATTCCCTTATTCATACCATCTTTATATTAATTTTAGTCGATCAGGTTTATTTTTGGGGAGGATTTTTAGGATTCGATGCCCGCCATAAAGGCCCATTTAAGTGCTTCTTTTGCTGTTAAATCTACGGGGGTTACCGAAGTTTTAGGAACGTAGATGGTAAATCCTCCAATTTGATAACTCATTGGAATGTATACAGAAATCAAAGACTCATCACCAATGCCTGCTGGTGATGCTTCAAAATTAGTGCGCGTGACAATACCAAGCATGTTAAGATTTAAGTTCTCGAAATGAACCATAACGACTTCTTGCCGGGCTGGTTTGGTGGGGGTTGTTAAATATTTAATAATCGATTGCAAAGAAATATAAAGCTCGCCTAAGATAGGTAACTTACCTATAAATTTATTTAATGCATGGTTCAAATGCTGGGTGATGTAAATTTGCAGTAAAAGCCCTATGGCAAAGACAATCAATAAGGCAGTCAATAATCCCATCCCTGGAACATAATAAGAGCCTAACATTGCTTTTAGAAATTGACTAAACGTTGCTTCAATACTTTCTAATAACCACCAAAGAAAATACAGCGTTAAATATAAAGGTAATAAAGTGAATAATCCCTTCCAGAAAATCGATGAAATTTTGCCATTCAAACGCACTTTTTTCTCCTTAATCAGGCAAAAGGCTTTGACTATGGTGAGGCTATTCAGCCTGTTTTGCCAAGATTAACATGAATATGGTTTTTTCATAGGCTAAAAATGCTATTGTAGTCGAAAATTTGGTAGAAGAAGGATTTCTTATGTCTTTTCTTGTGGATGACCGCATTGCATCGACATGTTTTGAGCTGGGTGATTGGCCATTGTCGCGTGTATTTTTGAAAAATAATGCTGAATTTCCCTGGCTTATTTTGGTTCCCCGTGTGGAAAATATGCAAGATATTGAGCAATTATCACAAAATCAGCGTTATTTATTCATGGATGAAATCAGTGAATTGTCTGCTATTGTTCGTGCGTATTTTAAGCCGGATAAATTAAATATTGGCGCATTAGGCAATCTTGTTCCCCAATTACACATGCATGTGATCGCTCGCTTTGTGGATGATAAATTATGGCCACATGGCGTTTGGCAGGTTGCACAACCTGCTCAAGATTATGCGCCTGCTGAGCGTGATGAGTTGATTCAAAAACTTACAAACCGAATCCAATCCTCATCTGTATTCTTCTAAAGGCTGCTGATCAGGAAAGATTTCTGCCAATGAAACAGAAAAACCGTCTTCTCTTACAATTCTTGCATGTTTGCGTTGTAATTGTCTGGGTTCATCTACGCCGCACGAATGACAAAGAATAGCGACTTCATGAGCCATGTTATTGGCATAGTGGTAGACACGCTCGGCTTTATCTTCGACAACTAGGCCGCGCTGTAGGCGCGTATTATGGGTGGTTATGCCGGTAGGACAAGTATTATTATGGCATTTCATCGCTTGAATACAACCTAAAGCCAGCATGAATCCACGTGCGGAATTAACGAAATCTGCACCAGCGCAAAGAGCCCAAGTGACGTCCGCTGGGGTGATGAGTTTTCCGCTGGCAATGACCTTGATTCGTTCGCGTAAATTGTAAAGTGTTAATATATCAACCAATCGGGGGAGGGATTCTTGAATTGGAATGCCCATGTAATCCATGAGGCCCTGCGGCGAAGCCCCAGTGCCACCGTCGGCGCTATCCAGAGCAATGAAATCGGGTGCATAGTCTATTCCGCGCCTATGAATACTTAGGCAAAGCTCATGAAGCCATTCATAACTGCCTAACACAAATTTATATCCCACGGGTTTTCCGGTAATGTTGCGGATGTGTTCCGTAACGTCCAGTAATTCTTCTACATTGCTAATGTCGGTATGGCGATTAGGGCTGATTGAATCTGTATGAATGGGGATACCTCGAATGTTTGCAATTTCTTCCGTGACTTTAATGGCTGGCAAAATACCTCCTTTCCCTGGTTTCGCTCCCTGACTTAGTTTTATTTCAAACATTTTGATGGCATCTTCCTCGGCCATTTTGCGTAGACGTTCGTCAGAAAGATGCCCGGTTGCGTCGCGAAACCCGTATTTAGCTGTACCAATCTGGGCAATGATGTCGCAGCCATATTCTAAATGGTAAGGTGAAACACCTCCTTCGCCAGTATTGAGCCAGCAGCCGGCCATTTTTGCCCCTTTGCCCAGAGCCAAGATAGCGGGTTTAGATATAGCGCCATAGCTCATGGCGGAAATATTAAAAATATGAGAAGACGTATAGGGTTTTCTGCATTTTGGGCCAATGGTTAAGGGACGTATGGTAGCTTTATTTCTAGCCAGCGGAGGAAAAGGCGCACTGACAAAATAAACCGTACCAGTATTATGCAATGGTCGAGTTGAACCAAATCCAATGGTGGTATCTACGTTTTTAGCGGCGCGATAAACCCAGCTGCGTTCTGCGCGATTAAAAGGCAATTCTTCACGATCCCCGGCGAAGAAATATTGTCGTAAATACTCACCTAAATATTCACCAATATAGCGAAAATGGCCAATGACCGGGAAGTTTCGTAATATCGTATGTTTTTTCTGTGTTCTATCCCAAAGGTATAGGCTTATGATAAATACCATTAGACTTAGGCTAATGATAAGCCAAAAAAGCTGATCAATTTCCCAGGCGCGAAGTAAAAAAGATCTCGGGGTCTTAGCTCAATATTATCCACAGTATTTCCTTTATACTTTTAGCGTAATCATAACGTGTGCCAACCTATAAATTCCATACTTTCATACCGATGGGTTTAAAAACAGTTTTGAGGCTGTGGTATATACTTATAATAAGTGGATTATAAAGAGGGCATCGTTATGGCATCCAATACTTCCTTGGCGAATCATTTATTGATTGCAATGCCCTCCTTACGCGACCCTAATTTCAAGAGGGCAGTGATTTATGTTTGTGAACACCATGTTCAAGGCACAGTGGGGCTTATTATAAACCGTCCTATGGAGTATCCTTTGGGTATGGTTTTTAATCAGTTGCATATTGAACCAAGGTGTGTTGAACGAAATGATATGCCATTATTATTTGGTGGGCCAATCCAGCCGGACCGAGGCTTTGTTATTCATCGTCCTTTTGGTGAATGGCGTTCAAGTTTGGCTTTGCGTGATGATGTGACGGTGACGACTTCAAATGATATCATCCGTGCAATTGCCGATGATCATGGACCAAAAGATGTGCTGGTTACCTTAGGTTATGTCGGTTGGGGTGAAAATCAATTGGAACAGGAAATGCTTGATAACGTTTGGCTGGTTTGTCCTTGCACGCCGGAATTATTATATGAAGTTCCTTTTGAAGAGCGCTGGGAATATGCGGGTTTAAGCATCGGTGTCAATATGAATCAATTAACGTCCAGTGTGGGTCATGCGTGAAGGCGTTTTTTTAGGGTTTGATTTTGGCTATAAACGCATTGGTGTGGCAGTCGGCCAGCGCTTGACTGGTAGTGCTTCTCCTTTGGCTACGGTAGAAGCAAAGCAAGGAGTCCCTAATTGGGATACTATTCAAAAATTAATTAACGAATGGCGTCCTGCTGGCTTGGTAGTCGGTTTACCAACGACCATTGATGATGGTGAGCTTTACACAACCAAGGCCAGTAAGACGTTCGCCTCTCACCTTAAGCAACGTTTTTCTCTTCCGGTATATCTTGTCGATGAACGTTTATCCACCGTGGAAGCTCGCGCACATTTATTTGCGCAAGGCGGGTATCGTAAAATCAAACAGACAGAAATTGATAGCATTGCTGCCTGTATTATTTTGGAACAATGGTTACAGCATCCAGAAATTAAAAGTAACTCATTTTAGTGCCCATGTTCTGTATTAGCGGATATTTTTTGTTTACCCGGGGCAAAACGAGCAGCGGAGAATCATTAATGAAAAATAAACCGTTTAGGATATGGGAAAGGGCAAAATCATCCTTTGATTGCATGATATCTTATTTGCGTCATTTCCATATCTGATTTGTGTCATTTCCGCGTATGCGGAAATCCATCTTACAACCGAAGCCATGTCCTATCCTAAAAATAGATTTCCAAATGACAAATTATTACCACCTAATATGATTATTTTTAATAAAATGGCATAATTTTGCTCTGATACTATAGAGACTCGCTTTTTTTGATTATTGCATTATAAAATACCCCACTCATATGTTTCTGTTATAGGTATAGGTAATGAGACATTTTTGCAAATCAGTCAATTGTCTCGGCAAGAAGCAGAGCGCTTGATAGAGCGTGCTCTGATCTTTAAAAACCATGGCCGTTTTCCCACTTATGCGCAGCATACGGTCGCTAATCTTTTTTATGAAAACAGCACTCGTACACGGGTGAGCTTTGAGCTTGCTGCTAAACACCTGAAGATGCCAGTGGTTAATCTGGATTTACAAAGTTCTTCGGAAAAGAAAGGTGAGGTTATCGAAGACACGATAAAAACGCTGGCTGCTATGGGTATTTCACTGATGGTTATTCGCCATGCAAAAGATGGTTTGCCGCAATCATTGGCTGCCCAATGCGGCGATATGATTCAAATCATCAATGCCGGGGATGGCCGGCATGCTCATCCTAGTCAAGCCATGTTGGATATGATGACGATTATGGAGCTTAAACCATACTTAGAACGGTTGAAAATTGCCATTATTGGCGATATTCGCCATTCGCGTGTTGCCAATTCCATGCAGACACTCTGTTCCTTGATGGGTGTTGGTGAATTGATTTTTGTTGCCCCCGAGATTTTGCAGCCTCATTCAGTGGAGTTTGGGCATGTCACTTCGTCATTACAGGATGGCATAAAAGACGCCGATGTAGTGATGTGTTTGCGAGTACAACGCGAGCGTTTATCCGCCTCGGAGCATCTTGATGTGGAGACTTATCGTCGTGATTATGCTTTGACCAGGGACACATTAGCTTATGCTAAAACCGATGCTATTGTGATGCATCCTGGTCCGATGAATCGCGGTATTGAAATCGATAATGACGTAGCGGACGGCCCTCAATCCGTTATTTTGCGACAAGTCGGCAATGGTGTATTCATGCGTATGGCCATTTTTGACTTATTATGTAAAGCAGCCTAGGTTCTGTGCACTTATCTAAAGGAAGGAGTATTATTGATTTTCTAGCCAACGTTTTATTTCTTGCATGCTTTCTTCAATCGTGGTCACAGCTTGCTGATACAGTTTTTCAAATAAGTCACGTTGACCTGATTTCCAGTAACGCTCAAGGAACTGACAAGCCATTTTGATTTTAATGGTGCCAACGTATACGGCACCTCCTTTAATTTTATGAGCAAGTTGTTGGGTTTTGTCCCAATTATGGGATTCATAAGCGGCTTTCATCAGAGCTAAATCCTTTGGCAATGAATCATTAATCATGAAGGTTAACATGTCAGCTAACATGGATTTATTGCCTGTGGTTTTAATTCCTTCTTCAATGTCTAGGGTTGGAAACTCGGATAAATTAAACAATTCTTCCTCTTGTTCTGGTAAATCAGATAAATAATGCTCATTATTTTGTGATGTTTCTTCTTTGTGTCGTCCTGGAATAAAGGCATCGACGATATCCGTACAGCTTTTTATAGTGAGCGGTTTGGTTAAGACGGCGTTCATGCCTGCATCAATGCAGCGTTTTTTATTTCATCACCCGCATGAGCGGTGAGTGCTATGATTGGGACATGGGTGTTTTTTGCTAATTCTTGCACACGAATCAGGCGAGTCACTTCATAACCGTCTATATCGGGCAGGCCAATGTCCATGAACATTAAGTCATAATGGCCCTGTTTCCATAGTTCAACCGCTTTTTTACCTGTTTCGGCTATATCGGTGTCACAATCTAATTGAGCGAGAATTGATTTGGCAACTGTTTGTGCGATGACATTATCTTCTACCACTAAAACTTGGAAGGATCTTGCAGCAGCTTTGCTGATGGTAGGTTTTATTTGCTCCGTATAAGTCATTTCATAAGGATGGTCAATGGCTTTTTCCATGTCTTCATCAATACCTAAATCATCATCCAGAAGAGGTTCTTGTAAGGGTATAACACAGGTGAAGCGTGTACCTTTCTTAGGCTCACTTTCTACATAAATTTCGCCATCCAGATCATCAATAAACTGTTTTATCACGGAAAGACCGAGTCCGGCTCCTTTGTAAATACCTTGATAGGAAGGAGTAAGTCGTTTGAATTGTACATAAATTTCTTGTTGTTTCTCTTTAGGGATGCCAATCCCTGAGTCTTTTACTACTAATTTAAGAATCAATTCCCTATGATGGCGTTTTGCAAGCTTCACTGATAGTTTAACAAATCCAATATCAGTAAAATTTAGTGCATTGGCGATGAGTTCTAGCGCAATCCGGTGAAAACGTACTTTATCTCCAAGCACATAGGTTGGAATAGCGGCATCAACATCTAGTGAGAGCGTCAATTTTTTTTGTGCAGCTTTTGCACGATTCAATTCAATGACATTCTGTAACGATTTTTCCAGATTAAATTTTTTCTTAAGTTTTGGAATTTCACCTGAGCTGACACGAATGGCTTCAAGTACTTCATCCAGCAAATGAAGAAGAGCATGGCTTGAGGCAACTAAATTATCCGCATACTCTCGTAATTGCGGGCTATTGGCTTCTATCTTGATAATATCCGCAAAACCAACAATGCCTGTTAAAGGGGTTCGAATGTCATGGCGCATGTTTTCGAGAAATTCGGTGCGAGCAATATCAGCCTGTAACTCTTTAGTAATGTCTAAGGATGTACCCATTAATCCAATGACTTCGCCTTTTTCATCACGTATTGGAATTTTTTTTGTCATATAGAAAGCAGGACAGCCATTTGCATCAATACCCTCTTCTTTAAGGCTTTCTTCAATACCGGAGGTCATAATACGGCGATCAGTTTCCTCTAGGAGGGACAGTTTTTCACTGCTCATGACAGAGGCAAATAGGTCACGATCCGTTTTACCAACTAGATCAGAAATTTGATTTAACCCAGCAAGTTTAATGAATGCTTGATTAGCGCCTAGGTATCGTCCTTCTTTATCTTTCCAATAAAGATTGCCGGCAGCATGTTGTAAGATGAAATTTAAATCCATGAGTTTCTTAGAGATTTTTATTAAATTATAGCTACAATTTTAAATTGTAACCAAATGCAGGCTGACCATTATTATGGAAAAAAATTAATCACATATGTTAAAATGTTTGCCTTTTATACAAGGAGGCATTCATGACATTATCTTTTTCTGCCGTAATACCCGCCAATATTCCGCCTCATGAAACCATTGTTTTACCAATCAGTATGAGCCAACCCTTGGAGCGAGGGGAGAGATTAGCGGCTATTATCCAATCCATACGGGATCACAAATATGATGATCGCACAACCATTCTTGTGTGTGATTTTCTAAATCGGCACAATTCTAGTGATTCATCGTCTTTGGATCAGGGAGAAACCTTTTTGAAGGAGCATGAGACCATTTTAAAACATTTTCGTATTGTGCGGTGGCAGGAGTTTATATCTAGTAGGAATGAAGTTTTTTTAGAAAAATATGCTGAAGTATGTGATAAAAATAAAGATGCTTCTCATTTTTACCTTAAGATGAAAAAACATGGGAAAAATGCTTAAGTGCTACGCAATCGCTAGAGGCATCTGTTCAATATCAGTTGGAAGAATATGCTGCCGTGTTATGTATGGATGAATACGACCATCTTTTTTACCCAAAGCGTATTACCAATGGCCTAGCTTATGTTTATAACTATTTTTCTGGGAAAAAGCCCCAATACCATCATATAAAAATATCTGAAGCTAAGATGTTATCCAAATCAGAATTATTTGCCGATCTTAATGCGGAGCTAGAAAAGAAAGACAGACGACATATACACATTGCGTTTAGGGCATTGCTTGATCATATGGATGTTTTATTAGCTTCTGGCGAACTATCTGACAAAGCTAAGAAAGTATTTGCCGAGGAAGTTGAAAATTTATTAATGTCATATGGATTGTTAGGCGTTTCGTTAGAGATTAACCATCATACTGTTAAGCAACTTATTGTTTCTTGAAAGGTATTTCAATTTTTTTATAAGTTGCTAATTATCAGCACCAAAGAGATGTGAAATTCTGTTTTTGGCCGGATTGGCAAACAGTAGTGAGGATTTCGCCGCATCCATGCAGCGATAGATCATCTTAATCTATAACTTGTCTTTTTAAAACATTCCTTGTTATTCCTCTATTTTCAATCATATCAAAGCTAATAAAGGAGTCATTATGTGAAAAACGCAATCTTATGTAAGAAATATCTTAGATTCGATTATTAGATGTGATAGTCATAATATATTTATTTGCTTTTTTTTAAAATGGCATTAAAAGAGCGGAACTGAAGATATGTTGCGTAGCTGTGCAAAGCGAATGTATTAGAAAATGTGCAGAAAGAACATCAAAAAATGACAAACCCATGGTTCATATTCAGAAAATTAAGATTTAAATTTTTAAAGAGAGAGCCTTACGTAAAAATGCGTTATTTGTGCGCGCAGTCGATTGTCTTACTTGGGTTTCTTTTTAACGGTATACTTAAACTTTATAAGTGCCGGGTTTACTTCAATACTGACCTCTGTCTCAGAAGTGTCGAGATCGTCGGGAACAACCAATTCAGATATAAGATCACCTGTTTTTCGTTTTCATTCAGTTCAATCAAATAACCCTCAGGGAATTTTTCTGGATTTCTGCTTACGGCTTCGTTAATTTTTTTTGTTTTTGATTTCGATTATTTTATCTTCTACGTCTAATTGACTGATGTTCATTATTAAACCGATTATCTCTAGATGTTCTCTTATAAAGTGAGCTGCGTTTTTATCCCAGACTACTTTAAGAGGGCAAGGGGTAGGGGTATTTGAACTTAGTTAAGATGCATTATCATTTGAGTTAGATAACGTACCCTTTTTATCCCAAACTACATAGAGTCTGGCCATTTCATTGAGCTATGTAATACTCTTAATATTTCAATTTGCTCTGATTTAATCCTGTAAGGAACAATAAATGGAGTTCCATTAATTATTAATTCGCGCGTGTCAAAAATTCGACCTGTTCTGCCCAGAGCGGGGTTCTCAGAAAGCATTCCAACCGCCGTAATGATTTTTATTATTATATCAACTGCTGCTTTGGGATTATCCTGTGCAATATAGTCTTCGATTTGATTTAAATTATTTTTTGCGCCTTTAGTCCATTTGATTCTCACTTTATCTTGTTCTCCCAGAACTTAAGGATGCTTTCATGGTCTATTAGTTGACCTTCATCTGCCTCTGCAATACCTTTTTTAATTTCAATAAGCTGCCATTCTTGAACCTTAAGATATTCATTTATTGCTTCGGAGGCCAAGAAAGATTTGCTACGATGAGTAATTTCAGCCAACTTATCTAAACGAACTTTCATGTCAGGTTCTAGCCGAATAGTCATTGTCGTTGATGTCATCAGAGTCTCTCAATGTGTTTATATGTACACATTATAGCACAATGTGTGTGGCATGAAATGAAGTAAGTGTCCAATTGATATAATTTGTATTATTTTTCTTGAGCCAGATACGTACCTTTTTTAGAGCAGTATCTTGAATAAAGACATCCAGAGCTAGAAGAACCATTATTTGTAAGCAGGTATAATACACGCCTCAAAACGCTCGATGTCTATAGACTTTGTCAGCGACTTGTAAAACAAACTTTGGCATTTTTACCTGAAGAAGATAAGTTTGATTTTACACCGCATATGCTTCGCCACACCTTTTTAAAAAAGGTGACTGATAAACACGGAATGCACTTTGCTCAAGAGATTAGTGGTAATGTTTCGATCAAAGAAATACTTCGCTATGCTAAGCCGAGCGAAGATGAGATGCAGGAAACGGTAGAGTTGCTGTTTGATTAAACCAATGGTGAGTTATTTATGATTTGTGATCTTTCAACCACTGATTTTGATGAATTGATTAATGTGTGGGAGCAATCTGTTCGTGCTACCCATCATTTTTTAAAAGAGCATGACCTTCAAGAAATTAAGCAACAAATATTATCTGTCTATTTTGATGCGGTTGAATTGAAAGGTTTTAAAGGCGATAACGGAAAAATTCTTGGCTTCTCAGGTGTTACTGAGCAAAAGTTGGAAATGCTTTTTGTGCTGCCAAACGCACAGGGGCAGGGCGTTGGATCTTCTCTATGTCGGCATGCACTTGAGCAGCAGAAAGTCAGTCTTGTTGATGTAAATGAGCAAAATTTACGGGCAATAAAATTTTATAAAAAAATGGGGTTTAAAAAGGTAGGGCGTTCCAGTCTTGATGGTGAAGGTAGGCCATATCCCGTATTGCATCTGTTGAAGGAATAAAATGGCTTATCAAACGATATCTGAAAACCTAGGTTTATGAGGTTTCATAAAATTTTTGTGTTTCTTATGGCTTAACGGTTTGTTTAAATGATAACGCTTGTTGTAAGTCTGATAATTCAACCCGCTCTCCATATCGCATATCGGTAATGGTTCGCGCTACCTTAAGAAGCCGATGAAAAGCTCGCGCAGATAATTTAAAGTGCTTCATGGTTTTACTTAAAAATTCTTGTTCTTTATTTCCTAAGAGACAAACTGCTTCACAGTCTTTAGTATTGAGTGCCGCATTGATGCACCCCTGTCTTGCCATTTGATGTCGGCGAATATCTTCTACGATTTTTCTTATTTTTGCGCTTTCTTTGGCAGTGGTTTGATTTGGTTTAACTAATTCTTCTTCAGAAAGAGCCTGGACATTGACTTGCAAATCAATGCGATCCAGTAAAGGTCCGGAGAGTTTAGCAAGGTAACGGCTAATTCGGTCAGGTGTGCATAGACAGGTTGCTTTTGGATTTCCCCATTGACCACAGGGACAGGGATTCATGGCAGCCAGCAATTGAAAGCGTGCGGGAAATTCGGTTTGGATTGCGGCTCTGGAAATGCATATATGACCCGATTCCAGCGGTTCACGTAGGGTTTCCAGGACTTGACGATGAAATTCTGGCAATTCATCAAGAAATAATACACCATGATGAGCAAGTGAGATTTCACCAGGCGTGGGTGGATTGCCCCCTCCGACCAAGGCAACTGGCGAGGCAGTATGATGGGGTGCCCGGAAAGGAGGTTGACGCCAATTGGAAAAATCGGGTGTGCGTCCACGGATGGAGCGAATCGCTGCGCATTCTAAGGCTTGCGATTCAGATAATGCCGGAAGCAACGTGCGAAAGCGGGTGGCCAGCATGGTTTTTCCACTTCCAGGCGGACCACTGAGTAAAATACTATGCCCACCACAAGCTGCAATTTCCAGGGCGCGCTTTGCATGCGCCTGGCCTTTGATGTCTGACCAGTCTAAATGCTCATCCTCTCGTTCGATTTTTGGTCTTTCTGGTAAGTCATGCAATGGAATGTCCTGGCTCAAATAACCGCAGACGGCACGTAAGTTGTCGGCTGTTTTTACATAGCTTTGCCCGGCAAGAGAAGCTTCTTTTCCATTTGCATGAGCAATAATCAGTTGATGTTGGTCACGCTGCGAGGCAAGTACGATTGGAATAATTGCTGATATCCCTCGCAGGTTACCATTCAGTGCCAGTTCGGCAATAAATTCATGAGAGTCTAATGTATGCAGAGGAATTTGACCTGACGCTGCTAGGATTCCAATGGCAATAGGTAAATCAAATCCACCACCTGTTTTTGGCAAATCAGCAGGCGCAAGATTGACGGTGATTTTCCGACATGGGAAGTCAAACTGACTATTAATAATAGCGCTTCGTACGCGATCTTTGCTTTCTTTTACGGCGGTTTCTGCCAGTCCCACGATAGTAAAAGCAGGTAGGCCGTTGGATAAGTGAACTTCTACCGAGACGGGTTGTGCGTCAATGCCTAAAGCACTGCGCGTTTTAACAATCGCCAGGCTCATGATTAAACTCTATTTTTTAGGTTGGACTAAACTCATTCTACTTCATGAATACGAAGCCGTCGATGTTTTTGCGTAGGATTAAATGCAAGCGTTTAGGTCAAAGCATTATCGTCTTTATGTTCAGAAAGCAATGCGTCAATTTGCTTTTGCAAGGAATCAACTTTTTCGCGAGTACGTGCCAGCACTTTGAGCTGAACATCAAATTCTTCACGAGTGACCAAATCCATCCGGACAAATGCAGATTGCAATATTTCTCGGAATTTTTGTTGAATCTCATTTTCAAAATTTTGTACACTGGCGGGTAAAGCAGCGGAAAGCTTTTTTGCCAGCTCTTCAAATTGGCTGAGTTCAACCATCACATAGGCTCCTGATGTAGGGGTTATTGCTGAGAGCTAAAGTCTAGCAAAATTGGCCTAAAACAGCTATGTAAAATCTTTACTGACGATTTAAAGGTAAAAAATGAAAATGATTACCGCAATTATCAAACCTTTTAAACTGGATGATGTTCATGAGGCATTGATGGAAATTGGTGTTCCAGGCATTACGGTATCTGAAACCAGAGGTTTCGGACGACAAAAAGGTCATACCGAACTCTATCGGGGAGCGGAATATGTGGTTGATTTTTTACCTAAAATAAAAATTGAATTGGCACTGCCTGATAATATGGTTGAACTGGCCATCGATGCCATTTGCAAATCAGCCTATACCGGTAAAATTGGTGATGGCAAGATATTTGTTTATGATCTGCAGCAAGTGGTCAGAGTAAGAACGGGGGAAGTAGGGGAAGATGCATTAAATTGAAAATCTTTTTTATATGATTGAAGCATGTTCCTTTGAGCAAAGAACATTCGAACCCTTTTGAGAAACTCTCTGCAGTGCATTTATTTTATCGTAATTTCTGGTTTATAAAATTCCACGCTTGGGCGCTGACAGGCATAACGGATAAACGATTGCCCTTGCGCAGCAACGGCATGCTGCCTAATTCAGGGTGGTATTTGAGTGTATTTAAGGGAATGATTTCCGGAAATTTTTCTTTAAAACGAATATCCACCATAAACCACCTTGGGTGTTCAGGCGTGCTGTTGGGATCCGGATGCTCGCTATTAGGATCAAACGCGGTGTAATCAGGATAGGCAGAACTTACAATTTCCGCAATGCCTACAATACCAGGAGGATTGCAATTTGAATGATAAAAAAAGACCAAATCGCCAATGTTCATTTGATCACGCATGAAGTTTCGAGCTTGATAATTACGTACTCCATCCCAGGGGGTTGTTTGCTTGGGAGCATTCTGCAAATCATCAATGCTGAAACAAGATGGCTCAGATTTCATTAACCAATAATGGGTCATATTTTACTCCAGTATATTGTGCGGTCAGTTATGATGGCTGATAACGGTACATCCCAAGGTTGCGCCTCGATGAAGGGAAGACGCTGAAAATCGTAGGCCACGCCTATTAAAAGGCGGGCCTTATATTTTGCTAACGTTCGATCATAGTAGCCAGCCCCCATGCCTAAGCGTGTACCTCGTTCGTCAAATGCAACAAGTGGCATAAAAATAATATCAAGCTCATCGGGTCTTAAAACCTCATCAAGGCTGCCATGCGGTTCTTGAATGCCATAACGGTTTTCATAAAAGTGAGTTGCGGGTGTTGCTGGAAGGAATAACAAGCTCAAATCTTCCCTAAGGATAGGGAAATAACAATATTTGCCTTGTAAAGGCGCAGATTTCCATAAGCTGTTTAAATTAACTTCACCGTGAATAGCGTGATATAGAGCGATGCGCTTGGCATAACGATACTCTTTTAGTGCGCGAATTTGCGTGCATATTTTTTTTGCAGCAGCTTGCTTGTAAGCGTGTGGGAGATTTTTACGTATTAAGCGATAAGTCTGTCTCAGTGCTTCTTTGAATTGGTCAGCCATACAAATTGATAGATAATTTTTTTTATTGATTATCACGTAGATATATTTCATAGTTCAAGACAAATAAAAAAATAGCTAGGCAAAAAAAAAAAAATAGGGTATATAGCTTTCACCTTTTTAGAGTCTTTGCTTCATGGAAGGCAATAAAGGGCCTGAATCGCAGGAGCGAAGATTATTGCTATTTAAACTTTCGAGAGGATAGCATGAGCGAACTATATGATGATGAAGAAGAAAAAGAATTGATTGCAGAAGATGAGTTTATAGAAACGGAGGAGATCATTTTAGACGATCCTAATCGTCCTCCTTCTGATGCTCGCAAGCGTTTGGAAAACTTATTGGAAGAGAAGCGATTGCGTGATGAGCTAGAGGATTTTCTTGACTATTAAATATAGCGATCAACGGGTACCATTTCGGGCAGATGATCGTATTTTTTAGGTGAGGGGTTATTTGAAACCATAAAAATTGAGAATCATCTGCCTCTTTATAGCAAGCTGCATTGGCAGCGTATGTCAACTTCTGCAATACAGCTTAAAATTCCTTTTAACCATGCTTATGAAGCTTGGTATGAGCTGCTCCTTCAGCGCATAAACGATGCAAACATTCAAGCTGGCGGAATCAGAATCATTCTGACTAGCGGCCGTGCTACCCGCGGATTAGCTGTGGAAGGGGATTGTCCAAGTTTATTAGTCGAACCCTTTAAATATCAACCATTGACGCAGGCTTTAAATTTGGTAACGACCCCTTGGTCGCGCGATGCCGTTAATCCTATTTATCAATTTAAAACGGTTAACTATCTGGAGTCTGTTTTGGCTCGCCGTCATGCATTGTCTGTAAAAGCAGATGATGCTTTATTTTTTAATACACGACGCTATGCCACGGAAACTACCGTCGCCAATCTTTTTGTTGTTCGTCAAAACAAACTTTATACTCCAAGCCTTACCTGTGGAGTATTGCCAGGCATCATACGGAGTCGACTATTTAGCATATGCTCGGAACATGCAATTGAATTGAAGGAGGATAGCGTGTCTCGAGAATTCATCATGAATGCGGACGCTGTATTTGTTACCAATGCTCTACAGGGCATTAGACCAGTCAAATCTTTGGATGGTGTTGTTTTAAACATTGAGCATCCATTGTTAAACCAATTACAGTACTTATTGAAATGCGATAGACAACGTTAGTTGCGTTTAAACCATCGGAATAAAATAAGTAAGAAACCAAAGATAAACAGAAAAATCAAACTGATTCGTTTATACACTTCCCCGGAATGGATAAAAGCATCCATGCTGGCATAACCGCAATACGTTGAAACAATTTCAGTAGGTATTAGAAAAATAATGGTCGTTATTAAATAATGGCTAAATTTTATACGTGTCAAACCCAGGCCATAATTAACCAAATTAAAAGGAATGACAGGTACAATGCGTAACAAGGCTACAAACTGCCACCCCCAGCGTTCAACACCAGCGATAAGTTTATTGATACGTTTATTTTGCTTGCTGACTATCCAATCAAAAACCAGATGACGACTGATGAAAAAAGCGCAAGACGCCCCCAAGGTGGCTCCTATTAAATTAAACAAAATGCCGAGGACAGGACCAAAAAGGGCGCCACCAGCCAGGGTCAAGATCATGGTGGGAAGAAAAAAAAGCGTGGCAAAACAATATAAAAGCAAAAAAATAATGGGGGCAATAAAGCCTAAGGTATTAATCCAGTGAATTAGGCTTGAAACATTTTGTTGAAAAATAGATGCGCAAACAGCAAACGCTGCTATCGCGAAAGCGATGCAGAGTCCTTTCATGGATGGTAATAAATAGGCAGCATGCTGGATACTGTATTACAGGTATTTAATTAAGGCAAGTTTGGAGTAGATAATAAAACCTTAATCTTTGATGTGTATGATGAATTCATGGGCTTATTTTAAAGGAGCCATGATGAGTGGTAGTACAACGTACATGCTGGGTAAACTGAAATCTAGGCATTCACAGAAACAAACTATTGAACCTGAAAAAACACAG
Source organism: Legionella oakridgensis ATCC 33761 = DSM 21215 (assembly GCF_000512355.1). Lineage (NCBI taxonomy): Bacteria > Pseudomonadati > Pseudomonadota > Gammaproteobacteria > Legionellales > Legionellaceae > Legionella > Legionella oakridgensis. Next base: position 2,197,530 of record NZ_CP004006.1, on the reverse strand, counting down.
GCAAGTAACGATGGGAATGCTAGGTTAGATGGTGGCGTTGATTCTCAGCTTCTTCAGGAAGCGTTGATAAGTCATCAGGATATCGCCCAGCCGCAATTACAACCACAACCAACGAAACGTCCTTTGCCTGCGTTAGCGGATGTTCTGGCAAATTGCTTATCTCCTCAAGAGAAAAGCGAAAATACCATCCTATAATACTAATTATTGCTAAAATTCTGGCTTGCATTGCCTTTCTCACACGATATACTTAGTTAGAGAGATGAAATACAGGGGAATGGCATGGCTGGATTTTCGCAAACATCACATTGGCGTGATTCTGCTCGCAGCGCTCGGTTTTTTATGGTGGATGCCAGAGCAGCGTTCCCCATTTTTCTTTTTCTGATGCACATTCGAATATGGACTGGTGTGTTGGTTGTACTCTCTGCTATATTTTTTGGTATTCTTGAGCATTACGGTTTTACCGTGCCGGTTTTTTTACGTTGGATAAGGACGTTCATTGCCGGCAGTGTTAAATCTTCCCAGCCCTGGTGGCGATAAATGAAAATAGATCTCAGCAAAGGTATGGCGCTCATTGCTGCCAGCATGAATGCAAAATTTTATTTAAATGATCGCTTTGTCAGTTTTGAAGAAGTATTTTCCCCAACTGGCTTATTGCCAGCAATAGCTCGGCGCGCCGATCAACTTTGTTCATTATGCTTGGGGTATGGGTTAGGAGTGACATTTGACGAAGCAGAAAATGCACTGTTGGGAACTCGCGTTGTTTTTGATGAAGTAACACCCAATGTGTTGCGTTTATTATGCATGACTGATGTGTTGAATGAATTGATCCAAGGTGGACCAAGCCGTGATTATACGCCTTTGGATGAACTGATGTATGATTAGAATTTCAATATGAAGTGTAAAGAATATGCAAATAAGAGATTTTTTAAGATTATGTTAAGCTAAATTCTGTTAAGCTATAATCAATTAAAGAGCATATTTTTTGAGGTCATTATGGTTAATCCATGGCGAACGAGAGCGGGAGCTCAACAAGGTAGGGACACACTAGGTTTTTTTGCACCCACAAAAGAAGGCACAAGTATAGATACTGCCACGAAGACGTTGGCAGATTATAGACAGAAGGTCATGGATCCTCTTACGAAACTAGCATCTATCTCTCCTACAGAGTCTGCAAAACTAGGATTGGAAGTTGCTTCCGTATGCTGGCAAGCAATGAAAACTGTTATTTCTGGCCCTTCTGCAACGGTACAACAGTCTGCCGAAAGACAACCTGAAGTTAGAGAGGAAGCCAAAGAGGATGAAGAAAAACATCGTTCATTAACAATGTAACTATGAATTCAATGAGTTGAATTCATAGGTCTATCATATGCTAAAATAAGTTAAGAAATAAGCTGCACACCATCTACTTGCAATACAATTGGTGCTATAATTTATTGACCATAGGTGTGCAAAATCCTGCTGCTTTCCGCACCAACGTGTTGCACGTTGATTTGTGCTTGCCACCTTACCTATAGTAGCGTTTCGTACAAGTATTTGGACGAAACAAGTTGTCTGGCATACTCAAATTGGTGGTAGAATCCTGACTTTTATGAAAGATGAATTATCAGAAGAACAAGCAAATGCCATATTAAAAGCTCTGGATGATGCAATTGAGCAAGGTCCGTGGGAGGAATCAAATTTTTTGCGTGTTATTGGTAAAAATTTACGTGAAATCCGTGAACATTTTGCCAGTCAAGTGCAGACATCCGGTCAAGGAAAGGAAAAAATAGCGTCTCATTTAGCGAATAGAATTGCTCTGCGCAGCGGCCAGCGGGAAATATTTGTTGCGCTTTATTCTTCCAGTGGCAGTAGTCTATCGTCATGGGAGCGTATTATTACTAATTTGCCAGGGCAAATGATTTCACGCCCAATTTATGCTAATGAAAAAGACGTGAAAGAAATCATAGGAACTAAGGAAAATAAAGTAAACGAAGGTTATGTTTCCATCTATGTGAGTCAAACTGATATTTTACCCACTTCTCCAGAAAAAACACCAACGGACAAACTCGGCAAGCCATTGTTAACTCTAAAAGACAGGGCATTGAAATTGGAAAATCTTAACCGTTTTATCCACATGACCGGTACTTATAAATACGTCGGGGGCCGATTGGTTAAAATATCCAATCATGAATTAGAAAAACCAGCCTAACTAACCTAAGCTGCATATCGCAAAACAGTTAAAAATAGGTATATACTTTAATTTAAGTAATCTTAAAATTATTAGTTTCGGATGGCACAACAACCACAGCAACAATCTGGCGATAATTCAATGGCCCCAGTATGGGTCATGGTATTATTTATTTTAACGGTGTATGTCTTGTGGAGTGTCGGACACAAGTACATTGTTTCCGCCGTTTTTTATATTAATATTCTGCAAGCGAAACTGATTAATTTTTTCATAGGTTCTGGTCAGTTATCGAATGAAATCTATTTAATGCAGACTCTTGACCCGAGTGCGGTAGACTGGGAGCAAATGCTCATACTGTCAAGAAGCGTGGGCGATTATACGCGTTATCCGGTTGCTGCTGCGTTGGTTGCTCTGGGGATTTTTCTTTATAGGTCAAATGTTACTTTAAAATTTCGTAAAGTATATAACATGCTGACGTTGCGGGCACAGGAACAGTATAACTGGCCGGCTATTATGCCAGTAGTCAAGCTGGATTTGGTAAGCATTGATATTAATGAAGGTCCGTGGGCAATGGCAATGACTCCCATGGAGTTTGCGCGTAAATATCAATTGTTAAAAAAAGAAGATGTTTTACTGGATAAGCCCATACCTGGGCAAGAAATGACGGCGGGGTTGCGGCGAGGCGATGCCAAAAGAGTATTCACGTTGCAGCTGGGGCCTTATTGGGATGGATTTGAACGGTGTCCCCCGCATGCTCGTGCGTTAGCTGCTGTATTTATGGCGCGTATGAATCGCGACAGAGGTTCTGCGGTGATGATCCTGGAATCCCTTGATAAAGGTTATGCTGAGGGAAAACCAGATTATAGCGTCGCAAATAACACACTTAGAAAATTTCAGGATGCAGAAAATGTACAGCAAATTGTTACAAAACATGCTTATCTTTTAACAGTAATGGCTTCTTTATTACAGGCAGCCAGGGATGATGGTGTTGTGCCTAGTTCCGAGTTTTTATGGTTAAAGCCAATAGACCGTCGCCTTTGGTATATGTTGAATTGCGTAGGAAGACAAACCCCATACGCAGAGGTTGCTGGGCCTTTTGCTCATTGGAAGGCGGAAAAAGCCATGGGACGCCGCTCGTTGGTACCCATGATTGATGAGGCGATTAAGGCTCTTGAAATTGCCGTTAAAGACGTCAAATTGTCTCCAAAAGAAATGCAGGAGTTAGAACCATGATGCGCGGTATTGATTCCCGTAGTGAAATTGACCCAACCCAGCTTTTGCGGGATACGCGAACGGTCGGTCAGCGTATTAGTGATTTTTTCTCTAATCCTACTAATATTTCTATTGTGCTGCTGTCTTTGGCTGTGTGCGCCTATTACATATCGGAAGCAGCGATTTTATTATTCATGATTGGTTTTTTCTGCTTTCTTTTTGCATTTACTCGCAAGCAAACATTACCGTTTCGCTTACCTAAAATCGCACGGGTTAAGGATTATAATGATTTAAAACCGGGCATTCAAACTCCTAACCTGGCGCGTGGCATCGCTTTTTTTGGTAATGATCGCAAAACTAATGAAGAACTATGGTTTGCCAACGATGATATGCGAACCCATGCATTGATTTTTGGATCAACGGGTAGTGGTAAAACAGAAGCGCTGGTTTCAATTGCTTTTAATGCTCTGGTGCAAGGGAGCGGTTTTATTTATGTGGATGGAAAAGGCGACAACTCATTATACGCTAAAGTGTTTTCTATGGTTAGAAACATGGGACGCGAGGATGATTTACTGCTAGTCAATTTCATGACGGGTGCACGGGATATTATTGGACCACAAGAAAAACGATTATCAAATACCTTAAACCCATTTTGCCAGGGCTCTTCCAGTATGTTAACCCAATTGGTCGTTAGCTTGATGGGGGGGTCGAGTCAATCATCCGATGGTGACATGTGGAAAGGTCGAGCCATTGCCTTTGTGGAAGCACTGATGCGATTGCTTGTGTACATGCGTGATGAAGGCGCTATTTTGCTCGATGCAGATACCATTCGTAATTACTTTGATTTGCAACGGTTGGAGACAATTGTTATTGATAAGATTTTTCCACGAGATGATCAAGAAAGCATTAACATCGAATCCGTACCCAAGTTGGTGACAGACCCGTTGCGTAACTATCTTGGAACATTGCCTGGATACAATAAGGAGAAAAAAGGAAAGCAAGTCTCGCAAGTATTTGAACAACATGGATTTATTACCATGCAGTTGGTACGAGCCTTTTCATCTCTTGCAGATACTTATGGCCATATTGTTCGCACCAATTTGGCGGAAGTTGATTTTAAAGACGTGGTATTAAACAGGCGGATTCTCGTGGTGTTGCTTCCTGCCTTAGAGAAATCCCCCGACGAATTATCCAACTTAGGGAAAATTATTGTTTCTTCTTTGAAAGCTATGATGGCAGCCGGTCTTGGTGAAGAAGTGGAAGGGGATTATCGTGATGTGATTGAACGTAAACCTACCAATTCTCCAACGCCTTACATTTGTGTTCTGGACGAATACGGTTATTATGCTGTTCAGGGATTTGCCGTTGTTCCAGCCCAGGCACGGTCATTAGGCTTTTCAGCCATATTTGCTGGACAGGACTTACCTGCGTTTCAGAAAGCATCTAAAGAAGAAGCAGCATCAATCGGTGCAAACACCAACATTAAAATCTGTATGAAATTGGAAGACCCAACTGAAACCTGGGACTTTTTCACCAAAACAGCTGGTGAGGCTTATGTAACCAAGGTTGATTCCTTCCAGACTAAAGAGACAAGTATTGCCAATAGTTATATGGACACTAAAAGTTCATCGTTTGAAAAACGCTCTCGTATTGATCTATTGGATTTAAAAGAGCAGACAGAAGGTGAAGCACATATCTTTTTCCGTTCAAAAATTGTGCGCGCCCGTATGTTTTACGCCAATCCAAAACCAGTAAAAAAATTAAAATTAAATCAATTTTTGAAAGTAGAGGCACCAGCAGATGATTATCTTGATAAATTACAAAAACAACTTACAGGTTTCCAAAGCATCGTAGAGAGTGGTGACATCAGTATCCACAAGGAAGTACAGAATGAAGAAATTGCACTGATAAGCAAGGCATTGCATGAATCTAAAATTACTGAACCGATTGAACGCGGTGTAGCGGCCTTATTGGCTTTCCATGGGCATAATGAACCAGAAAAAATAGAAGAGCTTATTGAAGAAGAGCCAGTAGGTACCTTAACGATATTTAGTAAATTGCAATCTTCTGCAGGCGCTTTACCCATTTTGGTGAAAGATGTTGAGCGTTTTTCAGAGCCATTGTTGCCTATTAATGAAACCCGTGATTACCTGATGTCGATCGAGCGATTGAGCGGTGAAAAAGATAAACTTGCAGGCAACATTGCTAATGAATTAATAAAAGACTTTCAAATGGCCACTTCATATCCACCGGATGAACGGGATCAAATCAGTTCTGATGAGCTAGGGGCTTTGGTGGATTCATTATCGGAAAAACTCCGAAATGAGCGGGAAAAGGCAAAAAGTACCGCATAGAACATAATTCTTGCCCTATTAAATCCATTGTTTCTTACAGCCTGGGTTATTTCTATAAAATAAAATACTTAAGTCCATTCATGAAAATGCATTAAGCTGATTTTTGTTATGAGCTACCGTATTTAAATTTCAGTGAATGATCAAGTGCACTTCTTACCCTCATTATGTGTTTATATTTATTCCAAATTAGAATATTTTTTTCATAAATGATGCGAATTATTGAAATTTTCATGTACTGCTTGTAACGTGATGATTTGTATGTTTTTATTTCTCTAGAAATTTTATTGTTTTCGATATGAGGGTTTACATTGAGACGATTGCATGCTCGTTTTATAAGCTTCTCAACATGGCTAGTTTCATTTTCCATGCTTGTTATGACGGGTTGTTATAAGCCTGTTCAAACGGTAGCTAGTACACCCGCCTCGTTGCCCTACAAAGTGGATGGAGCATTGGACACTGCTGTCATAAAAATGCAGGAGAATTTTAATAAAAACGGCATTCAGGTCATTACTCTTGGCCAAGATTATTTAATAAGCATCCCGTCCAGTCATTTATTTGCCAATCAATCTCCTCGGCTCACATGGGTGTCTTACGCACTTTTGAATGATATCGCTTGTTATCTGAGGCAGTTTCGCAAAATTACTATTCATATCACTGCATACAGCAGCAAGTGTGGTTCTCCGCAACGTGAGCGTGCCTTAACGCTGGCAAGAGCAAGGGCGGTTGCTAATTATTTATGGACACAAAATATTGATAGTCGTTTTATCTTTACACATGGTTTAGGTAGTGATAAACCTATATTAGGACTTGTCCAGGGTGGTGACAAATCACCAAATTCCAGAATTGAAATAACATTTCGGGATGCTGTGGCTTAGGATGGAGATAAGATGAGTCGTGCAACTTGGGATTTAATTAAGAATTCTAAACGTTTTTACGTTAATACTTATCGGAAGGCTGCAACATTCCTCCTGATTTCTGCTGTATTTAATGTACTTTTAGGAGTCGCTATTTATTTCGCTTATTTTAATCTCCCAGATCCGGATTTTTATGCAACAAGTGGCGTGACTCCTCCAGTTATGCTAACAGCTTTGGATGAACCAAATTATACCTCTGATCCATTACTGGCGAGTGAAAGCGGAACAATTGATAACAAAGTCATGCCTAACTAACTGAGGATATTATGGCTGAAGATGCATTAACAGCGGTCGTGATGAGAAATAAATTTTATCGCGATGGACAACGAAAAATAATACTTATCTTAATGATTTCCATGACAGCCAATTTTATATTGGGAGGGATACTCACATATATCATGACGCATCCACCGGAACCAAAGTATTTTGCAACAAGCATTAACGGTCGAATAACACCATTATTTCCACTGAATGAGCCTAACCAATCGGATTCAGCTGTTTTACAATGGGCAAACCAGGCTGCCATTGCCGCATTTAGTTATAATTTCGTTAACTATCGCAGTGAACTACAAGCTGCGTCTGGCTTCTTTACCGCCGAGGGATGGACGCAATTTCTAAATGCCCTCCAGCAATCTAATAACTTGGATGCTGTTAAAGCTAAAAAGCTGATTGTTTCTGCCGTGGCGACAAGAGCACCAATTATTTTACAAAAAGGTATTTTGAACAATCGGTTTTCGTGGCGCGTGCAAATGCCAATTTTAGTAACTTATCAAAGTGCCAGTGAATTTTCTCAACAGAATAACGTGGTCACGATGTTGATTACTCGCGTATCAACATTAAATTCTCCTAGAGGAATTGGAATAGCCCAGTTTGTAGTTGGACCTGCTAGTGGTGAGATGAGCTGATGAGTTATAATAAATTAGCAATAAAAATTTCTTTATTGGCATTCTTTGTACCTGTTTCCATCGCTGTAAGTGCTCAGCAAGCAGATTCTGCTCAGCAAGCTTTAGAACAGTTACGGATGTTACAGCAACGTTTGTCTACTTCTCCTGATAATCAGCAAGCGGCTGAAGGAGGTTCGGCTACGCCGCCGCCGACAGGATCTCGAGCTCAATCTTCTGCTGCTGCCCCGTCAAGAGGTTCTCAGCCGGCTTCGGGAGCCAAGCCAGAAGCTCCGAAGCAAGGAGCGGATAATGCAAGCCTTGATCCAATGGTTTCTTCTGATAAAGAAGCATTTGATGAGATGGCTTTTGAAAATGTAACCGATCAATTATTTCCTTTGTCCCCGGAGCAGACCATACAACTTAAACAAATGTATCAAACCTCCGAGTATGCTAAGCAATCTCCGATTGGGACCCCACCAAAGCCAACAGCCACCTCCCAAATAGTCAATTTATCTCCTGGGTCTACCCCGCCGGTGATTCGGCTTTCGCAAGGATTTGTTTCTTCTTTGGTGTTTCTTGATTCAACGGGTGCTCCATGGCCAATCAGTGCTTATGATCTCGGTGACCCCTCTGCTTTTAATATTCAATGGGATAAGACCAGTAATACGTTGATGATTCAGGCAAGTAAATTATATACCTATGGGAATCTTGCCGTTCGATTGCGTGATTTGAATACTCCTGTCATGCTGACGTTAATTCCGGGGCAGCAGGCAGTTGATTATCGAGTTGATTTACGTATTCAAGGCTATGGACCTAATGCTAAAAATCTGCCTACTGAAATAGGCATCCCCCCATCGGCCAATGATGTGTTATTGAATGTTCTGGACGGTGTGCCTCCTCCAGGAAGTACAAGACTTACAGTTAGTGGTGGAGATGCAAGAGCTTGGCTGTTGAATGAGAAAATGTACGTAAGAACTAATCTTACTATTTTGTCGCCAGGCTGGATAGGAAGCATGACAAGTGCGGATGGAATGCATGCTTATGAAATGCAAAAATCCCCAGTTTTACTGGTTTCTTGGCATGGTAAAGTCATGCAACTCAAGGTAGAAGGGTTATAAAAAAATGGCAGGCAAAAAAGAAAATTTAAAAGCGCTATTTACGAATACTCGTTCAAGAGTAATTATTATTTTTACCGCTGTCTTGTTGATCATTGCCGTTTTAATCGGTGTTATCCGATTCTCGGCTTCTACATCGAGGACAGGACTTACCGCGGGGGCTCAAGTTGGTACTGCCCCGGTGGGAATTCAGTCTATCCCGGGTTCCATGGACCCTACTGCTCAATATGCTGCATTACAAGCTCAGCAAAATGTGGAACAAGCTAAGCAGGCAGCGGAGGAGGGTGGTAGTGCTATTCCAACCATTATTCGTACGCAAGCTTTTGGTGGCGATATCCAATCCGTAGGGCCTCAGCACGGAGAGGGAGGGGTTGGGTTTTCGACATTAGCTCTTGAAGGCTCAATGGGCCCGCAAAAGAATCAATGGATACAATCATTGAAGGATGCTAATTGCAGCAGTACCGCAGTTCAGCAGGCACTTCAGCAAGGAGCAACTTTAAATGACCTCAAAGAAGCTTGTACCTGTCTACAATTAAAAGATAATGGTTATAAATTAACACAGTTGCAGCAAGTTTGTTCTTGTACTCAATTAAAAGCTTCTGGGTTTAATGCAAGGCAACTGAAAGAAGCTGGTTATACGGCTGGTCAGCTGAGAATATGTGGTTTTGATGCTTGTGAATTGCGGAATGCCGGGTTTACTGCCCAAGAAATGAAAGATGGAGGATTTTCTGACGGGGAATTAAAAGGGGCTGGATTTTCAGAGAAGGAAATTGCTCAAGCAGGGGGGTTACCTGATGGTATTACTGCGGCTGACGTCACTAGAGCGGGTTGTGATCCGGATGCATTGCGCAAACTTCGCGAAGCAGGAGTAAGTGCTGGCGCTATTCGTCGTATCAGTGGCTGTAGTGCTGCGCAATTGAAAGCAGCGGGTTACACAGCCCAAGAGCTTAAAAATGCTGGGTTTAGCGCGGCTGATTTGAAAAATGCTGGTTTTACCCCAGACGAATTAAGACGAGCGGGTTTTAGTGCCAGAGATTTATTAAATGCGGGTTATAGTCCTGCTCAGCTGGCAGCAGCAGGTTATACTCCCTCTGAAATTAGCCAAGCTGAAAATCAGTTGCCACCAGGCATGACGGATCAAGATGTCAAGGAAGCAGGTTGTAACGTTGAAGCGTTGAAAAGAGAGCGTCTTGCCGGTGTGAGTGCAAAATTAATTCGCCAAGACGCAGGCTGCAGTGCTGCAGCCTTAAAAGCTGCAGGGTTTACTGATAATGATCTGGCAAATGCTGGCTTCACCCCTGCCCAAATAGCGGCGGCTCAGGGAGTAAACGATGCGGCCATCCGTGCAGCGGGTTGCGATCCGACGAAATTGAGTGCATTGCGTGCACAAGGTGTGACGGCAACGCAGATTCATGAATTAAATGGCTGCAGTGCGGCAGCGCTTAAAGCGGCAGGATTTGATGCAAGACAGCTGACGGATGCAGGCTTTACCCCACAGGAGTTGGCTGCGGCGGGATTTACGCCGGCGGAAATAAGTGCAGCGCAACAAGCCAGTGATGCGGCGATTCGTGCGGCCGGTTGTGATCCGACGAAACTAAGTGCACTGCGCGCTCAGGGAGTCTCGGCCGCACGTATTCGTCAAGTCAATGGTTGTAGTGCGGCAGCGCTTAAGGCAGCAGGTTTTGATGCGCGAGATTTGGCGGCTGCAGGTTTTACACCGCAGCAATTGCTGGATGCTGGTTTTACTCCTGCCCAAATAGCGGCGGCTCAGGGAGCAAACGATGCTGCCATCCGTGCAGCGGGTTGCGATCCGACGAAATTGAGTGCATTGCGTGCACAAGGTGTGATGGCAACGCAGATTCATGAATTAAATGGCTGCAGTGCGGCAGCGCTTAAAGCGGCAGGATTTGATGCTAAAGATTTGGCAAACGCTGGATTTACACCGCAACAATTACTTGATGCTGGATTTACGCCACAACAATTAACCGCGGCTGGGTTGAATCCGGCGGGTGTAATAGCAGCAGGAAGGACGGCAGATTGCAGCGTCGCATCACTAAAAGCAGCCCATGCAATGGGAGTGTCTGCTAGTACAATTAAAGATACATTAGGTTGCAGTGCGGCAGCACTTAAGGCAGCTGGATATACGGCGGCAGAATTGAAAAATGCTGGATTTACCGCAGCAGAATTGAAAAATGCTGGATTTACTGCAGCAGAATTGAAAAATGCCGGTTTTTCAGCAAAAGAATTACGCGATGCCGGATTCACAGCCCAACAATTAAAAGATGCTGGGTTTAGTGCTTCTCAGCTTAAAAATGCTGGTTTCAGCGCTGCTGATTTAAAAAATGCCGGATTTACCGCAGCTCAGCTAAAGGCGGCTGGATATAGTGCAAAAGATCTAAAAGATGCGGGATTTAGTGCGGCGGACTTACGGCAAGCGGGTTATTCCGCAAAAGAAATGAAGGATGCCGGATTTACCGCAGCACAATTAAAAAATGCCGGCTTTTCAAATCAACAATTACAAGATGCAGGTTTTTCACCTCAAGAATCTGCAGTTGCCGGACTGGGAGAAGCTCCAGAAATACCGGGAGGTCCTTCTGCTGTTGCAGCAATTCCGGGCATTGCCGGCCCCACATTGGCAAGCCAGGCTGATTCTGATGCCAGTGCCAAGCAATTACAGGACATTTTAAAGCGGCAGCAAACTCAAATGGCTGATCAGCGTTACCAACAAAAACTCCAGGCACGAACGAATGTGATGCTTTCTACGGCTACGCAATCCATACAAGATTGGCGTAAAGTCGGCCAACAAGTATATATTGAAGGAAAAGAGAAAAGTGGAGCAGCCCAGGAGAAAGCAAATGTTGCTGTGCCTGGTTCGCAACCTGGTGCTCAACCGGCTGGGGGGCCTGCTGGTACAAGTGGGCAAAAAGCTCTTATTAAGACGGGAGAGGTTATGTTTGCTGTGCTGGATACGTCCGTCAATAGCGATGAGCCAAGCCCTATTTTAGCAACGATTGTCTCAGGTAAATTTAAAGGTACAAAATTAATTGGTAGCTTTAATTTGCCAAGTAATGCGGACAAAATGGTGATTAGTTTTAATACGATGTCTGTACCTGGGGCTGCAAAAACAACGTCTATTAGTGCCTATGCTATCGATCCAAATACGGCACGTACTGCGCTGGCAAGCTATACAAATCATCATTATTTGCTTCGATACGGTTCTTTATTTGCCTCTTCTTTTTTGGAAGGATTTGGAAATGCGTTTCAGTCAGCTAATACAACCATAACCATTGGTGGAACGGCTGGTGCCCAGACCACGACGGTTCAAAGTGGTATTGGGCGGTCTATTATGGAGAATGCTGTGATTGGTTTGGCAACCCTTGGAAAGAACTGGGGGCAAGAAGCACAGCAATTGTTTAACACACCAACTACTGTGGAAGTATGTGCTGGTACGGGTATAGGGATCCTGTTTACTCAGGACGTAACATCACTTTAATTTGATGAGTGGGTAAGAAATGGCAGATAATGATCAATATAATGATGAATATCAATTCTCAGATTTGGATGCTCTTAGTCCTGAGCCTGTAGAAGAAACCCAACAAGGGACACGGACAGTTCCGCCGGCGGATAGGAAAGGGAACCTGTTTGCTTCAGGAAACTTGAAACGCAACGTATTAATCGTTGTGGGAATGATTATCCTCGCTATGATCGTTTATAAGTTTCTTGGCTCTTTTTTTGCTGACAGAAAAACAACCACTCCAGGGGATGTTGCTGTTGCTCCCTCAACTCCAATACCCGAGCAGCCCGCTCCAACGCCTTTACCCCAGCAGGTGCAACCCATCCAGCCTGTTGCATCTCCTGTTGCGGTGGATCCTAATATGGCACAAAAATTATCTGCACTGGAAGTAACCCAGCAAAGCATGCGCTCGGAAGTTAGCTCCATGAGCAATCAACTGGGTGGGGTAAATTCTAATGTCAATGAATTAGCGGCACATTTGTCGCAGCTTAATCAGGCCATAACCGCTTTAAATGCTAAAATTGATGAGCAATCACAGGAGATAGAGCAATTGATGGCTAGAACGAAGCCAAAATCGGCTCCTCGTCTTGTGAGGAAAATGGTTCCTGTAAAAAATATTATATTCAGGCCGTAATTCCCGGTAGAGCGTGGTTAATTTCTTCAAATGGTACTACACTTACTGTTAGAGAAGGGTCGATTGTTCCTGGTTATGGTTTAGTAAAATTGATTGATCCTAATCAAGGACGAGTCATGACTAGCAGTGGTCAGATTATTAGGTTCAGTCAAAGCGATAGCTGAGGTAGTTTATGGCTGATTGGAACTGGGGCTGGGTTACTGATAATGCCAATATATTAGTTAATATTGCTAATAATATGGTGCCTGTTCAAAGTATGCTTACAGGTGCCGCTTATTTAATAGGATTGTCTTTTGCATTTAAAGCCATATATAGTTTAAAGGTGTATGGGGAAGCGCGGACGATGATGTCATCCAACGCGAGTATAAAGGAGCCATTAACGTATCTTTTGGTTGCCGGCATATTTATTTATTTTCCCACGGCCTTTGAAATATTTTTGAATAGTACCTTTGGTTATACTAATGTATTGGCATACGCGCCAATTAATACCAGCAACCAGACTTTGGATTTCTTATTTGGGCCAGATAGTGTGGTTGGCCAGCCGTTGGCCATTATCATTCGGACGGTTGGCTTAATTGCTTTTATCCGCGGCTGGATTTTGATTGCTCGCTCTGCCTCTCAGGGACAACCGCCCGGAGGTACTGGCAAAGGAATGATGCATGTATTTGGTGGAATTCTTGCAATGAATATTGTAGGAACACTGCAAGTGGTTAATAATACTTTATATGGTTAAAATTGTAATATCATCAAGGGGGAAATAACTGTGAAAAATACTCTAAATTGTCAATTGTACAAGTGGGCAATTCTTTGCTTCGCTTTTTTGGGTCTGGCGCTGTTTGCCGATGTGGCCGCAGCGGCAGCTACGTCGGTAGGAGCAATGGCTTCAACAATAACGGATTCCTTCGCAAGAGTTGGTAAATTAATTACAGGGGGATCTTATCTTGCAGGTCTTGCTTTCTCCATCGGTGCTATCATGAAGTTTAAGCAACATAAAGATAACCCGACTCAAATACCTATTGGTACGCCAATTGCATTGGTATTAATAGCGGCAGCACTGCTGTTTTTACCAACATTGCTTTCAGTCACAGGCGGAACCATGTTTGGGGCTGGTGCTAAAACAGCTGGTCCTGGTGGTGTTACTTATACTGGTGAGTAATCCTAGTTACTCCGGGGATAGAATGTATTTCTTTCCCCGGAATTTTATTTCCTTAGGTCAATAACTGGATAATTGGTGAGTTAAATTACATGATGAGTAAGCAGGAGCGCTGCGAATTAAAATTGATCGCTAGTCCAGGCTCTTGGCGCCTATATTCTGCAAGAAAGGCAGATCCCCGTTTTAAATCATTCGAACAGAAAGTCTTTCAGCGTGATCGCTATACCTGTCAATTTTGCGGTTTTCAGGCAAGGCTTTATCAAGATGTTATTAATTTGGATGGTAATTACAATAACAATAGACTGGCAAATTTGGTAACTGCTTGTTGTTTTTGTTCCCAGTGCTTTTTTATTGAATCTGTTGGTGTGGGGGGATATGGGGGGGGGACATTAGTGTATCTGCCTGAACTAAGTCAGTCTGAACTAAACAGTCTGTGCCATGTTTTATTTTGTGCCATCACGAATGACACTGGATATAAAAATAGTGCTCAAACCATCTACCGCAGTTTTAAATTTCGATCTCAGGTCGTTGAGGAAAAATATGGAGAGGGAACCAGTGACCCGGCTATTTTTGGGCATCTGTTAATTGATTCTGGCCATATAGCCGATGAAGTATCGGTTAAAATATTTAACAATATTCGATTACTGCCTTCCAGAGCTAAATTTCGCAAGCAAATTGAGCATTGGGCCGCGAGTGCTTTGGAAGAAATTGCAGAAAAATAAACGGTACGTTTTCACAGCAATCATGATGATTTAATGGTATCAATTTGGGGATATGGAATGGGGAAGTGGGCAGATTCTTTTTTTGAAAGCGTAGATACCTTTTTTGCCTGGTTAAGCACGTCATTAAAGCAAACGACGGAATCCTATTGTGAACTGGAAACAGCAGATAGTCCGACCGTTTTGGTTAATCATGATGGCACTCTTATTTCTATTTTACAGATTGAAGGAGTGACGACACTTGCCGGGGCGGATGAATTTGAAATGCTTGTCGAGGGATTAACCAATTCATTTCAAGCGGCTATGGGACGTCCGGGCCATGCTTTGCAAGTTTATTTTAGTCATGATAAACAAAATATCCAAAAAGTGATTCGAGATATTTATGCTCCGGCCGAAGCGACGGAAAAGCGTTTGGAGCTTTCTCTTGAGGACTTATTTAATGAAAGGGTTAATTTTTTATCACAATATTGCGCTGAAGAATGTGTTTATTTTGTTTTAATGACAAGACCGTTTAATTTACCTGGCGATCAATTAAAGGCTGCCAATAAAGCCAAGCTTAAAATGATTCAGGAAAAAAAGTTTCCAGCCTTTAAAAATTCGCAAACCATTTATGCAGCCATCCCCGAGCTACGTGACACGCACAGTGCATACGTGCGTGCGGTTCAAAATGATCTTGAACAGCTCAATGTGATGGCAAAGCTCCTAGATGTTCATGAAGCTATCCATGCAATCAGAATGACTGCGGATCCTGATTTTACTGCCGATGATTGGAGAGCGACACTTCCTGGCGATAAAATTCGAGTCAGAGAAGTCAACAGCTTTGAAGGTGATGCGTCTGATTTATTATGGCCATCGTTGGCAAAGCAAGTGATCCCACGAGATGCAGAAATTCTGGACAGAAGAACGGTTCAGGTTGGCAATAAAATTTATTCCTCGGCTTATATCGATCTTTTTCCTAAAGATATTCGGCCTTTTCTTATGCTTTTTTCTCGTATTTTGCCCACCCATATCCCTTGGCGAATTTCATTTTTGCTGGAAAGCGAAGGGTTGGAGACCATGAAGCTGAAAGGATTATTGGCATCAATTTTGAGCTTTTCTTCAGCGCAAAATCGATTGATCAGTGATTCGGTTAACTTATTAAAATATTTGCAAGTTAACACGGACGAAGCGCTTATTCGTCTGCGTGTGGTTGCCACCACATGGGCACCAGAAGGGAATATACCATTATTGCGACGTCGCAGTTCGGAGTTGGTGAAAGCCATTGAAGGATGGGGTTCCACCGATGTATCCGAGATTTGTGGTGATCCTTTTGCAGGATTTGTATCCAGCATGCTTGCTGCCACAACGGCAAGTTCTGCAGTGCCTGCTGTTGCCCCGCTTTCAGATGTGATTGTCATGCTGCCAATCACCAGACCGGCTTCTCCTTGGCAAACGGGTGCTTTATTATACCGTTCTCCCGATGGGAAACCCTGGCCATTCCAGCCTGGATCCTCTCAGCAAACTACTTGGATTGATTTGGTGTATGCTCGTCCGGGTTCGGGTAAGTCCGTATTATCAAATGCACAAAATTTGGCATTATGTTTATCTGCTGGTCTCACACGCTTACCTCGTATTGCTATCATTGATATTGGTCCTTCCAGTAGTGGTCTGATTTCACTGCTAAAAGAAGCATTGCCTGCTTCCAAGCGTCATCTAGTGGCGTATCACCGAATACGCATGACACCGGAATACTCTATTAATCCGTTTGATACCCAGCTCGGGTGTCGGTTTCCAACGGCACTGGAGCGTTCTTTTTTAGTTAATTTTTTAACCTTATTGACAACACCACTTGGTGCCAGCAAACCATATGATGGTATGGCGGATTTGAATGGTATGGTGGTTGATGAATTATATAAATCGTTTTCCGATGATTTTAATCCAACGCCTTATTCTCCCGGCATAGAAGAATTCATTGACAGTATTTTGGAAGAAATTGGCTTTGTGCGTGATTCCAAATCAACGTGGTGGGAAGTAACAGATGCGCTTTATTCAGCGGGGTTTGTGCATGAAGCCATGCTGGCTCAACGCTATGCGATGCCGTTGCTTGCTGATGCAGCATCCATTTGTCGTACTCCTTCTATTGAAGATTTATATGGCAAAATTACAGCACCTACTGGTGAATCTCTCATTAGCTCTTTTTCAAGAATGGTATCGGGGGCCGTGCGCGAATATCCTATATTATCACGGGTGACGGCTTTTGATATTGGTGATGCCCGTGTGGTTTCACTGGATTTGGATGAAGTGGCTAAAAGTGGCGGGGATGCTGCTGATCGTCAAACGTCGGTCATGTATATGTTAGCCCGCTATGTACTTGCTCGTCATTATTATTTAACAGAAGAAAGCATGGGGAATATCCCTGAGCAGTATCAATCCTATCATGCGGATCGTATTTCTGAAATTCGTGAAGATCCTAAACGAATTGTCTATGACGAATTTCATCGAACTTCCAAATCTGCTTCAGTACGCGAGCAAGTGATCATTGACATGCGGGAGGGTAGAAAATGGAAAGTACAAATTTCTCTCTTGTCGCAGTCCGTGGACGATTTTGATCCCGTCATGATTGAATTTGCTACGTCCATTTATATTATGGATGCAGGGCCCGCTCAGGCGATTGAGAAAACGTCTAAGATTTTTGGATTATCGGAAACTGCCAAAACTGCTTTGCGTACCCGTGTGCATGGCCCAAGACAAGGAGGAGCTACCTTTCTGGCGCAGTTTGCAACCAAGCAAGGTGTTAACGTGCAGTTACTGACATTAACCCTTGGTCCTATTGAATTATGGGCATTTAGTACTACAGCGGAAGACGCGACGGTTCGAAACAAGCTTTATCGCCATCTTGGACCGGCAGAAGCAAGGCGTTTTCTTGCATCTTTATTTCCTAGTGGGACAGTGACAAAAGAACTTTCTGCCCGTCTGGATTCTCTGAAAGAAGCAGGGGGGTTGATAGAGGATGAAGTTAAGGCGGGTGTTGTTGATGAATTAGTGAGGGATATTCTGGACGCCTATGCCCGTGATCCAAACAGCAAAAGCCTTCCAATCAAATAAACTTTGTACATGATAAAGTTCATTATGTCCACCTAGGCGGGCATGTCTTTATATAGGTATATTGTTGAGCAGATTACCAATGCAACATTGAGTAATATTGTGTATTGTGTTTTTGTTCAAATATGCGATAATCCGAGCAAATTTAAAGCCGGGTTATCCACTAATGAGTCGAATTTCACAGCACTTAAGAAACGGATTTAATGGAGTTTCCTTATATACAGGAAAATTAATTTCTGCTGGGGTGGGAGCTGTTTTATATCCAATGGCGAGACTTTGGCGATTATCGATTTCATTTTTATTCATTAGCGTTGTTGCATTTATTGCAATTCCTATACTGTCTGTAGTCGCAGGATCTTTCTTGCATTCTCTGTTTCCTTCCATGGGCTGGGTGGGAGCAACCTTTGGCGGTATGTTAGCGGCTAGTGCACTCATAGGACTTACTGCCGGTTTATTACCAGCAGCGTTTTTGATTAGTGCACTTTTCACTCTAATTAAATCACCGATTGATGGCGCGAGAAATGGCTGGAATGATGGCTTTTCATCCATGTTAAGTCATGCTTTTGAGAGCGCTGCGCTGCCAGGCGCAGAGGGTGTAGATTTTCAAAGAATTTTAGAACAACTGGGGGAGCAGGCAACCAATGCCGCGCGTCAACCCATGACTGAAGAACAATTTAACGCTCTGGAAATGTCAACCGCAGATGTTCGAGCTCTAAAATCCGAACAACTTCCTCCATTGTCTTCAGAACAGCTGGCTATGCTTGAAAAAGCGGACGACGTTCAAATTAAGGCGATGGTTGAGCGCTATAAAAATCTTCAGCGTCTGGAAACTGATAATTGCAGTATACTCGCTGACCGTCCAGAACGAGATGATACCATTTTGTTGGTTAAGCAATATCAAAAAGATGGTCAATGGCTTCCTGTTCCTGCAGCTGCGCATATTTTTGATAAATCTGCATTAAAAATGGCGATGGTTGGTAACACAGGAACTCGCGGAAATGGAATACATCCTGTTACTCGAGAGAAAATCATGGAGCCTTCTGAATATACTGATGTCGATGGGATCCGTTATCGAACAACACGATACGTCTTTCATCCTTACTACGTTGATGCCAGCGGACCTGGTATCAGTCAAGAAATAAATCAGGTGACCGCTTATTTAAATCAGTATTTGATGCCCAAAAGGCAATCTAGTTCCGAACACGAAATGCCACCTGGCTATGTCCCCTCGTTTCCAGGATTGGGCGGCGCTGTCTTTTAGCTTTATTGCTGCGTTGTAAACGCTTTACGGCGTTCATGTACTCTAGGTGGACATTCTGTGCCCCGAAAAATGTTTGCGCCTTTCCCTAAACCAAAATAATCAGGTTGGCATGAAGTTTTTATTAAACAATGACTTCAGGCAAGGTAAATCCATTTAATACTCCTGGAGTAAATGGATTAATCTGATTTTGTGTCTTGAGAACATAGCGGCCAGAATTACCATTCACTTCAAACAGAATTTGTAAACTGGAGCTATCTTGTTCATCCACAAGGACATTTACTTTTTGTAATATTTTAAAGAATGCCCAAGGTCCTGTTTCTTCCAATTCATATTGTTTGCCTTCAATGGAATTTAACTTAAGTTTTACATCGGACTGTGGCCAGGAGAAACGTACAAAAGATTCTGAATTTTGATCGTCGTATAAGCGAGTATGACCCAGCATGAGTTGAAAACTGGAAACGACTGGATCCAGACTGACTTTTTGCAAGCTAAATTCAATATTACTTTTTTCACCTTGTTCTGGGAAGAACATGTTGGTAATAATGTTTGCACGAATCAGCTCGTTAATCGTCTCGGCAGCAATAGGAAGTACATAATGGTTTAATTCTTTTGGTTGCCATTGAGGATGGGAAGTATCTAAAAAGGGTTTTAAATAAAACTCTAGAAACCCATTAAGAATGCCATGCGTTGCAAAGAAATGATCAAAGTCGGTAATCGTCACTTCCTGGCTTTGTGTCGCATCAAATGGATAATGTTGTGCGATCTGTGTTTGATAAATTTGCAAGACGCTCTCTCGCCATTGCTGATTTATATGAGCTTTGCTGTCTTTAATAAGAATAAACCATGCATCATCTGCCACTTGATTTACCCATGATGAGACAGGTTCTGGCAGTTGTTGTGCCCGAGTATATAGAGTACTGAGTGGGTTTGTTAGGGTATCCCCAAGAAATCGTGCCTTAGTGAGGGTAAATGCCGTTTTTCCCTGATCATTAATAACGGATAAGGTGGCCATGAATTTTTCTAATTCCTGGAAATTTATTGTCAAATCTTGGGTTGTCGATTGACTTAGTAAATTAAGTTGTGTGAATTGGCTAGCTACTTCTTGATTAAAAAGCGTTGAATTATCACCAAATTCCGGACTGGTTTGCTGTTGAATAAAATGGACAAGATTATTAATAGCGTTTGATTGATGTAATTGCTGCGCAAGTTGCCGTGCTTGCTGATAATCTTGAAAATGCAATGGGCCAGATCTGCGAATGAAATTTTGCCACCAAGCGACGTATTCGTAACAGTAGGCTTGTTGTAAAATAGACGGTAGATTATTCAAATCCTGACGAGCTAAAACCCAGTTTTCATTTTGTAGTTGTTGACTTGTAGTAGCGAGCTGTTGAATTACCAGCGAAAAGCCTGTCTTGGTAAAATAGGCAGGGACTTCCTGATTGGCAAGTTGAAACCCTTCAATTGTAATCGTTTGCTTTTCTTGAGGAAAAGTCTTTTTAGCAAGCGAGTAATATAAATAACCTGCTGGTAAAGCGTTTAAATAATTACGCACGTCACTGACCATTTGCTGATTAATGGCGATGGGCTGCAGGGGTTGACGTAATATAGTTTCCATTAATGCCAATTTTTTTTGCCTATGTTCCGGAGAATCAGCCTGCCAATGGTGCTGAAACCAAGTCATCACTTCCGCTTGTGAATATTTTTGTGGATCACCCAGCATGAGATAGATTTTTAATGCTTGATAACGGGCTTCATGTGTTTGTCCTGCGTCCATCATGGTTTGCTCAATTTCGGCAAGAAGCGTTGGCAAAAAGTTTCCCTGTAGGTATTTTTGAGTGTTTAAACGTAATTGCGTTTTCAAGTGTTGTATTGTAGGTAACGATAAAGAATCTCCTGTAATACCGTCTAATGCAGTGGAGGCTTGAGTCAAATGAAACAATGCTGGTGCGGTATTATTGCCCTGAGTGGATATTGTTTCATACATGAGCAACTCTTTGCTTGCTGCGTCAAGTAAATGGGAAGATTTTATATGGTGATGCCCGAGCCATAGCAAAGATAGACCAGCAGTCCCGGATAATAGTCCTACTACCCATTTTTGTGAGATAGTCACATAAGGCAAATGACGTTTGGTTTGTTCTTGAAACGTCTGTATAGCACCTTCAATAAAGTAGGGACGATAATTAATCGATTGGTGAAATTTATCTTGAACAGTTAAGGCATATTCATGCTGAATTTTTTTATTCAGCCGATCCTGGCTGATACCACCTTGTTTTGCACTGGTGAAATATAAAGCCTGCAAATGAAAGAAATTTAATGGCAAGTGTTGTAAGAGCGACTGGATTGCTACACCTAAACTGGCTAGTTGTAAGGGAAACTCCCGTATTAAAGTACGTTTAAGGCTTGAACGGGCCGGATGCATTTTACTGATGACTTGTTGTCCTAACATTTCAATCAATTGATCAAATTGCTTTCTATAGGCCGCAATCATCTTGTCTTGTTGTGTGGTATGATAGAGAGAAAAACCGAGAGGTTTTTTTAAGTTACTCTCGTGTTCGTAATGAAAAAACTCGCAAAAACCTGCTAATGCATCGAGTTTGGTAAATAAAATGGCCACATCGACTTTGTACCCAAGACTGAGGCCAAAGCGCTTTAACAAGTCGGCATGTGCTTGATTTTGTTCTATAAACTGCGTGGGTTCTGAATTAAATAATTCATTAATATCAATGCATATTAGAATACCACTGATTTTTAATGCTTGATGACAGCGATTTAATTGTTTTAACGTGTGTTGTAATAAGCTCTTGTTTTGATTTAGCCAAGACTCCCCGAGATCAACAATAATGCCATGTTGGTTAAAATAAATATCGGCACCTCGCTCACTTTCAACAGGATAATGTTGAAGCTGGCTTTGACGCATAAGCGTTGTTTTTCCCTGGCTTATTTTTCCGGTAAGCAGTAAAAATGAAAGCGCATTATTTCGGGGTTTTAATTGTAGAATAATTTTTTTAATGCGTTGCATAATGCAAGTAATGATTTATCCATCAACTATCCATATTGGCAAGTACAGTATGTTCATACAGAACGGTTTTCGCTTTATATTCAAGCAAGGTGTGGCTTGCTAAATATACGATGGTTAATATTCCCGCAGCAAGCAGGATTCCTGTCACAAACGGTTTATGATTGATTGGCTCTGGCATCGAAGGCGTTTGTTCTCTAAAAAGCCGATGCGGCTTGCTTACACGATGCTGTTGAATTAACTGATAGAGTTCTTCAATTAAATTATCAAGAACGTGCCTGCCATCGGGACGAAGGTGTTGCTCTCCTTCAAATCCGGCAATTAGACAATAATAGGCTAATTCAAGTAAATCAAGATATTGGGTTGCACGTTCTTTAATGTGGTAGACAATATCAAAAAAACGGCGTTGAGGGCCGATGTCTTCATGAGATGAGGGGGTAAAGGCTTTAAATTCAGCGGGTTGTCCATAAAGCCTAACATAATTTTTACCCAATAATTCATCAATCGTAGCACTTAAAAGATATTGGGCAACAGCAACCAGCTCTTCAGCATAATCCTGCCCAAGCAGACGACCATGAAAAGCATACAGTTCATGTTCAATATTATCGCGAATTTGGTCGATTGGCGGCAGTGTAGGACTGATGCAAAGTCTTTCCATTAAAGACAACAGTGGGCTTGCAGCAGCAACAAGCGGGTTGGTTGCCGACGTAGCAATAAATAGTTTTGAACGATAATAAGTTTGGGGAATATGTTGTTTCTCAGCAATAGGCAATCGGCTTACAAGAGAGGCCGAATAAGGTTCGGCTATCATGGTATTTTACTCCAAATACTATTGGCCATGTGGGTATGGGTGAAGTTATAACGATAATACGTTATCTGTTATAACTTGTCGATAAGCATACTTTGCTGGGATGATGGAAGTGGTTAGTTTGTTTTTAATTCCTAGTGGCGTTGTATTGCTTTTCAAAAGCAAGCAACTGAGTTTCAAGCTGCCATTGTAATCGCGCTTTTTCATTATCTTTAATGAAAGATTTGCATGCTTGACTATTTAAGTTTAAGCAGACTTTAACAGGGATGCCTTGGTTTGCATTGCTCCATAAGCTATTTCCTGGCAAAAAGCTGTAGGTCAAGGCGTTGCGATTGATTGTTTTAATGGTTTGATAATCAAGCCCATGATGTAAGACGGCTTCAACGTATTGCCGAGTTAAGTCGGTTCGCAATATTCCTTCATCATCTGTCGAGAGAACGACAGGTACCTGATGCAAAAGATAGTAGCGCAGGGGATGATTTACTCCTGAAATATTGAGAATTTCCTGATTACTGGTCAAATTGATTTCAACGGCTATGGGTTTCTTGGCCATATGGTTCATGAGTATTTCCGCATTATTTTCGTAAGCAATATCGACCCCATGGCCAATTCGCTCAGCTTTGCCAGTGAAGACGGCATCATGAATATGAAAGTTCAATGCATCAGGAGAAACTGCCTTAGGAGATAATTCTCCAGCATGTAAGGCAATATGTACGTTGGGGTAGGTTTCATGTAAAAAATTTATAATTTGCATCTGATGGCGATAATCTCTTAATGAAATAATGCCATCTTCGGCCTGTACAAGATTAATGGCAATGATGTCAGGAGATTGCGATGCGGCTATAAAACCGTTTAACGCTTGAGCGAATACTTGGTCTAAAGGTTGTTCTCGCAAGATATAATATTGAAATTTTACCGTCAGGTTACAAACTGGTTGTTGTGGCTGAGTGTCACAATGCAATTCGTGGCGTGCTTGTTGTAAAATACGCCGACTTTCATTGATGGTATGTTTATTGTTATCCAGAAACTTTTTATTTGATAAAAGAAGCTTTTTTTATCATTTAAGGACGGTATATCTTTGAGTAACGCTCCGTAATTGGCTGATTGAGCATTATCCGGCAATATCATGATTTCTAAATAAAGCTCGTGCTGATTGGCTGCTCGTTGCATAATTTCAGCCAATAATTGTGGGCGGAAATCAGCCACTATGGGCATGAATTTGTAAAAACTGGAAAAGAAATGATCGTGGGCGGATTCTTTTCCGGGAATAAAATCTTTCATCGACCAGGCTCGAATGGTTTGTTCATACACCCAAGGCTGGGAAAGGAGATCGCTGGCCATTATTCCTTTGCAGAGTTCTGTGGATTTAAGAATGGAAAATGACTTTGTGTCCAGGCAATAACCGTGTTTTTGAGCCAGGTTTAACATGGCTTCCGGATACGCTCCACCAGCAAGATGATAATGTAATTCTCCCCCCTTAGGCATTTCTTTAAAAAAGGCGTACAAGGCATTAGGGTCGGTTTGGATGTCATGAACGTGGTGATGGATATCTGCGATTACATTTGTTTGAAAAAAGAACGAAAAAACAAAAAAAAGATATTAAGGCGCATGCAAGAATATTCTGAATAAAATTTTTGCAATTATCTCATAGTCGGAGTCTTTAGCCAAGATGAAAGATCATAGCATTTTGATCAACAAACGCCTTCATAAAGTGACTAAAAACTTGTCATTTCTGCGCGGGTAGAAATCTATTGCTTATGATGCGTTATGACTTCGTGTGCAAGATGGATTTCCGCCTGCGCGGAAATGACACAAATATAATATGATTAAATGATGATTTTACTCTGTTCATGCCAAAGGAATCATGAGATTTCCTTGGCATGAAACATCGTAAAACCATTAACGATGGGCGACAGATAATCCTTTCAAGATCGTCAAAGCGGCATACAGCTGATAATCCTCACGGATTAAATTGTGTTCGTCTTGAGAGGTGGCTTGTTCAAGATTTGATTTTTTGTGATCGGCGTCATTGCCGTTAAGAAGATGTCCATTTAGATCCGCTTCACTAAATCCAGAAAATTTATCTTCATTCTCGGCTTTGGCAATGGAGACTTCTTCGATAACGATATCAGGTGTGATGCCCTGAGCTTGAATGGATGTGCCAGACGGAGTGTAGTACAGCGCTGTTGTTAATTTGATGCCGCGTTTGTTGTCGAGAGGCAACACGGTTTGTACAGACCCTTTTCCAAAACTTTTTGTTCCCACGATGATTGCACGCTTATTATCTTTAAGCGCTCCGGCAACAATTTCTGAAGCAGATGCCGAACCATTATTAATTAAAACAACGATTGGCGCATTGTGAAGAATGTCTCCTGGATTGGCAATGGCAGTGAATTTTGAACCAGGCAAACGGCCTTCTGTATAAACAATTATTTCCTCTTCACCTTTTTTATCATTATTAATAAATGCATCTGAGACTTGAATGGCCGAATCCAGCAATCCCCCCGGATTATTACGTAAATCAAGTACCAGACCTTTTAATTTTCCTCCTGATTCTTGTTGCAACTGGGCAATAGCCTGCTGCATGTCTTTTCCTGTTAGAGCTTGAAATTGAGTAAGACGAATGTAGCCGTATTTTTTATCAAGCAATTTGCTTTTTACACTTTTAACGAGGATTTTTTCGCGTACAAGCGTGAAATTTAAAGGCTTGTTTTCCCCTTTACGCAGGATGGTTAAATCAATGGTGCTTCCCGGCTTTCCCCGCATCAAGTTAACGGCATCCTTAAGTTCCATGCCTTGTACGGGTTGTGTACCTAGTTTAACGATGTAATCACCTGCTTTTATGCCTGCTTTATAGGCAGGGGTGTCTACCAGGGGAGTAACAACTTTTACGAGGCCTTCTTCCATGGTGACCTCAATCCCAAGACCGCCAAATTCACCGGTGGTTGCGGTTTGTAATTCTTTAAAATCTTCTTCATCGAGATAGGTTGAATGGGGATCAAGACCACTTAACATGCCGCGTATGGCATTATCAAACAATTCTTTATCATCGGTCGGCTTGACGTAATATTTTTTTATCTGACCGATGGCGTTCGAAAAGCGTTGAACATCTTCCATTGGAATTCGCTGAGTCGTTTGTTCATTTTCTTCTTCTGCAGCCAAGATTTGTGTAGGAAAAGCCATGACGGTCACTAGCAAGGTTACCACAGTTTTAGCATACAATCGTTTCTTAGACATAGGATTCTCCTTGAAAGCTCGGCTTCTTTGGCCGTTTGTTTGCTTTCTTATTGTTGTTATTCTTCTACATCTACCGCAATTTACGTGCCAGAGAAATAATCAAGACAACCATTCAAGCGGAGGAACTGCTTTTCCACGTTGTCTTACTTCAAAGTATAGACCGTTTTGTATAAGTCCACCGCTATGACCAACCGTAGCAATTTGTTCTCCTTGGCCAACCATTTCACCCTTTTGTTTGAATAAAGATTGATTATGTGCATATAAGGTCATAAATCCCTGACCATGATCAACAATTAACAAAAGACCATACCCTTTTAGCCAATCACTGAAAAGAACTTTTCCGGGATAGACTGCTTTAACTGGCGTACCTTCTTGGGCAAAAAATATGATGCCTTGATTTATTTTTTGCAAAGATTTATGTTCAATCGTTACTGGTTTTGGCAATTTGTGCCGCAGCCTTGCAAAGGGCACTTGATTTTGCATCATGCTTTTTTGGACAAGCGAAGCAAGAAGCCGAGTCAGGTTTTCCTTATTAGTCTGGTGGTCTTGCAAGGCCTGTTGTTTACTGTGAATTTCTTGTTGTAATGAATGAATCAGATTTGTCTGGTAATGCTTTTCCTGACTCAGTTTTTGTTGATTGAATACTAATTGTTGCTGAAGGTGTTTCTGAGCGGCCATTTCTTGATTTAATTTATCTTGGTCGAGTGCAAGCTGCTTTTTGGTTTGCCGCACTTGGTGAATGGCTTCTTCGCGGGATTTTATTAGGTATTGATAAAACGTTAAAAGACGGCTAACCAGGTAGGGATTTTCTTGATTTAATAACCATTTTAATGGTTGATATACTCCTATGCGATAACGAGTGCGTATATGCTTGGCAAGCAACTGTTGTTGATCGCGTAATTGATTACTTAATTGATCGATTTCACGTTGTAATTCTTGAATGTTCTGTTGTTTGTTGGTTATCGTTTGTTGAATCAATTGCAGGTTTTTCACTCCTTGGCCAATGCTTTTTTCAATATGGCTTAATTCTTGGGTAAGAACGGTTTGTTTGTCATGGGCATGGGTTAATACCTGCTTTAGTTTATTGATTTTATCATCCAGTTCTTTGAGCTGGTTTTTTTTATGGACTACCTCTGAATGTTCACCATAGCTGACACCAAACGTGAATAACGTGAATTCGATATAACTGCTCAAACAACAGCCATAAAAGATCGTTGAATATTTAAAGAGGGCTTCTTTGGTTTAAGTGCATAAGCAGCTAAACCGGCCAATATATTGACCATAAAATTGAATATAGAGCGATGCCTTGAATGTTCAATATTGGAAATATTTTTCAATTGATCGATAACTGACTCAACAATGGCTCTTTTTCTAAGCAAAGCTTTATCAAATGTATTGAGTACTTTTTGTTTCATGTTTTTCCTGGCTTTAGTAAGGAGTTGTAATCCTCGCTCAGCCAATTTGTCAGTTAAATTTTGAGAAATATAACCTTTATCGCCAATCATTTTACCAAACAGATTTTCGCTCAAATTAGGAACGACAAATCGGTCATCAGTTCGGCTTGATGTTATTTTAAAAGCCATTAATTCGCCTTTGTCATTGACTATCAAATGAAGCTTAAAGCCGAAATACCATCCCATTGTGGACTTGGACTTCTCTGCCAAACCCTTAAAGACCTTGTTCTGGCTTGCTCTTTTTACATTGCACACCTCTATTGGTGTTGAATCTACAAAGTAAATTCCAGTGGGTGTTTTTGTTTGATGGTGGCAAAAGGCCATTAAGGGTACCAGACAAGAAGACATTAGTTCTGTCATTCTGCTGTAACTCACCAAGCTTGGAAAATAGGGGTGTAAATTTTTCTGCAACACGAACAAGTAGTAACTTTTAAAATTTCGGTAATTTGATTGATGATAATGAATTACAATAGTCATAATTTCTGACATGCTCATGCTGCATGGTTTTCTTCTGGTCTTACTTGAAATATTTATCAGATGTTGCTCAAATCGTGGCATATATTTTTGGCAAAAATCATCGACAACACAGAATAATTCTATTAATTTATCCACTCCAGACCTCTTGATTCTTATTTTTGTTCTTCGAAAAAACGAATAAGATCACAAATGGTCTGGTTTTTCAATATGTTACCATTCTTAAGTTTGTTTTTTAGACAGTTATATCGAATTCACGTTGAATAATAAACAACAGGTAAGAATGATATTAATTCGATGCGTCATGGTTTTTTGCCAATAATACTGTTCCAGTCATTTCAACAGGCGGTTTAATGCCAAGAAGAGCGAGCAGAGTTGGAGCAATATCAATTAAACTGCCCTTTTGAGTCTTAAACGTCCAACCATGGCCGACATATAATAAAGGCACAGGTTGATTAGTGTGTGCAGTTTGAACTTGTTGAGTTGTTTCATCATACATGATTTCAGCGTTGCCATGATCGGCGGTGACTAATAATTGCCCTCCTACTTTATTCAGTGCTTCGCCGATTGTATGCATGGCTTTATCCAAATATTCAATTGCTTTTACCGTTGCGGCAAAATTTCCGCTGTGGCCAACCATATCAGCATTGGCATAATTACAAATAATGACATCATAAACCTGTTGTTGTATAGCATCCACTAAAGTTTTTGTCAGTTCGGGCGCACTCATCTCAGGTTTTAAATCATAGGTTGCTACTAAAGGGGATGGAATTAAGATTCTATCTTCATTGGCATAAGGGGGTTCACAGCCACCATTAAAAAAAAACGTCACATGAGCGTATTTTTCAGTTTCTGCAAGCCGTAATTGGCGTAAGCCATGATTGGCCAAAACCTCTCCTAAGGTATTATTCATGGATATTGGAGGGAAGGCACTGCGCGCGCGGATATTGTTTCCATAATTGGTCATGGTTATAAAATAGGCAATATCCGGTATTTTATGGCGATTAAATCCTGAGAACTTTCTATCTGTTAAAGCATGAGTTAATTGCCTTGCTCTATCTGCGCGGAAATTGAAAAAAAACACGGAATCCCCTGATTCAATTGCTTTGCCTGTACCAATACGGGCGGGTGGGATAAATTCATCGTAGATTTTTTGTTGATAAAATGCGGTTAAGGCAGCATCGGCGGTGGCATAATGATGTGAACTTGCGTTTTCTGTAAGCAGTTGATAAACCGGTTCAATGCGTTGCCAGCGTTGATCACGGTCCATGGCATAATAACGCCCACTGAGTGAGGAAATCACTGCCACGGGGTATTTTTTTAGGCAATTTTGTAATTTTTCCAAGCTCAGATGAGCACTTTGAGGAGGGGTGTCACGGCCATCCAAAAACAGATGCAGGTAAACGTTTGTAAATTGACGTTTGGCGCAGAGTCCCAGAAAAGCAAATAAATGTTGTTCGTGACTATGAACGCCCCCTGGAGAAAGCAAACCCAGCACATGCAAGGCTTTACCCTGTTTTTTCATGGCGTCAATGACTTCAATAAATATCTCATTTTTATCGTATTCATTCTGTTCAATGGCCTGATTGATGCGGGTATAATCTTGGGCAATGATTCGTCCTGCACCAATGTGCATATGACCGACTTCGGAGTTTCCCATTTGGGCATCGGGTAAACCAACGCTACTTCCAGAGGCATCGAGCATTATATGGGGACAAGTCTGCCACCACGCGTCCCATTGCGGAGTATGAGCTGCAGCAATGGCATTATATTGGCTATCCTCACGTACACCCCATCCATCCAGGATAAGTAATACAATCGGTTTTTTTGCTAACATGGATTTTCCTAGTACAGATTACTTAATCTTTTCTTATAAAAAAGGTAGACTATAGGCCATTTTTGTTGATGGAAGAAGTGGGTTTGAATCAAAAATTACCGCAACACATTGCCATTGTGATGGATGGGAATGGTCGTTGGGCTGAAAATCGTGGTTTGCCTCGTGTTGAAGGTCATCGTACGGGTATTGAGGCTGTAAAAGCGGTTGTGCAGTGTTGTTTGCAGAAACAGATTGCTGTTTTAAGTTTATTTGCCTTCAGCAGTGAAAATTGGTCTAGGCCAGTGATAGAAGTTGATTTTCTGATGCAACTTTTTATTAATGCCTTGCAACAGGAAATAAGATCACTGCACGAACATGGTGTTAGTTTGCGTTTTATCGGGGAACGTGAGCAGCTATCCTTTCCTCTGCGCGAACAAATGCAGGCTGCTGAGACTTTGACGCAGGGGAATACTCAATTGATTTTGAATGTGGCCGTTAATTACAGTGGTAAATGGGACATTATTAAAGCCATTAAAACGCTTGCCAAACAAGTGGCCCAAGCAGAATTGTCGGCTGGAGAAATTGATGAAACAGTATTTTCTCACTATCTTAGCACCCATGGGTTACCTGATCCGGATTTGTTTATCCGCACGAGCGGTGAGCAACGGGTGAGTAATTTCTTTCTCTGGCAGCTGGCTTATACGGAACTTTATTTTGCCGATGTTCATTGGCCGGATTTTACTGCTAAGGAATTTGAAAAAGCATTGCTCGATTATAGCAAGCGCGAGCGGCGATATGGTTTAATATCAAAGCAATTAACTGAGAAAAACATGTTTAAACAACGATTGTTAACCGCCTTGGTTCTTGTGCCTCTCGTATTGATTGCTATTTATTTTGCATCTCCCTGGGTACTTGTACTGATTATTTTGTTAGCGGTCATGGCCGGTGGATGGGAATGGTTACTATTAATGCCAGTTTCTCGCTTGCTACCCAAGTGTATTTTTATTCTGGCCTTAGTGTTGATGACATGGTTAAGCATGTATTGGCTTGATTACTGGTTATTTGCTGGTCTTGTTGTCTGGATCTTGATTTTATTGGCCGTCCTAACCTTTCCTGCTTCGCAGGTTTTTTGGGGATTTCCTGCGGTCGTGGGAGGCGCTTGTTTGCTATTGTTGCCATTGTTTGCAAGTTCATTAGTGGCAGTATTTCAATTCCCGCAAGGGAAGGATTTGGTGGTTTATCTGTTTTGCCTGATATGGGCAGCGGACATTGGTGCCTATTTAAGTGGAAAAAGTTTAGGTCGAATTAAGTTAATTCCACAGGTGAGTCCGGGCAAGACCATTGAAGGGTCTGTGGGCGGTGTTTTGCTTGCCATGCTTGTTGCTTTCATTGCCTATTTTTATTTTAGGCCGTCCAGTGTCGTCAGTTGGTTTGGCATTGCATTAGGGACGGTATTTATTTCTGTGCTTGGTGATTTATTTATTAGTATTTTAAAACGACGCTGTAAATTAAAAGATACCGGTCATATTTTTCCAGGTCATGGCGGCGTTCTAGACCGCCTGGATAGCTTGATTGCAGCTTTGCCATTATTTTATTGCGGCATGCGCTTTATGCCACCTGGGCTTCATTAATGATGATATTATTTACTTTATTTTATTTTTTTATTGCACTCCTTCTTTTAATTATTATCCATGAATTTGGACATTTCATAGTTGCTCGTTGCTGTGGAGTAAAAGTTCTGCGTTTTTCATTTGGGTTTGGCAAAGTATTAGCCAGTTGGCGCGATAAACATGGCACAGAATTCGTTTGGTCTATTTTTCCGCTAGGTGGTTATGTCAAAATGCTCGATGAGTCGGAGGGGGAGGTTCCTGAAAACGAGCGTCATTTGGCTTTTAATAATCAATCAGTTTGGGTACGTATTGCCATTGTATTTGCGGGGCCATTCTTTAATTTCCTGTTTGCATTTATTGCGTTGTGGTTCATGTGGATCATCGGTATTAAGTCGCTTGCTCCCATGATAGAAAGTGTTAAGGTAGGTAGTATTGCCGCACAATCTGGCTTACGGCCAAATCAAGAAATTTTAGAAATGGGTGCAAAAAAAATTAACAGCTGGCGTGATTTTCAATACGCTTTAATGCCTTTATTAGGCACGCATGAGCCTGTTACTTTAATCGTAAAATCTTTGAAAGATGGTCATGTTAACACGCTTAAACTTCGCCTGGACCATTGGACATTGGATGTAAAAAATCCGGATGTATTGGCAAGCCTTGGTATTACTCCATTTGTACCCAAAGTTCCGCCTGTGGTGGGATCTGTCGTGCCAGATTCACCGGCACAATCCGCAGGATTACAAGTCGGCGATGAAATTCTTGCGATCAATCATGAAGTCATTAATGATTGGCTTGTTCTTGTTGATTATGTCAGGCAGCATTCCGATCAGTCTATGTTGCTTTCCATCAAGCGAAACAACAAGATTGAGCAAGTGAATGTACATATTGGCCGTACCATGAATGATGGACAAAACCAAGGTTTTTTAGGTGTAAGTTCCAGGCAGGTTAAGTGGCCAGAACATTGGTTACGCCTGCATCGAGCTTCCCCGCTTCCAGCAGCAGGTCATGCGTTGTCACAGACCATAGAATTAACAGGTGCGACATTTGCTTTAATTGGGCGGCTTGTTACTGGTAAATTGCCCATACAAAGCATCAGTGGTCCTGTAGGTATTGCCCAAGGAGCAGGAGAGTCAGCACGCAGTGGCTTGCCTTATTACTTGTCTTTTCTTGCGTTAGTCAGTATCAGTTTGGGTGTGTTAAATTTGTTGCCAATTCCTATATTAGATGGTGGTCATTTGCTTTATTGTTTCATTGAAATCGTCAGGCGTCGGCCGTTGTCTGAGGAAGTAAAATCTGCCGGGATTTATCTCGGTTTGGTGTTCCTTGTGACGTTGATGATCATTGCTTTGTCTAATGATTTAGCAAGATTGATTGGTTAGGTAGCCGATGAAAGGTGAGTAGAACAACCTTGACAGAGTTTCTTACTTCCTATAAAAGAGTGCAATTTGTTGAATGAGACTGATCATGCATATAGCCAAGATCTACATCTCGACTGATTTGTCTATGCCATAAGGATATGCATTGTCTTGGATGTAAAAATAATAATGAATAAATTGAGTAAAAAAGTTGTCTTGAGTGTGTGTTGTTCAACTGCATTGACCTGGTCAGCGCAGCTTATTGCTGCAAATGGTTTTGTCGTTCAGGACGTTAAAATTATTGGTTTACAGCGAGTCAGTGCTGGCACCGTATTAAATTATCTCCCTGTCCAGGTAGGAGAGGAAGTGGGGCCTTCTACCACACCTCAGATTATTCGCGCCTTGTATGATACCGGTTTTTTTCAATCCGTTGTGCTTGAGCGCCAAGGAAATACGTTGATTGTAAGGGTCGTAGAGCGTGCGACTATCGGTTCCATTAATGTGGTGGGCAATAAAGAAATTCCAAGCGATAAAATGAAGGAAATTCTCAAGAATTTGGGACTGGTAAAAGGACATGTATTTCAAAGAGCATCACTCGAACGGCTCGAAAAAGAGTTAAAACAGGCTTATAACGCTCATGGCAAATATAATGCACGCATTGAAACGCACATTACTTCCTTAACTGAAAATCGAGTTGCCATTAATGTTACTGTTTCCGAAGGACGGGTATCAAGAATTAAAGAAATTAAAATCATTGGGAATCATGATTTTACGGAGGAGCAATTGTTACCTGAACTTGCCTTGTCATCCAGTAGTCTTTTTACCTATTTCAGTAAGAAAGATCAATATTCAAAAGCGGCCATGGATGCTTCGCTGGAATCTTTACGTTCGTTTTACTTGGACCGCGGGTACTTAAAATTTAAAATTATTTCATCACAGGTATTGTTATCTCCGGATAAAAAAGATGTATTTATCAATATTCATATTGAAGAAGGGCCGCAATACCGCTTTGCCGGCTATCAGATTATGGGTAAAACCATTCTTCCTGAATCTAAAATACGATCGCTCGTGCAGGTAAAACAAGGCGATGTTTTTTCCCGCAAGAAAGTGACAGAAAGTATTTCAGCGATTGGTCTGGCTCTAGGGGATGTAGGTTATGGTTTCCCAGCCATTAATGCTGAGCCAAGAATTAATGAAGAGGACAAAACTGTCTTTATTACCTTTGTGGTTGATCCAGGCCGGCATGTGTATGTACGTCGTATTAATTTTCATGGTAATACGAAAACAGGTGATTACGTTTTGCGCAATATCATTCGTCAGGATGAAGGCGCTTTGTTGTCTTTGCATAATATCAAGGAATCAGAACGGCAATTGCGTCTGGTAAGCTATTTGAAAAACATTAATGTTAAAACAACACCCGTTCCCGAGGCCAATAATCAAGTGGATTTGGATATATCCGTAGAGGAAGCCCCATCTGCGGAAGCAAGCGCATCACTTGGTTATGGTACCACCGGACCGCAATTTAATGCATCTTTTAACCAATATAACTTTATGGGAACAGGGCGGACAGTAGGATTTGGTTTTGATGCCAACTATTGGGGGCAGAGTTACTCATTTAACTATTACAATCCTTTTTATACAAATACCGGCGTTGGTCGTGGCGTTAATCTCTACTATCAAGTGGTTGACCCCAAAAAACTGGATGTTGCCGCTTACTCTTCTGACCGTTATGGCGGTGATGTGAATTACAGTGTTTTATTAAATGAAAATAGTAGCGTGCAATTCGGATATGGATATCAGGGATTAAACATTAAATCAGTAGGTACCGTACAGCAAATTCAAAATTTCGTTAACTTATATGGTCGAGATTTTAATCAGATTCGCCTCACTACTGGCTGGAACCGTAATACTTACGATCAAATGCCTTATCCTAACAAGGGAGTCAATCAGCAAGCCAGTGCTATGGTGGCTTTACCGGCGAGCTCGCAATCACTTAAATATTATAAAGCCGGCTATCAAGCGCGCATGTATTATCCTTTGGTCCGCGGCCTTATTTTTACCGCACTTGGGAATGTTGGGTATGGAAATACCTTTAATAATCGAGGGTTGCCTTTTTATGAGAATTATTTTGCCGGCGGTATTGCGCAACCAGGTCAGGTTCGTGGTTACGACAGTTACTCGTTAGGGCCGCAGGATAATAATGGAAATTCTCTTGGTGCCAACTTCCTTGTTAACGGCAGCGCAGGTCTTATTTTACCTTATCCATTAAGCAGAGATAATGTACGCACTACGGTATTTTTGGATGCTGGAAACGTGTTTGTACGCGGTACCCCCGTCGCTTTGGCTGGGACTGCTGCGGGACCATTACGATATTCCAGTGGTATATCGGTAGAATGGCGCTCCCCATTTGGTCCTTTGGCATTTAGTGTGGCAAAACCACTGAATAAACAGCCCACGGATATAGAACAAATTTTCCAATTTTCTTTGTCTTCGAGTTTTTAAAACATGCAATTATCGCAACCGCAAGTGAATTGTGCTAGCATTTATATCGTTGCAAATCATGGCTTGTTGAAGCATACCTCGACTCATCAAAGAGGTTATGGCATCCGTACGTTTTTTGTGATTTAAGTTTAAAATATCTTTCAATCGGGAGTAGAAAATGAAGCAATTAGTGGGTGTTGTAATGGCGTTGATGTTTACATTAGGAAGTGCAAGCGCGCTTGCTGCTGATGGAACAAAAATAGGTGTTGTTGATTTACAGAAAATCATGCAAACCTCTACGCAAATGAAAACAATTCAGGAAAAGCTTGAAAAAGAGTTCAAGCCTCGTCGTGATAAGTTAATTGCCATGGAAGAAGATTTAAAAAAGGACATGGAAAAATTTAAGCGTGACAGCGCCGTTATGAGTCAGGCAAAGCGCAAAGAATTGGAAAAGAAAATTGTCAGTACTCAACAACAATTTGAACGAGAAGGGCAACAATATCAACAAGAATTAAGCACTGCGCATAATGAAGCGATGGAAGAATTTTACAATAAAATCCGTGCTGCCATTGCCAAAGTGGCCGAAAATGATAAGTATGATATTGTGTTGCAAAAAGATGCGGCACCTTTCAGTGCTGATAAGCTTGATGTGACTTCTAAAGTAATGAAAGAAATTAATTAGTATTTAAGACACTCCTCCCATGACCTTCTTGCTCTTTAAGTGAAATTGGTTTGTCGGTCAGGCTGAATTATGGCTTGACCTTAAGCTATTTCCTAACAGAATTGTTAGGTTGTGGCTATTTAACCTGACGTTTAGTCAGGTTTTTTTGGGGTTTTCGCCGACGACGTGTTCAAGAGTAAGCGGTAACTGCATTAGAGCTGATTTTAAGTCCATGAAATTAGCTCTTTAACACCCCTAAAAATAAGTGAGACCTGATTTATGAGCGGATTTGTGGATATAAATAAAATTCTTAATTTGTTGCCTCATCGCTATCCTTTTATTCTGGTTGACAAGGTCTTGGAATATAAGGAATTTGATTATTTAGTGGGCGTGAAGAACGTCACCATCAATGAGCCTTTTTTCATGGGTCATTTTCCTGGGAATCCAATCATGCCCGGCGTATTAATGTTGGAATCATTGGCACAGGCTAGCGCCATTTTATCAAATTTATCACGTACTCCCTCAGAGGGGCATGAATTCTTGTATTTTTTTGCAGGAATTGACAAGGCGCGATTCAAGCAAGTCGTTATTCCCGGGGATCAACTGCGTCTTGAAGTGAAGCTGATAGGACAGAAACGAGATTTCTGGCGGATGCAAGGGGAAGTATTTGTTGGGGACAAGCTTGCTTGTTCTGCAGAATTAATGAGTGCAGCGAAGGAAGTGAAAAGTGATAAGTGAACATGCGATAATCCATCCTTCAGCTAAACTGGCTAAAGGTGTAACGGTAGGACCGGGTACCATTATAGGAGAGGATGTTGAAATTGATGAAGGCACTTGGGTAGGTCCTCACGTCGTCATCCAAGGTCCGACACGTATTGGAAAAAACAATAAAATTTTTCAATTTGCTTCAGTAGGCGATGAACCGCAGGATATTACCTATAAAGGCGAACCAACACGTCTTGAAATCGGCGATAATAATATCATTCGCGAGTTTTGTATGATCAGCCGTGGAACGGTCAAAGGTGGTGGTTTGACCCGCTTGGGGAATTATAATTTTCTGATGGCTTATACGCACATAGGGCATGATTGCATGGTAGGCAATCACGTCATTATGGTGAATTACTCTGCACTGTCTGGGCACGTTATCATCAATGATTATGCAAATATTGGTGCTTATGCGGCCATTCATCAGTTCTGCCATGTGGGGGCATATGCATTTATTGCCCGAGCTACTTATGTGACCAAGGATGTTTTGCCATACGTCATGATTGCTGGGCATACCACGTCAGCCTGCGGTATCAATACAGTTGGTTTGCGCCGTCGAGGATTTTCATCCACGGCTATCGATTGTTTGCGCAGAGCCTATAAAATTATTTTTCGTAAAGGATTAACCGTCCAACAGGCCATTGCTGAATTGGAATTACTGCAACAAGATTGCCCTGAAGTGCTTCCAATGATTAATGCATTAAATCAATCTACTCGCGGAATAGTGAGATAAAGCATGCTGAGGGTTGCAATGACTGTTGCCTGTGGCGGGGCATTGGGAGCACTGTCTCGGTTTGCCATGGTCACCATGGTGCAAGTTTTAGTCAATATGCGCTTTCCTGTTGGCACTTTAATCGTAAATTGCTTGGGTTCATTTTTGGCTGGTTTCGCCATGAGTTTTTTATGGATCGCTTTTCTGTAGAGGCAGAATCATGGCGATTATTTTTCGTCGTTGGTTTTCTGGGGGCCTATACGACGTTTTCCAGTTTTGCCTGGGAAACGTGGGTGCTTTATAGTAATGGCCAATGGTTAAGTGCTGTGTTTAATATTTTAATTAATAATGTAGGTACTCTGATACTTGTGATAGTAGGGATTCAGGCAAGCCGCATAGTCGGGGGCATATAATGCAAGTCAAGATAGTTCGAGTGTATCTTAGCGAAGAATCGCCTTTATTAAAGGAATTATTTGATTATTTACATCAACAAAAAATCAAGGGTGCTACTGTTTTTCGAGGTGTTAAAGGATTTGGCGTCAGTGGTAAGACACGTGAAACTAGTTTCCTTGATTTGCACTTCGATCTGCCAATGATCCTTGAGTTTTTTGATATTCCTGCACGAGTGGATGAAATTTTAAATCACTTTAATGAAAAAATTGAAACAGGCCGTGTATTACAATGGTTAGCAGAGGTTAATTGAAATGCTGGATCCTCATTTACTACGGGAAAAACCTAATGAAGTCGCTGAGCGCTTAAAGTCACGTGGTTTTCAGTTTGATGTACAAGCGTTCATGGCGCTGGAAGAACAGCGTAAATCGTTGCAGGTTGCAACGCAAGCGCTACAAAATGAGCGTAATCTACGTTCAAAGGAAATTGGTCTTGCCAAAGCCCGCCATGAAGATATTACACCCATGCGTGAACAGGTCAATCAAATCAGTGTGGATCTAGAGAAGAAAAAAGTGGAGCTGTCTCTTGTTTTACAAAAATTGGAAGCCATTAGCCTAAGCTTGCCTAATTTGCCTCATGAATCGGTACCGATTGGCAGTGATGAGCAAGAGAATCAGGAAATACGTCGATGGGGTACACCCTCCTCATTGGATTTTCCAATTAAATCGCATGATGAATTAGGTGAAGCATTGGGGCAAATGGATTTTTCCCTGGCCGCTAAAATTACCGGCAGCCGTTTTGTGGTTTTGAAATCGCAACTTGCAAGACTGCATCGTGCATTAATTCAATTTATGCTTGATGTTCATACACAGATGCATGGCTATCAGGAAATTTATGTGCCTTATATTGTTAATTCTGAAAGTCTTCGTGGCACCGGCCAGTTGCCTAAATTTGAAGAAGATTTATTTAAATTGACTGGGGAACAAGGATATTATTTAACATCTACCTCAGAAATTCCCGTGACAAATACCGTTCGTGATACCATTTTGCAGGCAGAATCATTACCCTTATGTTATGTATGTCATTCTCCTTGTTTTCGCAGTGAAGCAGGGTCCTACGGTAAGGATACCAAAGGTATGATTCGCCAGCACCAATTTGAAAAGGTCGAGCTGGTATGGATTACTACGGCAGAGCATTCCTATGAGGCATTGGAACAATTGACCAGCCATGCTGAAGCGATTTTGCAGCGTTTGCAGTTGCCTTATAGGGTCATGGCGCTTTGCACAGGGGATATGGGGGCAGGAGCTGCGAAAACGTATGATCTTGAAGTATGGTTGCCCAGCCAGAATACTTACCGTGAAATTTCATCCTGCAGTAATATGGAATCTTTTCAAGCGCGGCGCATGCAAGCACGTTATCGTCATCCGGTCACCGGTGATATGGAATTGGTGCACACTTTAAATGGCTCAGGTTTGGCGGTAGGCAGAACTTTAGTGGCAGTGATGGAAAATTATCAGGACAAACAAGGAAATATTTCCATTCCAAGCGTTTTGCGTCCATACATGGGTGGCCTGGAGGTGATCCGAGTAGATGAGTAGGATTGAGTTTTCCCTAAAGTTGATATAGCATGGCTCAGACTGATTATTTTTAGATAACAATGGAGTACTAAATGAGCACAGTCCGAACATCATTATCTGCCTTGCTTGCTTTTTTTACATTAGGAAGTGGTATCAATGTGTATGCTGAAACAAGAGCAGATTATGCAGATTATTGCACTAAAGCAGGTGGTGTTGCCGAGAAAATGACGGCTGAATTTTTGACGCCCGGCCGTTGGGTACAAGGGCAATCAAAATCTTTTTGTAATTTTTATCTTGAAAATGCTTTTGTTTCTATCGGGTTGGAAACATTTGCTTCAAACAAGCCAAGTATTGCGGCAACCTACAGTAAACGATTAAAAGAAGTTGATGTTGACTCTGCTTTATGGAAAGGGGAAAGCTCTAATCCTGCACATAATGTTTGTAAAAATTTAGGTGGCGCAAACATAGGGTTTGTGACGGATGGTGGATTTGCCAATCATTTAGGACAATCCGATATTTGCGTATTTGGCGATGGCTCCATGGTTAGCGGTTGGTCGCTGATTTATATGGCTAATCATCGGGAGGGTTATGATGAAATTAAGAGTCAAGTGAAAGCTGAGCCATTGAATATTCACATTCCAAATTAAGTCATGAGCTCACCCGGCAGGGTGGGCCGCATGAGGTTATTGCTTCGAATTGACTAAATACGGCTGCTAATGTGATCTCTGGTAACTCTTCATGCGTTTTCTTTAAGTTCTACTCGGTGGCATTGGGTGCCACGCGCACGATAATAATGGGCAAATCAACGGATAGAAACAATATTTAAGGCTTGTAATGCATTCAATAAAGCTAACAATGGTAAGCCAATGATTGTGCTTTCATCGCCATGATGGATTTCTTTAAATAACCACTTTCCCAAACCTTCATAATGATAAGAACCGCAACTATGATAAGGTTGTTCTATGTGCAGATAATTCTCAATGGTGCTAGGCTTCAGGCAATGCATCGTCATGATTGTGCATACCAGATGCTGCCATAGGATTTGATTGTTTTTAACAAGACAGACAGCGGTTAGCAGTTGATGACTTTTGCCGCTTAACTGCTCTAATTGTTGTTTAGCAATTGCATGAGCAATGGGCTTATCAAAATATTGATTATCCAGTACACATAATTGATCAGCTGCGATGATGACGTCGTTTGGTAATTCTTGGCTGACACTCATGGCTTTGCTTTTGGCAAGAAGCATGGCCAAGTCTGAAAAGGAATGGCCTTTATAATGCTTTTTAATATGGCTTTCATCAATATTAGAAGGCCTTATAGAAAATTGTAGGCCGCAATTTTGCAAAAGCTTTTGGCGATTTTTCGAGGCAGAGGCCAGTACTAAAGGAACTTGTTGTAGAAAATCAAGCATAGGCAGCCACCGATGCCATTAATAAAAAGCCAATAATGACAAAACTGAAATGACGCAAATTGCAGCAACGTTCAACCATGACACAACGTTCCAGTCCATGTAAGGTCCCAAGATAAAGAAACGTTCCGGCTGAGGTAGCGATTAATATGGGGTCAAAAAGCGAATTGGTTTCTCCGCCGTATTCAAAATACCAGCCAATAAATATCCCTAATGGGGTCATTAAAGCAAACAAAAGGAAAAACAGAAGGCTTGTGCGAGGACTTAAAGAACTTTTGTTTAATTGCACAGCAATGGCAAAACTTTCAGCCCATTTATGAGTAATGATGGCTAAAAAAAGCATGATGACCACAGGATAGTCATGACTGAATCCCAAGGCGGCGGCAAGAACCAGAGAATGAAACGATAACATCAACCAGGCAAGTAGGGCAAAAGCTGGGTGATTTACATCGTGATGATGGTATAGTTCTTTGCCTAAATGTTCAAACCATAAAAATACCAGAAAAACGATGCCAGTAATGATGAAAGCAAAAGGATATTCATAACCCATCTTGATGAATATGGCATTGGATTCTGGCAGCATATGTAATAATGCTGCGCCTAGGAACACACCGGTTGCCAGTGTTTCTCCTAGGGGGAAATCAAAATGTTCGTCTTGATGAATGCGTTTTTTAAAAGGATACCATCCTGCCAATAAGATGACCACGAATATACTTAAAGCAAAAAAAGTTTTAATGAGGCGGTGGCCATAGTTTGAAATCTCCTGAGAGATAAGCGAGTTTGACTCTTGATGCTGTGTGGATCATTTAAAAATAAGCGCAGGCAGTATATTTTTACATCCGGTAATTAGCAAGTGATTTTTAGGCGGTTTTGTTCACAGAAGAAGCGAATGCATTGAATAGGGGCGTATTTGGCCAAGTCATGACGAAGGCGTTTATTTAGTTCGGCCCATTGCGTAAACGTTGTCTCCATAATTAAATCAATGGTTAGTTTCCCATCCAAATAATGCAAGACCCAAGATTGAATGCCAGGAAAATCCTGGCGCCATGCGTGTAAAAATTGTTGTTCTATGGTGTGGCGATTAGGCAAATGCAATGAAGGGCAGACCATTTCATCATCTTCCGGATCCACATGCACGGTGACGTCTTTTATTTCCTCCATGTTGTCAACCAGTTGATGATGTACATGTTGGGCAATAAAATGGCCTTCAGACACAGAAATGAATGGAGAAACCAAAATATGCACATCCACAAAAACATCTTTTCCCATGGAGCGGCTACGTAATTGATGAATTTTTTGCACACCATCAATGTGTTGAATGATGTTTTTTATCTTTGCCAAGGTTTGCAAATCGACGGCGGTATCTACTAATTCCTTAACACTGTTCCAGCCATAATTCCACCCCATTTTAACAATCATAAGACCCACGATGATAGCAGCAACGGCATCTAAATAGGCAAATCCGAGAACGCTTCCAATTAAGCCTACCAGCACAACCACTGAGGAAGCCGCATCCGAGCGGTGGTGCCAGGCATTTGCAATAATGAGCTCAGAGCGGATTTGTTTACCAATATGATGCGTATAATGAAATAGCCCTTCATTGGCTAAAATAGAGAGTAAGGCTATAGGCAAAGCTAACAATCGAGGTTGGCTTTGGTTATGGTGCAGCATATCACTCAATGAATCCCAGGAAATTCCAATACCAGCCAAAATGAGAATTAAAGCCAAAAGAAAAGTAGCGGCGGTTTCTATCCGTTGATGACCGTAAGGATGAGTGGCGTCCGCATCTTGACTGCCATATTTTGAAGCAAAAATAACCATGGCGTCCGTCAAGAGATCGGAGAGTGAATGGAAGCCATCAGCAACCAGCGCATGAGAATGATACATAACGCCGCCAAGGAGTTTAATGAAGCCCAGCAAGGCATTTGTTATGGCACCGAGCACGGTGATCCTTTTTGCTTGCTGATAACGTTCGTGCTGATTCATGCCTATCCTTGTAAAAAAGTTTCAAAATGTCCTAACCATCGTCTGGCTATTTTATAAGCCGTTTCAGGTTCTTCAGCCGCCAGGTGATGGGCGGCTTTTTCTACTGCAGGCAATATGATTTGATCGCGTTGCAGGTTGGCAACTTTAAATGAGCGGTAGCCTGTTTGGCGGGTTCCAAGTATTTCCCCGGCACCACGCAATTGCAAATCCTTTTCGGCAATTAGAAAACCATCGCAGGTTTCCCGCATAATGCTTAAACGTTCTTTGCCTACGATAGATAATGGCGCTTGATAAAGCAATAGACAATGTGCCTGATTACTGCCGCGCCCGACTCTTCCCCGCAATTGATGCAACTGTGATAAGCCTAAGCGTTCGGCATTTTCTATAATCATCAGGCTGGCATTGGTAACGTCCACCCCCACTTCAATAACGGTTGTGGCAACCAGCAAATCCAGTTTGCCGCCCTTGAATGCGGTCATGATTTTTTCTTTTCCTCCGTGTTCATTCGTCCATGAACCAACCCTATCCGAACGTTGGGTAATTGCTGTTTAAGACTCTGGGCTGTTTCCATGGCTGCCATGCATTGTAATTTTTCTGATTCCTCAATAAGAGTACAAACCCAATAAGCTTGACGCCCATTACTAATAGCTTTTTGCAGACGGTAAATAATGAGTTGGCGTTTTTCCTGATTAAGGATTGCGGTGGTGACGGGTGTTCTTCCTGGTGGTAATTCATCAAGAATCGATAAATCAAGATGAGCATAGTGGGTCATGGCAAGGGTTCGTGGAATCGGAGTTGCTGTCATCAGCAACTGATGGGGAGTGGTTTGTGAGCACGGGCTTTTTTGTGACAAAGATAATCGTTGTTCAACGCCAAAGCGATGTTGTTCATCAATGATGACCAGTCCTAAACGGGAAAATTGTACGTTGTCTTGAAATAGGGAATGAGTACCGATGATAAGCTGGCATTGATGTTGTGCCAATGCGGATAAGGTTTCTTTTCGTTCTTTTTCTTTCATTTTACCACTAAGCCTGCGAACGGAAATGGATAATGAAGAAAACCATGGCAATAACGTTTGGGCATGCTGTTCACTTAGGATGTCGGTAGGAGCCATGAAAGCCACTTGATAACCGCTAGCAATCGCTTGCATGGCTGCAAGAGCGGCTATCACTGTTTTTCCTGAACCTACGTCTCCCTGTACTAGACGCAACATGGGTACCGATTGTGCTAAGTCTTGCTCAATTTCCTTAATGACCCGTTGCTGGGCTGCGGTTAAGGTAAAAGGCAGCGCCTTTAAAAAAGAGGTTTTTGCCTGAGGGTCAGGATTTAAAGGTGGTGCTGTAAGCGTAGAACGTTGTTGTCTTGCAAATTGCATGCTTAAACGCTGGGCGAGCAGTTCGTCAAATGCTAGACGTTGGAATGCGGGGTGCTTTCCTGTTTCAATGGATTGAATGCACGTGTCAGGAGGCGGGTTATGTAAATAAGTCAGTGCGTGTGGCAATGGTTGAAATCGATATTGCTGTAATTGTTCTGAATTCATCCATTCCAGCGTCATCAATTCCTGTTGAAATGAAGTTAATGCTTGTTTAACCATGCGACGCAAACGATTTTGACTTAAGCCTTGAGTTGTTGAATAGATGGGTGTTAGTGTTTCTTCAACCATGTATTCGCTGTCTTCTTCCAGAAGCTGATACTCTGGGTGAATCATTTCATAATGGCTGCTAAATTGCCGTATTTCCCCAAAGGCACGAATCTTTGTGCCTGGATTCAGGCGCTGAATTTGTTGTTTATTAAAGTGGAAAAAACGTAATGTTAGCCCCCCTGTTTTATCTTCTACATAACAATACAGCATAGGCCGTTTACCATATTTTATTTCTGCC
The DNA here is from genome assembly GCF_000512355.1 of Legionella oakridgensis ATCC 33761 = DSM 21215. Taxonomy (NCBI): domain Bacteria; kingdom Pseudomonadati; phylum Pseudomonadota; class Gammaproteobacteria; order Legionellales; family Legionellaceae; genus Legionella; species Legionella oakridgensis. The sequence goes on along the minus strand of NZ_CP004006.1, from coordinate 2,152,892 downwards.
TTGCTTATTCTGCCAGCAATCACACACCAGTCATTGCGGCAAAGATCTTGTATGGGGGTAATGCGGGTGCGGTCTTGATAGCGATAAGGCAAGTGAAATAATAAATCTTGTACGGTGTGAATGCCGCATTTCGCTAGTTTTTTGGCCAGAGTTGGCCCGATCCCAGGCAACGTTTCACAGGAGTTTGTTAACACGGTATGATTCATTGTTAAAAAAATTTAATAATAGAATTATACAAATATCTCACTGTGAGGAAACCATTTAATTAGGAGTATATGGAATGAACCGCACGGTTACGTTTGCTGCAGGGTTGGTTCTGGTTTGGATAACGGGTTATCTGCTGATTACTGGCAGAGGATTATTAATCCCTTTGATCATCGCTATTTTCATCTGGAACTTATTAAATACTATTCATGGTGCTATTCAGCGTGCGCCGGTGGTGGGGGCGCGTCTTCCTTATGGCTTGAGTATGAGTTTGTCGCTGGTTGTTGTTGTTATTTTTGTCAAAATAGTGATTGATATTATTTCTAACAACGTCAATGATGTGATCTCAGCTTCCTCTCGTTATCAAGAGAATCTTATGCGCATTTTAAATGCATTGGATACTCGATATCAGATTAAGACCTTGGCAAGTTTTGACAGTTTCTTTAAAGAATTAAGTGTCCAGCATATCTTGGCAAATATTTACGGCGTATTTACTACCTTGACTGGTTCTGCTGTATTGATTGCTTTATACGTTGTTTTTTATTTGTCGAACAACACTTTTTTAAACAAAAATAAACGCACTGTTCCCGCAACCCGGGCATCGCCAGTTGGTGGATAGCATCATTTCTCATATTGTTAAGGATATTCAGACTTATCTGGGTTTAAAGACATTAATGAGTCTTATTACAGCAATAGCCAGTTGGCTTATTATGAAAATGGTTGGACTGGATTTTGCCGAATTTTGGGCATTGCTGATTTTTTTTCTCAGTTATATCCCCAATATTGGTGCCATTGTTGCAACGGCATTTCCTGCTTTGCTTGCCTTGATTCAATTTCAAACTTGGATTCCGTTTATTATTGTGACCTCGGGGATTGTGATCATTCAATTTGTCATTGGCAATTTAGTAGAACCGCGTTTTCTTAGTAAATCTCTGAACTTGAGTCCCTTGATCATATTATTTGCATTGGGGTTATGGGGGTCTATCTGGGGAATACTGGGGATGTTTCTTTCTGTTCCCATTACGGTGATGATGATGATTTTTTTCGCGCATTTTGAGGCAACTCGGCCCATCGCTATTTTATTATCTCAGGATGGTTATGTTAAAAATAGCTATACGATGCAACAGTGATGGGAAATAATTTATAGTTTTTATTTCATCACAGGATTCTTTGCAACTGATATAAAAAAGAGCATAATAACTGCTTTTTAATAACGAAAAATGGTATGAAATCTACGGTTGAGGAATTATTAAGGCAGGCAGTAGAGGAAGTCAGACAATCTGGCGTGATTCCACCAGACTATGTTGCTCACATCAAGGTTGAACGCACCAAAGACAAAGCTCATGGTGATTTTGCAACCAATCTTGCGCTTGTCTTGGCAAAACCTTGTCATCAAGTTCCGCGCCAGCTTGCCGAATTATTAGTCCGGGCTATTCCTGAACATCCGCTGCTTGATCGGGTGGAAATTGCAGGCCCCGGATTTATTAATTTTTATATGCGAGCCAGTGAGCGTGCTCAAATCATAGCGACGGTATTATCTCAAGGTGTTGAGTATGGCCGCAGTCAGTTAGGGCATGGGCAGCACGTTTTATTAGAATATGTTTCCGCTAATCCAACCGGTCCGTTGCATGTAGGACATGGCCGCAGCGCCGCTTTTGGCGCAACATTGGCAAATTTGCTGATGGCGGCAGGATTTGAAGTCAGCCGAGAATATTATGTGAATGATGCTGGTCGGCAAATGAATATATTGGCGGTCAGTGTTTGGTTACGTTATCTTGCTTTGGCTGGAGAACCCATTATTTTCCCAGCCAATGGTTATCGCGGCGATTATGTGCATGACATTGCAAAAAACATCCTTGCTGTCCATGAGCGTGACTATGTACACAGTTGGTATGCCGTGAGCGAGGGTTTACCTCCGGATGAAGTGCAGGGCGGTGATAAAGAACACTATATTGATGCGCTTATCCATTCAGCCCGCAAGTTTCTTGGCGATTCTGGATTTGCTTTCTTCCATAAACAAGCCTTGGATTCGGTATTGGCTGATATTAAAGAAGATTTGGCCGAATTCGGTGTAGAGTACGACCGCTGGTTTTCAGAGCAGTCTTTGTTGGATGAGGGAGCCATTAAGGAAGGCATTCGCGCACTAAAAGAAGCAGGTCATACTTATGAACAGTCTGGCGCCTTATGGTTCCGTGCTACGGATTTTGGCGATGAAAAGGACAGAGTGTTGATTCGCGCCAATGGACAAACCACTTATTTTGCTTCTGATGTGGCGTATCATTGGAACAAGTATGATCGTGGTTTTACACGCGTCATTGATATATTTGGTGCTGATCATCATGGGTATGTCACGCGGGTGAAAGCGGCTGTTCAAGCATTGGGTCATGATGATAATGCTTTGGATGTTTTGTTGGTTCAATTTGCCATTTTATATCGTGGCGAAACCAGGGTCCAAATGTCCACTCGTAGTGGTTCATTTGTGACATTACGGGAATTGCGTGAGGAAGTGGGTAAAGATGCAGCCCGTTTCTTTTATGTGATGCGTAAACCAGAACAGCATATGGATTTTGATCTTGATTTAGCCAAATCACAATCCAGTGATAACCCGGTTTACTACATTCAGTATGCTCACGCACGCATCAGCAGCGTGCTTAGGCAATTACTTGAACGTGGTTTAAGTTGGGACGAGGACAAAGGATTAGCGCACACGCATTTACTGACAGAGCCTCATGAGGAAACGTTAATGTCGTTAATTAGCCGTTATCCGGATGTTATTGATTCAGCGGCCAGAACCTGTGAACCCCATCAATTAGCTTATTATTTACGTGAATTGGCAAATGGTTTGCATAGCTATTACAATGCAATTCCACTGTTATGTGAGTTGGAAACTTTGCGTTGCGCGCGATTGTGCTTATTGACAGCTGTCCGGCAAGTGCTGCGTAATGGTATGCATATTTTAGGTGTTTCTGCCCCGGAAAGTATGTAATGGCAAAAGATTATAGAAAAAAAGGCAAAAGCAGTTCAAATGGATGGTTAAGGCAGATGACGTTGGTGCTGATGTCTTTTTTTTGTGGTTATTTAAGTGCTTCATTGTTTAATTTTACCCAGGCGAGTGCCTGGGTAGAAGATCACTTTTTTTCTAAACACAAGGAACAAGCGATAAGTCAACCCAGCAAGCAGCAAGCGCAGTTGCCTAGGCCAAAACTTGAATTTTATACCTTGCTGGCAAAAGAACAAAGCGCCGTGCCTTCAGCAGTCAATCCGCAAGTTGCTAATGCTATAAATACATCTAGTAATACTGCTGCTAAAGCGTCTGCTACCACGGCCAAGGTCGTTGAAGCTTCTTCTGCATTCCAAAAAGAAATGGCTAATAAGCCTGCCACTGAGAAAGTAACTCCTGCGGTAGTTCATAAGGAATCCTATCTGGTGCAAGTGGCTTCTTTTAGAAAAAGGGAAGATGCAGAACGTATGAAGGCCAGTTTAATATTGAAAGGATTTAGTGTTAATGTGATGGCCGTCGTCAATCAACAAATTCATTGGTACCGGGTGATCATTGGTCCTTTTTCATCACGAATTCAGGCCGAAAAAGCCCAAGTTGAAGTGGCACGCAGTGAACATATCACAGGTATGATTCGAAAGATGGATGCCTGATGGTTCCGTACTTTGTCTTCCTTTGCAAAAGAGAGCAGTATAGAATCTGCATTTGCCTCGCTCAGGCTCAAAATACCTCTCAATCACCCGATGTTTGTTTCAAAGAATGGTTGAGGACATGTCTTGGGTTTATCGTTCTAAAAACAAAGAGGTTTTATGACAGCCACCACATATTGTTTTTCCCTTCCTGGCATTCGCTGCGTCAATTGCGTGCGACCCATAGAACAGGTCTTACGTACTTGCAAGACCATGATGATTGAAGATTTTTCAGTTGAAGTGGTGGAAAAGAAATTAACAATCAGAATAACGAATGACGGACGTTCCCCGGCAATCATAAGAGAATTAATACGCAAGACATTAGATGAAGTAGGGGTGGAAGCGGTTGATCTCGAAACACCTGCAGAAGAAGTTCAGTCGCCATTACCGGATGCATTGGATATGGCCGGTGTAGATTCAGCTGGCATTGAGATGCTTTCTACTGAAACGTTAGTTGAAGAACCTAAGCGTCGAATAAAAAAAACTCATTTTTTAAAAAGATTTTAAATTCACACTGGTTTTGGGGATTACTTGGCACGGCTGGTGGTGTTGCCTTGCTTGTTTTGTCTTTGACTGGTATTACTGTTTCATTGCCCGTATTGATTGCTATCGGAGTGGGTAGCATCGCGCTTTCTTTGCTGCTAGGCGCAGAATCCTATTATGAAGCCATAAAAAAACTTTTCAAAACCAAGGCATTAACGATGGATACGTTGTTTGCCATCAGCACATTGACGGTGATGATTGTTTCTGTTGCTGCTTTTTTCTTTCCTTGGTTACCCATGATGTTTGAAGCCAGCTTGCTAATTTTTGGATTCCGTCATCTTGGGATAGCCATTGAGGAATCCATCAAACAAACCATTGATGCAGGCAAGCATTTTAAAGATCGAGTTCCTAAAATGGTACGCCAGCTGGTTGTTGAAACGATAAAACATACCCCATTAACAATGATAAAACCTGGTGACGTAATTTTAATCCAGCCTGGTGAAATTATTCCTGTTGACGGTGTTTGTGAGGGAGAAGAAAGCCAGGTTTTTGAGACCATTGTAACAGGCTCAACGTTGCCACGGCCAATTAGGCATGGAGAATCATTGCTTGCTGGAATGGTTTTGGCCGAAGGAGCGTCGCCACTTCGTTTAAAAGTCAGTGCTGCGGTTGGAGATTCTTACCTGGCTCAACTGGATGCTCAGATCGCGCGCACCAATTTTGAGAAAGCCCCATTAGAAACAGCCACGAATAAAATTTTGCAATATTTTATTCCAGCTGTGATTTTGTTTGCCTTGATTTCAGCCACGGTCATCAGCTTTTTCTTTCCAATGGCATTGGCTATTAAATGCGCGGTAGCTGTACTGGTATCTGCTTGCCCTTGTACCTTGGGATTCATAACCCCCTTGGCCGTCAAAATTGGGATGAATAAAGCAGCAGAGCATGGTGTACAGTTTAAAAGCGCTAAAACCTTGCAGGAAGCGGAACAAATAGATAGCGTTGTCTTTGATTTAAATGGCACATTAACCACTGGGGTTCCTTCAGTACGTCATTATGAAGTTATTGCTGATAGTGGTTTGACTGCCAATGAGTTAATGGCTTATGCGGCTGTTTTGGAACAACATTCACAGCATCCTGTTGCCAAGGCAATTTGCAAATTTGCTAAAAAACATGACGTTCGCATCGCCAGTGATGTCCATATAACGGAGGTGGATGCATCGAATCATTCTGGTTTAAAAGCAAGAATTAATGGTGAATTATACGTCATTGGCAACGAAAATATGATGGATGAACAAGGTATTGAGACCCAGGATTTGAGGCTTGCAAAAGCACCAGAAGGCGGTGATAGCATGATTTACCTTGCTCGTGATCGTAAGGTGGTAGGCTATATTTTACTATCTGACCCTCTCCGTCATAATGCCCGTCATGCGGTGGATTCTCTTAAGGAATTGGGAAAACAAGTTTATATTTGCACCGGCGCGGATACGACAACAGCTCGGCGTTATGCCAAGTTACTGGGCATCCCGACTGCCAATATACGCGCTGCTTGTGTTGGCTCATCCAGTATTCCAGTGAATGATAAGGAAGCCTATATTAAACAGCTGAAGCAGCAAGGACGCCGTGTTGCCATGATTGGTGATGCAGCAAATGATGCAGTGGCAATTGCGGCCAGTGATTTTGGCATCGCCATTAAATCACGCCATAGTGATGAAGTGACCCAGCAACAGGCAGGAGCCGTCATTCAAAGCGGATCATTATTGCCAGTGGTAAGTGCATTTGCTGTGGCTCAGCAAGCCGTAAACAACATCAAGCAAAATTTGCTGATGAGTTTAGGGTATAATCTTGCTTCCATGCTGATAGCTGGCGGATTGCTGTTGGCGATTGGTGTCTCGTTGAATCCTGCAGTGGGTGTGGCTTTAATGATTTTGCAAAGCAGCCTGTTGTTGCTGAATGCTTATCGTTTCAAGCAACAATCATTAAAACATTTGCAGGCAAGCGATGCGGACGGGATGGAACAAACTACGCTAAGCAGTTATCGCCGCTTACACGCCAGCATGCCAACTCATGGGACTCGAATACAGCGTGATGCACTTTTGGAAGAAGAGCAATCTCCTGACGAGAGAAGGCCATTGACCAAGAGCATGCGCCCATGCATTGAACCGCCGGGTGTATCAATAGGTCAGCCTGGTTTTTGTTAAAGTATTGCACTTAACGGTTAATGGTAATGCTAATATTCCCAGCGTTTTTAATGGCATCAGGTTTGCTGACGCGCACACTTAACTGACTGACAGGAAATTCGTTTTTTATCAGTTGCGCTATTTTTTCAGCAACCGTTTCAATTAAATTAAAGCAATTGGATTCTACGAACGTGGTAATACGCTGGCAGAGTTGATCATAGTCAATCGTATTGAATAATTCGTCATTGCAGCTTGAACAATTGATTGGAATGCTGATGTCTATCAGTAAACGCTGCAAGATGCGCTGCTCCCAAGCATGTATTCCAATATAGGTGGAAACATAAAGCGATGAAATATCAAGAGAATCCATGTATGTATTCATCCTAAAAGAAAAAGACATAGGCAAGAGTAACGTGATTTCAGGTTCAGGTAAAATTGAATGTTGTGGTTTCTCGCTCTCCAATGCCATGTTCTGCACCAAGTTGGGTGACTGCTTCTTCGAATGCAGCAATTCGGTGGTCAAACAGGCCTGCCCCGGATTTGCTTGCAAGTGGATTCATACGCCATGCACCGACTTGATCTAAATGGGGTAAATCCATGGCGGCATGCTCCCGGGATGCAGGTCGTAAGCTTTTGGATGTTGTATGGTGTTCAAATCGCTGTTCGTCTTGCTGGATTTCCTGCTCTCTTTCCGGGCTAATGGCCATGATTTTGGGTGAGTAAATAAAGCCCAGCACACGCAACTTAAACACCAGTTTAAATGCTCCCCAATAAGTCAGTTTTTCATAGTCATTATCTTGTGGATTTTGCAAGGTGCGTTGATATTCTGTTGGAGACAGCATGCGGATTTGGCTTAAGTTCGAACGAACATACACCGTGCCATCCTGGCCTTGTATCAACAAGGGCTGAGTTTGACGTTTGCTGTAATCAATTTCTGGTAAAAAGGCTAAACCTCCATAATCTTGGGAACGGCGTATTTCGCCAGTTGTTCTGGCAAGGTAAATATCCCCCAGTGAATTATCCATCCCATTGATCAGCATGTTACTGTTTTCTGCATTATCACGTTGTAGATAAGTGCCATCACCATAGGCAACATTATCTTCACGAATCATGCGAAATGGTTTGTCTGCGGATGTGTAGGGCGCGTGTCGTTCCGGTTGAAAAGGATCAGTCACGGTTACACCATCGGAATTATCTTCATTGTGCATGTTGTTGATTAAAATGCTTCCCCAAACGCCAAATTGTTCGGGCATGCTTTGGCGAAGCCTACCGATACGGCTTATATGGCCTCCAGCATAATGATCGGAATAAAAATGCATGGCGAACAAATCCTGGCCAATGGCCAAGGCATGATAGCGATGCATGAGTTCATTGTATAAGGTTTTATTGTCTTTAATTTGTTCTTGCAGCTTGAATGCTGCTGGATTTAAACGACTCTTCTGTAAGGCATCGCGCAAGGCTTGTGGTATCTGCTCATCCGTTTCTCTAACGCTTCCATTAGCCAGTTGTTCGCAATAAAAGGCCAGCTGAGCGTTTTGCAAAGCAGTGTGATGTCCAACAATATAAGCGCGTGCTGACCAGGGAGCAAAATGCGCTTCATTTTCATTTAATTTTTTACCATAATCTTTCACGGTCCAGCTATATACCAATTGCTGAATTAGGCTATTTAAGGAACTAAAAAAGGAATATAAGTCCGTTTTTCAATAGCATAAATACGATCAACATCACGCTTTTTAACGGAAGGGGAGGCTAGATCGCTATAGGCACTATGGAAGGCAGCATTTTCACCAGGTAATACTGGTTCATGAAATAGTTGTTCATTTTCTGCCACGACGTTACGATGTCTGGGAGGCAGTTGCAATTGTTTTCCCCAACCAGGAAGCGTGTAGTAATCACCGGCTAAGGCGATAACGTCACCCGCGCTTAATTCCAAATCAAGAGGTACTGGTATACTGTCAATGGTTTGCATCATCTTGATAAATAGTTTATTTTTTTCGGATGGAGACAAATCATCGCTGCCGCGTAAATAAGGATTTTCCACTTTTTCTACTCTGATTTGATCGCCTGCAGCCTTATGTTCATAAGTTTCCATCGGGTATACTCTAAGCTAATTTAATTCATTAATTTTACTGAATTTATCTTAAGAACGCATTAAGTATATTTTTTATTCGAAATACTGCGCTTCATGCTGGACAAGCAATTAAAAAGGCAGCTTAGCAATATAAGCATGACAGTAATGAATATTATGTTCATTTAAGTTTCATTATGTATTCTTTATAATAAATCCATACTGAATTTAATCTATCCAATCATGATGAGCATACGAGCATGGCTGACGAAGAAGTAAGAGTTATTATATATGCTAGGTGATCCAGCAATTGAATTTACCATGCGTGCATTATCGGCTAAAGAAAAAGGAAAGAATCACAAAGTGGTCGCTTTATCTTTGCCATTTGATGAAGAGCAACTTGCGCAACATTGGCTAACCTTACAAAATGCAGGTCAATTAAAATTTAATGTCATTGGCATGGTAAGGTAGGTGCAGTCAGTATTTTTGGTCAAGATAACAAGGAATACAAGTTAGAGTATATCGTGGATGTGCTGCGTATAATTCACGATATTAATCCTGCTTGTACTGAAGTTGCAAAAATTAATTTGCTTGCTTGCATGGGAGGCAAAGGGGCAGATGATGAGTTAAATGGCTTGCTTTATTCAACGGCAGAGCACTTAGCTGGCTTGTGTCGCAGATCTTTTGAGCGAGTGAGTCCCTGTATAGTTTTCTTATCAAAGCGCGCATCTTCTTCAAGTTGTTTTTGAACGGCAATGTGGTGTTTGACCGTTGCTTGCAATTCTTCCACGATTTTTGTTAATGCTTCACGGGCTATCGATAGTTTTTCCTGAGTTAAGGACATTTCAGACAGTCGTTTTTTATTCCGTTAAAAGAGGTTGTGCGTCTGTCTAAGTGCTTTACTCACACGGTCAAGAAGGGCAGTGATATCCAGAAGTTGCAGGTTAGCGTCAATGCTTCATTGGTTTTCAAGCCATTGATGAAGGTATTGTTTGGTATCATTTAAGACTTTGATGAGTTGTTGGTAGAGTGGTTCAAGCAAGGCGTTCTGGCCAGCTTTCTGATAACGTTCCAGGTATTGGCAAGCGTACTTTATTTTAATAGTTCCAAGGTAGACGGCGCCACCTTTCATTTTGTGGGCTAATTTTTCTACCGTTGTCCAATCGTGTTCAGCGTGTGCTTTTGCAATGGCTGCGATATCGTTTGGAATTTCCTGTTCCGCCATGATGTGTAGTATTTGCCGCAATAAGTCTTCATTGCCAGTGTTTTGCATGGCGGCATCTTCGTCGAGAAGCGAGTATTTATCAAGCATAAATAGTTCTTCTTCCGTATCGGGTAAATCAAGGCCTAGTTTACCTTCGGTCTGAGCGACAGGATTTTTTAGCCTGTTTTCATTAATGTCTTTGGGTAGTTTAACAAATTGTTGCAGAATGCTTTGGGTAAGTTCTAAGGTAATGGGTTTTGAAAACACTTCATTCATCCCCGATGCAAGACATTCTACTTTGGCTTCCTCGCGTACATGGGCGGTTAATCCTATGATGGGCACCGGTTTTTTATGAGAGGCAGATTCCCATTCACGAATCAACCGTGTTAATTGATGACCGGATATGCCTGGAAGTCCAATGTCAGTGATGATGAGGTCGAATTGGTTTGATAGAGCAAGCTTTAGAGCACGCTCTCCATCCATGGCGGAAGTATATCGACAACCTATCTTGAAGATAAACGTTTCAGCAATTTTTAGAGCTATGTGATTATCTTCCACCAGTAAAACATGAGGTGCTTCTGACGGGAGGGATTGGTGTTCATTGAATTTAAATTTTTCTGATACAGTGGTTGTATCCTTAACTTCATATTCTTCTTGCTCTTTAATGAGAGGAGTGGATTTACTATGTTTTCCCTCACCTATTTTAAAGGTTAAGTTGAAATAGAAGGTTGTGCCTACCCCTTCCTCACTGTCTAGCTTAATTTCTCCACCCAATAATTTCACATAAGATTGGGCGATATGTAATCCGATACCGTGACCGGTATAAATGCCTTTATAGGATGGATTGACACGAAAGAAGCGGTCAAAGACACTTTTTTGCATTTTTTTAGGAATCCCAATGCCTGTGTCTTCCACTGAAAATCTCAATTGTGCTTGCTCGGAGGTCTGCGTGATGCAATGTACTCCAATTGTAATCCCACCTTTTTCGGTAAACTTAATGGCGTTGCCTAAGAGATTTAACAAAATGCGATGAATTTTGGTGCGGTCACTGAGGATGTATGGTGGAACGCTTTGGCCTATTACAATGTTTAACTCCAGCCCTTTTAAAGTCGTAGAAGGGCGCTCTAATTGTACTAAATCGTAAAGGCATTGTGGCAGATTAAATTCTTCTTCATGAATGTCTTTTTCTGAGATGTTATCCGATGATACAACATCCAGAATTCCATTTAATAATCCTAATAATTGTTCGCCGCATTCATTAACCCAAGCCGCATATTGTTTCTGGTCGGCATTCTCAACCTGTTCTTCAAGAAGCTCGGACATGCCCACAATACCGCTTAAAGGGGTGCGAATGTCATGGCTCATATTCGCTATGAATTCTGTTTTAGCATGGCTTGCTGCTTCGGCTTTTTCTTTGGCATCACGAAGCTCTTTCTCCAGATTTTTTTGTTTAGTAATATCAAGAGAGATACCAAGAACCCCTATAATATTATTTTTTTATCTCTTAATGGCACTTTTTGTGATAAATAGGTACCTAGACCATTTGCCATGAGAGCCATCTCTTCTTCAACTTGAGGTTGGCCAGTTTCCATAACAAGATTATTTATGCGATTTAATTCTTCAGCTTGATCTTTCCAAGGTAAGTCAAAATTTGTTTTACCAACAATTTCTTCTCTAGAATTTAATTGCGCATTCTTGGCTTGCAAATCATTGCACCCTAGGAAGACATTATTTCTATCTAACCAATATACATGACCGGGCATAAGTGCGATGATGCTTTCATAATATTCTTTTTGTTTATTCAGTTCAGCGAATAGACGTTTTTGTTCAGATTTGAGGTATTTCTTTAATTCCTCAATCTGTTTTTCCTGCTTATTAATTAGCTTAATTAATTTTTCCAAATCGTTTGTTTGCATGTAGGTACGCAAAATATATCTAGGTCATTTAATTATAGGTTAATAAATAGTACATTATTCATACAGTTAATATGACGGATAAGGTGGCAATAATAAGGTGGCAATAATAAGAAGGGATAGAGTATAAAATAAAAATTATAGCCATAAATTGGGCTAATTGTGCTATCATTCGCTCCCTTTGTTAGTTATCTTGTCGCTGGGGCTTAAGGAGAGATTATGGCAAAAGTTCGAGGCTCAAAAGATGGAAAAATTATAAAGGCAAGTTTTAAAGGTCAAGCTAAATCCTTATTTCCAACATTAAAACAAACAAAACTTCTAGTTCTTTTAAGCATCATTGGAAATGAATTTTGTAGTGGTAATTATCTTAGATCGATTATTCAAACGGCTACATTTACCCATGAATTTACGACATTTCTAATCGCTGACGAAGTATATTGGCATAATTTAAGACGGGATTTTTCAAAAGAAGAAGAATTGGCCTTAAAAAGAAAGGCCATAGAAATGGGTGCAGATTATTTTGAAAGAAACTTGGAGCATTTCCTTTTTCCACTTGGGATAACTAAGGAAGCGTTTAATGAGCAGCATGCCGATAAAAGCATTCATAAAAAATTGTCTATCTTAAACGATCTGGCCATGAAACATTCAAACTATGAAGTAATCTTATGGAATGATTGGCTAAATAAAAATCATGAATTCCAAAGTATAAAAAAGCCACTCATAGATTTATTTGAAAAGGAAAAATCTCTTAAAAAGAGTATTGAACAAATGGCTAGTAATTTCGCAAGCCGTCACCAAACTGATGATAAACCATACGATCTCTTAATGAAGCGATCATGCAGTTATTTGGTAGAAGAAACACCGGGTGTCATTTGGATTGCGGCTTCTTTAGGTTATCATTTTATTGGTTATCCTGGGGAAATGATTAAACCCTTCAAAGCAGCTAAGGAATATTTTATAAGAGAGACGGATGATCTCGCGGTTAATGAATTTGGTATTTACGTTGATGAGCCAAAACTACTGGTAAATTGGCTAGAAATTACATTTCAGCGTTGTCGTGAAAAACAAGAAAAATCCTCTATAGCAGAAGATCATGCATATTCAATCACTTCTGAAATTTTAAAAGGGGTAACTCAAGGGATTTTTTCTCTAGAGATCGATTCAGTCTCAAAAGTTAAGATGCTGGTTGATGTTATAGAAGAATATCAGTCGCGCAAAGCGAATGTATTAGAAAATGTGCAGAAAGAGCATCAAGAAATGACAAACCCAGGGTTTGATATTCAGAAAATAAATATTTAAATTTTTAGAGAGAGCCTTACGTAAAAATGCGTTATTTGTGCGCGCATTTAATTGTCTTATTTGGTTTTCTTTTTAACAGTATACTTAAATGGTAACTCCCCACGTCATCCGGAGTGCAGCGAGGGATCTGCCTGCAGTGGCACAATTTTTAAAGTAGCGATGGATACAAATCGTTCCATTCAGGATTCAATGCATTAATCAAATCATGCTTCTTTTTTCGAGACCACCCTTTGATTTGTTTTTCTCGCTCAATAGCCATGACGATGCCTGAACAAACTTCAAAATAAACCAGTCGATCCACATTGTATTTTTGGGTAAATCCAGCCACCAGTTTATTTTTGTGTTCATAAACACGGCGTATCAAATCATGGGTAACACCGGTATACAAAACATTATTGTGTTTATTGGTCAGAAGGTAAACGCAAGACTCCGTATGCATATACTATTCCTTGCTCTGTTGGACTGTATTGTTATCTCAGATTCCTGATAACACAGGGATAGTACCAGAAAATATAGATTGGATGGAACTGATAATGCTTAATCCTTGTTTACGGATCGTACTGATAAATCCTCGGATACGAGCAAATTGTTCAGCGCCTTGAGCGGTCCGAAAACCACCGGATATTTTTGTTTGCATTTCATCATTCGTAAATCACGCTCAGCATCATTATTGGTAAATGGAACTGCCAGATCATGAAGAAACCGTAAAACGTCTTGTTTGTAATGAAATAAACGCCACAAGAGGTTGTGACCTGTCCGTCGAGGTTGTCGACCCTGTTTGCCTTTGCATGGCAATGGCGGCAGCGTTTCATGATACGCCAGCCCATCTCGAATAATCTTCTTGTAGATGTTGGTCAACCGCTTGATGCGAGCAACAGGTATTGCATGATGTGCATTAAAATGACGACAGCGAAGAGCAACACGTAATAGTCGGGTCATAGCCTGTGCCCATGGTTCTTTGTCATGCTCGGTTATTGCTTTTAATTCATGCAAGTGATGCTGGTTGCATAGGGCATGCTCCACACCTCCCAAATTGTAATAACTTTTCCAGTGATCATGAATGACGGTACCTGAAAGGTCATCCAGTAATGATTTTCGTTTTGGAGATATGTGATAATAAGTTGCCGTTTTAGTCGATGCCACATGCAACCATTGTGTTTTTCCGGCCACACGAAACCCTGTTTCATCCAGGTTTTTTACGGCAGCAGTTTTGACTGCAGACAATACCGATTCTTCAAATGATGCCAATGTATCAAAGGCAATCCGGTTATATCCAGTCCGTGTTGCAGTAGCCAGTTGAATTCCGTACAGGTCATAAAACAACTGTTGCATCCTGTCTTCTGGAATAAAATGCTGATATTGATAAATGCTGCTGTTATCGTTTTATTACAGCACTCGCAATATTTTACTTCAGCCTGATGTTCCGTGACTTCAATTTTGGGTGGTGGAATATCAAAAACCTGGCGCTTCACAATTCCAATCACCGGCGTTGAAACTAATGAACCATAACAATCCGGGCATGTTAGCAATACATGGTTTTTGACAATATCTGGTGATTTAATCTGTTTTAACGTTTCGCCCTTGTGGCCTTTTGGGCCACCACTGTTACGTTTCCCATTTTCACGTAGTGATGTCGTACGGCGTAGTTTGCCTAACCCGTCACTTGAGGGGGGCTTTGAGCTGTTGCTGCTATTCTTGTTCAGTCGTTTTTCCAGCTCTGCTATTCATGCAGCTATTTGATCATAACCGCATAATTTTTCAAGTGTTTTTTACATTAATTTAATACGTGCCAATTGCTGGAGATCCCTCGCTGCACTCGGGATGACGTGGGGAGTTACCTTAAATTTTACAAGTGCCAGGTTTACTTCAATAATAGCCTCTGTCTCAGAAGTGTCGAGATCGTCTGGAACAACCAATTCAGAGATAAGATCACCTGTTTTTTGCATGAGTTCTTGATATTTGGGTGAATTTTTAGGGGTGGTAGCGCTTTAATTGTCCTTGTTATTTCCCTTACTTTTGCGAAAGTATCAATGATGACTAATGTTACTTCAGTTCCTTTTTGGTTTTTTAAGATGTAGCTAGCATATATAAACCATGTTCTGTAAAGGCTTTTGGCAGAACAGTAGAATGTTTTCTTAAAAATGGATGCCAGGCGTAGAAAACACAGAAAAGGGTTAAAGAGGTTATTTGCAAGTTATGCTGACAAGTATGGTGCTTCCTGAGTTTGTGATGAAATTATTGATTATGGCCAATTTCATGGAATTTAAAATGGCAATCCAGGCTTTACCAAGGACTAACCCTGGTAAAACATAAGAGCTCATAGGTGATATTCTGTCTTATTGTTGGGATATTACCGCAGGAGGTCATGGAGTGCTGGCTGAATGATTAATGACCCGGGCTATATTCGGAAGAAATAAAATAGCCATTTAAGATTTCATTAAATTCTTGCATATCATGATCAGAGAGGGTTGGTTTATTCATTAAATCTAGCATCCGTTCTAATTCCTCTGTTCGGAACGTGACCATCAAAGGAAGATTGCTTAACGCTTCAATGACTTTTTGTTGATTTAATAGACCATTATGTCTACAAATTTTTTGATAGTTTTTAGTATCTAGCATGTCTGCTTGCTGCAAATGCTTCATAAAATGAAAGGCCCCACTTCCCAAGGTGCTGACGACGCGCATATCCTCTAAATTGTGGTAATTAATCAGTGATGCATTGTGTAATAACAAAACATTTTTAGCGAAAATGTTCGCTTGTTGAGGGGAGTGTTCAAGCAGTTCAAAATAATCCCCTAACACGAGATGCGCCGCAGTCAGTTTTTTGGTGCCCTCGTAAATTTTATCGATGTATTGTTTTTGTCTTAAAAGAATATCGACCACACCCGGATAATAGAGGTCATGTTCTAATGTTAAATTAAGTAGGTCAATGGCAGTACTCATCTGAGATGCTGAAAGCGAGCTTGAACTTAGTTTCTCTACTAAAGTCGTAGCACTATAAGCATTCTTTTGAAGATTAATGATCAATTGTGAAATTTTGAAGGATTGCTCAGGATATTTAAGCATGAATTCAAAAGTAGCTAAATCAAGGGCGCTTGCCTCACTCAGCTTGCGTGTGCTTTGTGCTATGGTTGATTCATGTTTTGCAGCATTAAATAAAATCTTCAATGACAAAGAGTCAGGGGCAATGCCTACTTCTTTTGTCAATTTTAATAAATGGGCAAATCCACCAACATCAGCAATATTAGCGGCAATGCTATTTATAAGCTCATCCGTTAAGGAGACTCTAAGTTCTTTGCACACTTTAAACAAAGCAATCAGACGGTTACCATACCGAAGATTTGCTTCAAAAAGTTCAACCATTCGATGATCATGCCCCAAGTTTAATTTATTCAACCGGGTAAGAAAATCAGTGATTAGTGTCGTTTTTCCTTCTTCACCTTTATCTGCATCGGGGGCTAAGCTTTGCATAATCATTCGAGTACTTATAGCGTCAGGATTATCGCCCATTTATGTCCTTAAAACAATCTATAAGATTAAATATAACACAACGAACTATTTTTGTAACTCCCCATGTCATATGGGCATTTGCTGGAGATCTCGTTACGCTCGGGATAATGTGGGGAGGGTCCTGGGTGAAGAGTCATCAAGATAAAATATTAACAGGAAAAAAGAATTTAAAATACAGTTTTTCACTTGCTGATGTCACCTCATTTATGGTTACCAACCAGTAATTTCAAAAAATTCACACATTAATATGCCAACAATCAACCTGTGTAATTTTATATCATATAAAAATATGGTCTATATTCTTAAATAATAATCACAGTGACTTATTTGTGTTCATCTTTCTGTGAGGAGATGCATGATGGGTGCTAGCCGAGACGTTGTTGCAAGACAGATTGCCGAACTTAGAGATTATACAGATACTGTTGCAGCGGTTCATTTATTAAAAGAAGTTGCAACCAATGGAGCCGTAGTAACAGTAGGGGCAGCAAAGGAAATTATTGCAGTAGAAAACTCAAAAAAAGAGCCTAAGATTGGAAATGTCGTAAAAGCAATTTTAGCAAGAGCAGGTAAGCCGGGAGAAGATAGAAATGAATGGACAGATAAGGAAGGCAAACCGCATCTTGAAGCCGCAATTACGATTGGGGGTGCTGTCTATACGGTCGATTTAACCTATGATGGGATAAGAGGCGATAAACAAGAATATACGGTTAATATCACCAGCAAATTAGCGGCAGACGTTGAAAGAGGGAAATTATTTTTTAATGAAGGCCATACTGCCACCGTTAAATTATTATACGATGAAGAAGGTGATCTTCGTGCAGTAACTCAGAAAGGATTAGCTGTTGATACAACCTCTTTTGTTCCTTATGCCTATCAAAATGAATCATTAGCTAAATTTTGCGACAGTCTACAAGCAGGAAGTGCACAGCGGTTAGCAGTCATGGGAACAGGGTCAGGTAAAAGTATTATTATGGGAGGGGTTGCCCAAGCGATTGGACGCACCGTGATGATTGTTCCCGATCAGACATTGGTTCAACAACAAATGCTTGAAACACAAAAAATGCTTGGTGCAGGGGAGGTCCATGGTACTAAGCATACTCCTAGCGTTTTCACTTTGGAAACTCTTAAAACTCAGGTTGATGTTGCAGATTGGGAGCATTTAACTGAGGAAGAGATTCAGGCGGTCAAGGAATATTTTAATAAAGTTATTACAGGTACTGTGGATGGCGAAAATTTTGATCAAGTTGTTTTACAAGCTGAACATCCCTTATTCAAAATGATTGCGAGCGAAATAAAAGATTCTATGGTGTTAATTGATGAAAGCCATCGCCATACCTTTAATGAAGAGGATGTAAATATTTTACAAGGGTTAAAAGACCGTAATTCAATTTTGGCATTAACAGCAACACCAACTTCCAAATTGTATGATATTTTTCCAGGTGATCCTGTGGATGATTTAAGCCTTGGAGCTGCAATTGAATTAGGAACCATTCGACCAGTTAAACCAGAAGTAGCTTACTTGGAGGAGGGAAATCTGATTGATCAAGCTGTGCTTCATTACTTTGATGATTATTATCTTACAGAAGGGATGAGTGGGTATGCTGATCCGGTTGAATTAAAGAAACAGATCATGAAAGAGCATAGTGACATGGAGAACTCTGAGGCAGAAAAAATGGCCATTGAGCAAGCTTTAAAATTGAACCGTATCCGTGCTCAACGTAATATGGGTTTTTCTGACGATAAAAGAACCCGTGAAGAATTAGCTTCCGTCTATCAGAGCCTTGCAAATGGAGACCGAGATACTCTTGAAAAGTACCAGGATAGGGTTGCAGCGCTCAGACAACAGTCTGAATTCCAGGCAAGACTGCAATTGGCCCAGGCATTTAATCCAGACGTGGAGGCAGAGGAGGTACGTCGACAAACTCTTCCACAAGCGGTGGATTTAAAAAGAGATATCGATGAAGCACAACGAGCAGACATTCAAAGAACGATCAATAGTTTTGCTCTTGCATTGGTGTTGAATGGGAAATTCACAGATTTTGCTGAAAAAGATAGAACCCATACACTGGAGGATTACTTAAAAGAATGTGATATCCATATTCAGAAATATAAAACGGGAGAACAGGCACAGATCCCTTCATTATTTTTGAGAAAGTTACAAGAATGTGAAGGAAAAGATAGGGCTAAATTAAATGAATCCCTAATAAAGTTAGGAGCACCGATTTCTAAGTTGCCTCCCGAACAAAGAGACATCATTGCTCATTTAATTTTGGACAGAGCAGAAGCAATGGTGACCAATATCAAATCTTCAAGACCCATCACGGAGCTTGTAACTCGGCCTGTGCCAGTGGACTTGATTGCATTAAAAGCAACCGAAAATTATGCCGGTGCCGTTGATATGAGCACTGAGCAATCTATCATTGATGCACAGCTTGCTCAAATCGAGGTAGGACTGAGAACGCATATTGTAGCGGATCAAGTGATTGCTACAGGCGTGAGTATCAGAGATATTTTGAATGTGCAGATAATCAATACTTATTCGCCAGTGATTGAACCGGATATCAATGCGATTAACGGCATCTTGTCAGGACCTCAGGCTGCTGGCCGTTGTGTAAGGAATAAAGATGTTTCGGCCCGTGCTCAACAATACATTGACCAACGATATGAAGGTAAAGATCTAATTCTTACAGTACATGATATCATTGATCCTAAACAATCAGCAGTAAAAGCAAAGGCAGTGGCAGAGAATAGGGAAAGACAAGCTCAAATAGAAACTCAACAAGTTACCCTTATACAAAGGGTGGTAAAAAGTTTTCAATCTGCTCGGTTGAGATTGTTTAAAGAGTTGCCTGTACAAGTTGAGAAACTTGAGGAAGGTTTGAGGTTAGCCCAAGTCCAATTAGAGAGTATCGTGGAAAGTTTAGGAGTGAAAAGGGAGGCGTTGGCGCGTTTGCTTCAAACTGAACATCCAGTGGTACCAGAAAGAAGCGATGGAGAAGCTATTGTTGATGACGTCGAAAAAGATATAAAAATAATGGAAGAAAGACAAACCACACTTGTAAAAACAATAGAGAAAGGAGAGTCACTCTTGCAAACAATGAATGCTCAAGCTCGAACAGGAGAAAGTTTAGGCGGATCAGGTCCACGAGCATGATGAATCGAGAGGCTGAGTGAAAAATAAAACCAAATGTAAATATTGATCATAAAGGTATGATCTTGCCCTGCGGAAGGCGATGGAACCACAGCAGTCTATTAAATTTTTATGCTAAACTTTAATTTTTTATATGGCGTGGTTTTTATGATCGATGTAAGTGAGTCACTGTTTATCCGCAGTTTAAACAAGAAGAAGGTGGAGCGGACACCGGTATGGTTGATGCGTCAGGCAGGACGGTATTTGCCCGAATATCGGCAGGTACGCAAAGAGGCCGGTGACTTTTTAAGTTTATGCAAAAACCCGAAATTAGCCTGTGAAGTTACACTCCAGCCCTTACGGCGTTTTTCTCTGGATGCAGCCATTTTATTTTCTGATATTTTGACTATTCCTGATGCGATGGGATTGGGGCTTTATTTTGCTGAAGGAGAGGGGCCGGGTTTTGCAAGACCCATTCGTGGTCCTGCTGATATTGAAGCGTTGCCAATGCTTAAGGCAAAAGAGGCGTTGGGGTATGTGATGGATGCAGTCCGACTTATTCGTCAGGAAATGCCTGCCGATTTGCCTTTAATTGGTTTTTCCGGCAGTCCATGGACGCTTGCTTGCTATATGATAGAAGGACGTAGTGGTCGGGATTTTAAAGAGATTTTACGATTTATGTATACTGATCCTGCTGCAACGCACCAATTGCTGCATAAATTAACATCCGCTGTTACTGACTACCTGCAAGAGCAAATACAGGCTGGCGTGAATGCCCTCATGCTTTTTGATACTTGGGGTGGGATTTTGACTATGGCCAATTATCAGGATTTTTCCTTAAATTATATGACTATGATAGTCAAACAGTTAAAGAATAATCATCCGGAGATTCCCGTCATATTATTTACAAAAGGCGGAGGGCAATGGTTGCGGCAAATGGCTGAGTCAGGTTGCGATGCTTTGGGTGTTGATTGGACGTGTGATCTTGCTATAGCGCGTGCCCAAGTGGGTGAATCTGTAGCCTTGCAAGGTAATCTTGATCCAGTTGTGTTACTGACTTCACCGCAATGCATTCGTCAGCAAGTGAGAGAAGTATTAGCGTCTTATGGCCAAGGGTCTGGGCATGTATTTAATTTAGGTCATGGCATAACGCCTGATGTTCCTCCTGAGCATGTGGCAGTCTTGGTTGATGCTGTTCGTGAGTATAGCCCCGAATATCATTGATTAAGGCATTGAGAATTATGATCATCAAAAGCTCATTCACACCGGCCTGGTGGTTGGCTAATCCCCATGCGCAAACGGTGTATCCCACACTGGTTCGCCGTTTAATGGCACCCGTTGATCGTATTGAGCGATTTGAGCTTCCTGACGGGGATTTCATTGATTTGGCATGGGCTGTGAATGGCTTGGGAACTGATGCTCCTTTGGTAGTGCTGTTGCATGGATTGGGAGGCAACATGAACTCTACTTATGTGGGGGGATTGATGCATGCGTTTAATCGTTGTGGCTGGCGTGGCGTGTTAATGCATTTTCGTGGAGCAAGCTCGGAGCCTAATCGCTTATTGCGTGCTTATCATTCCGGGGATACTGGTGATTTAGCGTATTTTATAAAAACGCTTGTGCAACGAGAACCTCATACAAGAAAAGCACTGGTAGGGATTTCTTTGGGAGGAAATGTTTTATTAAAATGGCTTGGCGAACTGGGCAAGCAATCTTGGATCCAAGCGGGAGTTGCTGTGTCTGTCCCTTTTCAGTTACGTTTGGCGGCAGATCGTATGAATCGAGGGTTATCGCGTATTTACCAGGCTTATTTATTAAGAGAGATGCGTGTTATCTTTGCCCGCAAATTGCAAGAACATGCCAGTAAATTTTCTCCCATATTAAGAGATATAAAGCATATTGATACATTGCGTTGTTTTTGGACGTTTGATGATTATATAACGGCTCCTCTACATGGGTTTACGAATGTTCATGATTATTATCGCAAGGCAAGTTCACGACAATATTTGCCTGACATTGCAACGCCTACCTTAATTATTCATGCGCTGGATGATCCTTTCATGACTTCGGATGTTTTACCGAAAGCCAGGGAATTATCTCCTTACATCATCTTGGAACTCAGCCACAAAGGCGGTCACGTCGGCTTTATTAGTGGCAGCATCCCCGGCAGGCCTATTTATTGGCTGGATCAGCGCATTCCTGACTATTTACGGACTTATCTAGATTAGGGTGTTTGCCTTTCACGGCTTTGCAACATGAAAATAAACCGATCCTAGACGGATTTAAATTTTCGACTTAACTGGATGGCCATTTCCAGGGATTGCTCATAATTCAAACGAGGATCGACTAAAGTATGATAGGCATGTTTTAAATCGTCAGCTGCCAATCCTCTTGCTCCGCCAATGCATTCGGTTACGTTTTCTCCCGTCAATTCAAAATGCACGCCGCCAAGGTAACTTCCTGATTCTCGATGAATTTTGAAAGCTTGTTGAAGCTCATGCAAAATGTTGTCAAAATGCCTGGTTTTGATTCCTTCCGTTGTGGTTTCTGTGTTTCCATGCATGGGATCACAAGACCAGGTAACCGGTATTTGGGTTGCCCTGACGGCTTCGATCAAAGGCGGAAGTAATCTTGCAATATCATTCGCGCCCATACGACTTATAAGCAATATCCGTCCTTCTTCTCGTTGTGGATTAAGGATATTTAACAATTCACTAATCCATTCACCCGTCGCTGTAGGACCTATTTTAATCCCTATGGGATTCTGCACGCCCCGTAAAAACTCAACATGAGCGCTATTGGGTTTGGCCGTGCGCATACCTATCCATGGCAGGTGAGTAGACATATTATACCAAAGGCCATCATGCGTGTGGCGTGTTAATGCTTGTTCATAATGCAGATGTAAAGCTTCATGGGAGGTATAAAAATCCACGTTGCTTAAGTTGCTGTTACGGAGGCCATCGATGGATTCGAGAAAATCCATAGAGTCCGCTATTGAGCGCACAATGGCGTGATATTCTTCTGCTTGTGTTGAATGTTCAACAAAACGTAAATCCCAGCGTTGAGGGTGATGCAAATCGGCAAAGCCGCCGGCAAGAAGAGCACGAATAAAATTCAGAGTCATGGCAGCGCAACTGTAGCCTTGCAGCATGAGTTTGGGATTGGGCATCCGGGCTTCAACGTTGAACTCCGGGGAATTAACCAGGTCACCTCGGTAGCTTGGCAAGGTAATGCCATTGATGGTTTCGTAATCCGATGAGCGTGGCTTTGCATACTGGCCAGCGATGCGTCCAATACGGATAACGGGTTTACGCATGCCGTAAATCAGTACCAGACTCATTTGTAAAAGAATTTTAAGTTTGTTGCTGATGATGTCTGCGCAGCAATCCTGAAATGATTCAGCGCAATCACCACCTTGTAAAATAAATGCTTCCCCACGTCCGGCTTTGGCAATGGCGGTTTTCAGGTTCTTAATTTCTCCATGGCTGACTAATGGTGGCAGTTGGCTTAGTTGATCTACGACGCGTGCCAACTGGGTTTCATCAGGATAGCTGGCTGCTTGTTCGTATTGGTATTGAAGCCAGGAGGTTAAAGACCATTCACCCATGAAAAACCTATTATTGTTTTGATAAAAATCCAAGTATGCAATGAATGAACACTCACTGCAAGCAGTTATCAGGGTTTAGTACAATGAGTGATACCTTAATGAAGGAAACCCTCAATGGTTAGGCCTTTTATTGGATGCCAAACCAGCCACCCGTATCACCGCCAGCCCAGCACTCGATGTTTTTGCAGGATGCAATTTTTTCTGAACATAATTTTTTAAATGATTCAGCTTTGCTGATATCCTGATTTTGATAATGTTCAGGTTGACAAATACGGTTAAGATATTGACCTTTGACACGGATTTGACCCATAACATAAATGGTAGGCGACACAGAATAAACACCGGATTGGTGTGAATAGCAGGCAATATAACAGCCTGGTTTTTCTGTATAACTGTTATCGGTTGGCAGCCATTTTTTTTCTGCACCCGGGTAAGGGTGATTGATCACCGTACTTTTATCCTGGCCAATCACATAAACAGGAAATGGAGAAGGTAACAAACCCATTTCAGTATCTTTTGAGATGAGTGATGCATCATTTGCAAACGCAATAGAGACACATAAAGCAGATATTAACCATCCTATGAATCTGTTCATGGTAATTCCCATTGAATGTTTTTAAAAGGTGTATGCGCTTAGTATAGACTGCTTGGATAAATATGCATAAATTATGCACATAATAAGCAATGGTTGTTATTTCGGAAGCAAATAATGGAGAAAAATTATTTTTAGACTTGATTTCCGAATGGTTTGCCCCTATTTAACATGCATTCGTGCTTTTGGGTTTTGGAGTTTACATGAGTGAAAAAAGAACAAAAGATTGGAAAAAAATGAGAGAAGATACTGCATTGCAAGATGAACAAACACTTGATGAGTTCTTGAATGATACAGAAGAAGCAGAATCAGGCAGTAGTGCACTTGAGCATCCATCTTACCCTGAACTGGAAGAAAAATTAACTCTTGCTGAACAAAAAGCTCATGAAAACTGGGAGAAATCAGTAAGAGCGCTTGCGGAACTGGATAATGTGCGTCGACGGGCAGAACGAGATGTGGCGAATGCCCATCGTTATGGTTTGGAGAAACTTGTCCAGTCTCTTCTGCCTGTTGTAGACAGTTTGGAGCAGGCTTTACAGCTTGCCAGTCAGCAAGCAGATTCGTCTATGCGCGAAGGGCTTGAACTGACCATGAAATTATTCCTGGATAGTTTGCAAAAATATAATGTAGAGCAAATAGACCCTCAAGGCATGATGTTTGATCCCCAAATGCATGAGGCAATGTCAATGCAAGAATCAGCGGATGTGCCTGCGAATACAGTTTTGGCTGTGTTCCAAAAAGGATACAAGCTTCATGACAGAGTCATTCGTCCGGCTAGGGTGATTGTTGCCAAGAGCAAATAAAACAAACCAAGGGATGTCGCTTGAAATTAACGCAAACATCCCCATATTTAAGGTATTGCGTGATAACCTACAGATTGGAGCAAGAATAAAAATGGCAAAAATAATTGGAATTGACTTAGGCACAACGAATTCCTGTGTGGCAGTGATGGAAGGTGACAAGCCAAGAGTCATTGAAAACAGCGAAGGACATCGTACTACACCTTCGATTGTGGCTTATACAAGTGATGATGAAATTCTGGTGGGACAGGCCGCTAAACGTCAGGCGGTTACTAACCCGGACAATACGTTGTTTGCCATTAAGCGCTTGATTGGCCGCCGTTTTGATGACTCTATTGTACAGAAAGACATTAAAATGGTGCCTTACAAAATCATCAAGGCCAATAATGGTGATGCGTGGGTACGTGTCAAAGATCAAGATAAGGCTCCGCCGCAAATTTCGGCTGAAGTATTAAGAAAAATGAAAAAAACGGCTGAAGATTATTTGGGTGAAGAAGTAAAAGAAGCAGTGATTACTGTTCCTGCCTACTTTAATGACTCACAGCGTCAGGCAACGAAAGATGCTGGCCGTATTGCGGGTCTTGAGGTAAAACGCATCATTAATGAGCCAACGGCTGCCGCTCTGGCTTATGGCATGGATAAAAAGCGTGGTGATTCGATCATTGCGGTATTTGATTTGGGTGGTGGAACGTTTGATATTTCCATTATTGAAATTGCAGAAGTGGATGGTGAGCACCAATTTGAAGTATTGGCAACCAATGGGGATACATTCCTTGGGGGTGAGGATTTTGACCTTGCTTTAATTGAATATCTTGCTTCCGAATTTAAGAAAGATAGTGGCATTGATTTACATAATGATCCATTGGCCTTGCAACGTCTTAAGGAAGCCGCTGAAAAAGCAAAAATTGAGTTGTCTTCTTCTCAACAGACAGACGTTAACCTGCCTTATATTACGGCAGATGCTTCTGGTCCAAAGCATTTAAACATCAAACTAACGCGAGCTAAATTGGAATCTCTTGTAGAAAAATTAGTAGAGAAAACCATCGAGCCTTGTAAAACAGCGCTTAAAGATGCAGGTTTAACGGTTGGACAAATTAATGAAGTAATTCTGGTTGGCGGACAGACTCGCATGCCTTTGGTACAAAAGACCGTTCAGGACTTTTTTGGTAAAGAGCCACGCAAAGACGTTAATCCAGATGAAGCTGTTGCTGTGGGCGCTGCGATTCAGGCTGCTGTATTGTCTGGTGAAGTGAAAGACATTCTGCTTTTGGATGTTACCCCATTGTCTTTGGGAATTGAAACACTGGGGGGTGTCATGACCAAATTAATTGAAAAAAACACCACCATCCCAACGAAAGCGAACCAAGTGTTTTCTACGGCAGATGATAATCAAACGGCTGTTACGGTTCATGTATTGCAAGGAGAACGTGAACAAGCATCTGCCAATAAATCATTGGGTCGCTTTGACTTGACTAATATTCCATCAGCCCCGCGTGGTGTCCCGCAAATTGAGGTAACGTTTGATATTGATGCAAATGGTATCTTAAATGTGTCTGCTAAAGATAAAGCAACTGGCCGGGCGCAATCCATTATTATTAAAGCTTCCAGTGGTTTGTCGGATGAAGAAGTGGAAGCCATGGTTAAGGATGCAGAAGCGCATGCTGAGGAAGATAAAAAATTCAAAGAATTGGCAGACATTCGCAATCAGGCAGATAGTTTGATTCATAGCAGCGAAAAGTCCATGCAAGATTTGGAAAGTGAGTTATCCGCTGAAGAGAAGAAAGATATTGAAGCTGCTGTTGCTGAGTTGAAGGAAGCCGTAAAGGGTAACGACAAAGCCTTGATGGAAGATAAATTAAAAGTGTTAAGTAATGTATCTGCCAAGATGGCTGAACGTATTTACGCGAAAAAATCAACCGAGGGTCAGACACAAGCTGAAGCAGGCGCCTCGCAACAGTCTGCCAAAGCAGATGAAGGCGTTGTGGATGCTGAGTTTGAAGAAGTGAATGAGGACAAAAAGTAAGTAATAATATGCAGTAATAATGTAGCCTGGTTAGCGTATAACGCTAACCGGGTTTTTCTGGCTTAGGATGCCTCGGGTATTGAGTCATTCTCTGTTTCTTTCGAGCGAAGTCAGCATAAACCCGCAGAGAATACATAGATTTTTTTATATCCTATTTGCAAAGAATGTATGCAGTTTTGTTATAATTAATAATTAGGCTTTATTCTAAATATGATGAATTGGATTAGAGCCTAAAAAATTCCAACTTAATCAAGTAGTGTGAGTGCTCATGCAACAGCAGGATTATTACGAGCTCCTCGGTGTCAGTCGTGATGCTGATGATGCTGAAATTAAAAAAGCTTATCGTAAACTGGCGATGAAACATCATCCAGACCGAAATCCTAACGATAAAGCGGCTGAAGAAAAGTTTAAAGAAATTCAAAAGGCTTATGCTATTTTGTCGGATAAGCAAAAGCGTGCTGCTTATGATCAATTTGGCCATGCCGGGGTTGATGCTTCAATGGGTGGGGGCGGCCATGGATTTGGCGGATTTGGTGGATTTGGTGATGTCTTTGAAGATATTTTCGAAAATATTTTTTCCGGAGGAAGACAGCAGCGTCAATCTCGCGGCCAACGTGGTGCGGATCTGCAATTCAGTGTGCAGCTAACTCTGGAAGAAGCCGCCGTAGGCAAGCAGGTGGACATTACTGTTCCACGTCATACCAGTTGTAATGCATGCGATGGGTCTGGTGCGAAAAAAGGTACTTCACCACAAACCTGTGAAACCTGCAATGGTATTGGCCAGGTAAGAATTCAACAAGGGTTTTTTTCCATACAACAAACTTGTCCAAGCTGTCATGGAGAGGGCAAAATCGTTCGTGATCCATGCCCTGCATGCCACGGTCAAGGACGTGTGCGTGAAAGCAAAAAATTAACCGTTAAAATTCCAGCCGGAGTAGATAATGGGGATCGTGTTCGCTTAAATGGTGAAGGTGAAGCGGGTATTCACGGTGGGCCAGCTGGTGATTTATACGTTCAGGTTTCCGTTAAATCACATGCTATTTTTGAACGGCATGAGGGTGATCTGCATTGTGAAGTTCCCATTAGCTTTGTAACCGCAGCTTTAGGTGGTTCGATAGAAGTTCCAACGTTGGAAGGCCGTGTGACTTTGAAAATTCCAGCAGAAACGCAAACCGGTAAGTTATTTCGCTTGCGAGGAAAAGGCATGAAATCGGTTCGTGGCTATGCTACCGGTGACTTATTGTGTAAGGTGGTGGTAGAAACCCCTGTCAATCTGTCACGCGAGCAAAAAGATTTATTATTGCAGTTGCAGCAATCTCTGGAACAGGGCAAGCATTCTCCCCGTTCTTCATCCTGGTTTGATGGGGTAAAGAAATTTTTTGAAGACATGAAATTTTAGCTTCTTTTCCATGTAGTGGAGGTTGCGGCTCTTAATTCATTAGATTTCTTTCAATCTTACAGGAGAGTAGGCTACAATAAGCACACTTCGGATTTGTAACGTCTCGTATTAAAGAGTGTTGTTTGATGATTTATAAACCCGCAATATTAGCCCTTGCCGATGGCAAAATTTTGCATGGCGTTGCCATCGGTGCCAGCGGCCACTCTGTTGGTGAGCTGGTGTTCAATACGTCCATGACGGGTTACCAGGAAATGCTTACCGATCCGTCCTATGCTCGCCAGATCATCACATTAACAACGGCTCATATAGGGAATACAGGATGTAATCCGGATGATATGGAATCATCCCGGGTGTGGGCCAGTGGCCTTGTTATTCGTGATTGCACGTTTAATCACAGTAATTACCGGGCAAAACAAACGTTGCCAGATTGGTTAAAAAAGCATGGCGTGGTGGCTATTGCCGGACTTGACACCCGCCAGCTTACGCTACGCTTACGTGATCAAGGAGCGATGGCGGCTTGCATTAGTACCGATGTTGATGCAAGCGAAAAAGCCTTGGAGTCGGCTTATTCTTTTAAAGGACTTAAAGGTCTGGATTTAGCTAAAACTGTCTCACGACAAACCGTAGAGCGTTGGCACGAAGGGCGAGGGGAATGGGCTAAAACATCCAGGCCTTTATCGCATCATGTCGTAGCTTATGATTTTGGTGTTAAGCATACCATTTTGCGAATTTTGCATGATATGGGATGTCATTTAACGTTGGTTCCGGCTCAAACGCCGGCAGCGGAAGTATTAGCCATGAATCCGGATGGTGTTTTTTATCAAATGGTCCCGGAGACCCTGAAGCTTGTGATTATGCCATTCGAGCGACTCAGGACATTTTGGCGGCTGGCATCCCGCTATTTGGCATTTGTCTCGGCTTTCAAATTTTGGCATTAGCTTGCGGTGCCAAATCCCTAAAAATGAAATTTGGTCATCATGGAGCGAATCACCCTGTGGTGGAAGTGGATGGAAAAAACGAGTGTTTATTACCAGCCAGAATCATGGTTTTACAATTGATGAATCTTCTCTACCTGCTTGTTTGCAAGTGACGCATCGCTCTTTATTTGATCAAAGTTTACAAGGAATAAGGCATCAGGAAAAACCGGCCTTTGGTTTTCAAGGACACCCGGAAGCCAGTCCAGGACCACATGATATTGAAATTATTTTTGCTGAATTTATTAAATTGATGGAATCGCCTTAATTTATATTTTAGGAGCATGTGCAGTGAAATTTTCCCATGTTTTTACCTCAGAATCCGTGTCTGAAGGTCATCCAGATAAAATAGCCGATCAAATTTCAGACGCTATTTTGGATGCAATTATAGCTCAGGACCCTGGTTCAAGAGTCGCTTGTGAAACGTTCGTAAAAACCGGTATGGTGATTGTTGGCGGCGAAATTACGACCAGTGCCTGGGTGGATGTGGAAGAAATTACGCGAGGTGTTATAAAGGAGATTGGTTATAACAGTTCGGAAATGGGATTTGATTGGGAATCATGCGCAGTATTATCCGCTATTGGTAAACAGTCGCCGGATATTGCGCGAGGGGTTGATAATAAGGACACAAAAAAACTTGGTGCAGGTGATCAAGGGTTAATGTTTGGTTACGCCAGTTGCGAGACGGATGTCTTTATGCCGGCTCCTATCGCCTATGCGCATCGATTAATGATTCAGCAGGCTAGCATGCGCAAAGGTGGTATTTTGCCGTGGTTGCGGCCAGATGCTAAATCGCAGGTGACTTTAAATTATGAAGATGGTAAGCCTGTTTCGGTCAATACCGTGGTTTTTTCCACACAACATGACCCGGATATATCTCATCAAGAGCTTGTGGAAGCCGTACGCGAGGAAATTATTAAGCCTGTGCTTCCAGCAGAATGGCTATTGCCAGAGACCAGATTTTTCATTAATCCCACTGGTCGTTTTGTGATTGGAGGGCCGCAAGGAGATTGTGGATTGACTGGTCGTAAAATCATTGTTGATACTTATGGTGGTATGGCAAGACATGGCGGGGGATGTTTTTCAGGAAAAGATCCATCCAAAGTGGATCGATCTGCTGCTTATGCGGCAAGGTATGTTGCCAAAAATCTCGTGGCCGCAGGGATAGCCGAAAAATGTGAAATTCAAGTGTCTTATGCCATTGGTGTCGCTGAGCCGACTTCCATATCCATTGAAACGTTTGGTACAGGAAAATTGGATGAAGCAACCATCATTGATTTGATCAATACTCATTTTGATCTGACTCCGCAAGGCATTATTGATCATCATCAATTATTGCGTCCAATTTATCGCCAAACGGCAACTTATGGTCATTTTGGTCGCCATAATGTGCCCTGGGAACGATTGGATAAAGTCGATGAGTTGCGCAAAGCATTATAAATTTGGTTTAAGGATACAATTATGAGATTAGCGAGTGACGTTAAATCTGGCCTTGATTATAAGGTGGCTGATTTATCTCTGGCTGAATGGGGCCGAAAAGAAATTGCTATTGCCGAAACAGAAATGCCTGGTTTGATGGCATTGCGCAAACAATATGGGCATGACAAGCCATTACGCGGTGCCCGTATTGCTGGTTGTCTGCATATGACGATTCAAACGGCTGTGCTGATTGAAACGTTGATTGCCCTCGGCGCAGAAGTCCGATGGTCTTCCTGTAATATTTTTTCTACTCAAGATCATGCGGCTGCCGCTATGGCTGCTGTAGGAGTGCCGGTATTTGCCTGGAAAGGTGAAACGGAAGAAGAATATTGGTGGTGTGTGGAACAGACATTGCAGGGCCCTGATGGATGGACTCCAAATATGTTATTGGATGATGGCGGCGATCTGACGCAAATCATTCATAATAAATACACTCATTTACTGGAAGGAATTAAAGGCGTTTCCGAGGAAACGACGACTGGCGTGGCTCGATTATATGAAATGGCCAAAAAAGCGCAATTGAAAATACCGGCTATTAATGTGAATGATTCCGTGACCAAATCCAAATTTGATAACTTGTATGGCTGCCGTGAATCTTTATTAGATGGCATAAAACGAGCAACGGACGTCATGATCGCAGGTAAGGTTGTCTTAATTCTTGGTTATGGCGACGTGGGCAAAGGATGCGCTCAAGCGTTGCGCGGGCAAGGGGCAGTCGTTTGGATTGCGGAAATTGACCCTATTTGCGCTTTACAGGCTGCCATGGAAGGGTATCGAGTTGTCACCTTGGATGATGTTGCAGAACAAGTCGACATTGTGGTGACTGCTACAGGCAATTATCATGTGGTCAGTCATGATCATATGCTGCGCATGAAAAATCAGGCCATTTTATGTAATATTGGCCATTTCGATTCCGAAATTGATATTCAAAGTCTGCGTCAGTATCCATGGGAAAACATCAAACCGCAGGTGGATCATGTGATTTTTCCAGATGGTAAGCGTATCATTGTTTTGGCAGAGGGCCGGTTGGTTAACTTAGGCTGTGCGACAGGACATCCAAGCTTTGTTATGTCAGCGTCTTTTAGTAACCAGGTTTTGGCACAAATTGAATTGTTTCAGCATAGTGAACAATATGACCACCAAGTGTATGTCTTGCCTAAGCATTTGGACGAGCGTGTGGCCAGCTTGCATCTAGACCGTATTGGTGCCAAGCTGACAAAATTGACGGAAGAGCAAGCCGCCTATATTGGTGTTCCTGTGAATGGTCCTTTCAAACCTGATCATTATCGTTATTAGGCATAGGCATTCATGAGATTACAGCCTGGTAAACATTGGAAAGTTTTCCAGGCCGAAACGAAGCAGGAATTAGTCGCAATTAAAATCAAAGGGAAAGACCACTGATATATTGCTGTCTGGATTGTTTAAGGCAATTTCTCCTGCTTGCAACGTGCATTGACCTATGGCCGAGGTGTTCATAAGTGGATTTACAGCACTGGAATAAAGGGTAGCTGAAATCGTGTAGGCATTATAACAAGGTAATTGTTCAATGGTTCTGGCCGCATCGCCCCCATTTAAGGTTAAAGAGCGATAGATGCCGCTGCTATTACTAACGTTGAATGCGACCCGCTCACTGACGAGTACTGGCGGTGATGATACGGCAACCTCAACGAAGCAAGAGTTGGTAACGTCTGCATGCGCTGGGAAAACAGACCCTAGGGTGATGACGGATAACGTTGTAGCAACCAGTTTTTTAACATATTGATCCCTTTTTATGATTATATTGAATTTAAAAACCACAGCCGTCATTATGGCGTGCTTGATGATTTGATTCAATAATGAAACGAACATGAGAGAATAAGGTATAAGTTTTTAACAAAAATAGATAAAATAAACCACTTATATTTTTTAGTTGTGACTATGTCAAAGCGAACTGATATTCATTCCATCCTTGTTCTAGGTGCAGGTCCGATTGTTATCGGGCAAGCTTGTGAATTTGATTATTCCGGAACCCAAGCGGTACGGGCACTGAAGAAAGAAGGTTTTCGCGTTATTTTGGTCAATTCAAATCCAGCGACCATCATGACGGATCCCGAGTTGGCGGATGCAACTTACATTGAACCTGTATTATGGCAAGAAGTGGCCCGGATCATTGAAAAAGAAAGGCCTGATGCACTTTTACCCACGATGGGTGGACAAACTGCATTGAATTGCGCGTTGGATCTAGCACGAGAAGGTGTGTTAGAGCGATTTAACGTGGAATTAATTGGCGCCAGTCGGGAAGCAATCGATAAAGCCGAAGATCGGGAAAAATTCCGTCTGTTGATGAAAAAATTGGATTGGAAATGCCACGCTCGGCTATTGCGCACAGTTTAGAAGAAGCATTGTCCGTCCAAGCGCAACTTGGATTTCCCACCATTATCCGGCCTTCTTTTACCATGGGGGGAAGTGGCGGTGGCATTGCCTATAATCGTGAAGAATTTGAAGACATCTGCACGCGTGGTCTGGAATTATCGCCCACTCATGAGTTATTGCTGGATGAGTCCGTCCTTGGTTGGAAAGAGTATGAAATGGAAGTCGTGCGTGATAAGCAGGATAATTGCATCATTGTCTGCACCATCGAGAATTTTGATCCTATGGGTGTGCATACTGGCGATTCCATCACGGTAGCACCCGCCCAAACGTTAACGGATAAAGAATTTCAACGCATGCGTGATGCAGCTATAAAGGTGCTGCGGGCTGTGGGTGTGGATACTGGAGGTTCAAACGTCCAATTTGCGGTTAACCCCGAAGACGGCAGAATGCTGGTGGTGGAAATGAATCCCAGGGTTTCACGAAGTTCTGCACTGGCTTCCAAAGCAACGGGATTTCCTATTGCCAAAGTGGCCGCTTTGCTTGCTGTAGGCTATACTCTGGATGAATTGGCTAATGAAATCACTGGTGGAAAAACACCGGCATCCTTTGAGCCAACCATTGATTATGTCGTTACTAAAATTCCCCGTTTTAATTTTGATAAATTTCCGCAGACTTCGCCAGTGTTATCGACGCAGATGAAATCGGTGGGAGAAGTAATGGCTATTGGCAGTAATTTTCAAGAATCTTTACAGAAAGCCATTCGTGGTTTGGAAATTGGACGCAGTGGCCTGCATCCACTTTTTAAGCAAGGAGACATGGCGGTATTGCGTGGTCATTTGCGTGAACCTACTCCTGATCGATTATGGTATATTGCCGATGCATTCCGCTGTGGCTTATCTGTCGATGAAATTTATCAAGAAAGTAAGATTGATCCATGGTTTCTTGCGCAAATTCATGAGCTTGTTTTATTGGAGAAAATGGTTCATGGACGCTCAATTCATGAGTTGGATAGAGCCATGCTGCAGCGACTTAAGCGTCAAGGATTTGCTGATGAATTTCTTGCTAATCTCTTGCACTGCAGTGAAGAAGATGTCAGAGCACGGCGATTGCAATTGGAAGTGATTCCCGTTTATAAACGGATTGATTCGTGTGCGGGAGAATTTCCCAGCGAGACCGCTTATTTGTATTCTTCCTACCAGTCAGAGTGTGAGGCAAGACCTGAATATGGCAAGAAGAAAATTATGATTCTTGGTGGCGGGCCAAATCGAATTGGCCAAGGCATTGAATTTGATTATTGTTGTGTGCATGCTGCCATGGCGCTTCGGGAAGCGGGTTATCAAACCGTGATGGTAAATTGCAACCCAGAGACGGTTTCCACGGATTTTGATACTTCCGATCGCTTGTATTTTGAACCAGTGACGCTTGAAGATGTGTTGGCCATTGTGGCGGTGGAAAAACCGGATGGTGTGATTGTTCATTATGGCGGACAAACGCCACTGAAATTAGCGCGTGCGTTAGCAGCGAATGGGGTTAACATTATTGGTACGTCTCCTGATGCTATTGATAAAGCGGAAGATCGCAAACGTTTTCAGCAAATCGTCAGTCAATTGAATCTGCATCAGCCAGCAAATGGTACGGTACGCAGTGAAGAAGAAGCCATCAAATTGGCTGAGCGTATCGGTTATCCATTGGTGGTTAGGCCCTCTTATGTATTGGGTGGAAGGGCCATGGAAGTGGTCTATCAGGAAGAAGATTTACGGCACTATTTAGCTCATGCTGTCGCAGCTTCTGAAGATTCTCCCATTTTATTGGATAAATTTTTAAATGATGCCATTGAAGTGGATATCGATGCTGTCTGTGATGGCAAAGACGTCTTGATCGGTGCCATTATGGAACATATCGAGCAAGCTGGTGTACATTCTGGAGACTCTGCCTGCACGCTTCCGCCGTTCAGTTTAAGTGTGGTAGTACAGCAGGATTTGATTGAGCAACTGCGGCTTATGGCGTTAGAGTTAGGTGTGATTGGTTTGATTAATGCACAATTTGCTATTCAGGCCGATGATATCTATGTACTTGAAGTAAATCCACGTGCTTCGCGGACAGTGCCTTTTGTGTCTAAGGCAACTGGATTGCCTTTAGCTAAAATTGCCGCTCGCTGTAAAGTAGGACAAAGTTTGAAAGAGCAAGGTCTCTCTCAACACTATCCAATGCCGGCCTTTTATTCAATCAAGTTGCCTGTATTTCCATTCATTAAATTTTCAGGCGTTGATTCAATCCTTGGCCCTGAAATGAAATCCACTGGTGAAGTGATGGGAATTGCACGACGATTTGGACAGGCGTATGCTAAGGCGCAATTAGGGGCAGGCGTTAATATTGTCAAACGTCGTCGAGCCTTTCTTTCTGTACGTGATGCGGATAAATCGCGGATTGGTGAAATAGCCAAGCGCTTGATTGCGCTTAACTTTGAAATTATTGCTACCCGGGGAACGGCTGCCGTACTTCAGGCTGCAGGAATTACATGCCGGCGTGTATTTAAGGTTGCAGAAGGCCGTCCTCATGTGGTGGACTATATTAAAAATAATGACATCGATTTTATTGTCAATACAACGGAGGGCAAGCAGGCAATTGCGGATTCTTTTGCAATTCGTCGTAATGCGTTACAGCATAAAGTCAGTTATACCACCACGCTTTCTGGAGCTGAAGCAGCCTGTTTGGCCATGAAGTATGAAGATCGGGAAACGGTGACCCGATTACAAGATTTACATTAGGAAATATATTATGCAAAAACATCCTATGACATTGAATGGTGCAGCCGCACTGAAAAAGGAATTACATCATTTAAAAACTGTTGAACGTCCACGCATCATTGATGCGATTGCAACGGCACGTGCGCATGGCGATTTGAAAGAAAATGCTGAATATCATGCAGCCCGTGAGCAGCAGAGTTTTGTTGAAGGGCGTATCCAGGAACTTGAGGCTAAATTGTCCAATGCACAAATTGTTGATATTAGCAAAATGAATAATCAGGGCAAGGTCATCTTCGGTACCACGGTGCGTTTGTGCCATGTACAAACCGAGACTGAAATTACTTATCAGATTGTTGGTGAGGATGAAGCGGATTTGAAGTTAAACAAGATTTCCTACAGTTCGCCAATTGGTCGGGCGCTGATAGGTAAGCAGTTGGATGATATTGTCGTTGTTCATACCCCAGGAGGCATGGTGGAGTATGAAATCATTGCCGTGGATTACGTCATTGAAGACGCCTGATGCTGCAGAGGTCGGCTTGTAACATAACAAGCCATGCCTCCACGAAGTAGGCTACCAATCAATGATTGAATCGTCATAACCGCGCAATACTTCCGCATGGCTATTGTCTTTATGGCGGATAATTACTTTTAATAAGCCGGTGACGCTGGTTTTAGCGTCAAGCGGCGCATTGTCTCCTCCCAAATCTGTTTTTACCCACCCTGGGTGTAATAACATGACTTGAATGCCCTCATTGGCCACATCGAGGGCAAAAGAACGCATGGCACAATTTAATGCGGCTTTACTGCTGCGATAGGCATAGCTTTGTCCTTGCTGATTATCACGAATGCTGCCCATGCGAGAACTAATACAAACAATTAATTTATCGTTGCTGCGCCGCAGGTTTGGTAATAATGCGTCACTGACTTTTAAGACGCTGAGGCAATTGGTATTGAAGACTTGAAGAAAATTGTCGCGTTCAATATGACCGACGGTGACGCCTTGGGCTCCAAACATTCCGGCATTATTTATCACCCAGTCAATGGGCAGATCACCAAGCTCTCTGGTTAAGGTTGCAAGATGTTGATCATTGGTGACATCCAGAGTGTAAATGGATACATTTTTTTTATGACTACTCCATTGTTGTAATTCTTTGGCGTTGTTCGGATGGCGGCAGGTGGCTATGACATGATAATGTTGACTTGATAATTGTTTGACAAATTCAAGCCCAAGGCCGCAATTACTTCCTGTAATGAGTACACGTTTCATTGTTTCTCCCTCATCCAATTTTTAATTTTTCATCTATATTTTATATATCAAGTCAAAAATCTTTGCCGGAATAAAAAGAAAACAGGGCGTCTGGTGAGGGGGACTCCAGGGATGAACGAAGCGGAAAAAAGACAATTTCTTCGTCAATATCTGCAAAGTCGAAGTGCTGATCGCGAGGTTGCAATTGATGATGCAGCCTTAGACGGATATCAACCTATTCTTGATAGAATCCATTTAATTGAAAGAGAAAACCCAGTCTTTTTTGCCCGCATGACCGCGGATCCGGGGCGTAGTCCATTACTGGAAACCATCCTAAATTCGGCTTGCAATTTTGACGAGGGTTCTCCTCCAGTGTTGCGGGCAATTGATGATGCTCGATTAAGAATGGCCACGCGAGAATTAGAGCTTACCACTCTTCCTGGTTGTGATTATTATGCACGCGAAACCACGTCTCCGCCGGATGCGGCATTAAATGATTTGATTGTTGCAAGCCGGGAAAAATTACGTCCCATCATTGAGAGTTTTGCTCCTGGCTTGAATGTTGCCAACAATGAAGCGGTGCTTGCAAAAATCAAAGAAGTGGAGGGCAGAGTAAAAGCGGCTGCGGCAGGAAGTCCCGAGAAAGCACTTGCTGAAAAGCAACTGACCATTTTGCAGGATTTAAATAAAATTAACAGGCTGACCTTGATAGAGATTCCTCAAGAGGGCGCTCCTCCTCGGCAGTATTGTGTTTTGGCAGAAGCCGCAGCAGGGGTGACTGAGAAAGTTTCTTTGGTTCCACGTGGCCGTCCAGATCGTCCTGATGAGCGCAGTGTTGATGCGCAGTTAAGGCGATTAATTGCCGCAGACGATGTGACCACCTTGGATCAGTATCATGCACGCCGGTCTGGTCGTCCTGGACCTGAGGGGGATACTGGGTTTAAGCTGAGCATGCAAGCCATTATTAAATTACCCAAACATGGTGAAGTCAAAGAAGTACAGCGTGAAGCCATGGCGCTTAATGTATCAAGACTATTAGGCTTAGATACGACAGATTCTACGATGGTAACGCATGGAGGGCGTCCGGGCCTCTTTGTTCCGTTTGCCGACATTCGCTTATTAAACGAAGTGGCTCGCGGAAAAACCATGCAGGCAAGATTAGGTTCCAGAGGTGAATATTCGCATTATTCCACCATCAATTCCGTCGGTGCTGGCCTGCAAGCCAATCGGTTCGTGGAAGATTTTGGCAATAGTCTCGGGTTGTTTTATCTGTGCAGCGATACCGATGCTATTGGTGGTTATAATCAGAACAAAGCGTTGCGGGGCAATCATTTATTTATCTTTGATCAAGTCATTATGGCGGATGATAAGCTTGGACTGGATTCACGAATGAGCATGCAGCCCATCAGTTTTATAACCAAGCATACTCGTCATGATCAAGGTCGAAATAGAACCTTGATTGAAGATTCCTCCATGGATAGCAAATTTGCCTCGTTGATGCAGCTTAAAGCTGAGCAGGAAAAATTATTGGCTTATTTTACCCGGGTTGCCGACGGTCATCAGCGTAAAGTGATCGAGATACAAGATCAGTTAATGCGGCGTGATCTTGATCGTGATGTTCGTAAAGGTTTGGAGGCGCAATTAAAAGAAGTTCGTTTGCTAAGGGATGATGCCGTGACCTTGCAAACCAAAGTTGCTGAACGCATCAGGAAAATTGATGATATTTTCCCTAGACGCGACGCTGGCGTTGGGACAGAACTTCTTAAAAATACGCTGGTGTTGGAAAAATTGGTGAACAATCCTAAATTATTTGCGGAAGATAAGCGAGCTTACCGCAATCCTTGGGTTAACCGCAATGAGAATCGGATTACCAACATTGCGTCACAACCGGGGGGGCAATACCTTGTTGTGACGTTTAAATCTGCAATACCGGACGATATGCTTGCAATGATAAGACGTAATACTCACAGTGGACATTCGCCAATTCGTCGCTCAGACAAAGAAATGTATATTTTAATAGAGGATTTACAAAGGCTGACAGAAAGTGCATTGCTTCCCGAACATCACCTGCAATTAAATGCCGCAACTAATTAT
Organism: Legionella oakridgensis ATCC 33761 = DSM 21215; assembly: GCF_000512355.1. Classification (NCBI taxonomy): domain Bacteria; kingdom Pseudomonadati; phylum Pseudomonadota; class Gammaproteobacteria; order Legionellales; family Legionellaceae; genus Legionella; species Legionella oakridgensis. The sequence continues at coordinate 2,113,904 of NZ_CP004006.1, read as the reverse complement.
CTTGACGTCAGGGATTTACAGGTGATTCAAAGAGCCTACGATGAAGGACACCGGACCAGAATCATTGCAGCGGTTCAATCTTATCAAGACGAAATGGCTCGATTAAGGGCTACAGGAGCAAATCCTCGGGAAGTGTGTCGCTTGATGAGTGAGACAGAAGCCACCCTAAAAGGCTTTATTGACCCGGAAAAAGATCAAGGATTTGCCATGCATGTCCTTAAGAAGTTCCAGTTTGAACAGCAGCGACAATTGCAGCAACTCATGCCAGAAGAACAGCGGACGGTGCAACTCAACGAGGCGTTTAGTGCGGCTTTGAAACTTGATCGGGTGGAAGAGTTTAATGCGGTTGTGCGGGAAGCGGTGAAACATGATAGACTTGCCGATGGGGTATTTACGGCATTTTTGCAGCGCTGCATGGATGATGAGGCAACGGCTTCAGCTGCTCCCAGCGCGCATTTTCGTGCCATAGAGCTAAGTCGTGGTCTGCAGGAGGCTGCAACGGCTGCTATTGTGCAATTGCAACAACCTGTAGTCCGTGAGGCGGTGGTGTTGCCTGTAGCACTTGAGCCGGTGGCACCTGTGGTTGCAGTACTCCGTGAGGAAGATGAATTAGCTGGCGTAGATCCGTTGGAAGATCAGGATGACATGCTCCACCGGGAGGCAGAAATTTTTGATGAGAGTGACCGGGTTTTTGCCCAATTGGGAGCGGCTGCAGTAGACGAGCACACAACCGAGGAATCACAACAGCAAACCGTAACTGTTGGCGGGGTAGGGTAGGTTATTGAGAAGCAGAAATTTTTGATGACAGTCAGTGGATCATTTGCAACTGAAGAATTACAACCCATTTTTTATTGAGATAGAAAAGAGCCAATCAAACAGGACCGCAATCATGTCTTTTTTCGAGAAAAGCAATTTAAAGCCGTGGATGATTTATTGACCAAAAACGATTATTCTGCAGCCATTGCCTTAATGCAACTTTGGGCTCCAGCCAGTTTGGCGTTGTTTCAACTGCAATATCCTGCTCATACTTCGAAATTGCGGCAGGCAGAATTTGATGATTTTTGGCAAGATTGCCGGGAAAAACTGCGATTGCCTGGGCATCCCGAGTTCCGTTTTCAAAAACAAGCAAATCTTTCCGATGCGGATTTCGTTAGCGGCTATGTCTTTTATCTGTTAGCGTTGAAAAATAAAGAAGACAAGGAAACCTATCAGACTTATATGCAGCAGGCGATCAGCCATAAGTCTGTGCATGCTCTTCAGGCATTGATGCATGGTTTAATTATTCAAGAATCAACCTCGAAAGAGAAGTACTATGAGCTCTTAAGCCAAGCGGTGTTAACCATCGAAAATGTTGTTAAACATCATGGCACTGCAGGTTATTTGCTCTTGGCAAAAGGCTATTTTCGTTTGGCTATGATTGCCAGCGAATGTGATGACGAGGCTCGGGCTCGTAGCAGTGCTGTATTTATTTTTGTATTAAAGGCGCTGTATTTGGCACGATTTGCCGAGGCCGATTCGTCGGCCGAAATTCATAATGCCTTTTTTGGTCGTGGCCTTTCAAAAGGGGCGCCATTCGACTTTGAACGCATCGATGACATGATTGATAAATGTCGAGATTTGCTGGGTGATTCTTTACCCAGGCCTATGCAGGAGTTCATTAGAACACAGGCTAAACATACTTACGAGCAACATCGAAGAAGTATTGAACATTCTTCTCCTCGTGTTACCGCTACTCCCGTTAATTAGAACGTTTTATTTCTATGGCGTTAGGACTCTCTGCAGATGCTATTTGCCAGAGAGAAGTTGAACTCAAAACAATAAAGCGTGCCTTGATTGCTCTTATGGAATCCATTTGGTTATTTTTTACATTATGTACTATAATTTTACATGTAAGCGACCTATGGAGGAACAACATGGCCCAGCAAATCAAAAAGAATAATTTTGAAGACTCTTTTGGCATTCATCAATTGTACATTGATATTTTAAATTGCATGCCGAATATTGTTTACTGGGTTGATAATGACTGTATTCTCAAGGGTTGCAATAATCAGTTTATCCAAATGCTTGGTTTAAAGGAAGTCGGTGATTTAAAGGGAACTCCTTACGAGCAAATGGCAAAACTTACTTCATGGTCCAATAAGCGTATTGAATCCTTTCGATTGGATGATATGAAAGTCATTTTTTCCGGGGTCGCTCAATACGACGTTGAAGAATCGCCCATTTTTAATAAAAAAGGCGAAGCGGTCCATTATTTGTCCAGACGAGTGCCCTTGTTTGATAATAATCATCAAGTGATTGGTCTTGTGGTGGTACTAACAGATGTTTCAGAGCGAAAAAAATTGGAAGCTCAATTGAGTGAGCAAAAGAGTGGTCAGGAGCATTCCAAGGCAGAGCCCGTGCTTGTGGAAGAACCACATGTGTTGATGGTGGAAGACAATTTCATTGCGCAAAAAGTGGAAGAGGCATTGTTAACTGCGCTTCATTGCCATGTGGATATTGCTGATTCAGGGGACAAAGCGCTGAAATTATTTGGCCCTGGCAAATACGATATTGTATTTATGGACATTGGCTTGGAAGATACTTCCGGGTATATGGTTGCTAAAAAATTTCGACAAATGGAAGAAAACACCAAGTTTCATGTGCCTATCATTGCCTTAACGTCTTATCAGGCAGATGTGGTTAAATACGATTGTAATGATTATTTTATGGATGGTGTTCTTACAAAACCACTTACCAGTGAACAGGCAAAACAAATCATCCAGCACTTTATCTATCATGAAAATATTGATGTGGCTGGATTAAAATCCGTTAAATGAGTTAGGGTCTAGGGAAGATAATAATAAGGATTGGGCAACTTAAATCCTTTTTCCGCATAACCACCTGCTAAATCACTTAATTGATCGCCGATGGTTGCAATAATAGTATAACCGCGGCTAGCAATGGTGGCTCTCGCATTGGATTTAAAGGGAACGATGGACGGCTTATCATAATTATCGGGTTTTAAATAAATCTCAGCCCATTGTTGATATCCGGCTAATTTTAAATTTTTGGCGGTGGCTTCACGTTCTGATTCTTTTCTGCCGGTTACAAAAAAGACGGTGACTCCATGAGTCAATGCTTCCTGATAAAACGACAACATCGGTTGAATGGCTGGTGCATCAGCTGCCAAAATTTCTTTATGCAATTGTTCTTTATTCGCAACAAAATGACGTGCGGCCATCTTGTCGTAGTTGGATAAGCTGGTTTCATCGATATCAAGAATAATGGCTAGTTTTTCTGGCCGGGATGCCTGTTGATTGGTTTTGATTCTCGCCATGACATAATTGCGTGCATGAATGATTGCTTCGGTTAATTCTTTTTGATATTCGCCTGAATCATGATAGGCCATGACTTCCTGGGTTAGCCGCGCAAGATTTTGCGGTTCGGCAACGGAAGTGGTTGTTAATAAGAAAGAGCAAGCGATTGCAAGCAGGGTGTTGGTGACCATCTGAAATTTATTCATAGACATGCCGGTAAACTGCTTAAGTGCATGCGTTGCATTATACTCAGCCTTTTATGTTTGTCAATGGCTCATAATGATTATATTTAAGTCAAATTGATATTAATCAGATGTCTGGTTTTGAGGAAACGTTTGTTCTAATTCACATTCAGTGAACTCATTGAAGAAGTGGAATTAATCACTATTTAAACGATCTAGTCAGTTCTTTATAAAGCAGATAGAATGAACATTTCGTCTAAAGCGAGGTAATCGGATGACCTGGGCTGCATTTTTCAAGTCTCGTTCTTTCAAGTATGGTGCTCTGATTGGTGGTATTGGATTCGCTGCCGGGGCTGGAGGTTCGGCTGCTGTTGCACTAAAACTCGCTTCGCTGTGTTCAACGGCTGTGAATTCATTTGTGACGGAAGTAGGGACTCATTTCTCTCTATCTGAGTTAAGTGCTGTTGTCCATATTGATGGGTATAATGCGACATTGACGCTTGATGATATTAATGCGGCTCTTCCTCCCGGATGGTTGGATATTATCAATCATGCTCAGGAATTACCTTCCTATTGTTTCTCTGCTCCATTCACCATTGGCTTGTGCATTACTGCCGCGGCTTCTTTGGCTTTAGCAAGTACCATTGCGATTGCTATTCATATTCACGATCATCCGGCTGAATCCTGTGAGCAATCTGACGCGGGCGAAGAGGATGCTCGTCAAGGATTATTGGGACATTTTTAATCTTCTTTCTGAACCTGTTGCTTCTATAGCGATAGGTTCATGCCGTTACTTAAAAGATTACCTTGCTTGGTTTTGAGCATAAATAACACAAATAAGGTATAATACAATCAAAATATGATTTTGCCCTGTAAATAGATGATTTTACATTGTTCACCATCCTTAAAATAAGGTATTATTAACACTTTTCTTTAAATAGAACTAAATTAGTACTATATTATACATAGGATTTAAATTAAGACTTAAATGGTACTAGATTGTTCAAGGTAGGAGTGGTATGCTGCGCATCAGTAAGTTGGCCGATTATGGAACAGTAGTGATGGTGTATCTTGCCAAGCGTTCGCAGCAGGTTTGCAATGCACGTGATATTGCTATGCATACCCATTTAACCATACCGACGGTCAGCAAATTATTAAAACGCTTGACGTCGGCCGGTTTGTTGATGTCTGTACGTGGTGTCACAGGCGGTTATCGATTGCAGCGGCCAGCGGGGGAGATTTCTGTGGCGGAAATTATCTATGCCTTGGAAGAAAATCGTGGACTGACAGAATGCAGCACTCATCCTAATGAATGTTCTTTGCAAGGTGTTTGCCATATTCAAGGTAATTGGCGATTAATCAGTCAGGCAATTGAGTCGGCATTGCACAGCGTCAGTTTGGAAGAGTTGGCAAAGCCATCTCTGCAAGCGGTTGATCTTGAGCGCATCAAGCAAATATCTCTCGGCATGCCTGTTTGAGAGGTCGTAACGGAGTTAGTAGTGGCTAAAAATGCACAAATCAATTCTCTCCTTGAGCGGGAATATCAACATGGTTTTGTAACGGATATTGACGTCGAAACATTCCCTCCTGGATTGGATGAGCAAGTCATTCGGCGTTTATCCGCCATTAAAGGCGAACCGGACTTTTTATTGGAATGGCGTCTTAAGGCGTACCATCATTGGTTGACAATGGCACATCCTGATTGGTCAAGCGTGCATTATCCGCCGGTGGATTACCAAGCTATTTCTTATTATTCTGCACCCAAGAGTAAAAAAGACGGACCAAAAAGTCTCGATGAAGTGGATCCGGAATTATTACGTACTTATGAAAAACTTGGCATCCCGTTGCGCGAACAGGAAATGTTAGCAGGGGTTGCGGTGGATGCGGTTTTTGACAGTGTTTCGGTAGCAACGACGTTTAAGGCCAAGCTTGCTGAAAAAGGGGTCATTTTTTGTCCTCTTTCCGAAGCTGTAAAAGAATACCCGGATTTGGTGCGTCAATACTTAGGGTCAGTTGTACCTTATCGTGATAATTTTTACGCCGCCTTGAATTCTGCTGTATTCAGCGATGGTTCCTTTGTTTATATTCCTAAGGGGGTACGCTGCCCAATGGAATTATCGACGTATTTTCGGATTAATGCGGCTTCCACAGGTCAGTTTGAACGCACCTTAATTGTAGCGGATTGTGACAGTTACGTGTCCTATCTCGAAGGTTGTACGGCGCCAATGCGTGATGAAAATCAATTGCATGCTGCGGTGGTTGAATTGGTTGCCCTGGATGGTGCACAAATTAAATATTCAACCGTACAAAACTGGTATCCCGGCGATAAAGAAGGCAAGGGCGGCATTTATAATTTTGTGACGAAGCGTGGCGCCTGCCGCGGCAAGCGTTCAAAAATTTCCTGGACGCAAATAGAAACCGGTTCCGCCATTACCTGGAAATATCCCAGCGTTATCTTGCAAGGCGATGAATCGGTGGGTGAATTTTATTCCGTTGCTGTTACTAATAATCATCAGCAAGCTGATACTGGAACAAAAATGATTCATTTGGGTAAAAATACTCGTTCGACCATTATTTCTAAAGGCATCAGTGCAGGATATGCTCATAATGCTTATCGAGGTTTGGTACGTATTGCGCCAACAGCAATCAATGCGCGCAATTACACGCAGTGCGATTCGATGTTAATGGGAAGTGAGTGTTCTGCCCATACGTTTCCTTATATTGAAGTCAAACATCCATCCGCGCAGGTAGAACATGAGGCTACGACATCAAAAATCAGTGAGGAGCAATTGTTTTATTGTCAGCAACGAGGCATTGGCACTGAAGATGCTGTCTCCATGATCGTCAATGGTTTTTGTAAACAAGTACTAAAAGAATTGCCAATGGAATTTGCGGTAGAAGCCACTAAATTATTAGGTATTAGTCTGGAAGGGGCAGTAGGTTAACATGTTATCAATTAATCAATTACAGGTTGCAATCAATGATCAGCCGATTTTAAAAGGAATTGATTTAGAAGTTCGTGCCGGAGAAGTGCATGCCATTATGGGACCAAATGGTTCAGGAAAAAGCACCTTATCAAAAGTATTGGCCGGGCATCCTGCTTATCAAGTGATGAGTGGTGAAATCACTTATTTGGATCAGGATTTACTTCTTCTTGACCCTGTTGAGCGTGCACAGGCTGGTATTTTTATGTCATTCCAGTATCCAGTGGAAATACCTGGGGTAACCAATATTAATTTTTTAAAAGCGTCTGTAAATGCAGTGCGTAAAGGCCAGAATAAAAAACATTGGATGCCATTGAGTTTTTAAGTTTCATTCGCGAAAAATGTCAATTGCTCGATATGGATGAAAATTTTCTGTACCGCAGCATCAATGAAGGGTTTTCTGGTGGTGAGAAAAAACGCAATGAAATCTTGCAAATGGCCGCGCTTGAACCGAAACTGGCCATTCTTGATGAAACGGATTCTGGCCTGGACATTGATGCTTTGCGTGTGATTGCACAGGGAGTTAATGCTATGCGTAACGACGATCGTGCTATTATTTTAGTGACGCACTATCAGCGGTTATTAAATTATATTGAGCCTGATTATATTCATGTGCTGGCGAATGGCCGAATTGTTAAATCCGGTGATAAATCATTAGCCCACGAACTTGAAGATAAAGGCTACAGTTGGTTGGAAGAAACGGAGCAGGCATGAGCGAACTTCTGGACTTTTACCAACAGCAGGCCGCATTACAGCAATCGCAAATACCTTGGCTTGCAAATTTGCAAAAGAAAGCCTTGGCTGATTTTGCCAAACAAGGGTTTCCTGCACGCCATCATGAGGATTGGAAATACACAACCATTGATTCCTTTCTTAAGCAGCGTTTTTCCACAAAGCAGACTGCCCAGGTAGCAATGCAAGACATCCGTAGGGATATTCCAGACGCCCATCTTATTACCATCGCTAATGGTACAATCATTGGTTTAGATACGGTGGCTGCTCATTTGCCAGAAGGCGTGATTGTACAACCTCTAACGGCAGCATGGTGCAATTACGCTGAAAAAATGGAACTTTACTTGGGCAAGATCTTGCAGCATGAGCATGGTTTTCAAGCTTTAAATACGGCTATGTTGCAACAGGGATTATTTATCTATCTTCCTAAAGGGATTCAACTTGAGAAGCCATTGGCGGTGGTGCATTGGCAAGGCAATGAGAATCAGGCAGTTTACTCGCGGCATGTGGTTGTGGCGGAGGCGGGCAGCAGCATAAGTTTTATTGAGGATTTTCAAGGAAAGGAGACGTGTTGTTATTTTACGAATACCGTTACTGAAATGCATGCAGCAAAAGGGGCAACCATCCATCATTATAAGATTCAGCGTGAAAGTAGGCACGCGTATCATGTTGGGCATGTTGCCGTAAGTCAGGCCGCTGACAGTGAAGTTAATAGTCATTCTTTAAGTTTGGGTGGGAAACTTGTGCGCAGCGATATAAGCATCCGCTTGTCTCAATCGCACGCGCGCTGCTTGTTGAATGGTATCTATGCTTTGGGTGAAGAACAACATGTGGATCATCACACGCTGGTGTCTCATGAGGCTGCTGATTGTCAAAGTGTTCAGGATTATAAAGGAATTTTAGGTGGAGCTTCACGAGCAGTCTTTAATGGCAAGGTCTATGTTGCCAAAGGGGCTCAGCATACGGAAGCAAAGCAGCAAAATAAAAATTTATTATTGAGTAAAAACGCTGAAATTGATACCAAGCCTCAACTGGAGATTTTCGCGGATGATGTGATTTGTACTCATGGCGCGACCGTGGGGCAATTGGATGAAGAGGCTTTATTTTATTTGGCTACCCGCGGTATTGATAGAGTTGAAGCAAGCCGCTATTTAATTGAAGCATTTGCTGCAAACAATTTGCAACAAATGGCCAATCTGAAATTGGCGGATTGGATGCGCCAGTTATTATTAACCGTTTGTCGCGACTACAATTTTTAAAGGTGGGGCATGAGCAGAACAAAGTTGATTGAAACATTGGACTTGGATGCCATACGTCTTGACTTTCCTGTCTTGCAGCAGAAGGTGAATGATAAGAAGCTGATTTATCTGGATAATGCTGCGACCACGCAAAAGCCGAAATCAGTCATTCAAGCCATAGCGAATTTTTACAGTCATGATAATGCGAATGTGCACCGCAGTGTTCATGCACTTAGTGTGCGTGCTACCCAGAAATTTGAGGAAGCGCGGGAAAAAGTTCGGCGTTTCATTCATGCAAAACATGCCTATGAATGCATTTTTGTGCGTGGCACGACGGAAGCCATTAATCTGGTTGCACAAAGCTTTGTGGCGCCGCGTATTCGACCCGGCGAGGAAATTTTGATCACTCACATGGAGCATCACTCAAACATTGTTCCATGGCAGATGGTTTGTAAAAAAACGGGTGCTCGTTTAAGCGTGGCGCCTATTTCACTCGAGGGGGAAATCTTACTGGATGAGTTTGAGAAAAAATTATCTAACAACACCAAGTTTGTTGCTATCAATTACGTTTCAAACGCTTTGGGTACGATTAATCCTGTTAAACAGATGATTGATATGGCGCATGCACACGGCGCTTTGGTATTGCTGGATGGTGCTCAGGCGACTGCCCATTTGCCGATTGATGTGCAATCCCTTGGTTGTGATTTTTATGCTTTTTCTGGACATAAAATGTATGGTCCAACTGGCATAGGGGTCCTTTGGGGAAAAGAGCGTTTGCTGGACGATATGGCCCCTTATCAGGGTGGGGGTGAAATGATTCATTATGTGACGTTTGCCGCTACGGATTATGCCCCCTTGCCCTATAAATTTGAGGCAGGAACTCCCAACATTGCCGGGGCGATTGGCCTTGCAGCGGCAATGGATTATTTATGGTCATTGGACATGGAAGCCATCGTTGCTTATGAATCCCATTTACTTGAATATGCAGCTCAAGCGGTGCAATCGGTCAAGGGGTTTAATTTGATTGGCACGGCAGCCGATAAAGTGCCTATCATTTCCTTTGTCCATGGCAAAATTCATGCCCATGATATTGGTACGATTTTGGATACAGAGGGGATTGCCATCCGCAGTGGCCATCATTGCACCATGCCACTGATGGATTTTTTTGATGTACCGGCAACCACCCGAATTTCCTTGTCTTTTTATAATACGGAAAAAGAAGTGGATGCTTGTGTTAAAGCATTACATAAGGTGAAAGAGGTATTTGCCAAATGATGAATTTACGCGAGTTATATCAGGAAATCATCATCGACCATAACCGTAATCCGCGCAATCATCATGAGATGGCAAATCCAACTTGCCAGGCGAAAGGATTTAATCCACTGTGCGGCGATAAGGTAACGATTTACGTACAACTTAAAGACAATGTAATACAGGATATTAGTTTTTTAGGCTGTGGTTGTGCGATTTCTCAGGCTTCCGCTTCGTTGATGACGGATGTATTGCGTGGGAAATCCGTTGAAGAGGCTCATGAGTTATTCAGACGATTTCATCATATGGTCACTATTGCTGAAGACCCCGCGCCACAGTCAATGGATAAATTGACAGTCCTGGCTGGTGTGCGTGCTTTCCCGGCACGCGTAAAATGTGCAACGCTGGCATGGCATACGTTGGAGAGCGCCTTGAAACAGGAAGAGACCACGGTGACGACGGAGTAACCTTATGTTAGGGTTTAAAAAGAAGCAAGATAACAAAGCAGCGTTGCAAGAAGCGGTGATAGCCGCGCTCAAAACGGTGTTTGATCCTGAAATCCCGGTGAATATCTATGATTTGGGTCTGATTTACGACATTGCCATCGATGAAGCAAAACAAGTGCAAATCCAAATGACATTGACTTCTCCTGGCTGCCCTGTCGCGCAAACATTTCCTGGCACGGTTGAGCAAACCGTAAATCAAGTCGAGGGTGTTAAAGATTGTACGGTTGAATTGGTGTGGGAGCCTCCCTGGACGCAAGAACGCATGAGTGAAGCGGCGCGTTTGGAATTGGGAATGTTTTATTAAATATGGCCATGAATTTAACTCGTTGGCGGCCCTCAGCCACCATTGAAACATTACGTCGGCGTGCTGCTATCCTTGGTCACATTCGCTCCTTTTTTAATGCACGCGGCTATTTGGAAGTGGACACTCCCGTGATGGCGCAATTTGGAGTAACGGATGTTTATTTAACAAACATCGAGGCTCAATTTCGGGGAAAATCCTATTATTTGCAAACATCACCTGAATATCATATGAAGCGTTTATTAGCGGCTGGCAGCGGCCCTATTTTTCAGCTGGCACGTGTATTCCGTGATGATGAGCTTGGACGTTGGCATAATCCTGAATTTACTTTGCTGGAATGGTATCAGCTGGACATTGATCATATTGCCTTGATGGATGAAGTGGATGTTTTGTTGCAAACTATCCTTGCTTGCGGGCCGATGCGGCGGCAAACGTATCAGCATTTGTTTTCAGAAGTATGTGGTTTTGATCCTTTAACGGCGGAACTTTCTGAATTAAAGCAAGCCTTGCGGCGTTTTGAGCTGCAAAATGTGTTGACTGCTGAGGAGTCAGACAGAGATCAATATTTATTTCTACTGATGAGCCATGTGGTTGAACCGAAGCTTGCCAACGAAGCAGTGCCGGTTGCGGTGTATCATTTTCCACCATCTCAGGCAGCTCTGGCTCAAATCAAGCATGGTGTGGCGGAACGGTTTGAAGTGTATTTCCGCGGGGTGGAGCTGGCGAACGGTTTTCATGAGTTAACGGATGCAGCCATTCAGGGTGCGCGATTTGAGAACGATAGAGTTACTCGCCGGCAACAGGGTTTTGCTGAACGTGCTCCAGATGAATATTTCTTGCAAGCACTCAATCATGGCTTGCCTTCTTGCAGTGGAGTAGCTCTAGGCATTGATCGATTGCTTGCGTTAGCGCTTGAGCAATCTTCGCTCGCTTCGGTGATGGCGTTCGATTTTTCCAATGCTTAAAGAGACATTCTGTCATGCTTAGTTTGGGCCGATATTCTTCAATAACCGAATCATAGAACGTCATCGAGAACGATGAGGTCTAAGACACTCTTTTATATCGGGCTCGGTTTCAATTAAGTTATCTGCTCCGCTAACAGGGGACTCAGGGCGTTTTTCCGTAGCTGATTTTTCTTCAGTACTTGAAGCTTTTCTTTTCTTTTCTGCTTCGAGTGCCTTGCGGGAAGCATCAAGAAAAGACCAGGATTTTGGGCTTCTTTCTCTTTCCATTGTTTCTCCTTTTGTAAGCAGTTATCTTACCATTGAAATAGATAAATTAAAAATTAAGTTCCTTGTTCCTGTCCTAAATATTAGGAGCTCAATCCCATGCTCGATTCTGTTGCTGGGGCTGCCTCTACTAAATCATCCGCAGGACAATGCGTGAAATCAAGCGTAAACCCTTTTGCTAATAACGGAGCAAAATAGTCGGCAGTACTACGAATAGCGGCGCCAGTATATAAGGTTTCAACACTATCGGCTTTAGGATTGATGGTTTCTTTCCTAATCCAATTTTGCAAATCTTTCTCATTATAAATCATAATGACTCTACTGTGCATATCAATGGAAGCAAACATTCTCAAATCGGAAGAATTATTATCATACATTGCCACACTGACATTGCCGCCAATGAGTTCGTCCTGATTCAGTGATTTGATAAGCTCTCCAGGCACGGCTTGATGAGAGCCTAATAACCCCTCAGTATGTTCATATCGGTTTGTTCTTTCTCCACGATGGTAGGCTCGTTCTATGGCGGCCTCGGCATCGGTTGATACGGCCGCAATAATTAATTGTCCATAGCGCAGATTGGCTTCTTTCAGCTCGTCTGGTTTTAATTTCGTTTGATCATGCATAAAATGAGGATAATGGCCGGTTGAATGGCTTTGCTTGGCAATGATGGCCATGACCCGTTCCTTGACCGCCAATGCTTCTTCATAGGTGAATTGCGAATAGCGTTTGCTGTCTTTTTCTGGGTTTAAGAGAAACGGCTTGATTCGGTCTGCGTTATGATGGACAAGCTCATTCCACATAATAGGGGCAGGCGTTCGTCTTTTTAAAGAGTCTTCGATATTGCGAAGACAGGTGCCCTTACCGGAAGCAACGCCGCCAGTTGTAAAAATGGCGACACCTTCTGCCTTGGGAACGTAGGGTAATCGCTCCAACGCACCTTCCGAGCAATGCCGCTCAATATGAGTACTTATGACCGCGTCAATACGTTCCTGTGAACGCTTTGTATAAATAAGAGCCAGACATCGTTGGGTGCAGACGTTGTTCAATAATTCCTGATCTTCAGAATAGGGTGATTTTGTGGCTATTTCTGCATACAGTTGCCGCATGGCCTCTTGTTCATCCTCAGAAAAAGGTAAATCATCCGTGGGATTATCTTTAGTAAGTGCAGTAAAAAAAAGAGGTAACGTTGTTAACAAGCCGGAATATGTTTCTCTGCAGAACTCTTGAAGCTCTGTGTCATCACCGGATCTGACCATGGAGGATTTAATCCGTTCAAATGCCCCACGAAACGTGAATTCTTCATCATCGGTCGCCATATCAAGTTTTACACTTGCCTGCAAATGAGCAAGAATTTCATTGTTAATCAGTCTTTCAGGCTGCAGGCAAACCAAATTTCTGACAAATTCTTTCGGATAAGCGTCCATACATGCTTTCAAAAGCGCTAAACCACTTTCGTCATGGGTATTGATTGAATTGGAAAGGATGGTAAAGTCCGTCTCCTTAATTTTTTTCTTTTGGCAATTTTAGCTTTTAAATCTTTTGTTGGTATAAAAAAGCTAAACGGATTTGGCATGATGATCAACCTTCATTATGAACATATTTTAATAAAATAGTACATAAAAAGTACAAAAACAAATGCATGCCAATCTGATTCAATGAGCAATTGTACAGATTACAGTTGCTTATCATAAAACAGCCGTGTTTTTGTTTAATTAAAATTGAGTATGCATAAAAAAAACCTTATAATGCATTGCTTTTAAAAATACAATAATAAGGATTTGCTATGCCGTCTTTTTTTTCAAAACCCGCCAATGAATTGTTTGAGCATGCTTTAACGTTATCCGAGTATCAGGGACGAATTAAATTTAATCCGGAAGACTTGCAACACCAAACATTACTGACGGAATGCACCCGTTCAGTGCAAGAAAAATTGCACAGTTTGCAAACGATTGACAAGAAAATAGTGATCGGGTTTTCGTTGGGCATCTTGGCCTTGGGTTTATCCTGGATTTTACCAGTGAATGTAGTTGCGGTGGGAGCTTTTGCCTATGCTGCGTATCAGTTAGGGCGAAGAAAACAAGCTTATATTGAATACACGCAAGCGCTCGAAAATCTGGTCAAATGTTGTATTTGGACGTTGGGGCAAGTTGAAAAAGACAGCATTACCAATCATCCTGCCGTCAAAGGCATGATTGATGTCTTGGCACCAGTGACTAGCGCTCAACAGTTACGTGATTTTATTGATGATCGCGTAGAAGATGGCTTCGTTGAACAGGCTGAGGAAACAAAAAAACAAACCGAATTGTTAGACCAACATTTAAATCAGGAGCAGGCCGATCTTTACTATAAGATCTATGGCTATCAGCAGGGCAGCATTTTAGCGATTTTAAAAGGAATAGGGTATATCATTAAAAATGGCTTTAAGACGGTGAAAGAAGCGTGCTTTGGCTCTTCTTCAGAAGAAGAATCACAACCAGCAACGCTTACAGCGGCAATGTAAGGTTGATTGATGTTTCCCGGATTAAATAAAGTTTGTAGCCTGGTTAACGTCAAGCGTTAACCGGATTTGCTACGCTTTAAATCATCAGGAAAATTCTCGAGCCAGTGCCTCCTTAAGTGTAGGATAGGCAAATTTAAACCCTTCTTCCGGTAAACGTTTGGGCAAGACGCGTTGACCATGATTAAGAAGACATTCCCCCATTTCACCGAATAACAGACGAATGACAAAAGCAGGCGTTTTTAAAAATAAAGGACGTTTCATGGCTTTGGCTAAAAGTGTTGCGAATTCCTTTTGACTAACTGGGTTGGGAGAGGTGACATTAAATGCACCAATGAGCTCAGGATGCGTAATTAAAAAATGAAAAGCTCGTATGACATCCGCAATATGTATCCAGGAAATGACTTGCTGACCATCACCAATAATGCTTCCTAACCCCAGATTAAAACTGGGGGCAAGTTTTTTTAACATGCCTTTACCATGTTTCAGGACGACACCAAAGCGGGTAATTGTCACTGGGATGCCATGGTCAATGGCCGGCTGCAGTGATTTTTGCCAGCGGACACCCACCTCACTAAAAAAATCATGGGGATGATCAAAATCAATAGGGCTGTCTTCATCAAATGCCTGGGATGTGCCATTTTCTTGCAATCCATAAATGCCTACCGCATTAGCACTGTAATAATGAGGTTTACATTGATGATCAGTAAGCCATTTGATCAAGGCAGTATTGGTTTTGACGCGAGACTCAATGATTTGTTTTTAATGTGTTCTGTCCAGCGTAAGCCAGCAATAGATTGACCGCATAAATTAATAACAACATCGTAGCGGCTGGCATCCAGATGCTCGAGATCTTGCCAGGTGCATGCCTGTACCCGCTTACCAAAGACATCTTGAATATGATTATTATCACGGCCAAGTACCGTTATCTGATGATCGGAGCGTAAGGAATCCACCAGCTCTGATCCAATAAAGCCAGTACCTCCTGCAATCAAAATATTCATCATCGTTTCCTTTCGGTTTTACTCAAAACTGGCATTGTATGGAGGAATAGTCAAGATTTTTGGTGTTTTGCAAATTTTTCAGGGCAACTCAATGCGGCATAAACTGGGAAAATCGCATTGTTGGCATAGGGTTTCATGCATGGGTTGGATAGAGCAATCACCCAGACGAAACTCATTGGCCAAGGCTGTTAATTGTTGGTGCCATTGTTGTTGTAATACAGACCATCGCTCTTCTTTCTTTAACTCCTGAATACCATGCACAGTGATTGGTTCTTCACTCAATCCATGACAGGTTAGCTTTCTATTTTTTAATTGTATAAATAATAAAGCATTGATCTCATTATCCAGTAAAGCGTACAACAGCAACTGAGGTTCTTGTGGACGCTCTTCTTTCCAGGGGTGTTTGGGAGGCAAAGAACTTTTGTAATCAATGACCCATTTTTTATCGCCAACTTGATCAATGCGGTCAACGCGCACATGAAAATCAAGGTCAGCGAGCTGAATGGTAAACATTTGCTCAAGAGCAGCAATTTTAAAAGGTGGCCGTTGCTTTTCCCAGTCAAGGCAGGCTTTAACCAGTTGCTGTAGTCGCTCTTGTTCCATATCTTGCAGCAACATGGGAAATGAATAGCGGCGATAGTCCATCATTGCAGGCAAGGTGGTTTGAATGACCTGGGTAATACAGGCATCCATTTCAGACTGGGTCAGCTGCAACAGTTGTTGTTGACTACCAATGAGCTGCCATATTTTTTCCATAATTTTATGCAGTATTTGTCCACGCTCTTTCGCATCGGGTCCTAAAGAAAGTTTTAGGCCTGCTTTGGCGTGCAAGCGATGCATTGAAAATGCCCGGAAAGGGCATTTTGCCTGGTTGGCCAGTAAAGCGGTGCCACCAGATATTTGTTCGTTTGCTGCCAAAGGGATACGGTAAGAGTCTGTTCTCTGACATAACAATGAAGGACGTGGTGGAGGCAAGGTTTTGATGGTTAAATGAGGAAAATCACGAATAAAAGGACTGGGCAAATTGGGGCGGTCTTCTTGTAATTTCGGGTAACTGAAGACGCAATCCTGACAACCATTTTGCAATCGTTGCAGCAATTGTTGAGCAAATTTTAATTCTTGTTCGGGCAAAGCATGCGGCATGCGGTATCGCTTTTGTAATTCTATTGGAATAAAAGCGGATAAACTGGTTTTTTGGGGTAGGCATTGGTCGGTCATACCACATATCCACAAACTATCAAACGTACATCCGCAAGCTTCCAGTAGCCCTAATAGTTGGATGGGGCTTGCTGGTTTTTGTTCCTGAAAGATTGTTGATCTAACCATATGACGTAAACTGTCCAG
The DNA here is from genome assembly GCF_000512355.1 of Legionella oakridgensis ATCC 33761 = DSM 21215. Classification (NCBI taxonomy): domain Bacteria; kingdom Pseudomonadati; phylum Pseudomonadota; class Gammaproteobacteria; order Legionellales; family Legionellaceae; genus Legionella; species Legionella oakridgensis. Next base: position 2,097,340 of record NZ_CP004006.1, on the reverse strand, counting down.
GGCTTGTCTTTTAGTCATGACCGGATAGAGGATGGACAGTTGTAAGAATTCATCCAGTAAAGCAAGCAATCGTTGAAAGCATTGATAGGCAGAAGAATTAAGAGAGTATTCTCCCGGGAATCCCAACCCATGAAGACGAGATTTGAAATGGCTTATCCATTGATAGGGAGCAGCTTCTTTCGGATAAGGCAGAAGCGTTGTAAGTAACTTGGCAAGAGCAGGTGTTAAGCGTTGGAATTCTTTAAGCAGAAGAGGAAAAGAAATCTGGGCTTCCTGCAATATTTTGCAGGTTTGTAAGGCTTCTGTTCGTTGCTGAAATTCGGTTTTTGCTCCTCCAAGATAAGGAGAATGAAGCAATAGGCGAGCTTTGGTATTGCTGATGGTTTCTGCATCAAGTTCCAGCCAGTTGAGTGCATGAGACACGAGCGGATAATTTAGGAGAGGTTTGCCCAACGATAGATTGAATGAATATTGAGGTAGTTGTTGTTGGAAAAGGCGTTGCAGGCGGCGAGATTGATTTTCCAAATCGGGAACCACCACGCCAATACGCTGATCATTGGCGGCAAGCCGTTCTTTAATCCATTGAATTATCTGTAAATATTCATCTTGGGTATCTTTTGCCGCATATTGGTGGGTATTGGGGAATTTTGTTGGTAAATCATAATGATATTGCTGACAGTCAGCCTGATGGAACGCCTGCTGCAGCAATTGTTGCTGCGGTGTGTAATCATTAAAACATACCCAGATGAACGCAGGAATGTCCAGCAAGTGGAGGTGATGGACTACATAGTTGGCCAGCTGGTCTTCTGTAATCGCATTAAGATTTGTCAGCTCGGTTTGAAATTGTTGTTGCCACTGCTGAAATTGCAGAGTTTGTGGTGTTCGTATAAATGATGAGGGGATACTATCAAGACCCCAGTTTTGGCAATGAGACCAAGCTTCCTGAATTTCATGAAGAAGCCCTTCCGTAACCAATGGATGTTCCGAGTGACTGAGAATTTTTTTCCACAAATGATATTGTTGAAGCTGAGTCAGCACGATGGGATGGTTTGCATGGGGGTGTTTATGACGAATTTGTTTAAATAAATAATGTAAAAATCCTTGATAAGGAAGGCACAGAGGTTTTATCTCGGCTGCGGTGTTCTGAGTTTTTAAAAAATCGTGCAGCAATTGATGACTTAAGCGGATATTGGGTGTGATAGCCACAGCGCCATTTTTCATGTTCGCAAATAAGTTTTGCTGTTCTGTTATTACACTATGGGTTGTGGGCATGGTTTAGTGATGATTGTTTTTGGGGGGTGTGATGGTTGCTTCACCATATTTTGCCGTTTTATTTTTGATGACGCTCTCTCGTGGAGATTTTCTTCGTACATTCAGGGACTGTAATAAATAATAAACCAAATAACTGCGCAGATAAACTGCTGCAAGTCCAGCAATCAAGGCAAGCCAAAACCCAACCAAAATAAAACTGTAGATCAATACAATAAAGTACATATATAGGACATCTTGAAAAGAAGCGCCCGTAAACAAGTCAGCATGATGCTGATGCAGAAAAAAAAGAAAGCCTAAAGTATAGATTGGCAGGGCAGCCATAACCATTAAAAATGCCCACCAAAATGCATGTTTTTTATAGGGCGCTTTACTATAGACGATTCGCTTACCAAATAGCGCACCGAAACAGGCCGCAATAATAACCGCAAGCACAATGGCTTTGAATATTGGTAGTAATTGTTCAACACCCATGGCATAGAAAATGGTATCAATGGCGATCGTGGCAATGATTGCCAGCAAACTGAAATAAATCGCTGATAACATGCGCGGATTGGATATGGTTAATGCTTCGTCCTGTTTATCCATGGCAGTATCCTTAAGCGAGATCAATAAGCCCTACAAGCCTTATGCATGGGATTGAAAGTGCATTTGCCTCTGTCCTTTTAAACGTCCATGTGGCATATAAGCACTGTCCTTAGCGCTTCAGCGTCAAGAGGCAGCATGCACTTTCAATCCCATGAAATCACGGCCATCTCTGTATAATTTTAGACCATATTTTGTTATTTTGGTGTAATTATCTACACTTAATTCAAATGATAAAAGAAAAATAATGGATAACCTCATGGATATTATTCCTTTTTTAAAATTAATGGTTGACCGTGGCGCATCGGATTTATTTTTTAGCGTTGGCACGCCTCCGCACATTAAAATCGAAGGCGTTACTTCGCCAATAGGACAAGCGCCGCTTAAATCTCAACAAATGGCAGAAATCGCCAAATCCATGATGAATGATCAACAACGAAAAGAATTTGATGCCACGATGGAATTAAATATGGCTATTTCACTGGACAATATTGGCCGATATCGCATCAATTTATTTCGGCAACGTGGTGAAATTGCAATGGTGGTACGTTACATTAAAGGCATGATTCCTTCCTTGGCAGATTTAAACTTGCCTCCGATTTTAAGTTCCATCGTTATGGAACAGCGCGGTCTTATTCTGGTAGTCGGTTCAACGGGATCAGGTAAATCAACAACGTTGGCCTCTATGATTGATTATCGTAACAGTCATGAATGTGGCCATATTTTAACCATTGAAGATCCCGTTGAATTCATCCATCTGCATAAAAAATCGGTGGTTGATCAGCGTGAAGTTGGCATAGATACATTAAACTATGATAATGCATTGAAAAATGCCATGCGGGAAGCACCGGATGTCATTCTGATAGGTGAGATTCGTGACCGTAACACCATGAAACATGCGATATCTTATGCCGAAACAGGTCATTTATGCTTATCCACCTTGCATGCTAATAATGCCAATCAAACCATGGATCGCATTATTAATTTTTTTCCAGAAGAAGCAAAACAACAGTTGTTGCTGGATTTATCTTTGAATTTACGTGCCATTGTTTCCTTGCGTTTAATTCCCGGCCTGCATGACAAACGAGTTCCTGCTGTGGAAGTGTTGTTGAACACACCGTATATCGCGGATTTGATTGATAAGGGAAAAATTGATGAAATTAAGGAAGTGATGGCAAAAAGTACTGATCAGGGTATGCAAACTTTTGATCAGGCATTATTTGATTTATACAAGGCAGGTAAGATCAGTCAGGAAAATGCAATTCGTTATGCCGATTCCAAAAACAATGTCGGCTTAAAGATTCGCTTGTCAGAAGAAGGTAATTTTGATAAGGACACGGACTTAACCATCGAGCAAGGGGACTTGGATAAATTCTAAGAGCCTAACAAATCTACTAAAAATGAACACTAACCATCCTTCGCCATCCAGAGTGCGGCGAAGGATCTCCCGAGTAAGACACTGTGCCAAACCCATGAGATCCTTCGCTACGCTCTGGATGACGGTGATATGCCCCTTTATTCTTACAAAAAACTGCACTTTAAATCGCACCTTCACTTTCTGTGCTCCGCTGCGGTGCTCGTAAGTAACGGTTATTGTTCTATTTTTAGCGAATTTGTTAACAAACTCTAAAGTATATTTTTGTATTTTATGAGCAATTTGTTATAATAATATCCATGTTATTTTCTTGATAATACCTTATGCACGTGTATCAGTATGAGCAGATTGTTCCTGGTCAGCGCAAGTTACGCCTGGGGCATGTTGTTTATCCTGATGCAACTTATATTTCTCAAACTTACCCCGCCGGGCGGCATATTATTTATAAGGAAAATAAAAATAATAATTCTGAGCTATCCCGTTTGGAGGTTTCTTTCGGCCGATTGGCCCGTTTATTTTTGGGTGCTGATTTGGCGCCGAAATCCAAACTGGTTAAAAATAGCGATGGAAATATCGTGGGGTTGGCTTCTGAATATCTTGGGTATGACATTGCTCGGCGTGAGGGTGTAAATCAAGAGTTTTATCGCCTGCTCACTGGACAAAAAGAATTGCAATGGTCTTCAGTACGTCCTGGCGCTGCTGAAGATATTCCTTTTCATTTTTTTAGCCAATTTCCTCCTGGATATTTTAATACCTTATATGAGGCACACAGGCGCGGTGAAATTCAACTGGATATGGAGTCATTTATCAGTGTATTAGCGACTTCCTATACGTTAGAAGAAGATGATTTACATAAAGGAAATTTTGGTTTTTACGTGGTAAAAAAAGAGGATAAACCACGGATTGTTTTTTTCAAGATAGACCATGATTTAATGCTGGCTGACAGTGTCATGTCTCATTATCAATCCCGTTTCCTGAACTGGTTTCTTGGTTCAGATGCGTTTAAAGTGACCGCACGTGATTTAATTCATTTTCCCAGGCTCATGGACTCACAAAATTACTACTGGCCAACGACGCCACGGTTGTTTCATTTTAATCCTTTTCATGCCTATACGTCTGAAGCGGAGCGGAATGCATTTATGCAACTGGGCCAATCACCGGGATTTTGCGCCATAAAATGGCAAACGTTTTACAAACATGTCTTGATGCCGCCGGAATTAATCAGTCAACAGTTGGCTCATGATTTGGATATGAATAAAGCCGATGAGCGGGCGAAGCTTTCTCTTATTATGCAGGCAGTTGTTGCTCGCCAGGCAAAATTACGCGCTGTGTTATTTACCATTCCGGAATTTCGTCAATATGTTTTAAGCCTTGATGAACAAGCTTGCCATGCTTTGGTGCAAAGCATGGCTGGTGATGTTGTGACAAAGGAGGCCACGTCATGGCCTGTCGAAGTTGCTGAGAGCATAGCGCGACATCAATCTTTATGCCGGCCAGATGGTGGCTTTGTTTCTGGGGATACCCCCTTACATGCTGCGATTCGTTTAGGAGATTACCGTTATCATGAAACCTGGCAGTCCTTTGGATGTTATGCCGCTGACGTGAATGAGCACGGCGAGACTGCGCTTGATTTAGCCGTTAGACTTGCAGAAGATGTGCCGGTACGGTCGGATGATTTCCGCATGGATTTAACGGCAACCATTCATCATTTGCACCAAGAAGGCGCCAAAACAACCATAACATGGGATTCAAAGAAACTTGTAGATGAGGCGCCATGGCGTTATTTATCCAATTCTTCTTATCTTGAACGGGTACGAACAATCACAGACTCCACAGCATTAAACGATTTATTACGTGATATTGGCGAAGATCATCGTTACAGTTTAAAGTCGCAAAAAGAACTTGCTGTTTTATGCGTTCGCCGGTTTATGGAAGAGCACAAGCACGATCCCCAATTAAAAAAAATGTTACTGGATTTGAAAGCCAATTTAAATGGAACTGCGGATAAAGCGCCGGCGCCTGAGCTGCAATATATTCGCCAGCTTCGCAGTCAGTTATGGATTGTCCGTATCATTCGTGGATTGTTTGGTGGAACTGCAACCAAAGTCATGCTTAATCAGCTCATCAATGAGGAGTTGCGACGATTAACCAAGTCGTCTTCGTGCACTTCTTCCTTTTTTTCGCAGAAAGAGATTTTATCCAAGGAAAAAAATGAGGGGTATGATGATATCAGCCCTTCCATTATTCCTGCGCCTGACTAAGAACTTGTTAACAAGCTCTAAGAACCTGTCTTCAGTGTCTAACGAGGCAGGGCTAAAAGCTTAACGACTCTGAAGACGGGTTTTGATTCTAATATGGATGGCAAAAAACAAACCTATGCACGCTTTATTTTAAATAATCATGCACGACTCGGCCATAGGGCAAAGTTAAATCGGTGAGAATATGCGTAGCACCCACTACTTTTTTAACGGGTAATTCAGCAACTGGCGCTAAAGCATGATGAAATAATTCCAACTGCGCCGGTCCTTGCCAGGCTCCCTTGACGGTAATATTTTCCAATTCATATTCAACCAATTCACAAATACGCACACTGCCATCGACGTGCGGAATAATTTTTAATAGATAATTTTTACCCTTAAGCGATTCGGCTACTTTTTGTATGTCGAGGGTTTGATACTTATACCCCATGGTTCCAGTGGCTACGCGGCAGTTCCCATAATCGAGCGTTCCAATTAAGGTTTCCTTTTCAACTTGCAATTTTGGTTGAGCCATTTTTTTGGGAAAACCCCATATTTCACGACCACCTGCAATGGGAGGATGATCATCTAAGTACATGGCATGCGAATAACCACCAGGTTGGCCTTTATAACGCACCGGTATCACTTGTCCGGATTCAGTATAATCGCCAAATCCGGTAGAGTCGGGCATGCGGATAAATTCAAATTTTACGATGGGATCGACCACTTCCAGAGGCGCGGGGACCACTTCCCGTAATAAGTCCATGTCCGTTTCATAGGTAATAATTAAAAATTCGCGGTTGATAAAGCGATAAGGGCCATGAGGATAACTTGGGCGCCATAACGGCATCGCAAACGCTTGTTCTTTGACTTCTGATTCCTTCATAATCACACTCCAAATTTAAGTTAAATTTATTTTTTTCGTTTTAGCCATGTCATACACGGCAATGCCAGTTTCGGCAGGAACAGGCTCTAACCAGGGTGATTGTTTAAGCGCTTTTATCCCATTCTGATAACCTTCCTGGATATGCTCATCAATTGATTTTTTTGAAAATTCGTAATCTTTCGAAGACAAATCGTCCGCGTCTCCCGCATACAGAAATCGTACGAGTGATACGGTTTTATCCCAGCCATTATCCAAGCATTGACGGATCCATTCATGACGTTTTTTAGTTTCAGGAACTAGTGATGCTACTTGATGAAGCTGATAGCGGAGTTGATGAATTTCATGATGCATTTCTATAATTTTTTCAAAACGGCTTGAATACTCAATGTCTTTTTTACGTTTCTCCACATCGTCAAGATTGGTGGGCTCAAGCCCATAGGAATCAAATAAATGCACCATAAAACATAATAATGCTTTAGGATGCTTATCCGCCAAGACATAGCTTACAGGACTATTGCTTGATAAGCCCCCATCCCAGTAAAGCTTTCCTTCTACTTCTACTGGAGGAAATCCGGGCGGTAAGGCGCCGCTGGCCATAATATGTTCTGGGCCGATGTGTTGTTTTTGCGTGTCAAAATATTGAATGGCGCCAGAAGAAACTTCTACCGCACCGACACTCAAACGTGTTTTGCCCTGATTAAGCCGGTCAAAATCGACAAAGCGTTCCAGGGTACTGCGCAAAGGCGAAGTATCATAGTAACTTAACAGCGGTTTAGTCGAATTTAGCCATGGCGTTGCCCATGCAGGGGAAAAAAAGCCTGGCTGCCCAAAGAGTACAGCAGATTGTGATGATAAAAAGTGCTGCAGCCTGCGGCTTAATGTATCGTCCGGCAGTAAAGATTCATCCAGTAATGAAGGCGTTGCAATGGTATGCCAGAATGAGCGCATTTTATCTATGCGCTCTTCTTTTGCATTTCCGGCGGCTATGGCGGAATTGATGGCACCAATAGAGGTGCCGACAAACCAGTCAGGAAAATAACCGGCTTCCTGAAGCGCTTGCAGCACACCCACCTGATAAGCACCCAGAGCACCTCCACCTTGAAAACTGCAAGCCAGATAATCGTAGGTTGGAGGGCTGGATTTATGGTTTCGCGATGTTGGCACGAGATTACTCCATATACCATCCATGACTAACCACCAAAGACTGGCCGGTCAAGGCATTGGTGGGGAATGCCGCAAAAAATAAAGCGGTTTGTGCCACATCCTCTGTGGTGGTAAATTCGCCATCCACGGTGTCTTTCAGCATGACTTTTTTAATGACGTCTTCTTCGCTGATGCCAAGCTCCTTGGCTTGTTCCGGAATTTGTTTATCCACCAATGGCGTACGCACAAAGCCTGGGCAAATCACATTGGCACGGACATTATGGGCAGCCCCTTCTTTGGCAACGACTTTGCAAAGTCCCAATAGCCCGTGTTTTGCCGTTACATAGGGGGCTTTCAGCAGGGAAGCTTCCTTGGAGTGAACGGAACCCATATAAATAATACTGCCACCTCGTCCTGAAGCATACATATGCTTCAGGCAGGCCCGAGTGGTTAAAAAAGCGCCGTCAAGGTGAATGGAAAGCAATTTTTTCCAATCCGAGTAAGGCAGTTTATCCACAGATTGAATGATTTGAATACCGGCGTTGCTCACCAACACATCCACGCTGCCGAATTGTTTGACAACGGCATCCACCCCTTCCTGAACTTGCGCCTCATCGACAACGTTCATTTCAACCGCCATCGCTTGCCCGCCCTTGGATTTAATTTCTTGAGCGACGTCATTGGCTTGAGACAGGTTAAGATCAGCGATTGCAACGTTTGCTCCTGCAGCAGCATACACCAAGGCAATTTCCTTGCCGATACCGCTGGCGGCACCAGTAACAATGGCGACTTTATCTTGTAAACGCATGGTTTCTCCTTTTTATTATTATTCCTTAGACTTATGAAAGTTATAGCACTATTTTTAAATTTTACTAATTTTTTATGAAGAATCAGGGCAAATGCATGTTCAAAATTTAGATGCGTTTGCCCTGATGAAGGATTGTTAAGCCTCTCTTTGTCAAGAGAGGCTTAAAGAGCGTGGATTAATAATAATAGTAACGGCCATTGCGGTAGTAACGTCTTTCCTGAGATTGACCGATTTGATTGCCAATCAGGGCGCCAGCTCCAGCACCAATAGCGGTTCCTAGAGCATCACCGCCGCTGACGGCATAGCCAATACCAGCACCTGCGGCAGCGCCCGTGGCGGTGCCTACTTGCGTGGGAGTGCAGGCGCTTAGGGTAATAACAGCCGAACCGGCAAGCAGTAAAGATAAAAGATATTTTTTCATGACTCAAATCCTCTTGATAGAATTAATTCCTTCATTACACATATTAGTACAAAAAATAAATTAATAGTAAAAAATATGACCACAATGAAAGTCCGCGCTTGTTAAAGTTTCATTGTCCGATTAGTATTGACACATCAAAATAGACTGGATGAGGACATCATGTTTCGAGGCAGTATCGTGGCACTGGTTACCCCCTTGAAAGAAGACAAAGTGGACGTGGAACGTTTGCGTGAACTCGTTGAATTTCATATTCAAGCTGGCACGCATGCCATTGTTGCTGCGGGTACTACGGGAGAAGCCGGTACGTTAACGCATGCTGAGAAATTGCTGGTGATTAAAACCGTCGTCGAACAGGCAAATGAGCGCCTACCGGTCATTGCGGGCACTGCAGCCAATGCGACAAAAGCTTGCATTGAGCTGACTAAAGAAGCGATGGAGTGTGGGGTGGATGCGGTTCTCATCATGACCCCTGCCTATATTAAGCCAACGCAGGAAGGGTTGTATCAGCATTATCATCAAATTGCCCATGAAGTGGCGGTGCCCATCATCCTCTACAACGTCCCTGGACGCACGGCTTGTGACATGTTGCCGGAGACGGTTGCACGGCTTGCCAAAATATCGAATATCATTGGCATTAAGGAAGCGACGGGCAACATGTCGCGACTGCAACAGATTCTACGTCAATGTGAGGGCAGCCTTGATGTCTACAGTGGTGATGATTTAACGGCCGCACCATGGATGCTTGCTGGTGCCAAAGGCGTGATTTCAGTGACGGCCAATGTAGCGCCAAAGTGGATGGCTAAATTATGTGATGCCGCTATGGATGCAGAGCAAGGCGACTGCTTACGCCTGCACGAACAGCTGCTGCCTTTGCATCAATTGATGTTTATTGAATCAAACCCCATTCCTGCCAAGTGGGCGTTGAGCAGGATGGGATTGATTGGCGATGAGATTCGTCTGCCATTAACTTCATTGAGCAGTACTCACCATGCATCGCTGGAACATGCATTACGAACGCTGCAATTGATTTAATACACTCGGGGTTTTGTTTTAAAAAGAGGTTTTTTGTGCGAAAAATAATATTTATGACGTTGTTGGCCTTGTTATTATCGTCCTGTGCATCCTATTATTCCAGTAATGGCGAAAAAAAGTACTTGGAGAGTCGGAATGGTCCCAATTTGGTGGTGCCACCGCCACTAACCAGTGCGAACATCAGTCATTTTTATGATTTGCCCCCGCAAAATCAGGATCCGCGGGTGCGCATCGAGCCGCCACAAAACTGAGGTGCGATATGTCAGAACGAGAAACCGAATTTGCAGTCATTCAGGAATTATCCAGGCGCATTGTAGAAGCACAAAGCAAGATTCGTATTCTCGATTTTATCAAATGGGATGACGCCATCCGCGAAGATTTTTTTCAGCATAAAGGCAAAAAACTGCCCGCGGTCGATGAAGCGTATTATCAAAAAAGGCCGTTGCCGTTTGATGCTAATGAAAAAATAGAAGAATTTCGTTTGATTCTGCGCGACGCTCAGAACCAGCTTGGCCAGTATTCCCCGGTGACGCGTCTTATTAAGCGTCAGTGCGATGAATACATCCGCGCGTTGCAAATGCTCGATGCTCGCGGGACTCCCACCTTTTGTGAAATTGCCAGGGAATTGTATGGCAGCCCCGATGATGCATTTTACGTCGGCGGACCACGTTTATCGGAACTGGGTGCTTTGCTCTTTGATATTCTCACCGCCCTGGATGTGCAATTGCAGTCGGATGCCGATGTCAAACGCTACAGTGCTGAAGAAGCGCAGCAATTATTACAAACGCGCTTAAGTGCCTTTTTCAATCAGCATCCAGACAGGCTGACGGTGATGGTCAGTGATGACATGGTCGCGGATGCCTCTGCCGGTGCCGATACCATTAAATTAAATCAGCGGGTAATTTTCAGCGATCGTGATCTTAAATATTTGGAAGTGCATGAAGGCTGGGTTCATGTGGGAACGACTTTAAATGGCGCCTCCCAACCGTATTGTTTTTTCCTCTCCAAAGGTTCTCCTTCCTGCAGCGTCATTCAGGAAGGGCTTGCCGTTTTGACCGAAGTCGTCACTTTTTCATCCTATCCGGGGCGGATGCGTAAAATCACCAACCGGGTGGTGGCGCTCGATAAAGTTACCAAAGGGGCCGACTTTCTTGATATTTATCGTTATTTTCTTGAATGCGGCTTTAACGAGGACGACAGTTACAAGCAAAGCGTGCGCGTGTTTCGCGGCAGTACGCCAACGGGCGGGCCGTTTACCAAAGATTTATCATACGCCAAAGGCTTTGTGTTAATTTATAACTTCATCCGTTTTGCCATCAGTCAGCATCGGATTGATGCCATTCCTTTATTATTTACCGGTAAAGTGGTTCTTGATGATTTACCATTGCTTGGTGAATTGAAAGAGCATGGGTTATTGACCGACCCGGTTTATCTGCCGCCGCAATTTCGCGATCTGGCCGCCTTAAGCGCCTGGATGAGCTTTTCTCTTTATCTTAATAAATTTGATTTGAATGAAATTCAGAAGAATTTTAAGTTTTTATTGGTGTAATTAATAAAACGCATTGACAAATTTCAGGATAATTTTTCCACAACTTGCTATACTTTGAACATAAACGTTAGGTAAGTGTAGCCTGGTTAACGCCCAAGCGGTAACCGGGTTTTGTCGGAACCTGGATATCGCTTCGCGCTATCCAGGCTACGGGGTCATGGTAGCCTGGTTGCAAGCAACCGGGGAATAGATTTTTAAAAAATAACCAGGTCTTTGTTCTCCATATTAAACTCAAGGCCAGGGTATTAAGAAAGCCTTAAGAATAGAGGCTTAAACTATGTATATAACGATGAGGAATGACGGAGCTGGGCATGGCTAATAAGAACCAAAAACTTTTAGAAGCGATACAGAGGCTAGAGAGCGAAGCTGCAAAAGCTGCCTTGGATGCCTTGATTCAGGCAAGCGATGATACCAAGTTCAGAAAGGCGGTGCGTGCGCACAGTGAAGCATTAGGCCTTGGTGAAGATTTTATAGCCGCAGCAAACGTCGGTAAAGACGAAGATCTGAAAGCGGCTGGGAATGATGATGATAGTGCTGATCCGGAGGAGAACAAGATCGAAGCCCTGCGGCAAGCTGCCGCTGGAAAGCGCGTCATGCTTGAATTAGAAGCACTGAATACTCAGGAATTACAGAAATTGTCTGAAGCTCGAGATGAGGCAGAGTTGCGTCGTTTGCTAACAGCCAGTCAGGCATTTGCTTCACTCCGCTCAAGGGCTGATTGGGCCAATTTATTAACTGAAGAGGCACTTGAGAGAATTAAAGAAGAAGCAGGAAATCTTGCAGTGATTAAGGACGTTCAAGAGCGTGTTGCTGCAGCCGAGCATGCTATTGATGAAGGAAAACCTCGAATTCAAGCGGCTGTTGCAAATTTTGGTGCCGCTGATCCTGGCAATCATGTGGAGGAGTCTTTAAAGCATCTAAAAGGCATGCAAGAAGAAATAACTAAGCTTAAAGAAAAGGTCGTTGCTAACCAAGATCTTCTAACTGATCGCGAATTAAAAGATGGCCTTGATGCCCGGCTGGTGTCTATGCAAGAAGCGTTAACCGCAGACATTGACGCTGTGAAGGCTAAAAAAGCAGAATTGCTGGCTTTCGTTGCCGCGAAACATGCAATTATTCAGCAAAAGGCAATCGATGCAGCGCTTCCCGCCAATGCTGGTGCTTTTGATAATCTTTCGCCCATATACGCTGATGCAAAAAAAGCATTAGACGCCGTATTGCAAGCGGAAGAATTAGCCCGATTTGTTGAGGTTGATGGACCAGAAGCTTTTGATGACCCAGTACGTAATGCGGGGACTGAATTCGACAAGGTAGCAAAAGCATACGCCACACCGCTTGCAGAAAAAATCAAGGGTTTGTCTCAGGCAGCTGCTTCTGTGGATATTCGTGGCAAAGCTACTGCAATTGATGCCATTGACGTCAGCACACTAAGACTAACAGAAGCGCAGCAAGCGTTGTTTGATATTCGCCAAAAATTAACTGGAATTGAGCAAAAATTAAAAGAAGCCGAATTTATAGAGCGTCGTGCAGCGACCGTTTTTCAAGGTGATGCTGCGGCGCAAACGGCGTTTAATACCAAGCTTGCTGCAGCCAGGGCTGAACATAGACAAGTTGCGGACAAATTTGCGGAGCTGCAACGTAAAGTAACTGCGGAATTTGGGCCTACGGTGGTGGTTAGTGGTGAAAAGGCCCCTACACCACCAAAAAAAACGCTGGGAGAAGCAGTACGCTTGATGGAGCGAGACGGGCTTATGCCACAATTCACCGATACGGTGGTTTTGCAGGGCCGTGATTTTTATAAAGACATTCCTCCAGGTCCAAGAGGCGCAGGTGTTTCCATAGCGGCTGCGGCGGCGCATCCTCTCCCTTCTTTTGCAGGCGTCACCTTAAAAGAAGGAGATTGTATTCGTTCAACGGCGGTTTTTGCTACAGGACAAGACCCAAGACATAGCCAGACTGGAGGTAAGGGTTATGCCATCATTCGCCAGGATCATCAGGCAAAAGTCACTGATGAGTCTATAAATTTAACGGCAGAACAAAAACAGATCGTAGCTCTTAAAATGGCTAAAATGTTGTTAGCAAATTATAAGCCCTCGGATGGAGCTATTATTATTCGTTGTAATAATGCTTCAGCCGCCGATACAGAAATGGCAAATAAAGTGTATGCAGCGTTGCTTCTGCTTAAAGACAGTAATCCAAAACTTTCAGGCATTACAATTGATTCTCGTGTTCCGGGATGTACAGGTCCTGGTAAATGGACACGCAATAGTACATTCATTAAGGAACATTTAGGGGATGCAGCCACCAGCCATTTGACTAAAGGCGATCGTGAGGATGCGAAAACACAATTGGGTGCATTAACTGAAGCGAAATATGCGACCCAACGGGCAACAAAAGGTTGGTTTAAGAGTCTTAGGACGGAAGAGGTAGAACGAAAAATTCAAGAAGGCACAGAGTTTACAGCGAAAAAAGAAGGTGGTTTTGGCTTTAAACCATAATAATAAGGACCATCATGAACCCCTCACCATTGGCGGTTGGTGTTTTTGATTCTGGAATGGGTGGTTTGACGGTGTTGCGCGCGTTACGGGCGGCAATGCCGGATGAATCGTTTATTTATTTAGGCGATACGGCGCGCCTGCCGTATGGAACCAAAAGTCCGGCGACGGTGCAGCAATACGCCGTGCAAATGGCGCGTATTTTAGTTGAGCGTCGTGTCAAGGCCTTGGTCATTGCCTGCAATACGGCCACAACAGCGGCCTTGCCACATTTACAAACCATGCTGCCCGATGTCCCCGTGTTGGGTGTGGTCTCACCTGGCGCATCGGCTGCGGTGGCGGCCACCAGAAACCGGCGTCTGGCGGTGCTTGCGACGGAAACGACAATTGCAGCCAACGCCTACCAGCGGCTTATTACTGAACAATTGCCGGATGTTGCCATTCATGCTCGCGCGTGCAGCTTGTTAGTGGCCTTGGCGGAAGAAGGCATGGTGGACAACGCCATTGCCGAAGCAGCCCTTCGCCATTATCTTACGGAATTGACCGACGAAGACACGCTGCTCTTGGGATGTACGCATTTCCCGGTGTTTAGACCTTTATTGACCCGTTTGTTGCCTGCAGGCGTTAATATCGTCGATTCCGCCGAAGCAACGGCTTCTTCCCTGAAAGCGTTATTAACCCGGGAAAATTTATTAAACCCACAAAAAAATTCAGCCGCACAAGTGCAGTATCTGGTCACCGACTCCATCCATCGTTTTCAAGCCGTGGGTGAAATTTTCTTAGGAAATCCCCTCGCCAAAGCCGATATCGAGCTGGTGGATGTTTGATGTAGCCTGGTTAACGCGAAGCGGTAACCGGGGTTATGGTGGCTTATCCCCGGATGTCGCTTTGCGTCATCCAGGCTACAAGGACTTTGAATTCACTCACCAAAGTTTCTTTCTGGTGAATATCCTCCTGCCCAATCAGGGGATAAATCACCGTTTTTTACGAATTTATGAAAACTTGAATAAGGCCAATCCATCACCTTGGTTACATGGCCATGTTTAACTGGATTATGGTGGATGTAATCAACATGATTGCATAAATCTGTTTCATTTCTTATTCGATGCTCCCAGAATCGGCGTTGCCAGATATTAAATTCTCCTCTTGCGTTGCAAAATACCGGTTCTCCGTTCTTTATTAGTGAACGAGTAAAATGAGTTTTAATATGTCGCCATCGAGTGGAGTAGTCATCATCGCCATCTGGCAATTCCCATAGGGTATGAAGATGGTCGGGTAACACAACAACAGCCCTGGTTTTAAAAGGTTGATGTTGACGAGTATGGCGGAAAGATTCTCCTAATAAAGCAATGTGCTTGGTCAATAAATTTGACTGGCGATTTTTTAGTGACAGAGTGAAAAAATAGACAGCAGCGGGCGTTTTATCCCGGCGATAATGGACCATGCCTTCCTCCTGGTT
The DNA here is from genome assembly GCF_000512355.1 of Legionella oakridgensis ATCC 33761 = DSM 21215. Lineage (NCBI taxonomy): Bacteria > Pseudomonadati > Pseudomonadota > Gammaproteobacteria > Legionellales > Legionellaceae > Legionella > Legionella oakridgensis. The sequence goes on along the minus strand of NZ_CP004006.1, from coordinate 2,082,081 downwards.
GCATCCATTAAGCACCTTAACAAGTGCGAACATGATATTCAAGTATTGTTTGTTATATATCGGGTTTGGGAAGGTTAATCCCCGGATGTCGCTTTACGGCATCCAGATTACAGATGGTGGTTCATATGCCATGTAACCGGTTTTTGATGATTTCTACGAATTATTCGTCTTTTGGGGGGCGGTTCATGAGGTGTTCTGCGGCTTGTTTGGCGGTTATTTTGCCCTGGAGCAAGGCATGGACCTCTTGGCAAATGGGCATTTCGACTTGATGATGTGCCGCTAAAGCACAGACTTGCGCTGCATTGTGTTTGCCTTCCACCACCTGGCCGATGTGCTTTTCTGCTTCAACCAGACCAATGCCTTGCCCTAGTTGCAAGCCAAAACGGCGGTTACGGGATTGATCATCGGTGCAAGTCAGAACTAAATCGCCAACGCCCGCCAGTCCCATAAACGTTTCCTGACGTGCGCCTAGGCAAATTCCCAGACGACTCATTTCAGCCAGTCCGCGGGTAATAAGGGCCGCCTTGGCATTGGCACCATAGTGTAAGCCATCACTGATGCCACAGGCGATGGCCAGTACGTTTTTAACAGCGCCGCATAGCTGCACGCCAATGATATCATCACTTTGGTAAACACGAATATTTTTTTGATGCAAGATATCACGTATGGTTTGCGCATAATGATTATTTTTTCCGGCAACGACCAAAGCAGTCGGCAAGAATTTTGCTACTTCGCGGGCAAAAGAAGGCCCGGAAATAACGGCCATAGGGAAAGAGTCTCCCCAATGTTCTGTGACCAACTGGCTTAATAATTTATGGCTGCCCGGATCCAGGCCTTTGGTTAACCAGGCAAGACCTGAGGCAGGCTTGGGTAATTTAGTTAAAAGCTCGGCAAATGCATGCGAAGGAACGGCCACAATGATTTCAGACGCTTGGGCGATGCATGCCGCAAGATCGGCAATTGGCTTAAGGTTATCCGGGAAACGGACCTCTGGTAAATAGCGGCGATTGCATTGCTCTCGCAACATGTCTTCTACATGTTGGGGAGAATGTCCCCATAATAGTACCCGATTGCCATGCTGAGCCAGATGAATAGCAATGGCTGTTCCCCAGGAACCGGCACCTAAGATAGCAATCGAGGTTGTTTTCATTGGGAAGAATGACTTAAATCAGTGAGATGCCTCACTTGGTTTTTCCTTAGCGGCTTTTTGTTTTCTTCCAATTGCTGCAGGTAAAGTGCATCGAAGTTAATGGGTGCTAAAACCAGTTGCGGGAAGCTGCCTCGAATAACTTCTGTGGTGATGGCTTCACGAGCATAAGGGAAGAGAATGCTGGGACAAAAACTACCTAATAAATGATCCAATTGTTCTGCAGGAGCTCCCTGGATGGTAAAAATCCCGGCTTGTTGCACTTCAACCAAAAAAGCAGTGGCATTTTGATTTTTGACGGTGGCAGTCACGGTCAAGGCAACTTCATACACATTTTCTTCCAGGCGAGTATGTTGGGTATTTAAATCCAGTGATAATTCCGGTTCCCATTTTTGTTGAAAAATCGCTGGTGTATTGGTGGTTTCGAAGGACAAATCTTTAATGTAAATACGTTGGATCATGAATTGTACTTCAGAGGCCTGGTGTTGGTTGTTATTTTGTTCGGTCATTCTATCGTTATCCTTGTATAAATTTATTAACGTTGGATGGATGAAACATGCAGGTTAGCATCTTTATTTTTTGCCTTTTATAACAGGCAGATTAGCGGAAACCCAGGCTGCCATCCCTCCTGCAAGCACCATGGGATTCTCAAATCCTTGTTCATGTAATTTAGCGGCTAATGCCGGTGATTGCAAACCACGAGCACAAACAAGGATGATGGGTTTTGTTTTGTATTTATCCATGCGTTGCTGATTAAAATCATCTGCGGAGGCTCGTACTGCGTCAATGATGTGGCCATCACGGTAGGCTTCTGCATCCCGCAAATCAATGATAACGGCATGTTCATTATTCATTAGATCCACCACGGCGGATGGATTGAGCTCTTTTGCTTTTTTCCTTTGGTTCGTCCATTCATTCACAAAGATCAACAAGAGGATGATAATAAGTGCCAGCCAAAGCGGCCAGTGATTTATGATGAATTGTCCTAATTGCTGCATGAGATACCTGACATTCGAATACTTGTGGCGAATTATCCTAAGAACGGCGAGACAACGCAAGTCCTGAAGGCTTGTCTAACGCAGTTGTTTCATCTCTAGTTTGACGTGGCCGCGGTGTATCCACGGCTACGTACACAAGGCGGGACGTAGGTTCGTTCCAGCTTCATAAACCGTTCATCACGTTTAAGCATAGAATTATGGACAGGGTTTAATGGTTAGATCTTGCGGTAATTTGACGTTTGTACCGCAAGCCTTATCAAGGTTTTTTGTTGCAAGCCGAACGCTTGCTGCAAATCGGCGTTTGTCAAATTGGTACCATTTAAAATTGCTTGATTAAGCCATGCTCTGTTTAGCTCGGTATTACTCAGGTTGGCCTGACTTAAATCAGCATAACTTAATTGTGTTCTTGTTAAGTTGGCTTTATTAAGATTGCTATGGCTTAAATTGGCTGCTTGAAGGTTAGCATGTTCCAAATTGGCGCTACTTAAATTAGCTCCCTGCAGATTGGCGTGGGAAAAATCAATGTTGCGTAAATCCCGGCCTTGTAAATTAGCACCTTGTAAGTTAGCCCCAACCAGATACCCTTGATTCAGGTTAGGATTTTGCGGATTGATGATGGGCTTATTGTTCAAGAGTCTTGCCAGCTGATTATGGGCTGCAATTTTACCGATATGAAACCAGGGCAAGGCAAGGATTAGATAGACCACGGCTATAAACAGTGCAAGCATGGTATTAACAGGTTTTATCATGCTCAGCCAGGGTTTTTGGCTGAAAAAAATGGCCAGGCTATAGCTGACGTTATATAAAGCATGAATGATAAGAGCAATCAATAACAATAACGCCAAGGGGGTCATGCCATAGTTCCACATCTCCAGCCAGGGGTATTTGAGAACAAATAAAGAATATAAGGCACTGAGAATAAAGCATGCATAAATCAGATAACAAAACCAGTGGACATAAGGTTCCTTATCCAGCCCTGCTTGAAAAATGCCATTAAACAAGAGGATGTTGAAAGCACTTAAAACAACAATAACTGGCCAAAAATCGGCAAATGCGCGGTTTGCAAAAGGAATTGCCAAGAGAAATGCCAGGCAAATTACCACAAAAATAGGATAGAGGAATTTGCAAAAAGCCAGCAATATGTTCCTGAGTTTTGTTAAAATTTGCTCATACTGATGAAGAATGGTCATTGCAATGCCAAAGAAAAAAGGTGGCATGATGTAGAAAAAAGCCGGGCTGAAGACAATTTTTTGAATGAAGGGGATATCCAGCAATTGAAATAAAAGGGCAGCCAGCGTGCATAATCCCATGGTTAATGTAACCAATAATTGCCCAAGAATAAGTTTTAAAATGATTTGCCAGACTTCGCTAAACAGCGTTGCATAGGAAAAGGCAAAACGCTTTTCTTCAATGACGACGCAATAAAAATAAAAACGATAAAGGCACTGACCGCGCCTTGCGCTGCCAGTATTGGTGTTACGTAAGAAACAGCATTCGTAAGGTCGTTAAGTAAATGATAGGCGACAAAACCATAGACAATGGCCATCATGATTAACATACCAAGGCCAAGTGCCAGCGTATCTCGCTCAGGCAGCTTGACTTGCAAGGCAAACAGCGGAAAGGTCAGTATGATGATGGCACAAAATGTGCTAGCGATACTAAAATGGCCAAAGTTAATCAGTGCGTAAATAATAACGCCTTGAAGTAAGCCGAGCGCAGGTCTGATAAATGTCATCTTCTTATCCTTAAGGTATGGAGCTTTTGTATTACTAATACGTTGTAAACCGTTCTATGGTGCTCATTTACTTAATGTAAACTCTGCTCCTTCAATCCTTACGCGCTTTGCACTAAAGCAAAATCCACAGGGTATGCGGGAGCCTGAATGTTTCTAAATTATTTTTCCACGGGATAACCGCAGAGGTCCCATTCCATAATTCCGCCATCCACAGAGTAAACTTGTTGGTATCCCATGTTGATAAGGCATTCGGCAGCGTATAGGGAGCGTACTCCGCCACGGCAATGAAGATAAATAGGGCATTCGCGTTCAGGAATTTCATGCTCTATTCGAGCGACAAGTTCATCTTTAGGAATGTGGCGTGCGCTTGCAATATGCATGCTTTGCCATTCATGCTTTTCCCGTACATCAATAAGGCATAATTGGGGATCCGCATCAAGGCGCCTTTTTAATTCATGCACATTGATGGTGGTTACTTTATTATCGCTCATAATTAGTCTCTCGAATGATGGGGCGGGTCAGTGTGGAATGATGAATAAACCAATAAATGGTTGCCGTAATTACTCCGCCGATTAATGTTGCAAACGCCCAGGTAGCAGCAGATACTAGAGCAGGCCGTTGGCCAATTTTATGTAAAATACCGGCATCGCGCGCGACTGCTCCGGCAAAAATAACATGTAAAATGGCATTAATTAAAATTAATAAATAATAAAAGGTTTGTATCTGACCGCTAAATTGTTCCACCAGTTCCGGCAGCATCTGCAAACTTCCTCAAAGCGTGTCGAGTTTGTTTCTCATCATATCAGAAAAATGATTGAAAGCATTAGGGTCATATAAAAATCCGGCTGCTCCATTAAACGGTCGTCATTGCTTCACAGGGCAAACGCATCTTTATGTCCAAAAATAATACTAAATGTCGTTTTTGCGAGCGATAGCGAAGCATCTAGACCCAATTTTCAATAGGGTGTTGATCTGGGTTGCTTCGCTATCGCTCGAAAAGACAAATTTTTAAACAAATACATGTTCAAAATGTAACTCCCCACGTCATCCCGAGTGCAGCGAGGGATCTGCCTGCAGTGGCACAATTTTTAAAGTAGCGATGGATACAAATCGTTCCATTCAGGATTCAATGCATTAATCAAATCATGCTTCTTTTTTCGAGACCACCCTTTGATTTGTTTTTCTCGCTCAATAGCCATGACGATGCCTGAACAAACTTCAAAATAAACCAGTCGATCCACATTGTATTTTTGGGTAAATCCAGCCACCAGTTTATTTTTGTGTTCATAAACACGGCGTATCAAATCATGGGTAACACCGGTATACAAAACATTATTGTGTTTATTGGTCAGAAGGTAAACGCAAGACTCCGTATGCATATGCTATTCTTTGCTCTGTTGGACTGTATTGTTATCTCAGATTCCTGATAACACAGGGATAGTACCAGAAAATATAAATTGGATGGAACTGATAATGCTTAATCCTTGTTTACGGATCGTACTGATAAATCCTCGGATACGAGCAAATTGTTCAGCGCCTTGAGCGGTCCGAAAACCACCGGATATTTTTTGTTTGCATTTCATCATTCGTAAATCACGCTCAGCATCATTATTGGTAAATGGAACTGCCAGATCATGAAGAAACCGTAAAACGTCTTGTTTGTAATGAAATAAACGCCACAAGAGGTTTTGACCTGTCCGTCAAGGTTGTCGACCCTGTTTGCCTTTGCATGGCAATGGCGGCAGCGTTTCATGATACGCCAGCCCATCTCGAATAATCTTCTTGTAGATGTTGGTCAACCGCTTGATGCGAGCAACAGGTATTGCATGATGTGCATTAAAATGACGACAGCGAAGAGCAACACGTAATAGTCGGGTCATAGCCTGTGCCCATGGTTCTTTGTCATGCTCGGTTATTGCTTTTAATTCACGCAAGTGATGCTGGTTGCATAGGGCATGCTCCACACCTCCCAAATTGTAATAACTTTTCCAGTGATCATGAATGACGGTACCTGAAAGGCCATCCAGTAATGATTTTCGTTTTGGAGATATGTGATAATAAGTTGCCGTTTTAGTCGATGCCACATGCAACCATTGTGTTTTTCCGGCCACACGAAACCCTGTTTCATCCAGGTTTTTTACGGCAGCAGTTTTGACTGCAGACAATACCGATTCTTCAAATGATGCCAATGTATCAAAGGCAATCCGGTTATATCCAGTCCGTGTTGCAGTAGCCAGTTGAATTCCGTACAGGTCATAAAACAACTGTTGCATCCTGTCTTCTGGAATAAAATGCTGATATTGATAAATGCTGCTGTTATCGTTTTATTACAGCACTCGCAATATTTTACTTCAGCCTGATGTTCCGTGACTTCAATTTTGGGTGGTGGAATATCAAAAACCTGGCGCTTCACAATTCCAATCACCGGCGTTGAAACTAATGAACCATAACAATCCGGGCATGTTAGCAATACATGGTTTTTGACAATATCTGGTGATTTAATCTGTTTTAACGTTTCGCCCTTGTGGCCTTTTGGGCCACCACTGTTACGTTTCCCATTTTCACGTAGTGATGTCGTACGGCGTAGTTTGCCTAACCCGTCACTTGAGGGGGCTTTGAGCTGTTGCTGCTATTCTTGTTCAGTCGTTTTTCCAGCTCTGCTATTCGTGCAGCTTGCTGTTCTACGATTTTTTCCAGTTCAGCAATCTTTGCCAAAAGCGTTGTGATGATTTGTTCATGGTCTTTCATGCAGCTATTTGATCATAACCGCATAATTTTTCAAGTGTTTTTTACATTAATTTAATACCTGCCAGTTGCTGGAGATCCCTCGCTGCACTCGGGATGACGTGGGGAGTTACTTCAAAATTTAGATGCGTTTGCCCTGATTGCTTCACGTTGTTCGCAAAAACAGATGATGAGTATATCATACTCAAAAAAAGACATTGGTCTGTTTAAAAATCCCTTCCGTGTTGCAACGATCCTGAGTAGGTTTGTGCTGTATTTTTGAATAATGGTTAGGTTGTTTTTGAATGGTTGCTCAACCTGAGCTAATATCCATGCATTGATTTGTTTATAAGAGGATACCACGTGATCGATGTCCCTGTACCTCATTTAACCACAGCCCATACTGGCCCGCTGTATCATGTCGAGAAAGTCATTTTAAGTCAGGTGGCTGTTATTGAAGCATGGTTTCGCCGCCAATGGCAAAAAACCCCTCCACCTATTACGTCGTCGGTGGACTTGCGGCATGCCGGCTTTAAATTGGCGCCGGTGGATACTAATTTATTTCCGGCGGGGTTTAATAATTTAAATCGTGCGTTCATGCCTTTATGCATTCAGGCCGTGCAATCGGTTCTTGGTGAAAGTTATCCAAATTGTACAAAAATATTGATTTTGCCGGAAAGCCATACGCGCAATCGTTTTTATTTGCATAGTTTAAGTGTGCTGCGTGATATTTTTGTTAAAGCGGGATTTGTGGTTCGGATTGGCAGCCTGGATACAACCATGACTGTTCCGGTGGAAGTGGTTACCGATGATGGCGAAGTTTTGTTGATTGAACCTTTGTTACGTGTCGGCAATAAGGTTCGTTTGGCAGAGTTTGATCCCTGTTTATTGTTGCTGAATAATGATTTATCTTCGGGTATCCCTGATAGTTTACAAGACTTGCAGCAACCTATTCAGCCAACGGCCAAATTAGGCTGGGCTTCCCGACTGAAATCCAGCCATTTCCATTGTTTTGCTGAAATTGCAGAAGAATTTGCAGCATTAGTGAATATGGATTCATGGTTGATTTGCCCTGCGTTCAACGCCGTTAATGGTATTGATTTTATGGCTCAGGAAGGCATCGATGCTTTGGTTGAGGTGGTGGATGGGATTTTGGCCAATATTCGTGAAAAATACTCAGCCTATGGCATTACGGAAGATCCTTTTGTTGTCATCAAGGCTGATAATGGTACTTATGGAATGAGCGTCATGATGGTGCATGAAGGGAAACAAATTTTACAGTTAAATCGTAAGCAACGTACTCGCATGGCGGCCAGTAAAGGCAGTCGTAAAGTCAGCCGCGTTATCGTGCAAGAGGGAATTTATACGTTTGAAACCATGCCGGACGGCGCTGTGGCAGAACCTGTGGTGTATATGATTGGTCCGTTTGTTGTCGGAGGTTTTTACCGCGTTCATCATGGTCGTGGTAAAGCAGAAAATCTGAACGCGCCCGGAATGCATTTTGAGCCTTTGGCATTTGCACAAGCCTGTAACATGCCGCGAGAGGATTTAGAGGTTGTTGATTCCCCCAACCGTTTTTATGTGTATGGTGTTATTGCGCGACTGGCCGCACTGGCAGCGGCTCGTGAAATTGCGGCAATCGCTTAGGGTTTCTTTTCTGCTTTTTTAAAAAGATAGGCATACGAGTAAAAAGTTAAGGTGTGTTTGGTTAACATTTAAACTTAAATTAAACGAGATAAATCATGAAGCTTGGCGTGTTGATGGACCCTTTAGCAAACATAAAACCTTATAAAGATTCAACCGTGGCAATGATTCAAAGCGCTGAGTCTATGGGTTGGAGTTGCTCATATTTCACTCAATATGATTTGGTTTGTCGCGATGGGCAAGCTTATGCCCAGGTTTTTGCAATTCATTTGCAGGATGAACAAACTGCAGACTGGGCAGAAACTGTTTCTTTGGGGGAACAGCCTTTGTCATCGTTTGATATTATTTTAATGCGTAAAGATCCTCCTTTCGATATGGAGTACATCTATGCGACGTATGCTCTGGAATTGGCAGAGCATGAGGGCGTGCTGGTGGCCAATAAACCACAAAGTTTGCGCGATGCCAATGAAAAATTCTTTACCATGAATTTTCCTCAATGCTGTCCGAAAACGTTGGTGAGTCGAGACATTCAGCGATTGCGGGTGTTCTGGCAACAACATCAACAGGTTATTTTTAAACCCTTGGAAGGAATGGGCGGGAGATCGGTCTTTCACGTGGATGAACAAGGCCATAACTTGTCTGTGATTTTGGAAACGTTGACCCACGGCCAAATGGTCAGCATTATGGCCCAGCAATACATTCCTGAAATCAGGACGCACGGTGATAAGCGAATTTTGCTGATAGATGGTGAACCTGTGCCTTATGCACTTGCCCGCATGCCCGCCAAGGGGGAATTGCGCGGTAATTTGGCAGCCGGTGCGCACGGCAAGGTGGTGGCGATAAATGAGCGCGATCGGTGGCTTTGTAAGCAAATTGCGCCTACGCTGCGAGCCAAGGGTTTATATTTTGTAGGCATAGATGTCATTGGCGATTATTTAACGGAAATTAATGTCACTAGCCCTACCTGCATACGGGAAATAGCGGCTGAAACCAGTTTGGACATTGCCGGCGATTATTTACGCTGTCTTGCAGCAAAGCGTCAGGGCTCTAGGAAGCTTGCTACGTAAGTAAATCCCTCTCTCTTTATTAAATGATCCAGCAGCAGGCTGTTCACTGATGTTCCCAGGAGAGTTTTATCTTTGGTTGTCAGCTAAATTTAAGCTGGCGCCATGCTTCAAAAAGAATGATGGCAACGGCATTGGATAAATTCAGGCTCCGACTGGTAGGGCGCATAGGGATGCGGATGCTTTGATACGCATTCAATAAATGGCTTGGAAGTCCCTTGGTTTCCGGTCCAAACAACAGCATGTCTTCCTCTGCATAAGCGATGTCACTGTAATATGGTTGTGCTTTGGTTGAGCAAGCATAAATTCGCCGGGCTTGGTTTTGCATGATAAAAGCTTGCTCATTCTCATAATGAATGATGCTGGCCCATTCATGATAATCCAAACCTGCACGCCGCATGCGTTTGTCATCCAGAGAAAACCCAAGAGGATGAATTAAATGCAATTGTGCGCCGCTGTTAGCGCACAAGCGTATGATGTTGCCGGTATTAGGTGGAATTTCAGGCTGGAACAGCGCGACGTGCAGCATGTTTAGCTTCAGTGAGTGGGAATTCAGGTTGGGGGTTGGCATCAGCGGGCGTGCTTTCAGATTCGCCTGCTTCATCGTCTACGTATAAAGAGCCTAAATCATCCTGCGTTCCATTGTCTTGTGCGCCATTGATGCGATAATTGCGATTTTGCAGATAGGCGTCACGGATAAAAGTATATTGATCCATCGCTTCAGCAATTAAGCGATCGTTTTCCAGCATTTGCGAACGTAAGTCAATGTAGCGCAATCCTAAAATGGAATACAGCCACTTGTCAGATTTGATATAAGGGTATGGAGTAAACAAGGCATAATCAAACATCATGCCCATGCCATCACGAATCGTGCTGGGGCCTAAGAAAGGAATGACCACGTAAGGGGATTTTTTATCACCCCATTTGGCGAACGTTAATCCCAAATCATTGCTGTGTGCTGGCAAACTGAATGAGTTTGCGGCAACATCAAACACACCGGCAATTCCAAACGTTGAGTTAATCAGAAAACGCCAGCTGTCTTTAATGGCATAATTCCATTCCCACTGCAAGACATCATTGGCCACCGTAGGCAGCATATTGATGTTGTTATAGGCATTATTAATGCCTGCTCGTATTGGTGATGGCAAAATGGCTTTATACAGTTTTGCCGGAGGCTTTAATACCGTGGCATCAAACGCCATGTTAAATTGATGAATTTTGCGGTTAATTGGCTCATAAGGATCGACAGGATTCGTGCCTTTCTGAACGCAGGAGGTCAATAATAGAGTTCCTGTGAAGGCAGCAAGTGTAACAATTAAGCGCATAATCATTCTATTTATTGGGCTGAATATTAATACTACACCAGATATGTCAACTTGAAAACGGCAATACATTTAGATGATTTTGTTTAAAATTAAAACATCTTTAGCAGAGGGTTATTGTTTCCTGACGATTATTATGTGAGAATGCGCGAAATTTTTACTGTTAGGACATATTATGCCAGGAACAGTCGTGTATAATTTAGGCATTGCAGCAGGCCGAAAAGCCCTTGAAACGGTTATTAGTAAGCATTTGCAAGCCCAATATCCATCGGAAGACATGCATTTTAAATGCACTGCAGAAGATGGTACGCCAATTTTTATTGCATTGGTCCCACGGTTGTCCCATATTCCCAATGCCTTTGGTGCTTTTGCCAGCCGGCGCATTGCCAAAGGGGAGGAGTTTGTTTATGCAGGAAAGCGTTTGACCAGCAAAGAGGCAAGTTCTGCCAGAACAGAATATCTTTATGAATTAAGCCGCGATGTTGTAGAAGATTGTGAAGAAGTCGGAAATGCTACCCGCTTTGTCAATCATTCTGCCCAATATTTTAATCTTTATCCCGAAATTCGTGAAACGCCAGAGGGAAAAGAATACATTGCTTATGTTGCATTGCGAGACATTGAGCCTGGCGAACAGCTTCTCATTCATTATGGACCAAATTACAATTATCCGGAAGGGCTTGTTTATTTGCATCCCAGCGATGGTCATCGTACATCGGAAGATTTAATTCAGACTTTTCAGTTAGCGCCAAGATTGTTGTCGTTGACGATAAAAGATAAACATCGTGTTGGAGAATACTACCTTTCTCCTCTATGTCAGGCTATTTTGGATGATAAAAAATTGCCCTTGGTGGCGGGAGAAGCGGCTGCTCTTTCGATGCATTTAATGAAATCTGATGCAATGTTCTTAGGTTATATCAGCCCACTCATGCTGGCAGTAGCACTTGGACGTACAGCGCATGCAGCCATTTTACTGGCACAATCGGATTCTTTAAAACTTGATTTGATAGGCATGGTGGACGAGGAGCATGACGCTGCCCTCCATTACGCTTTGTATCATCAGCGACCCGATTGTGCGGCTTTAATTCTTGAGGCCATCGAAAGGCAGATTGATGAGGCCATAGAATCCAAAAATGACTTTCTTATTCTGAAAGCCCGGCATCTTTTGATCTTACAAAATAAACATGAATTATCACCTCTGCATTTGGCGGTGAAGTTTCATGATTATCAGGCTATCGAAAAACTGCTCCTGCTTTTTAAGAAACTCAGTGCTTTTCCGTTGGGCAAGCTTTGTGGTATGGTCCAGAAAGATCCATTTGTGCTGGTTGATAACGATAACCTCTGCCCCTTGTTACTCGCCATTAAAAATAATGATTGGCTTGCCATTAAACGGTTTGCAACATTTATTCGGGAAAATGATTGGGTTGTTTATAATAAGAAGCGAAAAAATCCCGATGTAAATCATGAAGAAGCTGTGGAAAATTACGCAAACGTATTTTCTTGCTTGCATCCAAGCATGATTGAACTGGTTTTGGAAGAGTTGCATACCTCGACTAATCTGTTTGATAACCGAAAATTTAATATCAAACTTTTAAAAGCTTTAACGCTTAAAAATTCAGAAACAGCCGGTGAGTTTTTGAATGTTGCCGCGCAAGTTGGAATGATTTCTCGCAAAGAAAAAATTGAGCTTGAGGCGGATATACGGCCTAAGCCGGCCAGATCTTCTGAAGTTGGCTTATTCGCACCTGCAGCAAAATCGGGCAAAAGGAAACGTCATTTTGCAGCATCTGTACCCGAAATCGATAGAACCACCGTGTTGGCTAATGGTCATTCGGTTGCGCTTCGTGGTGAAGCAGCAAAAATTGCGATAACCGAGTTACCAGCAGATGCTTCTACTGTAACTTCGGTGGGACAAGTGGTTGTTGAACCGTCAGAAGGACAACCGCTGGCTGCCTCTCTGAGGTTTTTTTCACCTTGGAGCTTGCCTTCTTTGTTGCCACAATTGTGGAGCAGCCAACCATTGTATCCGTCATCCCGGTGATTTATCCAATATTTGGTATAGGAGTTCTTTCATGCCAAAACCTGAGACTGAATTTACTCATCTTTCAGATGACGCACTAAGTCGCATTGGTTTTTTTTTGAGTGATACCGATCGTGGACGTCTTGCCAGCGTTAATAGGCAATCATTTGCCGTTCTTGGTTTTTCAGGGTATGTAAAACGCGTTTTTGGCATTGACTTGAGCACTTTCCCATTGCAGGCGCTTTTTTTTGATGCTTCAATGGTTTCCGAGCGCCCCGAGCAATTACAATTATTACGTGTCTTGTCGTTACAGGAAGACTATTGGCAATATGCCATCGTCTCCGAATGAAACTAGGCAGCCTTTTGGGAATAGATTCTCCAGGACAATATTTTGAGTCTGATGTTTTCTCTGCCTCACTAGTAGATATGGCGCTTTCTTCTATTGAGCAGTTGTTAGATAGAGAAGAAAATAAAAAACGTCAGGCAGAAGCAGCTGCTGCTTCTACGGATGGTGCGGAGAAAAGCTTGCCTGAACCAAAGCGGATTCATTTGTCGCAAAGCAATTCTTTGTTGTTTCCCAAGCTGGCCTCTACAAAACGAGATCATAGCCAATTTGCAGATGAACGAGGCGAGCAGCAAGTAAAACGCCTGAATGCGCGCGGATATCCTGCTGTTAGTGGCTTACGTTTGCCCCATTGGCAGCCTCCACAACCTCATGATGAGTCGGATGAGGATGACATAGATGCCGGGCCAGCACCTGCTGCTTAAGTGCTTTCGATTTCTTCTCTTTATGAAAAGAGGGGCCAATGTGATTTCACAGGTTCATGCTGTCTAATTGGTTAAAAATGAAGAATAAAGGTCACTGGACCATCATTGCAAAGACGGACTTGCATATCAGCGCCAAAAGAGCCGCAAGTCACGTGGGGATATTGTTCACGGGCGTGTTCAATCAGTGCCTTAAATAAAGCACGGCCAAGGTCAGGAGGCGCCCCTTTGGTAAAGCTGGGGCGCAGGCCGCGCTCGGTTTCGGCTAATAGAGTGAACTGTGGCACCAGCAACAGGCCACCGCCAACGTCTTTGAGGCTTAAGTTCATTTTTCCCTGAGTATCACTGAATATCCGATAATTTAGACATTTTTTTACCATGCGCTTTAAGGTTTCGTCTGTGTCGTGTTTTTCAAAGCCGCACAGGATAAGCAATCCCTGCTCTATTTGAGCCACTATGTCTTGGTGGATGGTGACAGAAGCGTCGCTGACTCGTTGAACAACTGTTAGCATGGATTAAATCCTGGTAGATTGCGGTATGATTTTTACGCCTTATTTGGCTTGTAGCCTGGTTGCTTGCAACCAGGGCACCTGTGCTCAAGAAAAGATAATGGAAGAATACTGCTGTTGCAAGCCATCAGGCCAGATCATAGTCAGAAACTTAGCCAATGTTTTGTAATTAATTGCTAAATTTATGATAATGCACACCTCTTTTTTTATTAGGATAGACGTATGACAGCTTGGTTGCAGGGGCTTAATGAATACCAACGCCGTGCTGTGACGGCACCACTGGGTAATGTGCTGGTGCTCGCTGGCGCAGGCAGTGGTAAAACACGAGTATTGGTTAATCGCATGGCTTGGCTAATCGAGCAGGAATCCATTTCACCCCATGCTATTCTTGCTGTAACGTTTACCAATAAAGCGGCAGGAGAGATGAAGTCTCGTTTGAGTCATTTGCTGTCTTGTCCGGTGCAAGGATTATGGGTAGGTACCTTTCATGGTTTGTGTCATCGTTTGTTAAGACGACATTATCAGGAAGCGAATTTACCAGAACAGTTCCATATTCTTGACAGCGATGACCAGGCACGCTTGCTCAAACGCGTCATCACTTCTTTAAATCTTGATGTTGAGCAATGGCCGGTTAAACAAGCGCAACTGTTTATTAATGGTAAAAAAGATGAAGGCCTGCGTCCGCAGCATATTCATGTGCCTCAGTATGGGCCAGGCCGTACCTTGGTTCGTATTTATGCTGCTTATGAACAGGCGTGCCAGACGGCGGGCGTGATTGATTTTGCTGAATTGTTATTGCGGTGCCATGAATTGCTTCGCGATCATGAAGTATTGCTTGCTCATTACCAGCAGCGCTTTCGCGCAATTCTTGTGGATGAGTTTCAGGATACCAATACCATACAATATGCCTGGATTCGCCTGTTGGCTGGAAATCAAGCGGCTGTGATGGCGGTTGGCGATGATGATCAATCCATTTATGGCTGGCGGGGTGCAAAAATAGAAAACATTCAGCGCTTTGCCCATGATTTTGCAGACACGAAGGTAATTCGGCTTGAGCAAAATTATCGTTCAACCAGCACCATTCTTGATGCAGCAAATGCGTTGATTACGCACAATCAATCGCGTATGGGAAAGAATTTATGGACAGCCGGGCAGGCTGGCGAAAAAATTACGGTTTACAGTGCCTTTAATGAACTTGAGGAGGCAAGGTTTGTAAGCGATCGTATTGGTCTGGAAATAAATCGTGGGCGGCGTGCTGATGAAATGGCTGTTTTATATCGTTCTAATGCGCAATCACGGTTATTAGAAGAATCTTTATTACGTGCTGGCATTCCTTATCGCATCTATGGTGGCGTACGTTTTTTTGAGCGAGCTGAAGTAAAAGATACGCTGGCCTATTTGCGGCTGATTGCTAATCCGGATGATGATGCTTCCTTTGAGCGAGTGGTTAATTTCCCCACTCGTGGTATTGGTGAAAAAACCTTGGATGATTTGCGTACGTATGCCAGGGATGCATCTTGTTCTCTTTGGCATGCGGCCCAGCAATTGCTTTCCTCACAGCAATTGCCACAACGTGCCTCTGCAGCATTATCCAAATTTGTAGGTTTAATTCGACAATTGCAAGTCAGTACACTGACGTTAACGCTGGATGAACAAATTTGGAAAATCATTCAAGACAGTGGCTTATATGACCATTTCGCCAAAATAAAAGGTGATAAGTCGGAATCCAGACTGGATAATTTGCAAGAATTGGTGAATGCTGCCAAGCAATTTCGTTATGAGCAGGATGTAGAAGAAGAGTGGCCGTTGCTGGTGTCGTTTTTAGCGTATGCTTCACTGGAGGCTGGTGAAATGCAAGGAGGGGAGCATGAGCATTGCGTGCATTTGATGACGCTGCATGCAGCCAAAGGACTTGAGTTTCCTCTTGTCTTTCTTGTGGGGATGGAGGAAGGCTTATTTCCGGGTAAACAATCCATTGAAGAGCCAGGTCGACTTGAAGAGGAGCGCAGGCTTTGTTACGTAGGCATGACCAGGTCGATGGAAAAACTCATTATGACGTACGCTGAGGTCCGCCGCCAATACGGCCGGGAAGAGTATCATCGGCCCTCTCGTTTTTTAAGAGAGTTGCCGGCGGAGTTGTTGGATGAAGTACGTCCCAAAGCCCATTATCAATTTCCTGCCCCAAACAACAAGGTGCCTTCTGCGGCTGAGGAAGCTGGGCTTAAGCTCGGGCAATCGGTTCATCACGTAAAATTTGGGCATGGAGTTGTATTGGCTGTAGAGGGTAGTGGTGCTCATACACGCGTGCAAGTCAAATTTGCTGAGCATGGCATGAAGTGGCTGGTGTTGGCTTATGCCAATTTAACTTTGTAAAATTGTGGGCAGAGCCTTGAATTTAGCATGAGCTGGTGCTAGGGTTCGTTACTGAGATTGAATAGAAACTGAGGGGAAAGGCGTGAAGTTAAAAAATCTGGTTACTGCAACCATGCTGGCGACAGCGATGACATCTCCCGTGGTATTGGCGGCAGATACTTTGTCAGCGGAACAAAAAAAGAAATTGAGCAATTGGTTCATGATTATTTGGTGAATAATCCTGAAGTGTTGATAGAGGCTTCTCAAGCTTTACAGCAAAAACAGCAGCAAAGCATGCAAGAGCAAGCCAAAGCGGCCATCGCAGAAAATGCCGAGCAATTATTTACAGAAAATTTGGCAGTAGGGGGTAATCCGAAAGGAAATGTTACGCTGGTGGAATTTTTTGATTACCAATGCATTCACTGTAAAAAAATGAAGCCCGTCATCAATGAACTTATTAAAAAAGATAAAAATTTGCGCGTTATTTACAAAGAATTCCCTATTTTTGGTAAAACGTCTGAACTGGCTTCACAAGCCGCTCTGGCAGCTGCCATGCAGGGCAAGTATCAGCAAATGCATGATGCCTTGTTAAGTGTTGATAAGCGTTTGGATGAAACCGTTATTATGGATACCGCAAAATCCATTGGCTTAAATCTCGAACAACTGAAAAAAGACATGGAAGGCCAAAAAGTAGCCGATGCATTGAAGGGAAATCGTGAACTTGCTGAAAATATGCATTTAATGGGTACCCCTGCTTTTATCATTGCGGCAACGCCAGATGGTAAGTTCAAAAAAGACAGCGATCCGGCTTTTATTCCGGGAGCTGCCAGTGAGGAAGCACTGCAGGATTTGATTCAAAAAGCGGGAAGTTAAACGCTATTTTAGCTGTTTTCTTATATAATCTTTCTTAATAGAGCCTCCCTTTGAAAGGGAGGTTTAAGAGGGATTTCATAGCCAGCTGGCGTGGATGATATTAATCAATAGCCAGCAATGATTTTAGAACCTGTCTTCATAGTCTAATGATGCAGGGCTAAAAAATATCCCTCTCTTTCCTTATTTAAAAAGGTTATCAAAGCGTTTAATTGAACCAGGTATTAATTTGAGAATTACATGACAAAACCTAATACTTTTCAGGATATTATTCTGACCTTGCAGCAATTTTGGGCGGCACAGGGGTGTGTCATATTACAACCATTGGATATGGAAGTGGGTGCTGGTACATTTCACCCGGCAACATTTTTACGCGCGATTGGACCTGAACCTTGGTTTGCGGCCTATGTTCAGCCTTCGAGGCGGCCCACGGATGGCCGTTATGGTGAAAACCCAAATCGTGTCCAGCATTATTATCAATTTCAAGTCGTTTTAAAACCATCGCCTCTGGATATTCAGGAAAGATATCTTAATTCTCTGCGTGTATTAGGCGTTGATCCACTGACGGATGATATCCGTTTTGTTGAAGACAATTGGGAATCTCCTACGCTGGGTGCCTGGGGGTTAGGTTGGGAAGTGTGGCAAAATGGGATGGAAGTTTCACAATTTACTTATTTTCAACAAGTCGGTGGTTTGCCATGCAAACCGGTTACTGGGGAGTTGACGTACGGGCTTGAGCGTTTGGCCATGTTTATTTTAGGTGTGGATAATTTGTTTGATTTGCCCTGGAGTCAAACGGCACAAGGTTTAGTGACTTACGGGGATGTGTTTCACCAAAATGAAGTAGAAATGTCGGCTTATAATTTTGAACATGCAAACGTTGATGTGTTATTTAAGCAATTTGACTATTATGAGATAGAAGCCCAAAAGTTAGTTGATTTGCAACTTCCTCTACCAGCGTATGAAATGGTGATGAAAGCCTCTCATACGTTTAATTTGCTTGATGCGCGCCATGCTGTTTCTGTGACAGAGCGGCAGCGCTATATTTTGCGAGTCAGGCAATTATCCAGAGCGGTAGCGCTTGCTTATTATCAAGCGCGTGAGGCGTTAGGTTTTCCTATGCAGAAGGTGTGTGATGTCGAATGATTTGCTATTTGAACTAGGTACTGAAGAATTACCTTCTGGTGCGGTATGGCCTCTGGCTGATGCGTTGGCAAACAATATAGCGGCAAATATCCGTAAAGCAGGACTAAACCATGGTGAAGTCCGGCGATTTGCAACGCCGAGGCGGCTGGCTGTCTTAATCCAGCAGGTGGAAGACAAACAGCCAAGCCAGAAAATAGTGCGACGTGGCCCGGCTTGTGTTGCTGCTTGTGATGCCGAGAGCAAACCTACGGAAGCTTTGTTGGGTTTTGCGCGATCTTGTGGCGTTTCTTTGGATGAGCTTACCAAGATAA
Source organism: Legionella oakridgensis ATCC 33761 = DSM 21215 (assembly GCF_000512355.1). Lineage (NCBI taxonomy): Bacteria > Pseudomonadati > Pseudomonadota > Gammaproteobacteria > Legionellales > Legionellaceae > Legionella > Legionella oakridgensis. The sequence goes on along the minus strand of NZ_CP004006.1, from coordinate 2,063,477 downwards.
AAACGGATAAGGGGGAATGGTGGGCGTATGAGTCGGATAGCCCTGGAGCCGATACGTGTGATTTATTACCGCTGATGGTAAAGGAAGCCATTGCTGCTTTACCAATGGCTAAACCCATGCGGTGGGGAGACGGTGATGTTGAATTTGCCCGGCCGGTGCATTGGGCTGTCATGTTATTTGGTGATCGCGTCATCCCTGCTGAAATTCTAGGTGTTGTCGCTGGGAGACAAAGTTATGGGCATCGTTTTCATCATCCACAAGCCATTGAGATTTCCAGCCCCCACCTTTATGAGGTGCTATTAAAAGATGCTTTTGTGATTGCGGATTTTAATGCGCGTCGGCAATTGATTATTGAGCAAGTGGAAGATTTGGCAGCGCAACACGGATTTGATGCAGTCATGCCTGAAAGCCTTGTGGATGAAGTGACCTCCATTGTGGAATGGCCGCGAGCTTTGCTTGCAAGTTTTGAACAAGAGTTTCTGGATGTTCCTGCGGAAGCGCTTATTGCCGCCATGCAATCTCATCAAAAATGTTTTGCCTTACGTGATTCGCGGGGCCAATTACAGCCTTACTTTATTGCTGTGGCCAATATCGTTAGCCATCACGCAGAGCAAGTGATTGCGGGTAATGAAAAAGTGATGCGGGCTCGTTTAAGCGATGCCGCGTTTTTTATAGACAAGATCAAAAGCGTGCCCTGAGTGATTATATCCCTGCAACGGAAAACGTGATATTTCAGGCACGTTTGGGCAGCTTGCAGGATAAGGCCATGCGCATTCAGACCCTGATGAATTTTCTCATTCAACCATTACAACTCAATGAAAGACAAGCGTTGCGCGCAGCCGAACTTTGTAAATGCGATTTGATGACTGGGATGGTGGGTGAATTCCCCGAATTGCAGGGGTTGATGGGATATTATTATGCCCAGCATGATGGTGAAGACATGCTTGTCGCGCAAGCATTAAACGAACAATACATGCCTCGTTTTGCTGCTGATGCACTGCCTGAAACCACTTTGGGACTTGCCTTATCCCTTGCTGATCGGCTTGATACCTTGGTTGGAATTTTTGCGATTGGCCAAAAACCAACAGGGGTAAAGGATCCATTTAAGTTGCGACGGCATGCGTTGGCCGTGGTAAGATTGTTGATGGCAACATCCGCGCCACTTAATCTCTCGACGTTAATAGAACAAGCGTTGCATGGTTATGAAGACAGCTTGCAGCCCGGAAAAGAAATGGTTGCAGAGTTGCATGCTTTTATTCTTGAGCGCATGCAGTCATTTTATCAAAGTCAGGATATTGCAACCGATTTGATTCAAGCCGTGCGGGCTCGTCAAAATGACTGGCTTTATGATGTTGATATGCGAGTCAGAGCGCTGCTTAATTTTATTCATTTGCCAGAGGCAGTTAGTTTATCGGCTGCTTGCAAACGCGTTAACAATATACTGCAGCAAGCGTCTCTGGCGTCGCTGAATACAGCCGTTGAACCTCAGCAATTAGAAGAAGCTGCAGAAAGAACTTTATTTGATCACATTCAAACCATGGAACAGGCGGTGATTCCTCTGTACAGTGAGGGGAATTATGTTCATATTCTTGAACAGTTGGCCACTTTACGTGAACCCGTAGATGCCTTTTTTGATCATGTGATGGTCATGGTTGATAACGAAGCAGTTAAAAATAATCGGTTGCGCTTGCTATTGCGCTTGCAAGCATTGTTGCAGGGCGTTGCAGATATTTCCTTATTGTCGATCCAATGAATAATTTGTTCCTATTAGATAGAGATGGTGTGATTAATCAGGATTCCCTCCACTACATTAAGTCAGTGGATGAATTTGAATTATTGCCTGGTAGTGTTGAGGCAATCGCTCGTCTTACACAAGCAGGTTATCGGGTGGCTATTGCCACTAATCAATCAGGAGTTGCACGCGGCTATTACGATGAAGCGCAATTAGCGGCTATACACGCTAACTTAATCGCCAATGTATGTCGTGCAGGAGGGCGCATTGATAGAATTGAATATTGCCCTCATATGCCGGATGCTGGCTGTGCCTGCCGCAAACCACAGCCTGGCATGCTTCTTGCCATTGCACATGCGTTTAATTGCTCTTTAGCCAATGTCCCTTTTGTTGGTGATCGTGTGTCCGATATTCAAGCCGCAATGGCGGCCGGAGCAAATCCTATCATGGTGTTGTCTTCCATGACGGATCGCGCAGGTTTGGCCGCTTATCCTGATGTTCCTGTGTTTAATTCGCTGGCGGATTGTGTGACTGACTTTTTGGCATCACGATGAAATCTTTGTTGACGATAGGCTTTGATCATGAAGGTTTATATGAGCAAACGAAATCACTGGCTGAACGCTTGGCGCTTAGAGTAGATAATCAATGCTTGCCTCGTTTACAGGTTACCGCGGAACGGTTGGAGTTGCTGGTTGAAGGCTTTTCACCTTTATATGCAGATTTCAGCACTGCGAATTGGCAACGGCGCCACGCCGCAGGCAAACATCAAGGGTTGGTGCGTGCTTGCAAACCAGCTAAAGGGATGACTATTTTTGATGTAACGGCAGGTTGGGGGCGAGATGCAGCGATATTGGCCAGTTTTGGGGCTTGCGTGGTCATGATTGAGCGTAATCCTGTGATGGCAGCTTTACTTGCGGATGGCTTAAAACGCCTGAACGCCCAATCACCAAGAGCGTTGTGTTTATCATTGCTAAGCATGGATGCCAGGCAATATTTGCAGACGTTGGCCATTGAAGCATATCCGGATGTGATTTATATGGATCCCATGCATCCGCATCGACAAAAATCCGCCCTCGTCAAAAAGGAAATGCAAACTCTGCAGCAGATGATTGGAGCAGATGAAGATGCGGTTGAACTGCTTCATCTTGCCAAATCATGCGCGCGCCAGCGAGTTGTTGTCAAATGGCCACAACGTATACCGCCGTTATTGACACCTGCCGGTAGTATTGAAGGCAAGACGGTAAGATTTGATATTTATTCCTGATGTGTAATAACGAAGGTATTGGCATATCGCTGCCATGCAGAGTGCGGCGAAGAATCCGCTGAATAAGGCGCTGTGCCAAACTCATGAGATTTTTTGCTGCGCTCTGGATGACGAGATACTAAAAAACTGCACTTTAAATCACACCCTTGCGGTGCGGCATGTCCGTTATACAAATGAGCTGTTATGCAAACTCATTTAATTCTTCACGTAATCGTTTTTCTTCTTCAAGCTCTTCAATTCGCCGCCGTCTTTCAAGCTTGGTTGTTAAACTGGTATGATGGGCGCTGTCTTGAAAATCAACGAGCTCATCTACGCCTGCTGCTTCAAACTCTTCAAATCGTCGCGCGCTCATGGCTATTCTCCTTTGCGGCTGGTAATCCCAATATCCGGCGGGATTAGATAAAATCGGTACACACGCAGGTTTGGAATTTTAATTCCTAAAAACATGCAACAATAAAAATACCAGATTTTTATCCATAAGAGTAGCTTTATTTTAAGTGTCTAACCATGACTATGACCATGACCACGAGTTGCTTCCTCCTCAGGGGTGGTTAATGTTGCCGCTTCCGCAGCTGCAGCTGCCTTTTTTTCCTCACGATATTTTTGCAGTGCCGTATCAAACTCTTTAGCTGCACCTTTGTCGTCTTTTGCGACCATGATGTGTTTTTCTCGTTCTTCTTGATACATCTGTGCCCGACTGGTGACGGCCTGCAGTCTTGATGGGTATTCTTTATATAATTCTTTTACTTGCTCGGCGGATAATTCTTTGCCATTGACTTTAATGGTTATTTCATCTTCCTTATAACCGGCTTCAAGACAAGCTTCATAAGCCTTGCGGGCCAATTCATTGGCATGTTCGGGGTCTTTATGGTTTAAAGACATGGTGATGGTTTCATGACCTGAAGCTTTAACCAGCAAGACCATGCTCATGATGTCTTCTTTCATCTTGCTGTTCCAGCCGCCATAATAAAATGGGCTGCTTAGCCGATGCGGAAATTCCATGGCGAAACCACCGTCTTTCGTGCGTGTCAATGATCGGCCAGCAACGGTTTCAATGGTTTCCAAATCTTGTATTTGTATGCCTTGGAAAAGAACTTTTTTTAACCGCTTCTCATCGTCCGATGTTTCGAGAGAAAGCGTTATACCGCCTGTGCCTTTGGGTTTTCTGTTTTTATCAGCCAACTCATTAATGATTCGGCGCATGGTGGCATTATTTTCATACATGGCAGCCAGAATATGAATGCGATCGCGCTCGTTTTGCGCTTCCTGATGCATCTTGGTGAGGCGTTCATTCATGGTTTTATCAAAAGCTGCCAATTCTTTTTGATGCGATTCTTTAAGAGAGGTCTCCATGTCTTTTTGCAGTTGTTCAATTTGTTCATCGTCCATGCCTATGGTTTCAAGATGTGCTCGAAAGTCACTGCCTTCCGCAAATTTATCAGCAAGCGCATGCAGTTCTTCTTCATGTTGTGTGTTAATGGCACTGCGCGCTTCATTGCGGATGACATGCAATCGAGACACCAGTCCGGCTGGATCATAACGAAAGGCTGGATCGGCAATGGCCTGGTTTATTTCGGCAACTTTGGCGGCAAAAGTTTCCTGCGCAGCCGTTGTGGTCCCATGCAGAGCGAGAGCTTGTTCTATCCCTGTTTTTATGGCCGCTGCTGCATCGCGTTGGGGCTCATCAGTGTGCTCGGCGGCTGCTTTTAATCGCTCACCGAGGGTTTGATCGCCTACTTTTATAGCGGCAAAGCCATCAGCGTTTTTAATGCGTCCATCCACATACGCGTTAAAGGCTTCAGCTCCTGGCAACCCTTTTGCCAGCCCCATACTGTCAATGTAAGTATTCAGAAATTCTTGTTGGTCAGCGGGTAACATACCTCTTGGGTCCCCGGCCATTTTGTGTTTTAGCTTGGCAATTAATTGCGCGGTTCCATATTGTAGAGCCCCTAATCCGATTAAAGCACCAGCACCTGCAGCACCTAAGAAACTCATGCTATATACCTGCGAATAGAAAGAAAACTTAACTAAAGTATAACACTAATTCATTAACTGGCGATTAAGAATCTGTCTTCAGAGCAGGGCAAATGCATCTAAATTTTGAACATGTATTTGTTAAAAAACTTGTCTTTGCTTCGCTATCGCTCCAAAGATGACATTCAGGATTATTTTTAGTCATAAGATGCGTTTGCCCTGCCCATGGGGTTAAGAGTAGTAAATCACGCCTTCATGGGCTAAACTCAAATCAAGTGCACTCATTACTATACTAATAGATCATCTTTGCTAGGGGATGTCAGTTGAGCAATCATAAAAGGAGAGGCAATGTCAGGAGATAATGCTGCAAAACTTGTTGTAAAATGCCTAGAAGCTCGCGGGGTGAAATATGTTTTTGGAATTCCTGGTGCAAAAATTGACGCTGTTTTTGAAGCATTGGAAGATTCATCTATCGAGCTGATTATTTGTCGGCATGAGCAAAATGCGGCATTCATGGCCGCGGCATATGGTCGCATCACTGGAACACCCGGTGTGGTGTTAGTGACATCAGGGCCGGGAGTTACAAACTTGGCGACGGGTTTATTAACAGCGACAACCGAAGGCGATCCGGTGGTAGCCATTGGCGGCAATGTTCCACGTAATATGAGCTTAAAAGAATCTCATCAGAATACTAACAATGTGTTAGCAATGAAGTCTGTCACAAAGTTAAGTGTTGAAGTCACAGTGCCTGAAAATATCCCTGAAGTCATTGCTAATGCATTTCGTATGGCAAGGGCGCCTCGTAGTGGCGCCTGCTTTATTAGTTTACCACAAGATGTACTCGCCGAATCAACCGATGCAGCGGTGATTCCACCCATGAAAAAAGTCAGTTATGGTGCTGCGCATCCAGAGACGATACAAGCCGCTGCTACTTTAATTAATCAAGCCAAGTTTCCTGTGTTATTACTGGGAGAAGAAGCAAGCCGCCCAGAAAATACTACAGCAATTCGTGCTTTATTGACAAAAACCCATTTACCCGTTGTCAGTACTTTTCAAGCAGCTGGTGTGGTATCACGGGAATTAGTTTCTTGTTTTGCTGGGCGTGTTGGATTATTTCGCAACCAGCCCGGCGATCAATTGCTGGCCAAAGCAGATCTCGTGATCACGATCGGCCTGAATCTGGTGGAGTATGATCCGGAGGTATGGAATGCATCATGTAAAAAAACAGTCATCCATATCGACTATATTCCGGCAAAAATTCATGAGGGCTATCAACCCCAATACGAATTGTTGGGAAGCATTGATGCCAGCATCTCTACATTAAAAAACTTGTTGAATGAGGAGATGGTTGCTCGCAATCAAAACAATGTGAAACCCTTCTATGATGCATATCAAAACATCATTCTCAGCCGCCATACATCAAGAAATAACCTGATGCATCCCTTGCATTTTATTCATCAACTGAGGAATGTGATTGATGATGATACCATGGTGATTTGTGATATTGGCACAATTTATATGTGGATGGCTCGATATTTTTTATCCTACCAACCACATCATTTACTTTTTAGCAACGGACAGCAGACGTTGGGTGTAGGTTTACCTTGGGCTATGGCTGCACGCTTTGCCTACCCACATAAGCGTATTATTTCGATGTCAGGTGATGGCGGTTTTTATTTTCAGCCATGGAACTAGAAACTGCTGTTCGTAACAAACAACATTTCATTCATTTTGTCTGGCGTGATGGCTCATATGACATGGTGAAAGAACAAGAGCTAATGAAATATAAGCGTGAAGCTGGCGTTAAATTTGGCAAAGTTAATCTTGTGGATTTTGCCAAAGCATTTGGGGCAAAAGGTTATGAGTTAGAACATCCAGATCAATTTGAGCAGATCTTTGCAGAAGCTTCTAAACAAACCGTTCCTGTACTCATAGATATTCCCATCGATTACTCGGATAATCCTGAATTATTTAAAGCGGGTTACCCAGATACAAACCAATAGAGACCACATTCTGTAACACTGGAGGCCATATGGAAATTGCTGCTTTTGTTGTTCTAAGAATCATATTGGCATGGATGTTTCTGTATCCATTAAAAGCACAGCTATCTGACTGGGATGCAACGGTTGAATTAGTCGACTTAATTGCACCATTTCAACCACAGCTTTTTGCCGTTTTGATGGTGTTTGTCATGATTGCCGGCTCGTTATCTGTGTTGTTTGGTATATATGCGCAAGTGGGTGCGGCGTGCTTGATGATTTACAGCCTGATAGGCGTGTTGGTGCATTATAAATTAAGCCGCTTAATTACCAGCTTTTATTTAAGCGCTACAGCATCAAACGCCGATCAAAAAATTTTAGAAAAAGTCCAAAGTCTAGGTGTGGTTGGACATGTGACTTCAGCACAAAAAAATATTGTGATCGCTAGTGCTTTATGGGTCATCGTTTGTTTAGGCTCAGGGCCTTATAGCCTTTCGGGTAATCTATTTTAACTAAGGAGGTCATCATGGTTGATCGTTATGAAAAAGGTCTAAAGTCTATGCGAAAACATTTGGGACCTGAGGCAGATAAATATGTAGCAGCCATTCGAGAAGTCGCTCCTTTATTTTCAAAAGTAAATGTGGAGTTTGCGTTTGGAGATATCTATGATGCTGACGGTAGCGTATTATCGGATAAAACTAAAGAGCTATGTACCATCGCTGCATTAGTTGTTCGAGGAGATAGTTTGCCGCAACTCGATCTACATATTGAATGTGCTTTACGCTGTGGCGCAACAAAAGAAGAAATTGTTGAAGTGATCACCCAAATGATTTTATATGGAGGGTTTTCTGTGGCAACAAATGCTATTATGACCGCAAAAACGGTGTTTAAAAGAAAAGGACTACTGTAAGTCCATCGCAGTGGGCAGGATAAATACGCTGAGATCGTATGCAGTTAAGCAGATTTCATTAATGATCTAGCGCAAATCAGGCATTAGGTGCATCTTTAGGCTCATTCACCAGCCCACAAAATAACAACATTCTTTAAATAGAAATTCGGGATGGGTTTCCTGAAAATATAAACTGCCAATTTCTGTGCTTGGAATTTGGGCAGCAATGGCCAAGACAAGCGCACGATTACGTTGGTAATCATATTATATATACTAACAATCTGTCTTCGCGAGCGTTAGCGAAGCATATAGATGCTTTTAGGTCGCCGTGATCTGGATTGTTTCACGTTGTTCGCAAGGACAACGGTTTAATGGGGCAGCCCCTGGGAATAAGCTCAGTGAAAAAATCATTCTGGCGAATCATTGCCAGAATGACTTACCATGCTGGAATAGCTGCATCACCAAATAACTCGTGAGCTTTTTCTTTGACTTCAGGAGAGTTGAGCGCTTTAACCAATAATTCCAATTGGGGCTTTTTAGGACTATTGCGACGAATGACGATTAAGTTGGCATAGGGAGAATCTTTGCTTTCCCTAAATAACGTGTCTTTTGTTGGGCTCAATCCTGCCGGAATAGCAAAGGTCGTATTGATCACGGCGGCATCGACATCTGTCAGTACCCTGGGTAATTGCGCGGCATCTAATTCTTTAAAACGAAATTGTTTAGGATTCGTTGCAATATCCTGTAAGCTTGCATTGCGTGTGTCTTTTAAAGTAATTAATCCTGCTTTTTGCAGCAAGAGCAGGGCACGTGCTTCGTTGCTGGGATCATTGGGTATGGCAATCACTGCTTGCTTAGGAAGGCTGGCTAATGATTTGAATCTTTTGGAATAAAGCCCAGTTGGATAAACGAAGGTTTTGCCAATGACTTCTAAATCGTATCCATGCGCTTTACTGGCCGCTTCCAGGTAGGGCAGGTGTTGATAAACATTAGCATCGAGGCTGCCGTCTTGCAGTGCTTCATTTGGCAAATTATAGTCGCTGAATTCAATGATTTTTACGGTCAAGCCATAACGATCTTTTGCGACCTTTTGTGCTGTTTCCACCAGTTCGGATTCCGGGCCAGAAATGGTTCCTACCACGAGCGTGTTGGGTGAAGGTTTACCGCAGGCTGTTAACAATAAAAACAGGGCAAATAGATTGACAATACGCATGATAATCTCCAGCAAGGCTTAGCTTAATGATGTATAAACCGGCGTGCCATTCGGTCGCCCCCCATTTGCAGCAATTGCACGATAACAACCAGAATAAAAACGGTTGCCAGCATGACCGTGACGTTAAATCGCTGATAACCATAACGAATGGCCAAATCTCCTAATCCACCGCCACCAACGGTGCCTGCCATTGCGGAATAATTAACCAGTGTAATTGCTGTTACGGTTATGGCATGAATCAACTGTGGAGTGGCTTCAGGCAATAAAATATGACGAATCATTTGCCAGGTATTTGCACCCATGGCATGCCCTGCTTCAATCAGTCCACCGGAGAGACTCTGATAAACATTATCGACCAGACGGGCGAAAAATGGTGTGGCTCCAATCGTGAGTGGTACCATGGCGGCATGAATTCCAATGGAGGTTCCTATGAGCAGTCGAGTAAATGGAATTAATGCAACCAATAAAATGATAAATGGTATGGAACGACTAAAATTAATCAAACCGGCAATCAGACGATTAATGGTCTGATTCGGCTTTACTTTCGCACTGGTGAATAAAAGAGTGCCTAATGGCAGACCGAATAATGCTGCAAAAAGCGTACTGATGAGTACCATGTACAAGGTCTCACCCGTTGCAATTAGAAAATCAGAAAACATCGTCAGTGACATGGTAACTCCAGAGTTCCCCAAACGGAATTTAAATGCATCTTGTTTGTTGAATGAGCGCTACGTAACATAACCCAGAACCTCCACAGTCAGGCCAAACTCTTCGCAGCGATGGATGAATTTTGTCATTAAGGAAGGATCGGCTGCTAACTCGGCTATCAGTACCCCACACGTGACGGTATCAAAACGATCAATATTAGCCAGTAAGATGTTGATATCCAAATGAAGATCACGACTTGTTTGACTAATAAACGGCACGGTTGCTCCTTCGCCTTCAAAAAATAAGCGTACCAGCGGTTTATTATTGATTTCTTGGGTCAACTGGTTGCTTAGGCATAAAGGTAATTCAGGACTTAATTGTGCATACAGCATGCTGCGTGCCAAGCTGTTTTTATTACGGAACACATTGGAAATGGCGGTGGTTTCTACGATTCGGCCAGCCTCCATCACCGCAACTCGATGACAAATTCGTTTAACGACTTCCATTTCATGAGTGATAAGCACTATCGTAATGCCATACAATCCGTTGATTTTTTTTAGAAGGGTTAAAATGGCATCAGTGGTTTCAGGATCAAGGGCTGAAGTGGCTTCATCGCATAATAAAATTTTAGGAGAGCAGCTCAATGCTCTGGCAATGGCAACCCGCTGTTTTTGCCCACCACTTAATTGCGTAGGATAAGCATGTATTTTGTCAGTCAATTCAACCAAAGGTAACAATTCATCAATTTTGCTTTTGATGGTGGACTCGTCAATTCCCTGAATGCGCATGGGCAAAGCAATATTGTCATAAACGGTTTTTGAATTCAGTAAGTTAAATTGTTGAAAAATCATGGCCATTTTATGACGTGCATTCCGCAAGGCAGCGCCAGTTAGGGTCGTGATGGTTTCTCCGTCAACGATAACATTTCCCGCATCAGGGTGTTCCAGTAAATTGATGCAACGCAATAAGGTGGATTTGCCAGCACCACTTTTACCAATAATGCCGAAAATCTCACCTTCTTGAATGAATAAATGAATATTTTGTAGGGCAGCATGGCCAGCGTAGGATTTTGTTAATCCAGAAAGTTCAATCATTTGGTTACCAGAGTCTGTTTACAGCAGGCGGGATGCTAGAAAGGGGAATCAATGACCCGCTTTAGCCGTATTTTCAAAGACAACGGTATTCATTTGATTTTTTCTAAACAAATGGATGTCATTGAGCGCCCGCAAGCTGTGTGTTCAAATCGGCGCTGTTGTGATTATACATGAGTTGAATCGATTGACAACCTGTTTGTGGATTACGGCAGCTAAACGATCGTCATTGCGAACAACGTGAAGCAATCCAGATCGAGGAGATATAAAAGCATCGATCTGGATTGCTTCGCTAACGCTCGCAACGATAGATTGTGAGTAGCCCAATAATTTATAATGGAATAGCCTTGGAGTACTGCAGGAGGGATTATGTCTGAAAAAATTCTTAACTTCTGGGGCTTGCGAACAAATTTCGAGACATAGGAATATGGTTGTAGATCTTGGGATCGCTGAGTAGAGATTATTCCTGTAATTCTTGAATGTTTTTAAAATAATCCAATGCGTTTGGATTGGCTAATGATTGTATGTTTTGTACGGCTTGTCCATGCACGACTTGACGAACGGCGAGCTCTACGATTTTGCCATTGATGGTTCGGGGGATATCTGCCACTTGCAGGATTTTTGCCGGAACATGTCTTGGCGAAGCATGAGTACGGATGGTTTGACGAATGGTGGTTTTTAGTGCCTCATCCAAGAGCGTCCCTTCTCGTAATTTTACAAACAACACAATACGAACGTCATCTTGCCAATCTTGACCAATCACGACGCTGTCCAATACGTCCGGAATTTTTTCAACTTGACGATAAATTTCCGCGGTTCCTATACGTACTCCTCCAGGGTTAAGCACAGCATCGGAACGGCCATAAATAATCAAGCCGCCATGAGCGGTCACTTCGGCAAAATCTCCATGAGCCCAAACGCCAGGAAAGCGTTCAAAGTAGGCATGTTTGTACAATTGATTATCTGGGTCTTGCCAAAATCCAATGGGCATGGAAGGGAAGGGTTTGGTACAAACCAATTCGCCACGTGCTTCGCGTATGGAGTGTCCTTGTTCATCAAATACTTTGACACTCATGCCTAAACCAAGACACTGCAATTCTCCGCGATAAACAGGCAAGAGGGGATTCCCAAGTGCAAAGCAAGAGACAATGTCAGTGCCCCCGGAAATGGAAGATAATTGCACTTCTGGTTTGATTTGCTGATAGACATAATCGTAATTTTTAGGCAAAAGTGGTGAACCGGTTGAGAGAATACAGCGTAGCTCCTTTAATGCAAATGCTTCTCTGGGTTTGGTGCCTTCTTTTTCAACACTTGACAGGAATTTGGCGCTGGTGCCAAACACACTGATTTTTTCTTTCTCTATTAATTCAAATAACCGATCCGTTGTAGGATAAGTGGGTGAGCCTTCATACAAGGTAAGCGTTGCTCCTAAAGCGAGCACGGATACCATCCAGTTCCACATCATCCATCCGCAGGTGGTATAAAAAATAAATTGTCGTTTGCTGTGATGTCTGAGTGGAGGCCCAACTCCTTAATATGTTGCAATAAAGCACCACCAGCACCATGCATGATGCATTTGGGTTTACCAGTGGTTCCTGATGAAAAGAGAATATACAATGGATGAGAAAAAGACAGGGACGCACAATGCAATGCCTCGGTGGGCTTAAGAAAATTATCCCACAAAATGGTTTTGTCCGTTATGGATAATTCACTGATGTTATTCATGACAGGACAAACCACAATGTGCTGCAAACTGGGCATCATGGCAGCAAATTCTTTTACTTTTACAAAATCGTCATGAATTTTTCCATGGTATTGATGGCCATCACAGATAAACAATATCTTAGGCGTGACTTGCCCGAGTCGGTCAACAGCAGCAGGGACACCGAAATCAGGAGAGCAAGAAGACCAGATGGCACCAATGGAGGCAGTGGCGAGAAAGGCAATGATGGTATAAGCCACATTTGGCATGAAACCAGCAACGCGATCTCCTTTGTCAATACCAGCTTCTTTCAGACCAGCCGCGCATGCAGCCACTTGCTGCCTGAGTTCACGATAAGTCAGAGTCTGTCGTTTCCCTTGTTCATTAACGCAAACAAGCGCTGTACGCTCATCTGCATGAGATAATAATGCCTGGGTATAATTTAATTTAGCACCGGTGAACCATTTCGCTTCCATCATATGAAAATAATCATTTAGGATTTGATTAGCCGGTTCATCAAAAGGAATGTTAAAGAATTCACAAAGCGCCTGCCAGAAAAGAGCGGGCTGTTGCACGGACCAGGCATGTAATTGCTGATAATCGGAAAAATGCTCTTGGTGAGTTCGTTCAACGAAGCGCATGAATTGCCACATTCTGCTTGCTTCAGGATGTTTGGGCTTCCATACTACCGTGTTCATAATCATATCCTTTTATTTAGGTTGCCCCTCTCAAAAAGGCGGTTGAATTTAAACATATAACAATGCCTCTTATTAAAAGAGGCATTGTGAATATCCACACATTAACCTGCTTTAGGCTGTTGTTGTGTAATGCAATGAATACCACCACCGCCAGCAAAAATATCCAAGGCCATCACTTGAGTTATCTTATGCTCAGGAAACAATTTAATAAAGAGCTCATGAGCTGCCTTATCATGATATTCATACCCAAAAGCTGGCATAACGATGCCATGATTAGCGCGATAAAAATTGATGTAAGACAAGGTTAAACGCTCGTTTTCCAGATAAGTAGCCGGAGGTTGCTCTACAACAAATATCTCAAGTTTTCGGCCTTTTGCATCGCTTGCTGATTTTAAAATCTCCAGATTTTCCTGAAGAATATCATAATTGACATCGGATTTATCGTTGGTTATTAAAGCCAGCACTTTACCTGGCGCTATAAAACAAGCAATCTCATCCACATGTCCATCTGTTTCATCACCTATTAATCCCTGATTAAGCCAGATTATTTTTTCAGAACCCAGGAAATCAAATAAATATTGTTCAATAGTTTGCTGTGAAAGTTCCGGATTACGATTTTTGTTCAGTAAACATTCCCGGGTGGTTAAAACAGTACCTTCGCCATCCACATGAAATGAACCGCCTTCCATCACTAAGGGAGCGTGAAAATAGCGGGCGTGCGTTTGCTTAATCACGGCAGCAGCAATTTTATTATCCAGCTCACAGTGTTCATAATTTCCTCCCCACGCATTATGAATCCAATCCACCCCGGCCAATTCTCCCTCTGCATTTATGAGGAAGGTTGGACCGGTGTCTCTTGTCCATGAATCATTGAGGGCGAATGGAATAAGACGGATTTCTTCGGCGCATAAAGCGGTTGCTGAAGCCATATCTTCAGGGTTAACCAACATGGTCACGGGTTCGTATTGGGCAATGGCTTTAGCAATATTTGCAAACGCCAGGCGAGCCCGTTGTATACCGATTTTTTCCCAAGTTAGCCTATGACAGGGCCAAGCCATCCAGCATCCTTGATGTGGGTACCATTCGGCAGGCATAAAATAACCGGATTGTTTAGGGTTCATAATGTCCTTCACTTACTGTCAAGATAGGTTAATTGCGTAAAAATACTGCGTAACTCATTCAGATAAGTCTGAACAGTTTCATCCGGCAGATCACTTTTAATCAATTGCTTTTCATAAGATTGCAACAGTTTTTTTGAATCAAAGTGAGCAAAATTTAACACATTGGTGACCGTGTCTCCACTGACGAGATCATTAATTTCAAAAGTGCCAGCACCCGTTAGCTTGACATCCAGGGAATTGGTATCACCAAATAAATTATGTAAATTGCCAAGAATTTCCTGATAAGCACCTACTAAAAAGAAGCCGAGCACGTAGGGCTTATTGGCATGATAAGGTGGTAGCAGCAAGGTGGTGTTAATGCAGCTACTGCCCGTGTATTGTTTTAATGTCCCATCGGAATCGCAGGTTAAGTCTTGCAAAATACAGTGCATGCTTGGTTTATCACTTAACTGGGTAATGGGTGCAACTGGGAAAATTTGACCAATAGCCCAGGCATCCGGGAGCGATTGAAAAAAGGAAACGTTGCAAAATACTTTGGTTGCCAGTCGCTCGTTGATTAAATCAATGAGTTCACCGTCACCTGGATTATTTTCATCCAGACGTTGTTGGATCTCAAGACAAATCGCATGATAGAGTTGCTCGACTTTTGCTTTTTCAGTGAGACTGATGACACCATGTTTAAACATGGAGTTTGCTTCATCCAGAGCATGGGCTGCATAATGATAAATTTCTGTTGGCGAACTATCAGGAATGGCTTGATAAGTATCCCAAATATCATGAATAATGCGTGATTCACTGTCTTCTATGGTTGGCAATGCTGAGGAGCTTTTTATCATTTCTACGCCAGTGATGTTGGTGACTAGAACCGCATGATGGGCAGTCAATGCCCGACCGGATTCGGAAATGATATTAGGTTCAGGCATTTGTGCTTCGTGACAGAGATCGCGCACAGCCAGAAGAATGTTGGTAGCGTATTCATGAAGACTGTAATTCATAGAGCACCCTGTATTAGAACGGGTGCCTTCATAATCAACACCCAGGCCGCCGCCGACGTCGATGGTATTGATAGGAGCTTGCAAACGGCGCAATTCGACGTAATAACGTGCAACTTCCAGCATGCAACTACGGATATCACGAATGTTGGCAATTTGTGAGCCCAGATGACAATGCATCAACTGCAGGCACTCCAAAGCATTGTGTGTTTTGAGTTGATGAATAAGATCCAAAACTTGCTCAGCATTGAGCCCGAATTTTGATTTGGCGCCTGCTGTATTTTCCCATTTGCCTGCACCTTTGGTCACTAACCGTATACGAACACCAATGCGTGGCTTCATTTGTAAACGTTCGGCTTCCCGTAAAATAACATCAAGTTCGGAGAGTTTTTCAATGACGATGAAAACGGAATGCCCAATTTGTTGTGCAATTAAAGCAATACGAATGTAATCGCGATCCTTATAACCATTGCAAATGATGGTTGACGAATGTTCTCCCAATAAGCCCAAAACGGCCATTAATTCTGGTTTGCTGCCAGCTTCAAGTCCTATGGGATGATTAGGGGCCTTGAGTAATTCACGTACTACGCATTGTTCCTGATTTACTTTAATGGGATAAACCAGTTGATAACTTCCATGATAATTGGTTTCTTCTATGGCTTGAGAAAAAGCTTCATAAAGTTTCACAACACGGTCATGTAAGATGTCAGTAAACCGGATAAGCAGGGGCAGATGTAATCCTGCACGGCTGGCGGCATGCACGATGGTCTGTAATTCCACTCCTTGTTCGCTGACATGTTTGCATATTTCCATATTACCCTGAGGATTAATGGTGAAATATCCTTCTCCCCAGTTGCTGATGTTATATAAATTTTCGTCGGAAATAGCGTTTTGATTCATGGTTTAACCTTGTTGCTGGACGTGATGAACATTAATTGGCTCCAAGACGAACTAATTCTTGATAGGTTTCCGGTTGTCTTTGACGATTAAATGGGAATAATCGGCCCCACAAGGCGCGTTGTTCAAAATTCAATTCGGCCACCAATACAGCGGATTCATTGCGTGGCGCTTGTACCAGTATTTCTCCCAGAGGATTGCTAATGAAGCTGCTGCCATAAAACTCTAAACCATCCTCGCAACCAATTCGATTGACAGCAATAATAAAGGTGTTACTCATGATGCCCTGAGCCACCATGACCTTTTGCCACATGGGTTGACTATTAAATCCTGGCGCGGTTGGCTCGGCACCGATGGCCGTAGGGTAGACTAAAACCTCTGCACCTTTTAAACCATAAATTCGGGAGAGTTCTGGGAACCATTGATCATAGCAGGTAGGTAAACCGAACCGATGACCTATAATTGAATGAACAGGATAATTGGAATCTCCTGGTTTGAAATAGTAATCCTCATGATATTTCTCACCGCTCGGAATATGTTGTTTACGAGTAAAACCAATGAATTTACCCTCGTTGTCGTAGGCAATAGCGGTATTATATCCGGCCTGTTCAAATAAGGAAGCGGTAATGCAAACCTTTGCTTCTCGTGCGCAAAGGCTTACAAATTGCGCGGTAGGGCCTGTGTATAAATCTTCTTTATAGGGTGTCGCGTCTACGTCTGCACGGGTGCAAAAATAAGGAGATAATGTTAATTCCTGCAAACAAACGAGCTGTGCCCCTTGTTTGGCCGCGGCAAAAATTCCGGAAGCAATATGATCCTGGTGTTCCTTGGGATTTTCATACCATCGCTCCTGGACTAAAGCAACTTTTAATGTGTGTTGAATCATAAAAACGCCCGTTAACATTAAGGTTATGTAAAGTTTTTAGTTTTTGAATTGTAATATTATATTGCCCTTGGTTCTTCTTATAGAAGAAGACTGGAAGGAATGTTTTTAAGAACTTCTTCCTCATCTAACTATGCAGGGCTAAAAGCCTGGCAACTCTGAAGTCAGGTTCTAAGATTGTATGCATTGGTTTTTTTGACTCTATGAAAGAATCAGGGTGCATGCATGACAACAATTCATACGCTATAAGAATGATATTATAACGGCGATGATTTGCTGATGTATACGAAAATATTGGGATGTTAACACGGATTTGCAAGTAGGGCATTGGCTACTTTGGATTGATTTTTGCGTCCCAAGACTTTGCAAATCATGTCACCGGCCGCGACGATTTTAAAAATATCAACGCCGGTTTTAATTCCCAAGCCATGCATCAGATACAAGACATCTTCAGTGGCAACATTTCCTGTGGCGCCGCGAGCATATGGACAGCCACCAAGACCCGCTACGGAACTGTCAAACCGATTGATTCCACATTGCAGCGCTGTGTATATATTTGCGATGGCTTGCCCATAAGTATCGTGAAAATGCATGGCGGCTTTTGCTAAAGGCATGCACGAGGCAATGGCTGCAATTAATTCGTTGGTTTGTTTAGGTGTACCAACCCCAATCGTATCACCAAAACTGATTTCATCCACCTCAAGCTCAAGCAATTGACGAGTGACCTCTGTCACTTGCTTGGGTGTAATATGCCCTTCATAAGGACAGCCAAGGACACAGGAAATATAAGCACGAGTCCGGATTTTTTCAGTTTTTGCCAATGACACGACTGGAATGAAACGACGAATGCTTTCTGCAATAGAGCAATTTATATTGCGTTGATTAAACGATTCACTGGCGGCCGTGAAAATAGCGATTTCTTCAACACCTGCCTCGATGGCTTTTAATAGACCTTGCTCATTGGGGACCAGCGCCGAAAAATGCATTCCTGCCGGTTTGTCAATTCCACGGAATACGGCATCGCCGTCTGCCAGCTGAGGAATGGCTTTCGGCGAGACAAAGCTTGTTACTTCAATGTGTTGTAGGCCACTTTGGCCTAGTAAGTTAATTAAATTGATTTTGTTTTCTGTGCCTACAAAGGAAGGTTCATTTTGTAAACCATCGCGCGGCCCAACTTCAATGATTGTCACTTGCTGTGGATAATTCATTGCTGTCCTTATGCAAACGTGCTTGCATGTTCCTAACTTGATTTTTCAACGGAATTAATGTCGTTTTCTGTTCCTAAAGCAATTAATTCTGCGCCTTCATGGACTTGGGCGCCAATCTCAAAAAAAATGTCTGTCAACACACCATCGCTGGGAGCTTGAATGGTGTGCTCCATTTTCATGGCTTCCAAAACCATGAGTTGTTCACCTGCTTTAATTCGATCTCCTTTGTTTTTCAGAATGGCAACGACAGTCGCTGGCATGGGCGCTGTAAGTTGTGCCCTAGGATTTCTGGATGCGCTGGTAGACTGTTGCCAGTTAAAGCGCTCGACTGCAATGGAACCGATTGGTGTGTAAAAAATCAGGCGTTCAGGCAAAGGTTCGACAAAGGCTTGCCAGCGTTCGTGACCATCATCAAGTTGCAACTGATTTCCGGCCAGTTTAACATGCATCTTGATGAGTTTCTCTCCATATTGAATCGTTAGTTGCTCAGCATCCACCGGCATCACCATGACTTCGAACGGTTCATTTTCAATAAGATAGCGCCAGCGCCACTGGCCTTTTAAGTGCATTTGCCAGGCAAATGTTGCTCTATGCAAGCTATCTTTTTGTGCCATGTTATTTAAGGCATAATCGAAAGCCGTTGCCATGTGTAAGGCCAATTGTTTATTGACCGTTGGCAATTGGATAGGTTCCTGAACCAGGAAGTCAGTACAAAGTTCGGCTTGAATAAACCTTGGGTGACTTATAATGGCTTGCAAAAAAGAAATATTTGTTTTAAGCCCGCCTAGATAATAATGTTTTAAACCTTGCTGAAGACGCAACAGAGCTTGGTGACGGTCATTTCCCCAGGCAATTAATTTAGCAATCATCGGATCGTAATGCATGGTAACGAAGGAATGACAGGCAACACCGCTGTCAATGCGTAAACCTTCTCCTACTGGTTCTTTAAGAAAACGAATCTGACCGATGGAAGGAATAAAATTCTGGGTTGGATCTTCGGCGTATATTCGACATTCAATGGCATGTCCCTTGGCTTTTAGCTCGTCCTGTTTGCACGGCAAAGGTTCACCGGCAGCGATTTTTAGTTGCCATTCCACCAAATCTAGTCCAGTTATCATTTCCGTGACCGGATGTTCTACCTGCAGCCGGGTATTCATTTCCATGAAATAAAAATGTTCTTGTTCGTCAACCAGGAATTCAACCGTGCCTGCGCCGAGGTATTCAATTTCACGCGCTACGGCTATAGCAGCTTCTGCCAATCCTTGACGCAAGGATTTTGATAAGCCAGGTGCTGGTGCTTCTTCAATGATTTTTTGATGGCGGCGTTGAATGGAGCAGTCGCGCTCATATAAGTGAACAATATGGCCATGGCTATCGGCCATAATTTGTATTTCTACATGGCGTGGGTTACTGATAAGTTTTTCAATGAGCATGGTGTCATCGCCAAAACTGGCTTTCGCCTCACGGCGGGCACCGGCCAGTGCTGCAGAAAAATCGGCTTCTTCATAAACGGCGCGCATGCCTTTCCCGCCGCCACCTGCTGCCGCTTTGAGCAAAACGGGAAAACCTAGTTGTTTGCTTTCGGCAAGCAAGCGTTCATCAGATTGGTCACTGCCATGATAGCCGGGGGTTAAGGGCACACCGGTTTTTTCAAGCAGTTGTTTGGCTATTTGCTTGGAGGCCATGGCTTCCATGGCTGCTATCGTTGGGCCAATAAAAATAATACCTGCCTTGGCGCAAGCTTCTGCTAAACGCGGATTTTCTGATAAGAAACCATAACCTGGATGAATCGCTTGGGCACCCGAGGTCTTAGCCGCTGCTAAAATGGCATCAATATTCAAATAGCTGGCAGACGCTTGAGGCTGACCGATGCAAAATGCTTCGTCGGCTTGGGATACATGCAAGCTGTTACGATCCGCAGTGGAGTAAATGGCAACGGTTTCAATACCCATGCGACGTGCGGTTTTAATAATGCGACATGCGATTTCACCGCGATTGGCAATCAAAATTTTACTAAACATAGGTATACTTTTTCCTTTCTAGTATCATGATTGTTGTTTCCGCCTCTTTCTTACTTCTTTATTTTCAAACCATTGCCGTAAGCCTTTTTTCTTTAACCAACATAACATTCGTTGCAAAAGGGGAGGACATGCAGGCTGATGGTTAATCCCAATTGGGTGTTTCCTTATTTAAAAATGCTTGCAGACCACGTTGACCTTCTGCTGAAGTTCGTTTTTTGGCAATTAAAAAAGCCGTTTTATGCAGCAGTGCTTCATCAATGGGTTTTCCTGCCACTTGATGCACTAATGTTTTGGCTTCACGAACAGCCAAGGGCGCTAATTGAGACAATTGTTGGGCATAGGTGAGTGCATAGTCTGCAAGTGCGTCTTCAGGAACACAAAATTGCACCAGTTGCAATTCATAAGCGCGTTTGGCATCGAATGTTTCAGCCGTCATAAATAACCAGGTTGCTGCTCTGGAACCAATGGCTTTGATGACGTAAGGACTAATGACGGCCGGGATTAATCCTAATTTGACCTCAGAAAAACAAAAACGGGCGTTTTCTGCAGCAATGGCAATATCGCATGCGGCAACCAATCCGACGCCACCACCAAAAGCGGCACCTTGTATGACTGCAATGGTAGGTTTTGGGCTATGATGCAAGGTATACATCACTTTTGCTAAAATTTCTGCATCGGCCACATTTTCCTCTTCACTAAACTCAGCCATGCGCTTCATCCAATCCAAATCAGCACCGGCGGAAAAATGACGACCATTTGCTTTTAAAACGATCACACGCACGTCAGGATTGCTGTTGGCTTCTTCTAACCGTTGTTGTAAACCTGCCAATAGTCGATCATCAAAGGCATTATGTTTATTCACTCGATTCAGAGTTAGCAGCAATACATGACCTTGTTGTTCACTTAATATATCATTCACATTAAATCCTTGTGCTTACATGCGAAAGACACCAAAAGAAGTGGATTCTATCGGCGCGTTTAATGCAGCCGATAGACTTAACCCGAGAATTTTACGCGTGTCTTGAGGAGCAATGACGCCATCGTCCCATAACCTTGCGCTGGCATAATAGGGATTTCCCTGCGTTTCGTATTGTTCGCGCAATTTGGCTTTGAACCGTTCTTCTTCCTCGATAGGCCATTGAGTGCCTTGTTTACTATGCTTGTCTCGGTTAATTTGTGCGAGTACATTTGCGGCTTGTTCTCCGCCCATCACTGAAATGCGTGCATTTGGCCAAGACCATACAAAACGAGGAGCGTAAGCTCGTCCACACATGGCATAATTACCGGCTCCGAAACTGCCACCGACCATCACTGTAAATTTAGGTACTTTGGCATTGGCAACGGCGGTGACCATTTTAGCACCATGTTTAGCAATGCCCCCCGCTTCATATTTGCTTCCTACCATAAAGCCAGTGATGTTTTGTAAAAATAACAATGGAATTTTCCGGCTGCAACAGAGTTCAATAAAATGCGTTCCTTTTAAAGCACTTTCAGCAAATAGAATACCATTATTAGCAATAATACCGATTGGATAGCCGTAAAGATGAGCAAATCCGCAAACCAAGGTAGTGCCATACAACGCTTTGAATTCTTCAAATTCTGAGCCATCAACAAGACGTGCAATAACTTCGCGCATGTCGAACGGTTTACGCGCATCGGTTGGTATAATACCGTTAAGTTCGGCAGGGTCGTAAGCCGGTTCAAAACTGGTTATGCGTTGCAGGCATTCTGGTTTGCGACGATTTAAGTGGCCAACCACACAACGGGCCAGATGCAAGGCGTGTTCATCATTTTCAGCGTAATAATCGGCAACTCCGGATTCCCGACAGTGCACGTCCGCACCACCTAATTCTTCAGCGCTGATTATTTCACCCGTTGCTGCTTTAACAAGAGGTGGGCCCCCTAAAAAAATAGTGGCTTGATTGCGCACCATGATGGATTCATCTGCCATAGCAGGTACATAAGCGCCACCGGCGGTGCATGAACCCATGACTACGGCAATTTGAGGAATATTTTGCGCAGACATGTTGGCTTGGTTATAAAAAACTCTGCCAAAGTGATCGCGGTCAGGGAACACTTCATCTTGCAGTGGTAAAAAGGCGCCGCCTGAATCCACTAAATAAATGCAAGGAAGGTGGTTCGTCTGGGCTATCTCCTGGGCGCGTAAATGCTTTTTCACGGTTATGGGATAGTAAGTTCCTCCCTTTACAGTCGCATCATTAATGACAATCATACATTCCTGATTGGCAACTCGGCCAATTCCCGTAATTAATCCTGCGGCCGGTAATTTATCCTCATAAACGTCATAAGCCGCCAATTGGGATAATTCAAGAAAAGGACTGCCAGGGTCTAATAGTTGTTGCAAACGTTCTCGTGGCAGCAATTTTCCATGTTTTAAATGACGAGCACGAGCTTTTTCATCGCCACCCAAGGCAATGTCTGCAATGGTTTTTTCCAGCTCATCCACTAGACGCTGCATTGCAGCCTGATTCGTTTTGAACTCGGAACTGGTTGAATTCAGTTGACTGATAATTTTTGCCATCGTTGGCCCTTTATTGAATAAGCACTTTGCTAAGCACAACAACCAGCCATAATAGCCAAGTTATGTGGATAAAATAAGGCATATGTCGGCCTTTAATCAATCGATAGACAAGAGCAGGCACGGCTGCTATGGCCACTGGAATTAATACCAGGGAAAACACTTTGCGAATCATGATGCCTGTTTCGTTAGCACTGAAGATGGGTGATAATTTGAGATTGACGTAGGTATAAAACATATCAATATAGACAATCATTAAATGCGCATAAGCAGCAAAGATAACAACGAGTATACTTAAAAAAGATACATCATACTTTGTTTGAGCATAAACTCCCTCAACGTTATTAGAGACTTATGTCTCATTCCAAGAGGTTGGAATGAGCATAAGCCTTCATTGGGTTTAAATCAATTCCAGTGCTACGGCGGTTGCTTCACCGCCACCAATACAAAGAGATGCCACGCCTCGACGTTTATTCTTTTGCCGGAGGGCATGGATGAGTGTCACCAGGATTCTTGCTCCTGATGCGCCAATTGGATGTCCTAAAGCACATGCTC
Source organism: Legionella oakridgensis ATCC 33761 = DSM 21215 (assembly GCF_000512355.1). Taxonomy (NCBI): domain Bacteria; kingdom Pseudomonadati; phylum Pseudomonadota; class Gammaproteobacteria; order Legionellales; family Legionellaceae; genus Legionella; species Legionella oakridgensis. The sequence continues at coordinate 2,040,071 of NZ_CP004006.1, read as the reverse complement.
CACCATGGACATTCACGGTTTCAATATCTAATTCCAAATCTTTAATCGCTGCCATTGTTACCACAGCAAAGGCTTCATTGATTTCATAAAGATCAACATCATTTGGTTTCCAACCCGCTTTATTAAGTACATGGCGGATTGCTGCAACTGGAGCGGTGGTGAACCATTCGGGTTCTTGCGCATGGCTGGCATGAGCAACGATTCTGGCTAATGGTTTCAACCCACGTTTTTCTGCGTTTTCTGCCGTCATTAAAATCAAACTGGCGGCACCGTCAGAAATGGAGCTGGAATTGGCGGCAGTGACGGTTCCATCGGCTGTAAATGCCGGGCGTAATTGCGAAATTTTTGTAATTTTTGCACGATCCGGTCCTTCATCTTGACTAATGGTAACGTCTTCTTTACGTCCATGTACGAGAATTGGCACGATCTCATTTTTGAAACTGCCATCTTCCTCTGCTTGCAATGCGCGCGTCATGGAGCGTGTGGCATAGGCATCCTGGTCTTCTCGGCTAAAATGATAGCGTTTAGCCGTGGCTTCTGCGAAAACACCCATTAATTTACCACGGTCGTAGGCATCTTCCAGGCCGTCAAGAAACATATGATCTTTTAGTTCTCCATGACCCAGACGATAACCGGAGCGAGCTTTATTCAGTAAATAAGGAGCATTGCTCATGCTTTCCATGCCGCTTGCAAGGATTACTTGCGCAGAGCCTGCTTTAATCAGATCATGCCCGAGCATGACGGCCTTCATGCCTGAGCCACACATTTTGTTAATGGTGGTTGCCCCTTTTGAGTCCGGTATGCCAGCGAGTCTTGCGGCTTGTCTTGCTGGTGCCTGGCCAATACCGGCCTGCAGCACACAGCCACTGAGAACCTCATCAATATCAGCAGGAGAAATGCCTGCCTGCTCAATGACCGCCCGATGTGCTGCAGCCCCCAACTCTGGAGCAGATAAAGAAGACAGGTTGCCCAACATATTTCCTGTTGGTGTTCTTTTGGCTGCAACAATAACCACGTCATCGTGTTTCATGGGAAAGTTCCTTATCTATGGTAGAGATAGAGTATATAGTCGTTATTTGGCAATAGGTAAAGTGATTTATTTTCCTTTTATAAAAGGGATTATTTTTGTGAGAACCTGTCTTCATAGTCTAACGGTGCAGGGCTAAAAGCCTAGCAAAACCCCGAAGACAGGTTCCGAGTTTCCATGCATTTGAACCAGACTTAAAAATCCCGATTTGTTTCCCTAAAAAGGAATGAGTGACAACAAACGTATGCAATAACGCCCCTTTTCTAATTATATATAAGAGAATAAACAAATGCAGGCTAATGAGCCGTCTCGTTAAATAATTCCCTTCCAATTAACATACGCCTAATTTCGGAAGTCCCTGCACCAATTTCATACAATTTTGCATCTCGTAATAGCCGGCCTGTTGGATATTCGTTAATGTAACCGTTTCCTCCCAGTGTCTGAATGGCTTGAAGGGCCATTTGCGTGGCTTTTTCAGCCGTATATAAAATGACACTGGCAGCATCTTTACGGCTGACCAAACCATGATCACACGCCCGAGCAACTGCATAGAGATAGGAACGAGAGGCGTTTAGCTCTGTATACATATCGGCCAATTTCCCCTGAATGAATTGGAATTCGCCAATCGGTTGTTTGAACTGTTTGCGCTCATGAACATAAGGCAGTACAACATCCAGGCAGGCTTGCATGATACCAACTGGGCCTGCAGCAAGAATGGTGCGTTCATAATCCAGCCCACTCATGAGTACTTTAACACCTTGATTGAGTTCACCCAGTATATTTTCAGCAGGTACTTCGCAATCTTCAAAAACAAGCTCGCAAGTATTGGAGCCGCGCATACCTAATTTATCGAGTTTCTGAGCAGTACGAAAACCTGGAAAATTTTTTTCAATGATGAACGCACTGATTCCGCGGCTGCCAGCCTGTTTATCGGTTTTAGCGTAGACCACCAGCACATCTGCATCGGGTCCGTTGGTAATCCACATCTTTGTGCCATTAAGGATAAAATAATTACCTTGCTGACGTGCATTCAATTGCATGCTTACCACGTCTGAACCAGAATTTGATTCACTCATGGCAAGGGCACCAATGTATTCGCCGCGAATCAATTTGGGCAAATAACGTTTTTTTGTTCACTATTTCCATTCAAATAAATCTGATTGACACACAGATTGGAATGAGCGCCATAGCTTAAGCCCACCGATGCAGAAGCACGTGATATTTCTTCCATGGCAATGGCATGCGCTAAATAGCCCATGTCTGCCCCACCGTATTCTTCGCTGACTGTGATACCCAATAAACCTAAATCGCCGAATTTTCGCCATAGATGGTTAGGAAAAGCATTATTCGCGTCAATTTGGGCAGCGATTGGAGCAATTTCATGACAGGCAAACTGATAAACACTGTCGCGGAGTAAATCATAAGTTTCGCCGAGTTGATGTTGCAGACCATGATGCATAATGACTTCCTGAAGCTATCATAAATACGTTAGACTATACCTGTCCTAGTTGTTGTTGTGAAGATATAAGGGAGAATAACCTGATGCGCGAGTTGGTACTTTGGGGTCATCATGTTGATGAATACGCGGAAATGTTTGATTTGTCTGAGAAAGATTTCAGTGCTCGTTTATTGGAATACGGTTGCGGCCCAAGCGCCATTAATGCAGAACTACATGAGGCAACTGATCATGTCGTTAGTTGCGATCCTTTATTTGCTTTGGATAAATCAACGTTATCGACTAAAGTGTCCTTAATTTTTGCGGATATGGTTGCTAAAGTAAAGCAAGCTCAGGATAAGTTTGATTTTACTCGTGATGGTAGTCTGGATAATTTAATTGCCAAACGTCGCAAGGGGATGGCAGAATTTTTTGCCGATTACGAACGAGGACGTGTCGAAAAACGGTATCTTCCAGTGACTGATTATCATCTGCCTTTTGCGGACTTTTCATTTGATTTTGCCTTAAGTTCCCATTATTTGTTTGCTGATTTGGATGATCAGGATGTTGATTTCCACTTGAAAATTATTCGCGAACTTGCCCGTGTGGCCAAGGAGGTACGGATTTTTCCATTAATTGACCGTTACGGCCAGCCATCGTCCTTTTTAGGACCGGTGCTGTTAGGATTGCAGGAAAGTAATTTTGGTGTGGAAGTACGCGAAGTGAAATATCACTTGCAATCTCATGGTAACGCAATGCTGCGTGTCTGGGCCCAGCAATGTGAGGTTTGAGATGTTACCATGTATCAACAACTAATCAGGCCACTGCTATTTTGTTTGGATGCGGAAACCGCGCATGAGTTGACCTTATTTGTTTTGCAGTATCTCCCCAAGCTATGTTTTTCCAAGCCGGCTTCTTCACCCGTGCAGGTCATGGGCCTGAAGTTTCCTCACCCTGTTGGACTTGCTGCGGGCCTTGATAAGAATGGGGCGTATGTGGATGCGTTAGCCAAACTGGGTTTTGCTTTTATTGAAGTAGGAACCGTCACTCCCAGACCTCAGCTGGGTAATGTTAAGCCACGTCTGTTTCGCTTACCGGCAGCCCAAGCACTTATTAACCGCATGGGGTTTAATAATCAAGGCGTTGATGTTCTGGTGGCCAACATAAAAAAAGCCAATTATCAGGGAATTTTAGGAATTAATATTGGAAAAAATAAAGATACGCCATTAAATGAGGCAGTAAACGATTATTTGTACTGTTTACGGAAGGTGTATTTACAAGCATCGTATGTAACCATCAATATTTCATCTCCAAATACACCGGATTTGCGGCAATTACAGCACCGTGAGTATTTTAATGATTTGATCAGCCAATTGCGGAAAGAACAGTTGCAATTGATGGACCATCATCAGCGTTATGTCCCATTAGTGATTAAGTTATCACCGGATGAATCTGATGAAGCGTTGAAAGAAATGGCAGACGTGATCGTATCTCATGGTATCGATGGTATTATTGCTACCAATACCACTTGTGCGCGTAACGATGTAAAACATCTATTACATGGAAATGAAGAAGGTGGTCTGAGTGGTCGGCCCTTGGCCGCAAGATCAACACAGTGTCTGCAACTATTAAAACAGAGGGTTGGAAATGAAGTTGCATTCATTGGTGTAGGGGGGATTGATTGTCCTGCGGCAGCGAAGGATAAATTGGCAGCAGGCGCTTCTTTATTACAAGTATATACTGGCTTGATTTATCAAGGCCCTGCCTTTGTAAAAGCATTGGTCGAAGGAATAGAGAGTTCTTAGCCTTTTATACGACGGTCTGCCATGCGTTTATTTTTTCTTGATACTCTTGGCATGCTTGAAAAATAAGATATGATCTTGCCTACCGTTACGACTTGAAAGCCATTATGAACGCATTTTTTTTCAGGTTATTAGGCCGATTTTTTTTGTTGTTTCCATTAGTTGCTCATGCTGCAGAACATCAAATTCCCTCAATTCTGCTATATCAGGGAAAGCCAATCGATGCGCTTTGTTTTTTGAGGCCGCTGAATCTGAAGGCGTTGCCGATTTAGCGCAATGCGGTCTGCATGCTGAAGCCGGGCGAGGTATTTCAGGCCAAAACAAACTGCTTACGGCAAAAGGATTTGTTGGTTATGATTACCACTGGCAAGTGGAGGGTGGTAGTGACATGCAGGGTTATAGCTATTACAAACCATTTGGAATGGTTGCTGAGTCTGCCATTGTTGAACTTCTTAATAACAGTGGTGGTACGGGGCAATTTTCAACACTCAGCTTGGTGGCACGTACAGGCAATAAAATAAAGGTGACTTCACTTCATGGTGGCGACCGGTGTAATGGTGGCCTGGTGAAGGTTGTCAGAAAAAAAAGCGGGGCAGAAGAGTATTTGCAATATAGCGTTAATGTAACCACCTATGATCTTTTATCGTTGGCTGGTGAACCTGTTAAAGCTTATGATGATCTGGAAGCTTGTGCTATATGCTGTAAAGCGGTTGCTATTTTTCAACGTCCTATTAGCGCTGATATTGCCAAAGAGAAGCTGCTTTATGTGGATTTATCTGCTTATCCTCAGAGCGAGGGAGAGGCTGCAGCGAATACTCCCTATCAAACATGCTTTAATAAGTTTTTACAAACATATCAGCGAAAAAATACATCAAGACTGGATTTAAAAGGACTGCAACGATTTGTGCAGCAATTTAATGAGCAATGTGTCTCACATTCTGGTTCGTGAGGCTGATGCTTCTTGAGGTGGGCAATAAGAGATTGCCCACTATCACAGTGCTGGAGTGGAATGATGCTGGTGGGCGACGTCTTCTTCAGCAAATTTCCGTTCAATAAACTGAATACGTCTGGCTAATGAGCCATTAATATTAACCAAATGAATTTTATTGAGCTCAGTAAGCAGGCTGTGTTTGTCTTTAATTATACCATCATCCATTTTTTTAACGATTTGTGCGACTTCTTGAATGTGATGACGATTCCAATGCCCAGTGAAAAAGCGCAGCCACCAGGAATTGCCTTTGGTATAATCATTCAATAGGGCGCGTGCGCTTTGTAATGGATCTTTTGACGTTTGATATAATTGATGATAAGACGCTGGTGCTGATAGAGTGGTAGCCTTGAAAAAAGATACGCTGTGTTGCGGATGCACTGTTTCAGCGTGCAACTGCGTTGCCTTTGGTTCCGGTTTATGAGCGGAAGATTGTTTTGCTGTTTCTTTTCTGATGACTGCCATTCTTCTCGGAGCCGGAGCAATTTCTCTGACGGGCTCCTCTTGTAAGGCGGGTAATATTCGTTCCATATCTCTTCTGCCGTCTTCAACAAGTCGTGAGCGTGGAAGTGGCTGGGGAGGTGTGGAAATAATAATTTTAGGCCTTGCTCCAGGAGGTTGTAACCAGGGATCATCCGAGTGCATTTGTCGCCCTTGTAAATAGGCAGCGTAAAAAGGATTGCTAGAATCAGTCGATGCCAGTTGCAATTTTTCGTCATCGGCAAGAGCCATAAAAGCATGCAACTTATCCAATTCAGTTGTGTAGTAGTTGGCCAGTGGTTTGTTTGGAATTTTTTGATTCTCTCCCCAAAAACTGGGTTCTGCCAAGCCATCGCTGTATTGCAAACCAGAATCAAAATAAGAGGTATTGCTATGCTCTCTAATGGGTAACATCAAACTGTAGCCTGCTCCAATGGCACGATAAACATCAGCGATTGCGCCGGCAACGATTTGTTGTTGAGTGAGATTTTTTGACCATTGTTCCATACTGGTCGTGGGTAAACTGAGCGTCGGATACCCTTTACGACCAATATCAGCCGAAGCGGCGGCAAGCCCTCCGCCCCCTTTAATTGAAAATAAGGTTATATTGCGGCCATGATGACCGGAGTTGCCAGGGAATAGAAAGACTACTTTTTGGGGATCCAACCCTTGATCGATGCAGGCGGTTTTGAATGAAGCTGCGTCGATATACCCTGCATAATAGATAATTTTCATAAAACATAATGAATCGTGATTTTGTTTTCAAATTATACTCCTTAGATTTTCCAAGTACAAATTCAATTCTAATTTTCATAAAAAGAGTTATAAGAAACGAATTGTTTCTTATAATTGCCGATTGCTGGTTTGTTACTGGATCGTTTCGATTTAAAGAAAATATTACCCCTCACGACACTCATCTCCGGAATTTCCTGTTTTGTGTTTTCTTATTCAGATCAAGTTGAGCAACTTGCGATTGCCCGTTTTCTCATGGAAGCGGCGGCATCATTTTTTTATTGGGTGCATTTTTGGTCATTCGTATTTATTTTGCCAATCATTTATTTCCTCTTTTATCGGGACTGACCTTGACCATTAGTTTTGACCAATCAGAGTTTTTAGCGTCCCTTATTTTTATTGGTTACGCCATTGGTGCACCACTGATTGCGTTATTAGCCCAGAGATTTGGGATTAGATGGATGATGATGTGTGCTGCACTTACGTCCGTGTTATCCACTTTTTTCCTTGTTTATTTTAGTTGGCCTATTTATCTGGTGGCAATCTTATTATTGTTGCAGGGAGTGACCACTGGTTCATTTGTCTTGACGGCTATGGCGATTAAGCGCCTCACCCCGGAAGATATTTTGGCAAGTACATTAAGCTTTAGCACACTTTTAGCGCAACTGATTGGCTCATTGATGTTGATGCTATTAAGTTGGGTTATTTATATTTGGCACGGCGAAAGTATTATGCATCATCATAACGTTTACTCGTCGGTTATTTTACAAAAAACCATGTATTTATTGGTGATAGCGCTGTGCTTTACTTTTATCGTTGCCTATTTAATCAAGCTGCCTCATCCAAAAAAATAAGTTAATTAAAAAACAATCATTTTATTTATGGTTGGGCATTAGAGATTATCTTAAAGCCCACAATGTTATATATCCCTTTAAAATGAGCAAGTTTGGACGTGATTTGCATTTGTAACGCCGGGGCTATTTGATTGGTATTAACAACCAAGTATGGGGTAGGGTGACTTGAAAATTTGGCAATGATTTTGTAATCCTGTTGATTAGACAATTTTTTCTCAAAATGATAATCCCAGATGCCTACGGCAGCGGCTTTTTGCTCTTTAACAGCAGCCAATGCCTGGGTAATGTTATCATATTGAACCCAGGTTGCTCGCACTCCGGCTTTGGATAATTCTTGCTTTAAACGAGTATAACCTGAGGAAGAGTAGGGATCTGTGTAGGCAATTTTATGGTTTTTCAGATCACGCAATGAGGTAACGCTTGAGTTTTTTTCTGCAATCACATAACTGCTGTAACTGGTCATGGGTTTACCTGTTTTTGGATTTTTTTCTATCACTTGAGCGATTGGCTTTAATGTTTTTTTATGTTCTATTAGGGCTTTATTTTTAACATAGCCCATTGCGACGTTGCCTTTTTTTAAAGCATTCACTAAGGCGCCCTGATCATTGAAGGTTAATAGTTGTACACAATGCCCGCTTGCTTTTTCTAACGCGTTGATAAATAGAGGCCATTCTTTTTCTAAAGCCGTGCTGGTGTATTTGGATTGACTGATACCAAACTTAAGACAAGACGTGTTTTTTGCAAAGATTGGTGCAGCTATCAATCCCAATACAAGGATTGCAATTATTTTTTTCAACTGTTCCATGGGATGCTCCTGGACGCATGCTAATGTAGCATGAAATAGATGGTTGATTTTTTTAGTATAACCAGGATTTTCTGATATGTTAAATGACAGAAAATAAAATAGGGAGGGAGTATCTTTGGCCAAGCAAGCCTGCATGTGCTGTTATATTTCAGGACGAGTTCAAGGGGTATGGTTTCGCGCTTCGACGAAAGAACAGGCAGAGCGGTTAAGACTCAATGGTTGGGCACGTAATTTGCCAGACGGCAGAGTAGAAGTATTGGCTTGTGGTGATGAAAACCGACTTAATTTATTATACGAGTGGTTAAAGCAGGGGCCGCAATTGGCCATCGTCCATGACTGCAGTCGAGAAGACATACCATGGCAGAATTATGAAGGATTCCATATTAAATAATGGCCCATTCTCCCTATGGTTATGCAGGGGCTCGGCTGGCTTGTTGCATTGGCTGCGAAACTTGATCTTCGTCAGGTTCCATGTAATTTCGCCCAATGATTTTACCCATGACACATAGGAAGTTGTACAGGCTTTCTATATTAATAGAATTGGTGTCGCCCGTCGGGTCTCTCTTCTTCTGGCAAGGGAGGAGCAGAAGGAAGAGGGAAAGAACCTGGGGCATTTGGTGCTGCAAAAAAAGAAGGTAATGTAAAATCAACGGTGATGCTGGATGCTTTAGCCAGTGTCCTGGCTGCAGATTGTTCATGCATCGCTATCTCATATTGAGCCGTGTGAATAGCGTTTTGTGTTTCACCTATTCTTGTATACAGTTGTGGTATTTCTACGGTAATAAGTGCTTGGATGTTACTGTTTTCCCGGTCTATGGTGACTATATTATCAGTAATGGTTTGTTCGTTATGCGCTTTTTTCTCGCATCAAGGACGTTTTTGATGCCATAGATTGCTGCAGCTATGAATAATCCTGTCATTGCCAAACCAGCTACTGCGACTGGAATGAGTAACAGAGGAAATAACGTCGCTGATACAGGGGCGGTTATTAAAAAAGGGCCGGCAACGAACGCCAGAGTGAATAGCAAGCTAATCATACCTGCTATGATGATGCGTTTGTTAAGCGCTTGATGTTTTTGAATGGTTTGTTCAAGCCGTTGGTTTTCCTGAGTTAACTGCGCATTTTGCGACTGCAGTTCTGGGATGTTTGCCTGTAATTGGATTTGTCGCTGTTGTTTTTGTTTTAACTCAAGTTCCAATGCGGCAAGTTGCTGCTGTATGGTGGCTAAACGTATTCTTTCGCGCTGTTCAGCGTCTTTTTCGGATAAATATTGTTGCATGCATATGATGATTTGTTCAAGAGCCTGATTAGCTTGCCATGGGAGATAAGGCATGGTCGACAATTGCTGTTGAAGCTGCGCTAAATAAATGGGATAGCACTTTTGTTCAGCCTGGCTTTTTAATTGCCGATATTGATCATTGAGAGTTGCATAGTGCTCCGATATTTTTTTTTGCAGAATACGCCGATTGTCGGCCGACAATTGGGTAAAATCAGGATCAGCCGTCAGTCGGGCCTGAGCGCGTACAGCGCGTGCACAAGCTCGTTCTTGGCGTTGTTGCTGCCTTTCAGGAAGCTGCTCTTTGATCTCCCGATCAATCGCTTCATATTCTTTCTGCAGCCTGGATTTTGTCGAACGTTGTTCATCGAGTTGAAGGCGCAATCGCACAAGTTCCAAAGAGCGCGAGGTGTGTTGTTGAGTTAGGGTTGTGATTGCTTCTTCATGCGTATGGGTATGCGTGTGGGTATGCGTGCCGTCTGAATGGTGATGTTCGTGGGCAGTCTCAGAGATTGGGCCCGAACTATGCTGGTGAGTCGTGGGGTGGAGTCGACGTCTTTCGCGAAGGTCTTGCTCGATGAGAATGAGCGCTTGTTCTATATGTCGTATTTGTCTTTCAGTCCTGCTGATGGTAATGGCATAATGAGTGATAGCATTATGTTTTTCTTCTAAAGTACGTAATAACGTATGAGTACGATGTCGGTCGTCACGTTCTTCTTTAACGTCTGAGGTGGCTTCTCGTTGATCGTATTCCGCTTGGCTTTTGCATGCTTCTTCTTCAAGTTGTTTTTTAGCTTGATGTTTATCGGCAGCGAGTACCATTTGCAATGACTCATCTACTCTATCCATAATTGGTCGAAGAGGGATTCTTGCCAGACAATGTTGCCGCAACGTTTCATAAGAGGGAGTTGTGCTAAAATAATCCAAAAATTTTTGATTGAGCAGCGCTTCGATGTGAACGTCTGAAAGAGACATAAAAAACCATTAAGAATTAATTTTGCACATATTATTTATTTTTTTTAAATAATTCAACCATAATGTGCAGTAATTAAAAAATAAGACACCATTAATCTTTTTAGGACAGTAGGCAGGTATTGCAGAACATGCAATAATCACCCTCATTTAATTAGAAAAGAGTCAAATCCATGTATAAGTTATTTACGTATTTATTAATTACGCTACTGGCTTTTGGACTGGTGGTGAATGAAGCATCGGCCAAGCGTTTTGGCGGTGGGCGAAGTTTTGGTGTTCAGCGTTCAAAAAGCAGTCTCTTTTCAGCAAATTATGCAAAAAATAATAAATCCTTAGGTCAACGTTCTCAAGCCAGCAAATGGGGCGGCGTGCTGGGTGGATTGTTAGTAGGAGGCTTATTAGCCAGTTTGTTTATGGGGCATGGCTTGGCTAATGGGTTAATATCCTGGTTAATTGTCGGTTCATTAATTTTCTTTCTTATAAGTTTCATGCGCAAAAGAATGCAACCCGGCTTTCAGACGGCTCGCTCTGCTGGCTTTAGTCAATACCGATTTAGCAATGCCGCGAATTTTTCTTCAGCCAGGGCGGAGGATTATCAGGCTGTTGATTACCCTAATGGCTTTGAACGGGAATCATTTCTTCGTGATGCTAAAGTCAAGTTTATCCGTCTGCAAGCGGCTTATGATCAAAAAAATATGCAGGATTTAAGTACTTTTACAGCTCCGGAAATATTTGCAGAAATCAAAATGCAGATAGAGGAACGAGGTGATGAGCCTAATGTAACAGAAGTCGTTCAGCTTGATGCTGAATTATTGGATGTTGCCAGGCAAGCGGATGGCTGGATAGCAACGGTACGCTTTACGGGTTTTATTAAGGAAAATAATGATCCTATGACGCAATTGGATGAACTGTGGCATTTTCGTCAGTTTGGTCACAGCAATGATTGGGTAGTGGGTGGTATTCAACAATAGGATAAAACAAGTATGGATAGCCATTCTATCCTTGGTTATGATTTGCATAACTAATTTTTGCTGCTGTTGCGTACTATGAGCGACTAAAAGCCAAAGTACGTAACCTGCAATAGGTGGCGATTTTTAATCATGCGTTTGCCCTGCTCTGGGGTTACCGAAGCAACTTACAAAGCCTCTTTTAAATAGTGTCTCTGTCGTCAGGAATACAGTGAGAAAATTAGGGAGATTTCAACAATTCTTCATTTAAGATCGTGATATCAATCAAAGGGTTCTGGAAACAGTTTTAGGAATGTGTTCATCAGCTGGTTTAATTGGTCTTGCGGAAATTAGTTAGATGTTTGAAGCAAACATTCATTCGAGGCCATACTTACAAGGAATATTATGTTAAGGATATGCTTTTCTTATTACTTTGTGTTTGCTTTCATGCTTTTTATTACGTCATGCACAAATCAAGGAACTGCTCAGATTGCTTCTAATAGGTTGGGTTATAATAATGCTTTACACTCCAGTGATGCACAGCAACAGCTTTTAAATATTGTGCGTTCACGCTATATGGATCCCCCTTATTTTTTGAATGTTAATAATATTGTTTCTCAGTTTTCTTATCAAAAACAAATTAATTCCACCGTCTCAAATAATAGAAATATGCCTCGTCCTGCCACTGTATATTCAGTTGGCGCAGGTGCTGGTGTTACTGAAACGCCTACCATTACTTTAGAACCTTTAGTTGGGAAAAAATACATTGACATGCTGCTCACACCAGTTGATTTTAGTGTTTTATATATGTTTTTGCATGAAGGTTGGGGACTTGGTCATATTTTAAATTTATTAGTTCAAGAAATAGGAAAGTATAAAAACATATCCTTGGCTTCCCCTTATCCAAACTGGAAAGAGTTTGCTGAATTTGCTCATACCCTAGATGAAATTCAATATGCAGAGCTTTTACGTATACAAGAGGTACAGCTCAACGGTCAACCCTCTGTTAAATTGGGAGTTTCTGACTTTAGCCGTTTAAATAAAAAACAACGTGCCATGTTAGCCGGTATTGGTTTAACTCGCGAGACACCTACTATCTTTTTCTCACGCCATCCTTCAAATAAGAGAAATGAAATTTATGTAAAAACCCGTACTGTATTTGGTATTTTTAATTACTTATCTAAAGGAGTAGAGGTCCCTGAATCCGATATAAAACAAGGTACGGTTCCCTTAATTCCTTTAAAAAATGGTAAAGTATTTCATTGGCCTGTTGTTACAAAAAATATCTTACATGTAAAAACTTCTAAAACAAAACCAAAAAATGCGACTGTATGTGTCATGTATCGAAATAATTGGTTTTATATTGCCGATGATGATATTCAATCAAAAGAAACACTTGATTTTCTAGCTATTATTACGGCGGTTTATCAGGGGGCAATGGGAACTTCTGCCCCAGTATTTACAATTAGTTAATTCAGCCATGCCTTGCTTCAGAAAAATTTTTTATTCAGTAAAGCGAAGGCAGAATTTTCAATGATATCAATGATGATTGGTTGTATATAGTTTGAACAACATTGGATGGCGATTAAAATAAAAAGTGTTATATTACTTTTTTAGAGCGATATTTTCATTTATTATTTATATACTTAGTTATACTCATCATAAAAATACTAATGGAGTGTAGTATGAAACAGATTATTATAGGAATTTTAATGGCATTTATTTGCCAACTGAGTTATGCACATCAAACGAAATGCAATTGTAATAATAACCATTTTTGCTCCCTCCCCGCTTTACAAACTGATAAACAATTACTGGAACAATTTCATTTTTATAAAGATCCTGCAGGTGTGGCTGCAGAAGCTAAAGGCAATTTAAAGGATGCTGAGCAGTCTTTACAAAATTATGCGAATAAACATGGTTGTGAGCTTTATACCCTTTCTATGTTTAGCTTGGCTCAAGGTTTGCTGAAAGGTTCTTTTGCCGATATAGATAAGCAGGGTGGTGGTTCAGAAATGCAAGGGATGGAAAAGAAATTAATTATTTTGGAGGGAGATAAAGCAGTTTGCATTAAGAAATTAGGTTTAAAATTACCGATAAATATAATTACTCCTTCTTCTAAAAATGGACATAACTCTTCTAAAAAGGGACATAAATAATCGCTTGTTTTGTCACCTAATAATTAGCAAAATTCAAGGAGTGATATCATGAAAAAAATTAGTCTAATGTTCATGCTGTTGTTTGTTCAGACTTGCATGGCAGATGTTGTTCCTAAAGATTCAGTGATTAAACCCGAGGTTGAAAAAAGTCTTTCTACCTATAAGGTATGTAATGTACAAGAGCTTGCACAAGCGTTGGGAAAGCAATTTAATGTTTTTTATATGACGGATTCTTTAGCAAAATATAATTATTATTTAATTAGAAATAGCTCGGCAATGAATGCTGATGAACTGCGCAAACAAACCTGTGATTATATTCTTAAAAATAATTGTTATCTATTTTGGGGGAATGTAGCTAACATAGCAATGATTGCAGAGCAAAAAGCAGCATGGTTTCCTGCAGATACTAGCCCACATTACATGCTTTCACCTATTATGACGTGTAATCAGTTTCATCAACCTAAAGCAAATAAGTCATAGTGGGGAAACGGTTGAAAGCGTCGACGCATGGTCTGCGATAGGCCGCGGTTTTTTTAAATCATCCCACAGTGATAAATCTATAGGCGGTCATAGAGTCTCATTGTGGGAGGCACATTTGCTTGCTCAAGAGTAATGTGCCGGACGCAGATGCCTGCTTTTTTGTTGGGCAGCCTGCATAAAGTTCCAATCTTATCTTAATCTTCTTTTAAGGAATACAAGATAAACTATTTATAAGCCTCGCAATTTATTAAATCGTTGTATGTCAAATTTAGCCTACGAATTTCGGCAAGCTCTACAAAGTTATCTTCGCGATATGAATCAGAAGGAAAATCAACGTCAATTGGTTCTTGCTTCCTATCGTATTTACGAAGAATTTGTTATAAATCAAAAATTAACGCAAGCGGATGATTTTTGGCCTAAAATCCAGGAATTATTGCAAGGATGCTCATTGGAATCTATTAAAGTCAGCGATGACACGTTGAGAAATATGGCTGTTTTTATTCGACAATTAACCTGGTCAGAGGATGACAGGGTTTGCCAGTCTTTTCATGCTTTAAACATGGCTTATACGCAATGGTTAAGCAAACAAGTTGTGTCTCAAGAAGAAGAAACCATTCGCTTCACGTTGGATGAATTAGAGCAAAGTGCGAGGGAGCTTCTTACCCGAGGAGAGAGGGAACTGGGTTCAATCATAGAGGGTGTTTATCAACAATTAAAAGAAAAAACAGAACAGCATTTTGCTTTGCCAGAAAAAGAACAAAAGCATCATTACCATGCTTTCGCAAGCGAGATAAAACAGATTTGTGCTGAAAACAAGCAATCAATCGATCAGGATATTCGCATCCGAACGGTGGTGCATAACTTGCTCGCAGCAGTGCTTGGCCTGGGTATTTTTTATGGCATTTACCTCTTGGCGACGGCAAGCAACCGCAACACTTTTTTCCTGCAGCCGAAAGAAGTGAAACCATTAGAAAATACAGCCCGTAAACTGGATGCCTTGCATGAAAAACTTATTGATGACGATGATTCCCCACCTTCGCTGTCGGGTAAAGGGGTTAATCGTCTGTTAATATTATTTTTGTTATACTGGCATTAGAAACAATAATTGGGAATGGCAATGAGAAACCACTCAGAATTATATCAAACGGAAGATTTAATTCGTCCTGTCGTCGTAGATGCTCATACCGAACACCATCTTGATGGGAAAAAATTGCATGCGCAGTTAGTGGCAGATGAACCGCTTGGTTATGAGGCTATGGCGGATTTACTGCGAGAAGTCAACGATGCGCAATTTAATATTATCTCTACGGTGGTGACAACACCTGAAGGTGAAACGCAGTGGTTGCGAGATGCCACTCGTGCTATTCCTCTTGCACAACGTATATCTCATGATGCGCCGGTCATTGAAGCCAATAATATGTTGTTGCGTACTTTATCACGTTTGCGACCCATTGACTTTGCCATTGATAAAAAATTAGGCGGTGAGGGGGCTGCAATACGTGCTGAAATGCGCACCGAATTCGCTAAATTGAGCGAAAAGATTTTAGCCATTGCTCAAGACTCCGCTAAAAGCAACGATGCGAAATTAGAAGAAATTAAAGCGGCTGAGAAGGCATTTAACACGTTTCTTGTTGAAAAACTGCATGACGCTCATTTGACAGAAGGTTGTGACAGCGCCAAGGACGCTGAAAATTTATTATTTCGTTATCGCAATCTCTCGAGTGTCTTAACTCCTGCACGCACCATGGTGACGCTGACTTATGATGAAACAGCGGGAATGTTGCAGCGTGAGACGCAATACCCAGTGACTAAAAAAACGCCCGAGCAGCAAGAAGAACTTGAGAAATTAAAAGAAGTCCTCCCTTATCCTGGACATGATGAAAAAAGCGCTCATACGCGTTTGAGTGTTGCTGAACAACAAGCAGATAGTTTGTTTGCGGAATTGATTGCCAGCGAAGATACAGCATTACCGGCGCAGGCAAGAAAAACGCACTTGGTTGGCGCAAAAAATGCATTTATTGTCAAAAATGAATTAATCCTCCTTGAAGAACCATCGGTGCTCGATAGGCCTGATGAGCTTGATGCTTTGCGAGCCGAGGAGGAGAACGTGCTTTGGCTAGCCCGCATGGGTTCACCAGCCTACGTTGGTAGCGGGGAAAGTACCGAGCGAGTCCGGCTTCATGCGGGGGCTGCATTGGAACAAGTGCGTGTAACAGCCGCGGAAAAAATGGGTCAAGAGGCAGCCGATTTGAAGTTGCATGTGACCACGTTAAATACGTACACGTTTCTGGAAAGTCAGGCAACCATCGTCAGTAATATTGCGGCAGTGACCAGGAAAGAAGGCCGTGGGGATGATTACTCCTATTTGCCTACTAATGATGATGGCACGTTTCGTGTTGTGGATATTGCAGAAGGCCTAGATTTTGGTGAAGAAGGCCGCCCGCGAGGGTCGGCGCCACTAGCAAAAGCAACCCGTCTTGACAGTGTTTCAAAAGTTATGCGTGCTGCAGCCAAAACATTTCTCAGTGTTGTCAATTGTGCAAGTGGCCAAGATAGAACCGGTACGGCTGTGGAAAAAACAACCCAGGATTGGACAAAAGAGCGCTATGTTGCCTTGGGAAAAGATCCTACCCACATTGAAGAAGTGCGGGCAAGGGGCGGAAATGCGGCTGAAATCACGGCGCATCATGTGCATGGGTCACCTGGAATGAAAGACGATTCCATCGCAAATAATTACATTGATAGTCACGAGACCTTCAGTGAAGCCGTAACTCGAGAGCTTTACCGTAAGAGCGCAGGGACTAATAAAGAAAATAAAGTCGGTGATGTCGCTTTTCTTAAGCATCCTTGTGCTCGTGCAATCCAAGCCTATGAAGATAACTTGCAGGCGTTTGAAAGGGCATTATCTGCGTTTGATGAAACACATCATTCTGAAAAACATCGAGCATTTTATAAAAAAGGTTGTGAATTATTAGCGTATGTGAAAGAGACTGCTGGCAATGATCTGGGGTCGTTGAAGCCAGATCATCTAGCCGATTTAACCCGAGTATTATCTTGTGCGACTCAAACGCTTAATGACGTGGATGATAAAGATAAAACCCGGAAAATATTGGGGAATTGGCCAAAATTTCCCAGCATGTTTCTGGACGAAGTTCAGCTTGGAAAAATGTAGGGATTGGATTATTAGTGTTTGCTTGTGCTGCGTTGCTGTGCATTGGTATTTTAGCGGCCATTCCTTCGGGCGGCAGCAGTTTGCTATTGACCGTAGCGGGCGCGGCGGGGTTAAGTGTTGCAGCAACGGCTGGCATTACCGTTGGTGCTGCTGCCAGTGCAGTAGCAGGTGCTGGACTTTTTGCTCATGGTAAAGAAAAAGGATTGGCAAAAGAAGTTTCCGAGTTTAAAGCGGCTTTAAAGGAAATAACCAAAGAAAATAGGAGTGAGAAGACCGATGACTTGTCAGAACCATTGCTCGAGGGGCAGCGTAGTAATATCTAGTAAAGGAAGTTTATCCTGAGGTAAAGGTGCCAAGAGTAAAGCCATGAGTTGACAGGCCTGCAGCGGTGAAATATCGTTGCAGGCTTTTTAGATTATTGTCTCACTTGGAATCATGGTCAACATCAGTCGAAAATCGCAATTTTATTACCTGTTTAATATTGTCTTAATCATCGTTTATTAAACTAACCGATATTCATCATCATGGCAGTTGGGGTATGAGCTGTTCAAATAGTGTTAAAAATGAAAAAAAAGCAATAAAATCAATCAAAATCCCGGTAAAATTTTCAGGAACCATTCACAAGGAACAGGATGAATTTTTTATTGCCTTGGCCAAAAAGGGTGGCCATTCTTTCATCATGCTTGGGGTGATGCAAGAGAATAAACCGGTTTTACTGGCGCGGGTAGGTAAAATTGTTATTGATAGTGATGATTGCTGCAAACTGAGTGGGAAATTGCTGTTTACTGGCGCAAAAGCCGAATTACAATCGGAATCTTTGCATCCTAAAGGTGAGATTAGTTATAGTGCTTATGCCATCAGTTATCGTCAGTATTTACAATTTACAAAATTGATGAGTTTTGCTCAAAGAGGTTCCATAAGTTGTTATTTACCGGACAGCGAGGATGACACAACGGCTACTTTAAAATTAAAAACAATACAAAAACGTGAGTTAAGCCCTGACAATACGGAGCAAGAAAGAAAAATTGTTGAGAAAACTCACCATACGACACTGTCAAATACCTGTCGACATACGGCGATTGATTTGATTGAATATACACAAGGCATTCGTACTTTAACCAATAATGTTTCTCGCCTGTTTTTTCGTTCACTCCCCTTAAAAACCAATTTTTCTTATGGAGTTCCACAAGATCATTTTTATATTTTTCCGCTGCCTCCTGATGCCTATCCTGCGGAAAAAGAAAAGAAAACCATCTTAACCAAGATTTATCAGAGAATGGAAAACCTCTTGAAAAAAGATCCTTATGGAGAAAATACACTTGCTAAATTTTCGGCTTTAAAACAGCTTTATATTCAACAAGCAGGGATTCCCATGGATGATATGGAGCAGGCATTGGCTAGCATTCGAACATGGAAATCAATGCATCAGCCGGTAATAGAACATTTAAGAGAGCAAAGCTTCTTTGGTAAACTGTTTGTTTCCGTTTCTTCCACAAAATCCATGGCAGATGAAATAGAACACTTGTTGGAACATCGGGTGAAGCATTGAGTGATATGAGTTTGAACGGGTTGGCACTTAAGCACAATAAGGAGTACAATTTGTCATTTTTACTGCCACTTCCTGATTGTTTTTATGAAAAAAAACACCCATCTTAAAGCTGGACCCTTATATTCTCGTTTATTGACTTACGTCAAACCTTTTTGGCCTGTCCTTCTTTTAGGCGTAGGTGCCAATATTTTTTATTCAGGCATCGATGCCGGTTTCACCTATATGATGCGCCCTTTTCTGGATAAAGGGTTTATTGATATTGATATGTCGTTTGTCAAACAAATTCCTTTAATTGTGCTCATCGGAATCTCAGTTCGCGGCTTGGTAAGTTCTCTTGGCAGTTATTGTATGACCTGGGTGGCGCGCTCGGTGGTTAAAATGCTGCGGCAGCGGGTTTTTGCCCATATCATTCGCTTGCCGGCGGATTACTACGATGAGGCTACCTCAGGTCAATTATTATCCAAGATTCTTTATGACGTTGAGCAAGTTGCCCAGGTCAGTGCGGATGCGTTAACGGATCTTGTGCAAAACACCTGTCTTGTCATTGGCTTGCTGGTGGTCATGATGGTGATTTGCTGGCAATTATCTTTGATGTTTTTATTGACGATCCCATTCGTTGGTTTGTTAGTGAATTTTACCAATAAACGAGTGCGGCGGATTAGTCATAAAGTGCAAAAAACGATGGGTGAGGTAACTGCAATTGCCGGAGAGGCCATAGATGGTTATCGTGTGGTACGTATTTTTGGTGGCGAGCATTATGAGGTCAATAAATTCAATAAAGCCACAGAGCTTTCGCGTCAAAATGATATGAAAGTAGCGATGAGCAAAGCAATCAATGTGTTTGGGGTGCAGTTTATTATTGCATCAGGGATTGCGGTAATTATTTTTGCGGCAATTAAGCTTGCCACCGTAATAACCATCAGTGCCGGCTCTTTCTTGGCTATCATCGCAGCGATGTTGCAGCTTATCAAGCCTATGAAAACATTAACAACGCTAAATGCTACCATCCAGCGAGGTCTTGCCGGGGCGGAAAGTGTGTTTAATTTATTGGACATGCCTGTAGAATCTGACACTGGTCAATCATTGGGTTCAAAGATTCGTGGTTCTGTTTGTTTTGATCGTGTTTCCTACGCATATCGTCAAGGTCAGCCTGTATTGCATGAAGTAGATTTTACTATCGAGGCTGGTGAAACTGTTGCCTTGGTAGGACATTCTGGCAGTGGCAAAACAACCATTGCCAGTTTATTGCCTCGTTTTTATGAAGTAAGCTGTGGCAAAATTACCCTCGATGGCATACCCATACGTGAATTATCTTTAAGCAGTTTACGCGCTAACATAGCCTTGGTTAGCCAGCATGTGACTCTTTTTAATGATACCTTAGCCAATAATATTGCCTATGGTCGTTTTGATGTTGATCGTAAACAAATTATTACTGCTGCAAAATTAGCCTATGCTGATGAATTTATTAAAAATTTGCCGCAGGGGTATGACACCCGTATTGGTGAAAATGGTGTGCTTTTATCTGGGGGACAACGGCAACGTTTAGCGATTGCACGCGCTATTTTAAAAGATGCTCCTCTTCTTATTCTGGATGAGGCAACGTCTGCTCTCGACAGCGAATCAGAACAATATATTCAGGCTGCGTTAGAAAAGGTAATGAAAAACAGAACAACATTGGTTATCGCACATCGGTTGTCTACCATCCAGCGCGCGAATAAAATTGTTGTCATGCATCAGGGGCGAGTGGTAGAGCAAGGAACTCATCAGCAATTATTGGCTTTGGATGGTCATTATGCCCAATTGTATAAAGTGCAGAAGTTAGGAATTAAAAATGAAGAGGAAGCGGTTGCTTAATGTTAGTTGCCATGATTGACAAGTTCTGGTACACACGCCATCCGCTGCGCTGGCTTTTATTTCCCTTTGCTTTGTTGTACGAATTCATCAGTAAATGCCGGCGTTTTTTTCTTCAGCGTTTTTGTCAACAACCAATACCGGTTCCGGTCATTGTGGTCGGTAATTTAACCGTAGGGGGGGTAGGTAAGACCCCTATGGTTATTGCTTTGGCACAGCAGTTATGTGCCCGCGGACTGCGAGTAGGAATCGTTAGCCGTGGTTATGGGGCAAAAGTAAACGTATTTCCTTATGAAGTAACACCGGATTCTAAAGCGGATGAGGTGGGTGATGAGCCGCTATTGCTTGCGAAAAAGACGGGATGCCCAGTGGTGATTGCACCAAAACGAAAACATGCTGTGCAATATCTTTTAGATACCTATCAAACTCAAATCGTTCTTAGTGATGACGGTTTGCAACATTATGCGATGGCGCGTGCGATGGAAATTGTTGTCATTGATGGGACACGCGGTTTGGGAAATGGCTTGTGTTTACCCGCAGGACCTCTGCGTGAAAGTGCCAGGCGCATCAAGTCTGCTGATTTTGTCATTGTCAATGGAGGAGAATGGCCTGATGCTTATCGTATGGAGTTAGTGGCCGGGAAATTCATTCAGCTCATGAGTGGCCAGGTGTTGGATGCATTTGAATTTAATGAGAAGGTAGCTGCCGTAGCCGCTATTGGCAATCCTCAACGTTTTTTACGTCACTCACTAAACTTGGTGTGCAGTTTAAGGCTTATCCTTTTGCTGATCACCATCGTTTTCAGCCAGAGGAATTGCGGTTTTCAGAAAAAAGAATAGTGATGACAGAAAAAGATGCGGTAAAATGCCAGGCGTTTGCTACAGAACACATGTATTTTTTGCCGGTCGAAGCAAAGGTTAGCGACGTCTTTTGGAAGAAGTTCTGGTCTCATAAACAACTACAGGATTATGTATAAGATGAGTCTGATTCAATGGGGTAAACGAATTATTTGTCTCGCATTGCTCATTAATCATAGTGTGCATGCCGGAGAAATAACATTAAAAGACAGTGTATCAACGACCACTGTTGAAGAAGCCGAACCCAAAAGTATGTTGCCCACGGAAACGGTATATGCCAACTGGATATTTTCTGGCATGGCAACCAATGAAAACGGTGGGCATTACGGGTATTTTTTTCAAGTGCAAAGGAATAATAATACCTTTCATGCCCTTTCTGCGGTATTTGATAGTGAAAGCAAGCGAATTCTTCTTTTTGATGAAAGTTCTGCCACTATACATGAACCTAAAACCAGCAGTTGGCAAATTGGTCGAGCCTTTTTAAGTTTTAACCCCATTAATGAAAGTTGGATTTTTGGATTTAAAATCAAAAATAAAGAAGGTTTTAATTTTAAAGTGGATATGTTAAGTCATCCTGAAAATACCCCAGTTATCCAGGATTTACGTTCAGGCATGGAATTGCTGGTTAGTCAAACAGGACGATTGAATGGTCATTTGCAAATTGGCGAAGAGGAAAAAGAGCAATTTGTCACCGCAAAAAATGCCTGGTATCGCCATGTCTGGCTGACAAAAGATCAGGAGACATCACATCCTTTTTCCAGTTTGTTATGCCGATTTAATGATGGCAGTGGTTTGTATTCAGTGAATGTACCTGAAGAAGACGCTTTTCGAGGAGCCGTGGCAGGGCTATGTGACGCTCAGGGAGCCTCCAGGGTCATATCACAATTTATCGACATTAAGAAAGATAAAAAAGAAGATGTTTGGCATATTCGTATCCCATCTCCTGCACTGCATTTGGTTTTATCAGAGACAATCAATCAGAATTCGGTAGTGGCAGGGTTTATTTCCAAAGGAGAGAAAACAGGATTTTGCTTATTAAGCAAGGATAAACTTGGCGAGTCAACTGCCAGCCAACCAGAACCTGCGAGCGAGCATTCAGCAGAACCTAAAGCTTAGTCGTATTTTATGACCTTATTAATTTTTAGGATTTCGCTCTGTTTTTTCAGGGAGAAAAAGCACTAAAATGCTGGCAATCAGGAGTGCTCCAGGGATGGTTAGGAGTGCCATCTGATAGTCGCCAAGTGTGTATTGGCCTTTTTGATTGAAAATATCTAATAGATAACCAATAAGGGTTTGAAAAATAGGAACTGTTAATACCGCTAAGGTGTTGGTGAAACCGGTGCATGTGGATAATAAATCGGCGGGTGCCAGTTCATTGGCAATGGTATAAGCCAGCATATAAGCGCCACAGCAGCAACCCATGATGAACATTAACAAACCGATGACAAAAGGATTATGTAAGGGTAAATACAGCAACGCTAGAAATAAAATGGTAGTCGACAGACATGAGCTTAAAATCAGAGGTCTTCGCTGATTAAACCAATTGGAAAGCATCCCGAACAAAGGACAACTGACCCCGGCGCCAAGGAAAAAAAAGGCTACTAAAATCGTTGCTTCTTGTAAACTTCCGGCCAGTTTTACCTGCAGAAAAGGAACTGCCCACAATGCTCCAAATACGGTGACAATAATAAAGCATAAGCCGACAAAAAGACCGTTGATCCAAGCTTTGCCGTTTTTCAGAATTTGTATAATTTGTTGGCCATAATCAGGGGTAGGTTTTGAGGATCGGGGGCTATTGGGAATATTTATCCAGCATAAACAGGATATAAATAGGCCAAGCATGCCTGCTGCAATGATAAAATAACGCCATCCCCAGGAAGAAATCACTTTTCCCATACTGATCATACCAATGACGGTGATGATAAAAGCCAGCGTTTCTGAAAAACCAATCATGAAGGCAAATTGTTTGATGGGAAAATATTGTCGCAGGATATGAGAAAAACCGACAAAAGCAAAGGCAGATCCGGCACCCATTAAAAAACGGCCTATAAAAAGTCCGGCAAGACTATCGCTTGCTGCAAATACGAAACAGCCTATGCTGCAAAGAAAAGCGTTTATCGCCAACAAGCTTCGACTGTTTTTGCGATCAAATAATATGCCAACTGGAATCTGCAGAGTGGTGTAAATAACATATAATGAGCTGCCGAGTAATCCTGCGGTCAGTGCGGTAAGATGCATGTTTTGCATGATGGCACCAATGACCACACCGGAAGAGAGTTGCATAAAAAACTGAAATAACACAAAAGAAACACCGGCCAACCAAATGCCGAAACGAGACCTTGGGATATCTACGCTAACTGTTACCATAATTAGGCTACTTTATGAATTTTGATTAGCATTCCTGCTTGGGGGTGATCAAGATAATAAACAACGTTGGGTTTTAAACGCTGTTTTTGAGAAAATATAAACGATAGCTCGTTACTGGTAGGGGATGAAAAAAATAATTCAGTATCAAGTAAATAATAATTGCTTTGTCGGACGCGTAAGGTGCCTTCCACATTCCAGCCGTTATTATGGGTAGAGGATAAAACAACAGGCCGTTGATTATTGCTGGGTTGCAGCCAAGTATAATGAAACAGTATTCGATATTGTGGTTTGCGGTTCAATACCCAATATTCATTGCGTAATTGAGAGGCAGATGCAGGCAAAAGATGGTAGGGGGTCCTTGTATTATCCAAACTTTGCAGCGGGATGGCTGTATGAGTGTCTGGGGTAACCAGCGGCGATAAAGTATGCTCAGGATTCTCAGAACTTTGTTGATGAGTAAAAACAATTATATCAATTTGATAGAGGGTGTGAGTGTTGGCATATCCAAAACAGCAATTCGCTAATAAACTAATAAATAAAGTGATTCGTAGCATAATAAAGGTTATCGATATTCAGTAGCGACATTATACACACTTGGTATGTTTTGTAATACTTTCCCTTGTCGCTGATAAAAATGGATTTTCAAGGATTGGATTGCTCGGTGATTAATAAAATGATAGCATGAGCAAATTTTATCCTTATCGATCGGTGAAAAATCCAACTATGCCATATTCACTCAGAAGTAAGTCTGCCAGAACCAGAAAAAGCCGAGTCCGAAAACTTCCAGAACGGTTTCGTGATTACACGTTAACCAGTAATCCTTTTGCCTTTCAGTTTTCATTGGATGAATCCAGTAAAAAACGCCACTTCGACTCGGATCATGGAAGAGCTAAAAAAGGACAAGTAAATAAAAGAGGGCGGGTAAAGGAACATGATGATGCGGTTGACACCGAAAGCACCATGTATTCACTTGGAATCAGCAATATGCATGCCACCGATTATCTTCCTTCTCCTTTGGACAAGCCTGAGTTATGTGCGGTAAGGCCTGTTAATCTTCTCAAAGCATTTGGTGGTTATGGATTGTATGCTACGGTAACGATTCCTGCTGAAACTTGCTTGGGAGAATACACAGGCAGGGAGTTTACGATAGACGAGTTTGAACGCTACCTGGAAACAGAGCCTGGAGCAAATCCTAGTTATGCCATGGATATGGATAATAGAATTATTGATGCAAGAATAGCAGGAAATTTTACTCGATTTATAAATTTTTCTGATAGCCAGGCTAATGTTGAGTTTAGGGAAGGAAGAAGAGGGCATCAACGAGTAGTGATGGTCGTCGCAACCAAACCCATCTATGCTGGTGAACAAATTTTAGTAGATTATAACAAGTATGATGAGCATGCCTCTAAAGATTATTATTTTTTAAATCCTCAAGACAGCTGGCAGTCCACGTGGGAAATGTATGAGGAACATTGTGCGCGTTATGAGCGAGTCAGATATCCTATTGTATTGGATTATTTCCATATTGCCGAAACAGATAAAGTGTATTCGACCAAGCTAGGGATGATGGTATTGGAAGGCGCTCATTTGGATGAGTCGGTGGAAGAACTGGCGGATGAGGTGAATTTGCCTTATTTAAAAATGGATAGCCATCGTAGGATACTGGATGCGTCTGAAACCGATTTATTTACCCCACTCATGATGGCTTGTTTTTTGGGCCAAGTGGAGAATGTTCAATGGCTCATTGAGCATGGTGCCTGCATTGATCAACAACAAAATCACTCAGGCAATTGCCCGCTTTTTTTTGCATTGGAAGGTTATCGCCGTGATGAAAGCCGGCGTCCAATATTCCTGGAAATCATGAGACGATTGATTCTTCAAAATGCAAATCCTGCAGTCCATGATAGAGCGGATTTAACGTTTCTGCATAAGGCTATCTCTGTTTTAGCGGTAGAGGATTTGGGTTTGGTGATTTCGTGGTTAACAAGTCAGCCTGATCGTGATTTTACTGCGTTGTATGAATATCTTAATGATCAGGATAATGACCTCATTTTACATTGCCTTAAAAATAAATTATTTGGTCAGTTTGGGCTTTTATTAAGCGCATACCCAACGTATTTTGAGGATAATTATACCAAGGCTGATGAAGAAGATATGGCATTTTATACCCAGCAATTTAAAAAAGCCACGGAGGCTTATTCAGAGGCTGAAATAGAGTGTCTCCTTGAATGTTTGACAGGTGCGGGCATTGAACTCCAGGATGAACTTCGTGAAGCGGTTGGCTTGCCGGCTGCAAGTTCGGCGATACGGCTGTAAAGTTCAGAAACCATCATACCATATAGAACCATCTAAGAAGCATAAAAAGTTGGATTTGCTGCATTTGTGGTAATATTCAAAATTGCAAATAAAACCGTGATTGCTTTTTGGTTTTGGATGACGCTAAAAAAACTCATAAGTCAAATCAGAAGAAAGAATTACTGAGAGTTATCAGTAAAGATAGTCATTCATTACCTTGATTTTGTTGTATGATACGCTTGTCTGACACAAGTTACCATTTTAAATGTGGTGATGCTCTAAGCATTTGGATTCTTTTATGGGGGCGCTTTTCATACCTCCTAATTCACTATAGACTGAAATAAGGTAAGTATTTCTTTAATAACCAATTACGACAGCTTAATTCACTAAGAAGAGAGCATTGTGAAATCGCATAAAACCCTAAACCACTCTGGAAAAACACCATTAAAATATCAATTATTGTGGATATTATGGAGCTTTTTTTTTCTCAGTCAGGCAATAGCGCCTGTATTTGCTAAAAATAATCCGTTAAAAGACCATACATGGCCAAATAAAGAACAATTGCACGTCATTGAACAAACCATCCAAAATTATCCTTTGGAAAAACAGTTAATTTACCCGCATCGCCGTTTTCTTAACAACGCTCAACCAATCAATGTCGTAAAGCAAGTATTTGATAAAGAGCAGAATTACAGTCAAATCACATTTCAAGAGGAAGTGAAGTTTTTTCTGACTACCTTTGAGAAGCCTGTTAAATTCATATTGTCTGTGTTTATGAAAGACGTTGTTTTTTCTAATGTTATTTCGCAGACATTCATCAATTTTGAATGGGCGTTTTTTATGAAAATGCTTCTTTTACTTATAACCAGTTTGATAATCAGATTAATTTTTACCAGGCTGTTTTTAAAAAACAGTCAATTTTTACGCCTCAAAATTTATGAATGCCAATTTTACCGATGTCAATTTTGATGAGAATGCTATTTTTACCAAGGCGATATTTAAAGACAATACGTTGTTTATTGATGCCAGTTTTGCCGGCGATGCTAATTTCAATGAAACTTATTTTGATGGCAAAACCAATTTTAGTCGTGCTATTTTTCAAGGTGATGTGACGTTTAATAGAGCAGTTTTCAAAGAATTTGCAAGTTTTTCCTATGCCCAGTTTAGAGGACATGTTTCATTAAATCATACCGAATTACCAAAATATTTTGATTTTTCCTATGTGACAAACATTCGAGATGTCATTAATTTTAATAACAGCAATGATCTTTATAGTTATGAAACCAGCATTAATCTGATAGGTACGGATATCAGTAAATTAAGGCTTGATTACAGCTTTTTTTCATTATACTTTCCTGAAGACACCAGTGATACCGACATCAGAAATGTGTATGAAGATCTTATCAAGTTGCAGAAAGATTATGGCTATGATGCAGGCTATAAGAAGATAATGATTGAATACAATACGTATACTTATATGAAAAATAAGCAATATATTAGATACTTTTTCGATAAGTACCTATGGAATTTTGGATTTGATAAAACCAACCTGATTTTAATTGTCATTTATATCATTATTTTCTTCAGTTTAATAAATAGTTTTTTTATTCTACGTTGGAGCGAGAAATTTATCATATTCCTTTTTTAAATATTCAATCAAAAAATAAAGTGATTGAAAATAATGTTTTCTTACGTTACTTGTTCTATTTCCCCCTTTCATTAATATACACATCACTGATTATGATGGGTGGGTTTATTGGTTTTAAAGCCGATTTTATATCCATTAAGAAAAAAAATCTGTTTCTTTCACTTTATCTATTACTCATGGTTATAAGCGGATTAATATCCATATTTTTGATACTGCAGTATATTGTAAAATAAGCAATACCATGATTTTGATTCAACAAATAATAAAAGCGTGGACTAAACATGACTAATAAATCCAAAATGGTTCGAGATGCTCGATATAGTAGCTTGCGAAAAACTCATAAAAAACTAGTGACGTTATGGGCGATGGTTCTTTTTTTTGCACTATTAAATCTAGTCTTGACCTTTGGGTTTATTATCCAAAAAAACAAATTGATAGCGTTAATTACAAAATCCGATGAAATCAATGTAAAAATGATTAAGCTGAGTAAAAAGGTCGATGCGGTGCCATTTTTGTTGGAAAAATATGTATTCACCTTATATTCCTGGTATCTTCAGATTTATTGGCAGCAATTGGAATTGGATTTTACAGTTGATAATTTAATTTATGAACTGTCAAAATTTAATGAATTTAAAAGGGAGGTTGAAGACATAAATAAGGCTGACAAAGAGTTAAGGGAAGAAGAAGTGCTGGCTTTAAAATTGATGTTTTCAGCGTATCATATTCCTCAAGAAGTCATTAATGATAAAATCAAAGCTTATCAACTTTCTGAACAGCAACAAATGTTATCGGATGCAGACAAGTTGCAACAAAGTCACGATATTTTATTTGACATCAACCGTCAAAAAAAATTGGATATGATTCAAAATTCTATTGAAACCCTACGTAAGAAAATAAGCCAGAAATATGACCATAAAATAAAAACTGTAAAAGAAACGATAGGCTGGCTTGAAATGCTGTTGATTATTTCTTCTGTGTTATTAATTTTATGCGTGATTTCCATTGTATGGCTACGTTTAATTAACAAATTAATTGTTTTAAGGTCAAGAGCTTTCATGCCATCTCCGAATTCCAAAAAATAAACATCATGTAAATCATTTTGCTCATACAGCTTAGGCAAGAGTATATTTCTGTTTGCTTGGGATCGCATGCAATTTTAGAAGTTCGGATCCTTGGGATGCATAATATTTCCTTAATCTTCCATTGATATTCTGTGAACATGAACCATGATTTAAGAAAGGATTGACCAATGCCTCCCAGAAGAACAACGGAAGATTATTTTCGCATCATCAAAGAAAATCATAAGAAATACCTTGATGAACATATGGTTACCCACCTTGAGATTAGCGGCGGGATAAAACAAGCGCAGTTGGTTGAGAAGTATGCTGATAAAATCAAACTTTATCGTGCTACTAAAGAACGATATTTAAATCATGCCGTCCAGCAAGTGTCTTTAGCATCAAAAGTTGGTCATGGTGCTTTAGCGGCATTGCTAGGCATTGGTGTAGGCGGGTTGGCTTATTATGCGCAAAAGGACAGCGCAATTTCTGAAGCGCTGAATCCTCTGTCAGGCGCTAAAAATATAGCAGCTGGGGCATTCAGTGCGGTGATTGGAGCCGGTGTCAGTTACTTGGCTTACCAAGCTTGGTTAAAAAGTGCCAAGCATGCGGCAACGGATGATTTTGCCCAATTTCAAGAAGCCATGAAAAAAGCAGGCTTCACGGATGAAAAGTACGCACAACTGTCAGCGGAATTGGTCAAATTATTTCATTTTAGAGAGTGTGTCCTGCTGGGATTAAAGGATGGTAGTGGTACGAACATACGGGAAGAATTTAAAAAGAAATACTCTCCTGATGATGAGCCGTTTGACGATAAGGCGCTTAATATAGCCATTGAAGCTTATTTTCTTGAGCAATTAAATCATTTATTCGATCATGCTTTTAAAGATATTTATGTTATCCATGATCATGAAATTCAGGCAGAAGAAGCACAAAATCCTATCTTAACCTGGTTAAAGAGCTTCTTTGAAAAACCAGAAGAAAGGCAAAAATTTACCCAACAATTGCAAATCCAGTTCATGGAGCAATGTTTAAATTATCTTGAAGCCGAGATGGCAGAACCAAGTTTTATTGCAAAGCATCCTTATGCAACGGCAAGCATCACTGGCTTGGCCGCAGGTTTGGTGGTGTTGACGGTCGCGGCCACTGTTTTGGGAGGACCTGTCACCCTAGGCATTATCACCATTGCCTTAATTACCACAGCAATTACGGCTGCGGCTACCTATTGGGCAGTCAATCATGTGGATGCATTGCACTACAAACGCAGCAAGGAAAATCGCAATGCCATTCATCAAACGATTGAACATGTCACTACCGAATGCACTCGTTTAGAGCGTTTGATTAAACAAGTCGTTGAAACAACCCCTGAAGATATTAAGCAATTAGAAAGGTATCGTGAACACCCTGAAGGAGGATCGTTTCTGGACCATTTCAAGCGGTTTGGCAGTCATGAAGAAGTAGCAACGGGGGCGGGGAAAGCCTGGATAAGAGAACATGCTTCTCGTTATCGTCATAGTAAAGCCATAGAAATTGACTTATCGGCGCAGCATAAGCAATTGATTGAAAAAGGTGAAGCACAAACGGCAGCAATGCAAGGTCATTTAAAAACAATGATGAACTCTGACCGAGTTATTGCCATGCCGGAACCTTTGCAGCGATACATTGATGATACCAAAGCGTATCTGATTAATCCTGAACATCATGATTTTATTAACAAATTTGAATTGGTCGAAAAAATCCGCCAGCAAGTTCTGGATATTGTTGCAGCCATTCCCTCAAACGCCCCACAATCATTGCCTCAGCCGTTGATTGATTTTTATACATTACCTGTTGAAAAAGGTGGATTGGGTGGACTGGCGTCTGATTTACAACAAGTACGTGTATTGGCTCCAATCTTACCTGACTCTATGATAGCTTCAGCTAAAGAGCATCCTTATTACCCATTGTTAGTCAGTGCACAACGACTTAATTTTGCCTTGTCTCGGGATGATAACCGGGCATTTATATTAATAGGCGATGCTGGTTATCGAGAAATGCTGGGATTGCCGGCGACTGTTCCCGTTGACCGCATTGAAAATACACTGCATGCAGGAAACATTCAACAATACTTGCAAGCTTCTTTTAATTTTTTATATTCACTAAATCAAACGGGAGCAATGGACACACTTGACAGTCTGGATAAGCCATTTCAAAACAGCAAGGAATTTAATTTGTATCGCATGTTGTTAATTAAACAGCTGGCTTGTCTTGCAGACCCCAATAATTTGCGTATTGATGAAGCAATACGGCGCGAAATCTATAAGTTTGCTCAAGAGCGATTGCAAATTGATCCAACCGTTGTGTTTGATGATGTGTTGAATCAGTCCTTATTTATTCAACGCGAAGCTGGTGGTCCTAGCATCCAGGATCCTTTAATGTTTGAACGCTCCGTTGCAGATTTAGAATACGTGGCCGAAGCCATTCGTGTCGACATGGCTTATGCTTCCACGCCAATGACTCCTCGTTTGTTGATTGCCATGGAAGCAAAAGATTTTTTAATTCAAATGGGAGATACGGAGAAAACGATATTTTGTTACGGCAATTCCAAAGCGGTTTTGATTCCAGAGGTATCCGAGTCTTATGTTGAAAGAATAAGAAATACTATCGCAACGACTCGAGCTTTTATTGTCGATATGGCCAACCGGGATGTTTTAATAAAATCCAATGCATTAAAAAGTTATTTGCGTGATTCAATGCAAGAAATAGCTCAATTACATCAGGCGATTATAAGTTTGGATCAAATGCTGGGGAATGCTAGTAAATTTAATTCTCCTGAGTTAAGTGCTGCTTCCGAATTATTAAAGCAGTACCAGGAAGAGTTGAATTTGCAATTACAGGAGCCTGTGGAGTCTGTTGAAGTAACGCCATCTAAAAGAGATTACTCTCTTTCCTTTAATTTCTTCAGGAAGCGCCCAAATGCCGAAGGGGTTACACGCCATACAGACGCGTTAACTACTGCAATGAAAGTGCAATGATGACTAGCCTGGATAGCGCGAAGCGATATCCGGGAGATAAGATGGACTTAAAACCTGGTTACCGCAAGGCGTTAACCAGGCTACGAGGCGGATGTGGTGTGGAAACTATTCCATCTCGATATCTTCATCTTCTTCTTCCGGCTCACGGAGTTCCTGATTGTATAATTTCACTTGCTCTCCCGGTTTCACATTGTTCAATTTATCAGCTTCTTCTTTTGGAACCACGGCTTTTATTGTTGTTCCGGAGTCCGTTTCTAACATAATGATGGTAGTGGCAGGTCGGGCTTCTGCAGAATCACCTTCTGCAAAGGCCGTTCCAGCAAGTAAAGCCATGGCAGCTCACTGAGAATCGCTTTCATCATCAATCTCCTGATTTAAAAAAAACGCAATTCAATAAAGTATAGACCAGAAGAAAAGTTGGGGTTGTAGCCTGGATAGCGCAGCGCTATCCAGGAAAAGGATTTAAACTGGACTATAAGATTACCAAAAAAGTCTCAGAACGAGGAATAAGATGATACTTAGCCCAATGAAAAATAAGGCTATGGCCAAGCGGTTTTTCTGTTGTTCTTGTTTGATCCATGGCTCAAAAGCGCCATTTAAACCAAGAAAATCATTAATGACTTTTGCTAGCTTAAGTTTAGGTTTTAAGAGCGAATCATAAGCAGAGTTTAATGGTATTTCAGTTTTATCGTTAAGAATCAATGCAACGCGATAGCAGCGTTGACCTTTACTCGTGGTACTTTCTTGAATTACCACGTCATGGATTTTATCTAAAGAATAATATTCTTCCGTTTGCTGAATGATGTTTTTGCGCACAATTTTAAGTTGATTGGTTGTCTTATTAAATGTCAACAGAACGTTTTTTGTTAACAATAACAAAAAAGCCCTATGCCAACAAAAATCAGAAGAAAGAATGTTGTCCACAGCGGTAGTAGTGGTTGCAGAGATGCAATAGCCAACGTTTGATTTTGGCAATGCTGCAAAAAAGCATTAATTTGATGGACAGCAGCCCACGCATTTGCCTGGCTTGATGTGCCATTGATAGAACTTAAAGGAATTTGTCCATCTTGGGTAAGCAACCCTACATGATAAGTTATGTTCCCTTTAGAAGAGCGTTGCGTGGTTACTGTTGCTTTTTGCAGCTTTAACAAGACGGTTTCTTGTGAAAAAATAACCGTTTGGTTATTAATCGGCATTGATTGGTGGAGTCTTCTGGGCGACATTGGCATTGTAACTCATAAGATTGTGTTATCAGCCATATTGAGCCAACGCCGATGAGTATAAATAACAGTCCTATTAACCGCATTGCATGTTGAGGTAAGTGGATAAGCAGCTGATTTTGGCGTACATTGATTTTCATGGGTTTTTTAGCTTTATAATTCTTAAACGAAGATCATATAAGTATTATAGACTTAAGTAAGGAGTGACAAGGATGACAACTAAAGAATGGCCTGCTGATAATTATGCTATTGGGTCTTACATACAAGCCACAGTGGCAGAACCCTATCTTGCTCATCTTGATATTAAAGCTGGTGATGCTGTACTGGATCTTGGTTGCGGCAATGGTGCATTCAGTTTAAAAATGGTTAAACAATATCCTATGGCCTCTTTTTTAGGAATAGACGCTTCTGAAAATATGCTGGCACTGGCGAGCAAAGAATTGGCTGAATATCCCCATGTTTCTTTACAAAAAGCGGATGTTGAAGCGATGGAGTTTAATAATCAGTTTGATTGGATTGTGTCTTTCTGGTGCCTGCAATGGGTACATGATGTAAAAACCGCATTTGCTAATATTTATCGAGCCTTAAAATCTGGCGGGCGATTGCTTTTGATTTTTCCAACCGGGGATGATCCTTTTATGACGACCTTTAAAGCAGTAAAGGAGTCCAGGCAATTTGCAATATTAGATGATTTTCAGCCGCCAGTGGATTACCAAAAATTTAAAGAGTTGGAACAGACGCTTCGCTTTTTGCCGTTTAAGTCATTTCAGGTAGAACGTGTATCACAAAGCTTGCTTTTGCCATCGCTTGATGTGTTCCGAACATTTGTGAATGGCATTGCTTTCTATCATGGTCAAGTGCCTGAAGAGCAAATAAAAGACCTTAATGAGGCGATGGTTACAGCATTTGCTGAACAATGTCGACAAAGGCATTCAGGCAAATTGCATTTTGATTTTACTATTTTTTACCTGACTGGAGACAAATAATTAAACCGGACTTATCGCAAGAAGGTAAATAAACCGGCTAATAGCAAGAGAAATAGAATGAATCCAGTATCTCTTAAACGCTCTTTGTCAAAGTTGCATGTGACCTTTTATGGATTAGGGACCATTTTAGGTGCCGGTATTTATGTCCTGGTTGGTAAAGTGGCTGCGAAGGCTGGCCTTTATACGCCATTGGCATTTTTATTAGCGTCCTTTATTGCTTTATTTACCGCCATTTCTTATGCCGAATTAAGTTCACGATTTCCTAAGAGTGCCGGTGAAGCGTTTTATGTATATAAGGCATTTCACAAACCATGGTTATCTGGCTTGATTGGCTGGTTGGTCGTTTTTACGGGGTTAGTGTCTGCGGCTGCCATAACTCGCGGATTTGTAGGATATGTTCAACTTTTTATCGATGTTCCAGCGTGGGTTGCTATTATAGGCTTGATTTTTCTAATGGGTGGTATTGCCATCTGGGGTATTAAGGAGTCGGTTACGATGGTGATGCTCATTACCTGGATTGAAGTAGGAGGCTTGCTCATCATTATCTTTCTGGCTCATGATAGCATTCTACGATTGCCTAGCTTATGGCATGAGGCCCCGGCCATGGGTAATTTCGAATGGACAGGTATTTTTTCTGGAGCTTTTCTGGCTTTTTATGCATACATTGGTTTTGAAGACATGGTTAATGTGGCCGAAGAAATAAAAAATCCTGAAAAAAATCTGCCTCCTGCCATCTTTTGGGCACTGGGCATTGCAACCTTATTGTATATACTGGTGGCATTGGCAATGATTCTGGCGCTTCCCATGGAAACACTGACGCAAAGCGAGGCGCCGCTTGCAACCTTTATTGCAGCAAAAGGATTTTCTCCCAGTTTAATTGGACTTGTCAGTCTGGTGGCAATCGTCAATGGCGCCTTGGCGCAGGTGATTATGGCTTCCCGTGTTATGTATGGTATGGCAAAACAGCACAATGCTCCCCGATTTTTAGCAACTGTCCATCCTCATACTCAGACCCCGGTGATGGCTACTTTGTTGGTCATGATGATTATCCTGATATTAGCCCTGTGGTTTAAGATAGAAGCATTGGCAAAATTGACCAGCACAGTCATCCTATGTGTTTTTATGATGATTCATTTAGCACTGATCCGGATAAAATATCAGAAGGAAAAAAATGAGGATGCTGTGACTTATTCTATTTTTTTTCCTATCACTGGACTTGTTTTATCCATTTTGTTTTTACTCGGTCAATTTTTGCAATTATAGGTTTCTCACATTGATTAAGATCTCGGCTGGCTTCGGACAAGCCGGACAATAAAAAGGCTTAGCCTGGAAGCATAAAAGGTATTTACTTCGTTGCAGGGTATTTGTTGCGAAGAAACCAGGCTTCATTAACGGTTGGTTTTTTGATTTAATTCACAAAACAATACCACTTGATTTCTTCCATGATTTTTAGCGTAATAGAGTGCTTTATCTGCGGAGTCTATTAATTCATCTGGTGTTTTACCATCGATAGGATATGAGGAAATTCCAAGCGAAACGGTGATTGGTCCTACTGCCTGCGCCCCATATTTGATTTGTAGTTTGGACACTTCTTTACGAATATTTTCAGCACGAGTTCTTGTGCTCTCAAGATCAATATCATAAAGAAGAATAAGAAATTCCTCGCCTCCATATCTTGAGGCTATATCACCTTCCCGAATGTCATGTTGCAGTATGCTTGCCACTTCTTTCAAGGCGGCATCACCGGCATCATGGCCATAGGTGTCATTGATTTTTTTGAAATGATCTAAATCCAGCATGATGAGGGAAAGAGGGGACTTCGTTCTTTGCGCTTGGCTGATTTGTTTAAAAAGAAAATCTTCCAAATAACGACGATTGTACAACCCGGT
Source organism: Legionella oakridgensis ATCC 33761 = DSM 21215 (assembly GCF_000512355.1). Taxonomy (NCBI): domain Bacteria; kingdom Pseudomonadati; phylum Pseudomonadota; class Gammaproteobacteria; order Legionellales; family Legionellaceae; genus Legionella; species Legionella oakridgensis. The sequence continues at coordinate 2,004,207 of NZ_CP004006.1, read as the reverse complement.
CAAGGGGTCACGTATCGATTGATAACGAAGATTTTCTCTTAAACGCACATTGGCTAAGGAAAGCGCTGTTAATTCAGAAAATGCAGTAATGAGCAGTTTCTGGTTTTCATCTTCGAGCGGTGAAATGTCTTGTATTATTTCAAGATATAACAATCCATAAATATCGTTTTGAGCCATCAACGGAATGCAAAGTAAAGAAGCCTTTTTTTCTTCAAAGGAATGAATATGTTCGCAGTGCAATGCCTGATGCGATAAATTGATATGATGGATGCGCCCCAAGCGGATGCCCCAGCATTCGTCTGGTGAAAAGGTCGTGTCTTGTGCATTAGGATTTCCCCAACTGGCTGCCTTTTCCAGATAATTTTTAGAAGGGTGCATGATGTATAAGTAGCCGCTGGCAAATTGCAGTAATTGTTTGGAATAATTCTCCATAACGTCGGTCAACTCTTTTTGCGAACTGCAGGCTAGCATGATATCGCTCATTTCAACGAGGAGAGTAATTTGTTCATTTTTAATTTCCAGTGCTTTCATCCCAATGGCAAGCTGTTCATAGGAGTGCTGCAGTTCGGAATGTTCCTCGATGCGTTTGGTAATATTACGAATACTTTGTACGGCGCCTTGAATCGAATTATCTCCGTTTTGAATCAGGCTTGAGCTTATTTCATAAATATTTTTTTTATGCTCGACAACACACTCTATTGTTTTTTCATACAGTTCGGAATGCAGTGACTCTTTCCAGAGTTGAGCTATTTCATGGCGATTTTCTGGAAGATTTATCAAAGCCTCTTCCAATTGCATACCAACAGCAACTGGCTTGCCAAAAAGACGCTTGAATTCTCGTTGATAAGAATCATTAAAAATAATAAGTCGTTCTTCTTTATCAAACGCTGCAATCATATCGTTTGAACTTTCAATAATTTTTCGCAAACGATCCTGCGTATTTTTATTGTGATACTCGGTTTCTTTTCGTGCGGATAGCTCACGATTGGCTAGAATAATGACAAATATTAACAAGGCGATGCCGAACGCGTTTCCAAAAATTAATATGAGGCTGGTAATATTTGCACTGTTGAGTACGGTTTCAGTGCGTTCTTGCAAGAGCACTCGCTCTACGGATTTAATTTCTTGGCCAAGTCCCTTCACACGGCTGGAAGCATCCTGGCTGCGACTAAATAACTCCAATCCTTCCTGAGTAAATAACTTATTGGTGATTTTAAGTTGTAATATTTTGTTTGAAATTAACAGACGTTGTTCAGTCAGGGTTATAAAACGCAAAACACGTTGATTTTGATCAGGATTGTCTTTAGTAAGGTTATTGAGATTTTCCAATGACTTTTTGAGTTGTGATTTTTTAGTATCAATATCTCCTAAAAAATATTCCTGGCCTGTAATATAATAAGCGCGGTTATGGGATTCAATGTCAACAATCTCATAAAGTGCGGCGTCAATGTTTTGAATGACTTCATGCGAATGAATGACCCAATCACTTTCGCGAATGAGTGCTTTTACCTGCGTATAGGAACCGACGCTTAGAATCAGCAGAAAAACAAGGGCTGAGATAAAAATCAAATTAAGCATGGGCCTGCTTAACCGCAGGCTTTTAACAGGTTGATTTGAAGAAATTAAGTTATTGTGAAAATTATTCAGCATTTAAGTCCATCATCCTGATGCATCATCCTAATTTGAGCAAAAAAATACTCATCATATTGTATCAGTATAGACGACAAGAGGGCGTTGGATGGTTTTTTAAGGCCTTAATTGGCCATTTCCATGAATGAGCCATTTGTAGGAAGTTAAGGCTTCCAGAGCCATGGGGCCACGAGCATGAAGTTTTTGCGTGCTGATGCCAATTTCAGCCCCCATGCCAAATTGTCCACCATCGGTAAAGGCGGTTGAGGCATTGACGTAAACCGCAGCTGCATCCACCTGTTGGAGAAAATAAGTGGCGGCCGCTTCATCTTCGGTAATAATGGCTTCACTATGACCAGAGGTATAAGTGGTAATGTGATCAATGGCTTGCTGCACTGATGAAACCGTTTTAATGGACATTTTATAAGAGAGAAATTCGCGGCCAAAATCGGCAGGACTTGCTTTATGCAGTAAGGTTTGTGGATAAAAGGATAAAAGCACAGGATAGCTTGCTTCATCGGCAAAAAGTTCAACCTTTTTTTCTAGAAGCAAGCCAACCAATTGCCTTAAATCGGTGAGTCTTTGTTCATGAATAATTAAGGTGTCCAGTGCATTGCAAACGCTGACCCGTCGAGTTTTGGCATTATTGATGATCAATTGCCCTTTTTGTAAATCACCGCTTTTATCGAAATAGGTATGTACTATCCCGGCGCCAGTTTCAATGAAGGGTATTTGAGCATGCATACGCACAAAGTTTATTAAGGCTTGGCTTCCTCTGGGAATGCAAACATCCACCAAATTAACGGCGTTTAAAAGAACATGCAATGCTTGTCGTTCGGATGGTAATAAATAAAGGGCGTAAGGATCTATTCCAAATTGAGTTAAGGTTTGATGAATTAAAGAAACCAAATATTGGTTACTGTTCATGGCTTCTTTACCACCTTTTAAAACACAGGCGTTTGCCGTCTTAAAACAAAGTGCAAAAACGTCAACGGTTACATTTGGACGTGATTCATAAATAATTGAGACAACGCCAAGAGGAACGGAAATCTTTTGAATGACCAGGCCATTTGACATGGTTTTTTCACTTAATGTTTTGTGAAGGACGGAAGGAAGCGATGCGACGTGAGTAACATCCTCAGCCATCGTATAAACGCGCTCTTCCGTTAATAACAGACGATCGTATCTTGGATCATCCTTTGCCATTAAGGCCAAGTCTTTGTGGTTTTCTTGCAATATCTTGGGGCAAGCTTGTCGTAAATGTTCAGCCAGCTTCAGTAAGATCTCTTGTCGCATGGTTTCATTTATTGCTATAAGGCGGCGACTTGTTTCTTTCACACGCTTCAAGCGGTTGACTAGATCTTCTTTCACAATCATCTTCCTTATTTGGATAAAAGTGCGCTGGATCAGCAAACGTTGGAATACTTCTCAGGATTTAAGGAAAGCATTCAGTGATTTTCGCAGCAATACCTTTAAAAGAGAAGGGTCATATTGAATACAGGTGCAATTGATCATAGTGGATAAATGCAGGTTTGTCCTTCTGTCCCAGGTAGTCGTTTAATTGAGTTGCATCATATCGTGCAATACCTACCCCGACTTTTTTGTCATCCAACGCGCGTATTTCAACTAGGTCGCCTTTTTTAAAAGCACCAGTCAGTTTTTCGATACCAACAGGCAATATGCTGATGATGCGATTTTTTTCTTCAAGGATTGCGAGCAAGCAGAGATTGACATAAATGGCACCGCTTGGGTTGTCACTGCTATAAGCAATCCATCGTTTGATGTTTGATTTTTTCCTGCTGGGTATGATGACTGTACCCAGAGATTCTTCTTGCATGAGACGAAGAATGATGTCAGGCTGATTAATGTTGGCAATATGCGTCGTAATGCCAAGCTCGGACATTTTTTTTGCTGTTCCAAGTTTGGTGTGCATACCGCCCCGCCCAAGGGTGCTTTTTGTCGAAGAAACATCCGGCCATTGGCTTGCAGAATCAATCCTTTGAATGAGTTTGGCATCCATATCATCAGGATGACCAAGATAAACGCCATCTACAATGCTTAGAATAATCAATTTATCGGCGTTGATTTGCGCAGCAATAAGACCTGCCAGTTCATCATTATCTGTAAACATTAGCTCTTCAATTGCCACACTGTCATTTTCATTGATGATGGGAATGATGTTGTTATGTTTTAATAATTCATGAATTAATCTTGCAATGTTTAAGTAGTGTTGCCGCGTTCGAAAGTCCTGTTTAGTTAATAATAATTGGGAGGCAAGCAAGTGATGTGACTTAAACATGCTGGCATAAAGATGCATGAGTTCATGTTGACCCAAAGAGGCTAATACCTGTTTTTCACCAATGGAGCTGCCATATCGACGACCAAGATATTGTTCCGCCACCTTTCTGCCTGAACCAACGGCACCTGAACTAACCAGCACCACTTGATGTCCGGCTTGTTGTAAAAAGGCAATTTGTTTTACTAAATCAAGCATGATGGCTTCGCATGGTGTTCCATCTTCGGACAAAATGCTTCGTGTACCTACTTTGATAACAATCTTCATAAGAATCCTGGTTACTTATTTTTTATAAATGGATTTTATTTAAATAATATCCTGCTCTTGGAGAGTAGGTACAGGCTTTGCGCCAAATATGTTATATATAGCAGGAGGTTGGATCAGCGGGAGCAATGGGGGCCTGATGAAAGTATACTGGGGACAGAATTTACCCTTGCATAAAAAGTAAACTGGATGCGTCTTTATCTGCATAAACGCACCACAAAATATTAAGCGCATCTTCATGTTGCAGAGGTTTGACAATACAGCCAGATACATCTAAATCACTTATAGCCAGCTTTTCTTGGGTTGTGTACGCACCAGTAAGCACGAATACCTTAACATCTAAAAAGTGAAAGTCTCTTCTTAATTCTTTCAAAAAGTCAATACCATTCATTTGAGGCATGTTGAGATCAAGCAATATCGCGCTTGGTTTGATTTTATGCTTGCCATTACGTCCATATAAACTATCCAGAGCTTGTATTCCATTCTTGGCGATAGTAATGTCAACTTGCTTATTCGTTTTGCTAAATTCACGCTGAACAGCCTTAATGTCAACATCATCATCTTCTACGTACAAAATATCAACCTTCGTGGTCATGTTAAATCTCCCTGACATTTTGCGCCCGGCGCATTATAAATGCCTATATTTACATTATACATCAATCGTGCGGCGTATTGGTCGAAAAAAGCCGTTATTTTGTGGAAATTTTAAGATTTCTTCAAAGCGTATACTGTCTGCAATAACTTTACGATTGCAGAAAGATTTTTAATGTTTTTGCAACCTGACGCTAAACTTTAGCCCTTTATTGCGAATCACATGTCTCAACATCCATCTCCATACCTGCATCACATAATCATTTCTTAATTAAAATGATTTATTATTTTAAATATGGTTTATTATTTATATTAAATGTATATAAATTTAGCATAAATAATACCATGATAACGATTTGCATAGGCAAAAAATTATCAATTTTTGCGTATGTACTATAGGGGAGGATAATAATGTTCCTTAACGTTGCTCAGCGGCTTAGATCCGCCCCCATAAAAGTACATGGACAAAGATTTGTGGCCTATTCGTTGGAAGCGATGCAAAATCGCGGAATATCCACCTATGCTTATGATCGATTTAAAGTGGAGTGGGATAAAATTGAAAAAAGGGAAATTGCTAAAGCGATTACCTTACAAACCATCGTGCCAACTTCCCACGCGCAACGACAAGGTGTGGTATTACCACCTCCTTTACCTTCTGGAAAACAACAGCATCCCTCTGTTATATATGCCATGGGGAGTACTTATGGCAAACCATGTGCCGTCGATAAAATTAACGCCATTTGTCCTGAGCATTATTTATTGATGCGAGTTGCTGTAGCAATAGCAAGGAATCCAGATCCCAAAATTCTTGAATTTGCCAGTATCATAGCTACAGTGCTTGGAAAAGAATTATCTAAGTTAAATCCAACAACGCTTGCCAGCATTTTTGATATTGGTTCAAATGTAAAAGAAAGTCGCTCTCAAGATGTGCTCGAAGATACAAGTGAATTGGTCAGTGTCCTGCAAGATCCTGAACAAGTCTCGCCCCAACGATTGTTAAGAGTTATTGAGGTTGTGTTATCTCCTTTGGGTATGCTTGCTAATGCATATGGGAGCGACTTATGTAAAATAAAGAAAGCACAACAAGCCGGAATGGATGTAAGTGGATTAGAAGATTTTATGCATGAGATGATGCCCTCATTAGAACCATTCCACGTTCCATATATCAAAGCACCGGGATCCCCATATGCCCATTTGCAAATGCAACAATATAGGTTAGGTGCTGAAATAACAGAGGAAGATCTTGTTACAGTAAATCATTTTCTTGAATGTTGTTCATGTAAAGGTAGCAAGATTCCAGATATTCCTCAGTTGCGTAGTGTGGTTGTCAGAGATCCGACTGGCAGGACCATACACCTCCATGATCATTTGAATCTTCCTCATTTCTTTGATGTTTCTGGCACTACCGGGGCAGTGATGCAAGCCGCATTGGGGCTTTTAGCTAGGGCGGGGAGGTCAGATCTTGTAGATGGTCCACATGCAACCATGCTGTTAGGCATGGTGATAGCTGGTTGTAATTTTTATAAACAAGGATATCATAATTTTTATGAAGTTATGCCCGCTTTAAACTGGGTCAATCATCATGTCTGGAAAACAGAGTTTGAAGTGTTAACACCTATGCAACTTCTCCATGCAGTTCCCGATGCGTTGAAGGAATGCGTCGACTCATCCAGTAGGGTAGCTCCCATGGTGAGTGAAACGATGGATTTGGTCACAGAACATTTCGAATTGCATTATGATTTATATAAGCAGGACCTTCAGGCAAAAGCTCAACAAAAACAAATGGCAACTCCGACTCCTCCAGGCATCACTGGAAACGTTACTTAAGAAAGAAAATCATGTTATGTTGATGGTTGTTTAGAAGTCAAAAACAGTTGCACACGAGCACTCATGGTCAAGCCTTTCATAATTGTATGCAAAAATCCGGCTGCAGTTTATTTTTTCATGATGATGTGGATAAATAAATTGCATACAAATTAGCGTTTTGTATGCGTTATTATTTGTGCAATCGTATCTAAATCGAGTGCTTTTTTTATGGAAGTATACGATGTTGGCTCAAGTAAACTATGGTCGAGGTAGTAAATAGGAACGCCATTGTCCGATGAGCTGGTGACACAATCGACGTCGCATAATAATTCATAATGGCCAATTTGCCCATAATATTTTTCAGCTATTTCGAGCCATTCTTGTTTTTCACGCAGGGAGAGTGCATTTAATATCTCAGGGTCGTAAACAGGTGCTGTGCCTAAAAAGCATGGCTTTACTGGAGTAACATTTAATCCAACAAGTTTTGTGCTTGTGGGTAAAGTCTTTATAGTTGCTGGTGTATTGTCGAGTTTAAATAATTTTTGTTGTAGCTTAAGGTGCTCTGTACTGTGAGGAATGGGTATATTCGTCGTTGAAAATAAACGACCGAAACTTTTAGATGTATGAGCTTTAATGCCTTGTGTGACGACTGGCGATAAGCTTTTTGCGAATTTCATAAACATAAAAATTTTTATTGAGAATGAGCAATGTAAAATTTTAACACAATAAGCGACTAAATAAAAATTTCGCATTTCTTCCCAGGATAAACGCATGACATAAAAATAAATACAATTCGTTGTCATTGCGAACGAAGTGAAGTAATCCAGGATATAATTTAATGGAGCATCGATCTGGATTGTCGCGCTTTGCTTCAATGACGGTATATTAGTATTATGAGAACAAAGCAGACGTTTGCTCTGATTTTTTCTAGCCCATCTTGAATGTTCAAGAATCACTTTATGAGTTTGGTCGGAGTGACAGGAATTGAACCTGCGACCCCTGCCTCCCGAAGGCAGTGCTCTACCAGGCTGAGCTACACTCCGCTTGAATACTTTTAATGATCACGTTGAATGGCATATTGAGCGAGATCGGCAAGGGCTTCTTTATACACCGAATCAGGGATAACTTGCAAGGCAGAAAGTGCTTTATCTACTTCTGTTGCAGCAATACTGCGGGTGTAATCTATCGCGCCGGTGGCTTCAATGGCTTCAAGTATTTCGGGAAGATATTGTAAAGTACCTTTTTTTAAACTTTCCTTGATTTTATCTTGCCGGCTGGTTGTGTCATGTTTTAGTACATGAAGCAAAGGCAGGGTTGCTTTACCATCAGCCAGATCATCGCCAATGTTTTTCCCCAGCGTTTTTACATCCGCACAATAATCCAGGGCATCATCAATTAACTGGAAGGCGTTGCCTAAGTGAAGGCCATAGGTGTATAAACCATTATATATGGTTTCATCTGCATGACTGATGAGTGCGCCCATTGATGCAGAAGCAGCAAAAAGAAGCGATGTTTTGGAACGAATAATATCGAAATATTCCTCTATGGTAAGAGAATGATTGTGCCGATTCGCCAGTTGCTTGATTTCACCGCAACTGATTTGATGGGAAATGTTTGTTAGCAGGCGCATGATGTTTAAATCGCCAACGCTGATCATAAGTTGCATGTACTGAATAAATAAGTAATCGCCAACCAGAATACTGGCTTTGCTACCCCATATTTCATTAGCAGTTTCTTGGCCGCGCCGCAACGTGGACCCATCGATAACATCGTCATGCAACAGCGTTGCAGTATGAAAAAACTCAATCATTGCAGCCAAATTAATATGGTCTTTACCTTTATAACCGCAAGCATGGCTGGCTAAAAGAACCAGTAATGGTCGAAGTCGTTTGCCGCCGCTTTGCACGATATGATGAGTTAAATTATCGATTAGAGAAATTTCGGATTGAATTTTTTCAAGAATTAGAGTGTTAACTGCATCAAAGTCTTCACTTACCAACATGCGCAAACGGCGAATCGCCATTAGTATTTCCTCATATAAAGAATGCAAGAATCCTAAGCGTGGTGCACGTGAATGTCAAGATTACTTCTTATAGAGAATAATATCCGGGAGCTGTGGTGTTCGTTTTTAAGAGGTATAGTTTTTGGTTTTATTACCATCTAAGACCTGAGAATAACTGGATTGTTACTTTATTAAGAAGGTTGAAGAAGCCTCTATGATTTTTATAATTTGATCAAAATGTATAAATTTTATATAAATATATATTATTGAATCATTTTTTTGAGGTTTTTCATGATAAGTCTCGGTAAGGCAAAAAAATACAGCATAGCTCACTGGTAAAGAAAAGACAGCGGCGAGACATTCCCCAATGATTAAGTCTCATACTCATTTTCCCTTAATTAGGTAATTAGGCAAAAGGTAGGTTCCGCACATGTTTTTCAATGTGCCCGGGGGAGTTGTCTGATATCGTGTCTGATACTAGGGTAACGGCTACAGGTAAACTTAAAGGCCAATAGTTTATCTGCATTCTAAGAGACTATATTTGCAGTTCTATCGCCTGACTTCAGAAAAAATAGCATTTATAATGCTTTAAAGAATTTTCTTGAAAATTCCATGAAAATAATGATTTAAGTTTCTTAATGATTGCAATGATTTGGAGTAGTAGTTTTACGCATTAAAATATTATTGACCTTTCAATTAAGATCCCTTAATAATGGAAGCATCAAGGATTTATAGTGAGTGAACACTATGCTTTGCGAATTATTTTCCTGGATGAATAATCATGATGGCATTTTGGAAGCTGACCACAGCAGAATTATTGTTCGGAGTGAGTTTGAATCTGAGCAATTGCTTGCCTCAGAAAAAAGACGAAAATTACTGGCTGCTTTGCGGATATTAAGGTTTGAAAACCCATCCGATTCTGTTGGTATTACCAACGCCAGCAGACAAATAGAGCATCATGAAAATTTTCTAAGATTCATGCAGTTTTGCAGGGCAAAATTTGAAACTCATGAAGCGTATTCTCTTATTCAATTGGGCTTAGAGTATCTTCTTTCTCTGGAAGAAGATTCAGCAATAGCCATACCAAGGCAAGAAAAATGCACGCAATTATTTCATGCTTTTTTAGAGCATCAAAAAGAGCAAGCTCATGCTTTTTATGAAGCAAATAAAGCAAAATTAAATGAAGAAATTCATGCAATGGTTGCTGTCGAAAATGTAAAAACATTTTTAGCGGATTTATCCGTAGGATTAAAGCATCAAGGCGTGCCACTTGGCGTTGCCCACTTATTTAAATGTTATCTTGATGATACGGAGAAATTTGCTGCTTCATTGTTATGGCTTGTCCGACAAGGTGTAACTGCTAAAGACATTGTTAAAACCGGCTTGCTCCATGAATTTATGCTATATCATTTAAGTTATTTGCATGACTCGGAAAGCCCTGTATTAGGCTTGTATTCTGTACTGAAACGTTTTCCTGAAGCGGAACTTTTAATTGCAGAGGCAGCGAGGGTTCGTTGTGAAGATAGAGGATTCCAACGATACAATTTAACAGGCGTGGTGCCCGTTGATCCAGACGTTTTGGAAAGCGTTGAGGCTGAGATGCCTGCCCCTGAATTTACGGCGACCCCAGAAAATTTCGCACTCCTGCATGAATTATTTAATGGGCCTTTCACTTATTCCGCCCTGCTATGGTATGCTGCATCAAATCATGAAGCTGGTGCTGCTTTTTTAAGAGAAGCATTAAATCGTGGTTTGCGTCCTGAACAATTGTCGGCACTTATTAATGGCATTGCTTCTTTAAATTCGCCAGAATTATTAGAAAAACTGGCCTCACTGCTTGCCGATGCAACCGTTGAGCATCTGGCTTCTTTAAAGCATGGCTCTGTGTTTCATTTAGTGACCTATATGCCAGCATTATGTCGTAAGATAAGCACCATGGACATGGGAGATTATCTGCAAAAAATACCTGCTGATACATCTGCTTTTGATTACATTGCTCAACTCATGGCATTATTTTTGGTATTTCGTAATACAAGTAGTACGGTGGCTGTCCCGGTATTTGAAGCAATCATCGACAAACTGCTGAGCCATCCAGAGTTTTTGGATGATTCCGAGTTCATTGTGGAATTAAGGAAATTCGCAAGAAAAATACGATCATTGCAGACAAGATGTCTCGATTGGAAACATCACTTGATGAATGTATTGCAGAGCAAACGCTGACTCTACCTTTTGTAGAAGAACATTATCATGCCATTGAAGATACCTGGTTTAGTGTAGCCAGACAAATCTCTTCATTAAGAGAAATTTTACCTATCCCCAGTTATTATCCACAAGATAAATACGCCTTACAGCTCAGTGTTGCCAAAGCTCTCTGGGCCCAACATCCTCGTGAATTTGCTTTGGGCGACTTTTTTGCAGCGCTTGAGATGGAGAGTGTATTCAATGAGGAGAATGTGAATGCTTATGAGCGTATGCTCATTGAAATAGTGACTGCCATCGATGATGAAATACTTCGGCAAGAAATTATCAGACGATTGGCTGAAAAATACAACGGCAATGAGTGGATATGCCATGATTATGGTGGGGGTAGTCTTTTTAACCGTGCTGCCAAGCAAGGCAATGTCGGATTTCTCACCTGGCTTATTGAGGTGGGGCATTTCGAACCAAACCGGTTTGTTATTCGCACGGTCGTGACCCAGGCGGCTGAAGCTCATCAGTGGAACATGGTTGAATTTTTTTGCCGTACCATGCTCGATCAGCTAGATCGCAGTATCATTAAAAAATTATTTAAACAAGCTGCTGAGCATGGTGAATTGAGGTGTGTGCAAATCATTCATGAAAAAGCTTCTCATCTTCTTGATAAAAAATCGATTGAGGAAGCGTTCAAAGACGCAGTTGCCAATGACCATTTGCCAGTGGTGCAATTTGTAGGTAGTTTAGAGCGTCATGAAGCACCATGCGATGCCGTCCAGGTAAAAGGATTTAAGCTGGCACTGGCATCGAATCAACTGGCTATGGCGCAATATCTTACCAGTTTACCTGGAAATAGATTGATGCAGCAGGAAGTTGAGCTTGCTTTAATTGAGTTTGCTGGTAAGAATGATGTGGCAAAAGTGAGACTTCTTTGTGGTTTAACAGAGAATGCACCACGTCAGATAGCCATAGAAAGGGCGTGTGAAAGAGCGGCATCTCGGGGAAGCTACGACGCCTTAATTTATTTTTGCGGTCTGCGGGAAAATGCGCCAAGGGTGCGAACGATTGAAAATGCTTTGCGATTGGCTGTTGGTAGGAGGCGGGTAAGGGAAGTGGATGCTTTATGTCATTTATCCCTTAATCCGCCACGCCCTGGTGCAATTGAACAAGCGTTTATAGGGGCAGCCAGCGCGAATGATCAGGAAATGGTTCGTTATTTTTGTACAAATGAAGCATTGTTAAGCCGCAAAGCGGTGGATTTAGGGTTGCAAGCAGCAGCGCAGGCAGGTCATCTTGCTATTGTACAAGACATTTACCTAAAAGCACCAAGTGCTAAAGCAGTGCGTTATGCGCTTCGTAAAGCTACTTCTGCGGGCCATGAAGCGGTTGTGGAATTTCTCCGTCATCCTTTGGCTATGGCAGTATCTGTGAGTGAACCGAAGCCCGCTACTTTGAAAAGACATTTAAGTGTGGGGGAGGGATTAGTTGCTTTTGGTTTATTTTCTCCTCCAGCGACGCCGTTGCAAAAATCTTTAAGTTATGGCTGCGAGTTATCGCGCCTCCGGGCAGGGCGGGCTATTGTTTCCTTCTAATTTACAATAAACATCAAGTTTGCTGCATCAGCACTTCTGTGGGATAATTTTTGTTTCGCGTATCCTACACAGGTGGATTTATGGAAGAAAATAAACAAAAAGCACTTAATGCTGCACTCGCCCAAATAGAACGTCAATTTGGTAAAGGCTCAGTCATGCGTATGGGAGATAGTACAGCAGTGCGTGATATCGAAGCCATTTCAACGGGTTCACTTGGTTTGGATATTGCTCTTGGAATTGGCGGTTTACCAAAAGGACGCGTTGTTGAAATTTACGGACCTGAATCTTCGGGTAAAACCACATTGACCTTGCAAGTGATTGCCGAATGCCAGAAAAATGGTGGTACTGCGGCTTTTATCGATGCTGAGCATGCTCTAGACCCAAGTTATGCTGAAAAACTGGGGGTCAAAGTGGATGAATTGCTCATCTCACAACCAGACACGGGTGAGCAGGCTCTTGAGATCACGGATATGCTGGTGCGTTCCGCTGCCGTGGATGTGGTGATTGTTGACTCCGTTGCTGCGTTGACTCCAAAAGCTGAGATTGAAGGTGAGATGGGTGATGCTCATGTCGGTTTGCAGGCGCGTTTGATGTCGCAGGCGTTGCGTAAATTAACGGCAAACATTAAACGTTCAAATACCTTGGTGATTTTTATTAATCAGATCCGCATGAAGATTGGGGTGATGTTTGGTAACCCGGAAACTACTACAGGCGGGAATGCCCTTAAATTTTACGCTTCAGTCCGACTGGATATAAGACGAACAGGGGCAATTAAGAAAGGGGAAGAAATACTGGGCAATGAAACGCAGGTTAAAGTCGTCAAAAACAAAGTCGCCCCTCCATTCAAGCGTGCTGAATTTGATATTCTTTATAATGAAGGAATTTCCCGAGAAAGTGAAATTATTAATCTTGCTACAGAATTAGGGCTGATTGATAAATCAGGAGCCTGGTATAGTTATCAGCAGGAAAAAATTGGACAAGGTAAAGACAACGTCCGTCAATACTTGAAGGATAATCCGCAACTTGCTGCCCATCTGGAGCAACAAATCAGAGCAGAATTGCTGATTAAAAAGCCAGTCGCTGCAAAAGACGCGGTTGAATTGTTTGATGAGTAAAGCATTATCTTGCGCCATGCGGCTTTTAGCCCGGCGTGAGCATGGAGCGCATGAGCTTGCTTACAAGCTTATGCAAAAAGGATACGCTGATTCTGAGATAAAGGACGTTATCTCAGAATGCCAGCGCCTTGGTTTTCAAAATGATCAGCGTTTTGCCGAAAGTGTTTGTCGTGCGAGAATTCAGCAGGGTTACGGCCCATTAAGAATTCAGCAGGAGTTGCGAAGCTTGCGGGTTGAGGAAGCACTGGTCAATACCGTCCTTCAGCAAGAACAAGATCATTGGTTAGACCATGCGATTGCGGTGAAGGAAAAGAAGTATAAAAAGCAAGATGAATTGACCTTTGTACAAGTGCAAAAACAGAAGCAATTTTTACTGTATCGAGGGTTTTCTGCAGATATTATAGCGATGATATTTAGGGAGTAATGAAGTTGAACATACAGGCGCTATCCGATTGGACAGGTGTATTTGGATTGTTTTAATAAGCCGTATTGGCCAATAAAGGATGACGGGATTGGTCCAATGCAGGTTGCCCATTATAGATAATAACCATGAAGTTGTAAAAAAATGAAAAGCTCAGACATACGAAAAGCATTTATTGATTATTTCGCCAAACATGGCCATCAGATTGTTGAATCCAGCTCATTGGTACCAGCGAACGATCCAACGCTGCTATTTACCAATGCAGGGATGGTGCAGTTTAAGGAAACTTTTTTAGGACTTGAACCCCGCTCTTATAACCGTGCAGTTAGTGCGCAGCGTTGTGTGCGTGCGGGTGGTAAACATAACGATTTGGAAAATGTAGGCTATACGGCGCGGCATCATACTTTCTTTGAAATGTTGGGTAATTTCAGTTTTGGTGATTACTTTAAACGGGAAGCCATTGGTTTTGCCTGGGAATTTTTGACGAACGTATTGAAATTACCTACTGAGCGTTTGTGGGTGACGGTCTTTGAGGATGATGATGAAGCAGCCGATATTTGGTTAAAAGAAATCGGAGTATCTGCAGAGCGCTTTTCACGTTGTGGTGAGAAAGATAATTTCTGGTCTATGGGGGATACTGGACCCTGTGGGCCCTGCACAGAAATTTTTTATGATCATGGCGAAGAAATCGCTGGTGGGCCGCCAGGAAGCCCAAATGCGGATGGTGATCGTTATATTGAAATATGGAATCTTGTTTTCATGCAATATAATCGTGATAAAGAAGGTCATCTGCACCCACTCCCCAAACCCTCCGTCGATACAGGAATGGGGCTTGAGCGTATTGCTGCTGTCGTTCAGGGAGTGCATAATAATTACCATATAGATAGCTTTCAACATTTAATTCGTGCCATAGCGGATTTAGCCACCATTGAAAACCTTGAGCATCCTTCCTTAAAAGTGATTGCTGATCATATCCGTGCTTGTTCGTTTCTAATCGCCGACGGAGTCATGCCTGGTAATGAAGGACGTGGCTATGTTTTGCGGCGTATTATCCGCCGTGCAGTGCGGCATGGACACAAATTGGGTTTGCCTACTCCCTTTTTCCATCGTTTAGTCACTCCATTGATTGATGTGATGGGGGAGGCTTATCCTGCGCTTGCTGCCAATCAAGTTCAAATTGAGCGTGTTTTAAAACAGGAAGAAAACCAATTTGCCCGGACGCTTGAGCAAGGATTACAGCTATTGCAAGAACAAATTCAGATTTTGGCCGGCAAAGACATTCCCGGAGAAGCTGCATTTAAGCTTTATGATACTTATGGTTTTCCTGTGGATTTGACGGCTGATATTGCACGTGAGCATGGTTTACAAGTCGATATGCAGGGATTTGAGAAGTGTATGCAACAGCAGCGCGAACAATCACAATCTGCCAGCCATTTTCAGGTGGATTATTCAACGCCGGTCGAATTAACAGAAGTTTCCGTGTTTGAAGGCTATGAGCATGATACAGTTCAAAGCAGCGTAGTGGCTCTGTTGGTGGATGGACAAAAGGTTAAGCGATTAACGGCTGGTACAAAAGCCGCTGTGATCTTGCATGAAACGCCATTTTATGCGGAAAGCGGTGGACAGGTTGGTGATCGTGGCCAATTATTGGCACCTGGGATGGTTTTTCAAGTGCATGATACTCAACGGCTTGGGCAATCGATTGTTCATGATGGTGAATTACTTTCAGGTGAATTAACGCTTGAACAAACCGTGACGGCTCAGATAGATACAGCAAGACGTGATGCGATTCGTTTGAATCATACAGCAACTCATTTGTTGCATGCGGCTTTGAAAATAGTTGTAGGAGAACATGTGCAGCAAAAAGGGTCATTAGTGGATGCTGAACGAGCTCGTTTTGATTTTTCCCATTTTGAAGCGTTGACTTCTTCTCAGATTGAACAGCTTGAAACCCTGGTAAATGATAAAATCCGCACTAATGATCTAGTGGCAACACAGATTATGTCGTTGGATGAGGCAAAGCAATCCGGTGCTCAAGCACTATTTGGTGAAAAATATAATGAAGAAGTTCGGGTGTTATCGGTAGGGAATTTTTCCAAAGAATTGTGCGGTGGAACGCACGCCAGACGAACCGGTGATATTGGATTATTCAAAATTACGGCTGAATATGGGATAGCAAGCGGAGTCAGGCGTGTTGAGCTGGTAACGGGTGCTTATGCGCTGCAATGGATTAATCAGCAGCTGGGGTTGCTGCAAGAGATGGCAGACAAGTTGAAGACCACGACCAGCAGCGTTGCAGAAAAATTGTCACAGTTTCTACAAGAGAGTAAGCAGCAGGAAAAGGAATTGGAGCGTTTGCAAGCAAAATTTGCAACACAATCCGGCAATGCCTTATTGAATGAAGTCAAAAAAGTGGGGCATATTAACGTATTGGTTAAGAAATTGGACAATGTGGATGGTCAGGGACTCAGAATGACACTGGATCAATTAAAAGCCAATCTTGATGCGGCTATCATTGTGTTATATACGATAAATCAGGAAAAAATAAGCGTTGTGGCAGGTGTCAGTAAGTCTATTTTAGGGACGGTCCCGACCGCGGCTGAATGGGTGCGTCATTTGTGTGGCAAAGGAGGCGGCCGTGACGATATGGCTCAGGGTGGCGGCATGGTGCCTGAAGATTTGGAAGCAAAGCTTGAAGGTATTCCTGCCATGATTGCTAACGGGAAATCTTCTTAATTTATCGACAAAACCCTTAAATTAAATTCTGACTTGCCGATATAGAGAGTAAGAACTTATTTTTGATGAGGCGCTGACATGGCATTGCTTGTGCAGAAATTTGGAGGAACATCGGTTGCTACCCAGGCACATATCAACCATGCGGCTGATATAGTGGCCAAGGCAAAGCATGCTGGGCATGATGTGGTGGTCGTTGTTTCAGCAATGAGCGGTGAAACCGATAAATTGATTGGTCTTGCTCATCAAATGAGTGAGAGCCCTGAACCGCGAGAATATGCCGCTCTGATTGCTACCGGCGAACAGGTATCTATGACCTTGATGGCCATGGCATTGATTAATCGTGGTATCCCGGCACGTTCTTATACCGGTGGGCAAGCCCGTATCCTGACTTGCAGTCAATTTAAAAAAGCACGTATCCATGCCATTGATACGCAACCTATACTGGAAGACCTTAAGCAAGGCAGAGTGGTGGTTATTGCAGGATTTCAGGGCGTGGATAAAGAGGGCAATATCACTACATTGGGAAGAGGTGGGTCGGACACGACGGCGGTCGCCATTGCCGCTGCTCTAAAGGCCGATGAATGTCAGATTTATACGGATGTGGATGGTGTGTATACGACTGATCCGCGGGTGGTGCCGGAAGCTAGGCGTCTAGATCAGGTGACGTTTGAGGAAATGCTAGAATTATCCAGTTTAGGTGCGAAAGTATTGCAAATTCGCTCAGTGGAATTTGCTGGAAAATATAATATTCCCTTGCGAGTGTTGTCTTCTGCGAAGGAAGGACCGGGCACTTTAATTACCTATCAGCAAGAACGACGTATGGAGTCTTATTCTGTAACCGGGATTGCTTTTAGTCGCAATGAAGCCAAAGTTTCTTTATCTGGCGTGCCGGATGCCCCAGGCATTGCTTCTACTATTCTTGATGAAATCAGCAGCATTGGCGTGAATGTGGATATGATTCTGCAACATCTGTCTGCTGATAACAAAACGGATTTTACTTTTACTGTCCATCGCGATGAATATCAAGCGACGATGCAGCATTTGCGTAAAATAGCCAAAGAAATGCAAGCAAGAGAAGTCATTGGGGTTGAAAAACTTGCAAAACTATCGTTGGTTGGCGCCGGCTTGAAAAGCCATCCGGAAGTAGCTCCCCTGATGTTTAAGACATTGGCAGCCAATGGCATCAATATTCAATTGATCGCCACGTCGGAAATCAAAATCTCTGTGGTGATTGATGAAGCGTTGTTGGATGAAGGTGTTCGAGCCCTGCATCGTACGTTTCATTTGGAAAAAGAGGTGGTGGATGAATCACGCCAACAGGTTGCTAACGCCTTGCCTAAAGCAGCCAAAGCACTATATTAAACAATCAACGAAAGGCGAATGAATAGGGATATGAATATGGATATGAATAACCTCTTGAATTTGTTTGCTAACATCATTGTGTTTGGTGTTATTTTGGGCTTGATTAATGCCTTTCTTCCTATGGCACGCGCCATTAAAAGTTTATTAAATTTATTAGTCTTGATTGTATTAATTTTATATATCCTTCAGTTTTTTGCGATTATTCCAACCGTGATACCGATGTTTAGAGTGATTCGTTGACTTGGTGTGTTTGGAGTTTGCATCTTCACCAAGAAATTAATATTCTTTGGCTTAACTGCTGTTTTAGTTACATTTCCAAATAATCAATTTCATCTTTTTGAGTGACGAATTTGCGTACTTGCCCATTAGGACCGCAATTTCCAAGCGCAATTGTGCAGGGTAAAAGAAAAGGGGGCTTGGTATACAGAACTTGATGCATTAAATCATTGTTTACCCTGCGGGATTGTTGATTTTGCTCGACTTGTTTTGCCCAAAGCGTAAAGTGCGGTTCATACTGCTCTTGTTGTGCTGTGATGCAGGTCCCTTTATTTCTTACCTTGTGGACGATTAAAGATTGCAAGTTTATTAAATCCACCGTTGGTGCAACTTGTAACCAATAAGCAAGCGCCAGTGTTGGATCATGAAACCCCTTTATAATAGCAGTTTTACTAAAAATACCCGCTACGGAAGACGTTAAGCCAGTAACTTGAACTTCTATAGAATGTCCAATGATATCTTGTAAATAATATTTGAGCGATTGCAAACAGTCCGGATTAAGAGGAATTTTTATATGGGCTATGGTGCAATGAGGTTTTGAGTAAATTCCATCATGTCGATGAGAATCCAATTGATAATAAGAGGGAGTTATTGCATTGAATTGGCTTGAAAGCGCAATGGCTGCTGCAATAAAGTCTTTTCCTATGGAATGAGCTTCATCCGGTACCAGGCAAACATTGATGATTTCAGGGAGCATTGCATCTAAACAAGCTTCAGTATGTTGAGTGCTTTTTAACAGATTTACAGCAACAAAGCAAAATAAGTCACGAAAGCACTTCTTTTCAACGAAACAGTTAAAGTTACCTAAAGATATGAGGCTTACGAAAAATTCCAAGGTCAAAGCAAGAAAACATGTTGATGCAGAGGTCTGGACGAACTAAATGACCAAATCAAAATTTCTTTTTAACGCAAGGATTGGGTGTTTTTGTAAGTTCTAAGAGATTAAAAAATATTGACTATACTTAGGATAACTAATTGATAAGGATGTGTGCGAATGAAACGAATTCTATTTTTGTCTTATCTATTTTTCCTAACAGGTATGTTGCACGCTGCCGATATACCGGATGTTGTGATTGGAGATGATCAATATAATCAAGACATGTGTGTTGAACGTTCTGCCAATGACTGCATCAATACAATGTGTTTGACTTCAGAAGATCGTGATTGCCAAGATAAATGTCAAACGGATGCAGAAGATAAATGTAAAGAGCAGTCAGAATAATCACCAACGCCTGCGCATGAAATATTCTCTACGCTTCGTTATTTTATCCGCAGAGTCTGGTTTAATTTTTATGCAAAGTCTCTCGCTAAAATATTTAATTTTGTAAATTACGCGATCAGCGGAAACATGTGCTTTAATAAAAGTAAAGCAACGTAATCAGACTAAACAAGTTAAACCATAGCATTGACGAGTGTTTGATCCCAGTATAAATTGAATGAATAAGAATAAGGAGAACGTCGTGAATGATGCTTTGGCTTCAGACGGCAAAGTGGAGAAACAAACGCAGGAAGCGTTGGTAAAAACTCATGCGTATATGGTCAAACGTATTGCCCATCATTTACTGGGAAGGCTGCCGCCTTCGATTCAATTGGATGATTTGTTGCAGGCAGGGATGTTAGGGCTTTTGGAAGCGGCACTTCATTATGATGCTGGGAAAGGAGCGTCTTTTGAAACGTATGCAAGTATTCGTATTCGCGGTCATATGCTTGATGAAGTGCGGCGTAATGATTGGGTACCGCGTTCA
This sequence comes from Legionella oakridgensis ATCC 33761 = DSM 21215, assembly GCF_000512355.1. Taxonomy (NCBI): domain Bacteria; kingdom Pseudomonadati; phylum Pseudomonadota; class Gammaproteobacteria; order Legionellales; family Legionellaceae; genus Legionella; species Legionella oakridgensis. The sequence goes on along the minus strand of NZ_CP004006.1, from coordinate 1,984,179 downwards.
GTTTATCGCAATGCGCGCATGATTGCTTCTGCAGTGCGCGAGGTTGAGAATCGATTAGGGCGGGATGCCAAGGATCATGAAGTGGCAGAAGAACTTGGGATCAGTCTGGAAGAATATCATGAAATATTAAATGATTCCGCTGGAGGTCATTTGTACGCTTTTGAAGATTTAGGCGTCACGGATGATGTGCTATTGAGCGATGAAACAGTCGGTCATTCTACCGAGCCTCATATCAGCGCTTTGCAAGCGGATAGAACATCGCAATTATCTCAAATTATTGATAGTTTGCCTAAGAAAGAACAATTAGTGCTTTCACTGTATTACGAACAGGATTTAAATCTGAAAGAGATTGGAGAAGTATTGGGGGTTAGTGAGTCGCGAGTGTCCCAAATTCATTCCCAAGCGACACACCGAATTAAATCACGCTTACCTGAATTGTAAGGAAGCACATTGTCTTGTGCGATAAATCGCAATGGGTGGTTTTTTAAAGAAGGGATTTCTGTCTACTGACCCTGAATGTTGCATTCTTTCTCGTCTTCATGAGATATGTGTTCAAAGTGTTCTTTCAATGCATTCAGCAGTTGGTTTCCGGTAACGTCATCCCTATAGTTTGCGATGAATTTTTTTCCGAACGCATTACTCTGATAACACAAGTGTTTTTAAAGGATTTTATTTACATGACAAATCAAGTTAGATAGTTGGCGGCTTTAAGGGTAAACCATCAATTCTATGGCCAGAATAGGCCTTTCCTTGTAGAATATCGCCCTATTAATGATAATTAAGGCTGATTACTTATGTTAGAAGTCAATCAAATTAATATTACTCTGGCCGATTTGGAAAAGCGAGTCGAAGCGCTTCGGGGGTATCTTTGACTTCGATAAGAAACGTGAACGTTTGGAAGAAGTGGCGCGAGAGCTGGAATCTCCGAATATCTGGGAAAATCCAGAACAGGCGCAAGCATTAGGACGCGAGCGCGCGCAGCTGGAAGGGGTGGTGCATCAATTACAAGCGTTAAGTCAAGCTATTTCTGATTTGTCGGAATTGTTTGAATTGGCGCGTGCTGAAGAAGATGAGCAAGCCATCCATGATGTTGCAGAGGAAATGGTTATGGTCGCTCGACAAGTGGAAACACTTGAATTTCGACGCATGTTTTCTGGTAAAATGGATAATTCTAACGCATTCTTGGATATTCAATCAGGTTCTGGTGGAACAGAAGCACAGGATTGGGCTGAAATGCTACTTAGGATGTATTTACGTTGGGGCGAGCAGCATGGTTTCGAAACGGAGTTGGTGGAATGTTCTGCTGGCGAAGTGGCTGGAATAAAAAGTGCGACCATTCATTTTACCGGTGAGTTTGCCTATGGGTGGCTGCGCACTGAAACGGGTGTCCACCGACTTGTAAGAAAATCGCCTTTTGATTCAGGGAATCGTCGTCATACTTCTTTTGCTGCCGTATTTGTGTCACCAGAAGTGGATGATGACATTGATATTGAAATTAATCCTGCAGATTTGCGTATTGACACGTACCGGGCTTCTGGTGCCGGTGGTCAGCATGTAAACCGAACGGATTCCGCTGTGCGCATCACACACGAGCCAACTGGCATTGTGGTGCAATGTCAGACTGATCGCAGCCAACATAAAAATAAAGATCAGGCCATGAAGCAATTGCGTGCCAAACTGTATGAGCTGGAAATGCAAAAGAAAAACGCGGCCCAGCAAGCGTTAGAGGCAACCAAATCGGATATTGGCTGGGGTTCCCAGATTCGCTCATACGTGCTGGATCAATCACGTATTAAAGATTTACGCACAGGCGTGGAAACAAGTAACACACAGGCTGTTCTCGATGGTGATCTCGATCCATTTATCGAAGCTAGCTTAAAAGCAGGAGTAGGGGCAGTATGATAGAAGAACACATCGACGAAAGCGAAGTTTACCAAATCCGCAAACAGAAATTGGCACAATTGCGGGAGAAAGGGTTTAATTTCCCTAATCAATTCCAACGCCAGCATTTGGCACAAGATCTAATGGAGCAATATGGTGAAACCACCAAGGAAGACTTGGCGGATAAGCATGTTAATGTTGTGGTTGCTGGCCGTATTGTCTTGCGTCGTATCATGGGCAAAGCAAGTTTTTTTCATATACAGGATGTATCTGGACGTCTGCAAATTTATGTCCGACAAAATGACGTTCCGGAAATTTATGAGCAATTCAAACATTGGGATTTGGGAGACATCGTTGGTATAAGAGGTGAATTATTTAAAACGAATACCGGTGAATTAACGGTTCATGCCGAGCATGTTGAATTGTTAACCAAATCATTACGACCATTGCCTGACAAGTTTCATGGACTTGCGGATCAAGAAATGCGTTATCGTAAACGCTATGTGGATTTGATTGCTAATGAAGAGAGCCGTAAAGTATTTTTAACCCGTTCGCATTTAATCCGCGCTTGCCGGCAGTTTATGGATGGGCATCAATTTTTGGAAGTGGAAACGCCAATGATGCACCCTATACCAGGTGGTGCTTTGGCTCGTCCTTTTATTACTCACCATAATACCTTGGCGATGCAAATGTTTTTACGTATTGCTCCTGAGTTATATTTGAAACGGCTGGTGGTCGGGGGATTTGAGCGTGTGTATGAAATTAATCGTAATTTCCGTAATGAAGGAATCTCGACGCGCCATAATCCGGAATTTACCATGATGGAGTTTTATGAAGCGTATGCAACGTATCATGATTTGATGGATTTTACGGAAGAGTTACTGCGTTTTCTCTGTGATGAGGTAGTAGGCAGTCGTCAAATTGAGTATCAGGGGCAAGTCATTGACTTCACGAAACCTTTTCTTCGCATGAGCATTAAAGAGGCCATTTTAAAATTTCATCCTGAGTTGCAGGCCGTGCAGTTGGAAACCATTGAAGATTGTCGGGTCTTGTTGGATAAGTTTGGTTTTGCTTATAAGAAAACGGATGGGTTGGGCAAATTGCAAATGATTTTATTTGAAGAAACTGTTGAACATCAGTTAATTCAACCAACCTTTATCACCGAATATCCAACGGAGGTTTCTCCTTTAGCACGTTGCAATGAAATCAATCCAGAGGTTACTGATCGTTTTGAATTTTTTATCGCCGGTCGTGAAATTGCGAATGGTTTTTCAGAACTTAATGATCCAGATGATCAAGCGGTTCGTTTTCAAAAACAGGTTGAAGAAAAAGAGGCCGGAGATTTGGAAGCCATGCATTATGACAGCGATTATATCGAAGCGTTGGAATATGGAATGCCACCAACTGCTGGCGAGGGTATAGGAATTGATCGTTTAGTGATGTTATTTACGGATTCACCTTCCATTCGCGACGTGATCTTGTTTCCCCATTTGCGTATAAGCGTTTGATTTTTAAAAATGTCACCTGGATAACGCGAAGCGATATTCGGGAGATTGCTCTTGTAAACCCGGTTACCGCTCACGCGCTAACCAGGCTACAAGGGAGATTAATTATCTTCATCGCGGTTCGTAGCCTGGATAACGCCAAGCGATATCCAGGGGATTGTCCTTCGTAAACCCGGTTACCACTTGCGCGTTAACCAGGGTACACGGGAGGGATTAATTATCTTCATCATCCCAACTTAATGTACCGCCAGCTTGATACTCAATGACTCGGGTTTCAAAGAAGTTTTTCTCTTTTTTCAAATCCATCATTTCGCTCATCCAGGGGAATGGATTTTCGGCACCAGGATATTGCTCTGGTAAACCAATTTGATTTAAACGACGATTGGCAATGAAATGCAGGTATTCTTCAAACATGCCGGCGTTCATGCCCAAGATACCATGTGGCATCGTGTCTTTAGCGTATTGATATTCTAACTCCACGCCTTCTTTAATCATGTGAATCATTTCGTTTTTAAATTGCGGTGTCCATAAATGTGGATTTTCAATTTTAATTTGATTAATCACATCAATACCGAAGTTCATGTGCATGGATTCGTCACGTAAAATGTACTGAAATTGTTCAGAAGTCCCAACCATCTTGTTGCGTCTGCCCATGGATAAAATCTGGGTGAAGCCGACGTAGAAGAAAATACCTTCAAAAACCACGTAAAAGGCAATCAAGTCTCGTAACAGACGTTGATCGTTTTCAGGTGTACCTGTACGGAAGTTTGGATCGCTTAAACTTTGGGTAAATGGTAAAGCCCAGGCGGCTTTGGTAGCCACGGATGGAATTTCGCGATACATGTTAAATACTTCTGCTTCATTTAAACCTAAGCTTTCAATCACGTATTGATAAGCGTGCGTATGTAATGCTTCTTCAAACGCTTGCCGCAAGAGATATTGCCGACATTCAGGATTGGTGATATGGCGGTAAACAGCCAATACCAAGTTATTGGCAACCAGGGAGTCTGCGGTTGAAAAAAAGCCCAGATTGCGCTTAATAATTAAACGTTCATCGTTAGATAAACCGTTTGGATCATTCCACAAGGCCAGATCAGCACTCATGCTGATTTCATTAGGCATCCAATGGTTAGCACAAGCCGTTAGATACTTTTCCCATGCCCAAGTGTATTTGAAAGGCACTAATTGATTTAAATCAGCCCGACAATTAATAATTTTTTTATCGTCGACTTGGATGCGACCAGCCCCCATTTCGAGGGCTTCCAGGCCGGTTGCACCAAGTGATTTCGCAGCTTTTGATTGTTGTAATTGTTCGCTGGTCATAGATTTCTCCTTATTGGCAAGCTTCACAGTCAGGATCTGTAATAGAACAGGCCTTTGGTTCATTGATTTTAACAGCATTCAATGCGCCATCTGTGACGGTTGATTTTTCAGCATTACTGGCACCTACACTGCGTAAATAGTAAGTGGTTTTTAAGCCACGAACCCAAGCCAGGCGATATAGTTCGTCAAGTTTTTTGCCCGATGGTTTTGCCATGTAAATGTTTAAAGATTGGGCTTGATCCAGCCATTTTTGCCGTCGTGAACCGGCTTCAACCAGCCAGATTGGGTCAATTTCAAAAGCGGTTGCATAGCGGGCTTTTAATTCTGCTGGCACACGGCTGATCGGTTGCACGCTGCCATTAAAGTATTTCAAATCATTGACCATCACCTCATCCCACAGGTTCAGGGCTTTCAAATCGGCCACCAGATAAGGATTGACCACCGTAAATTCACCGGACAGATTTGATTTTACATACAGGTTCTGATAAGTCGGTTCAATGGATTGTGAAACTCCACAAATATTGGAAATGGTTGCGGTTGGAGCGATGGCCATGACATTGGAGTTACGCATACCTTGAGTGCGGACTTTAATGCGTAATGATTCCCAATCCAAGCGTTGTGAACGATCTTGCTTTAAATGTTGTCCACGTGCTTGCTGCAGCAAATTAATAGAATCAATGGGAAGGATGCCTTTACTCCATAAAGACCCTTCATAGCTTGAATAGCGACCGCGCTCTTTGGCCAACTCGCAAGAAGCTTCAATGGCATAGTAACTGATAAGTTCCATCGAGGTATCAGCAAACTCAACGGCTTCTTCGGAGGCATAATCCAATTTAAGTTGATACAACGCGTCTTGAAATCCCATCAAACCTAAGCCAATTGGACGATGTTTCAGGTTGGAATTACGTGCTTGGGGAACGGAATAGTAGTTAATATCAATCACATTATCCAACATGCGAATGGCAGTCTTGATGGTTTGTTGCAATTTTTCTCCATCCAGCTTGCCTGCTTTGATGTGGGCAGGCAAGTTTATACTGCCTAAGTTACAAACAGCAATTTCATCTTTCGAGGTATTAAGTGTAATTTCTGTACATAAATTTGAACTGTGAATGACTCCTGCATGCTGTTGAGGAGAGCGCAAATTGCAGGCATCCTTAAAGGTTAACCAGGGATGGCCGGTTTCAAAGAGCATGGACAACATTTTACGCCATAATTTGATGGCTGGAATGGTCTTTACATTTTTGATTTTGCCAAGACGGGCTTTTTCTTCATAGTCCAGATATAAGGTTTCAAAAGAATTACCGTATTGATCATGTAAATTGGGCACTTCATCAGGTGAAAACAGCGTCCAATCTCCTTGTTCATGCACGCGCTTCATGAATAAGTCAGGAACCCACAATGCTGTATTCATGTCGTGAGTCCGACGCCGATCGTCGCCCGTGTTTTTGCGTAATTCGAGAAATTCTTCTACATCACGATGCCAACACTCAAGGTAGGCACAGACGGCGCCTTTACGTTTACCGCCCTGATTAACGGCAATGGCCGTTGCATCAGCAACATTTAAAAAGGGAACTACGCCCTGTGATTTACCATTGGTTCCTTTGATATGAGAACCCATTGCTCTTACTGGTGTCCAGTCGTTGCCTAATCCCCCAGCAAATTTTGATAATAGGGCATTGTCTTTAATGGCGCTGTAAATGCCATCCAGATCATCAGGAACGGTGGTTAAATAGCAACTGGATAATTGAGGACGCACAGTGCCAGAGTTGAACAAGGTTGGTGTTGATGCCATATAGTCGAAGGATGAGAGCAAACTATAAAATTCAATGGCTTTCTCTTCTTTCTCGTGCTCACGGATTGCAAGTCCCATGGCAACTCGCATGAAAAAAGCCTGGGGTAATTCATAGCGTACACTGTGTTCATGAATAAAGTAGCGGTCATAAAGCGTTTGTAAGCTTAAGTAGGTGAATTGCATATCACGCTCGGGCAATAATGCGTTTGCGAGTTTATCCAGATCAAATTCACCAAGTTTTGGATCAAGCATGCCTTGTTGAATGCCTTTGGCAATGTAGGATTTGAAATAGGCTGGATAAAGAGAAGCCATTTCATCAAAGGTTGCTTCATTTTGTATTTCAAGCAGGCTAAGGGCTTCGGAACGTAAACTATCAAGCAGTAAACGGGCGCTGACGAATGTATAGTTGGGTTCAGTCTCAACCAGGGCACGGGCTGCCATAATTAATGCTTTATGAACATCATCCAAACTGGCCTGATTATATAAATTACGTAAGGCATCTTTTATAACAGGTTCAGTTTTAACGTTGGTAAGTTCACGGCATGCTTCTGCAACAATGGTGTGTACACGCTCCATATCCAAGGGAACGAGCTCGCCATCCGGCATGGTGATTAAAGGAACTTGCTTGTCGCTCGCTTGTTGTTTTAATTCTGTCGCGCGAGCTTTTCGCCGTTCTTCACGATAAAGAACATAGGCACGGGCTATTTTGTATTGGCTATTACGCATTAAAGCCAGTTCGACCTGATCTTGAATGTCTTCAATATGAATGGTTCCACCACTTGGCAGACGTCGTTTAAAGGTTTGAGTAATTTGTTGAGCTAATTCATCAATTTGTTGATGAATGCGGTTAGAAGCTGCGGCGTTCCCACCTTCGACAGCAATAAACGCTTTGGTAATGGCTACTTTTATTTTGCTTTCATCATAATGGACGACTTTGCCATTTCGTTTGATCGTTTTTAGCAAACCCGGTGTGTTTGCGGTTAATTCCAGTTGGCTTTGCTTGGGTAGGTCTTTTACTGGTTCAAGTATCTCAGACATGTTTTCTCCTGGGAAGGTGAATATTGTCAACAGCTTATGGCAATATCACATATTAATATTATAGCAAAACACAATATATAGATGTTAAATAGATTGAACTAACAAGATAATGTGTTTTGAATTTGATTTCAAGAGAATAACCCAAGGATATGCTGTGGATAAAATGTGGGTATTTAAGAGGGATACCTACATTAAGGAAGACGTGGTCGGACGATGACTGCATCACTGATGTTGGAAAAACCATGTACATTCAATTGAAACGAACCGATGTTTGCTGTCAGTTGACTGGAACTTCCGCCATCCAGATTAAGAGCGTCTTTACAGTTAAGTGGTGGTGATTTCATGAGTTCAGCTAATGTTTTGGTGGTCATGGGCGTGTTGTCCGTCACCAGGATGATCACGTCGTTGTTGGAGGTAATACCAAGGGCAGAGCGTTCGGCAATGCCAGGTTTAAGCGGCGGGATTTGTCCATCGACCAAAAGACGCGGGCCACTTTGCAATGCAAAATCAATGTTTCGGTCATGTCTAAATTGCCGTGGGCCAGATAAATGAGGTTTTTGGCCTTTGATATAAAATATTCCCCACCAACTGATCCGTTTTAATGGATTATGTTGTTGGTGATTACTAATTCGTAAACCGAGAGAATGATAGTCTCGGTCAAAAAATCCACCATTAATGGCAATCAAGGCATCACTGTGTCGAGCAAATTCATCGGTTGATGCATGTTTTTGAGATAATTGCTTGGCCATGACCAAATCAAATTGATTTTTTTTCAAATCAATGCGGAACACATGAATATGAGACCATGGATTTAATACGCTTGCGCTTAAGTCACGATATTGAATACCCGGGGCAAGTTCCCGCCAATTATCAGCAAAACTCAAAGGGGTTACCAATAAAAGCGTAACTAATAAAATAAGCGATTTTAGTCTTTGCCTTAAGTCAATGGTTTGCCTAAGCATATTAATCTTGTATCCTTGTGTACAAACTTTCAATGCAATGGGAACGTTATGCAAACATTACTGCAAAATAGCAATTCAGCCTTGGATAAGTCAACCGGCGAATTAAAGGAAATTATGCAAAACGTATTAAAATGCGCGGTTCGGCTAGGTGCCAGTGATGCCGCAGTAGGCATGAATGTCGATCGTGGTTTTTCAGTCGATGTGCGTATGGGTGAGGTGGAAACGGTTCAATTCAGTGAAGATAAAGGACTAAGTGTCACGGTATACATTGGTCATCGCAAAGGAGGCGCAAGCAGTACGGATACATCACCAGCTGCCATTGAAGCTATGGTTTCGGCGGCTTGTGATATTGCGCGGGTCAGTGCCGAAGATCCTTGTTTTGGGCTGGCAGACCGGGAATTGATCAATAATCATTACCCTAACCTGGATTTATTTCATCCTTGGGCAATCACTCCATCGGAAGCCATCGAGAAAGCCCTGGCTTGCGAACAAACGGCCTTGGCTACCGATAAAAGAATTAGCAATTCCGATGGCGTTCATTTGTCGACTTATACTTTTTCACATGGCTATGCAAACAGTTATGGTTGTGAAGGTGTTCTTCACAGCAGTCGTCATAGTGTCAGCTGTTCACTCATTGCCAAAGATGAAGAGGGAATGCAGCGTGATTATGATTATACAACGGCGAGGCATTTTAATGATTTGTTACCGCTTGATCTTTTGGCTAAAAGTGCGGCCAAGCGTGCTGTCAGTCGTCTTGGGGCACGAAAAGTAAAAACGCAAAAAACACCGGTAATTTTTTCTTCTCGGCTTTCCCATGGGTTGTTTTCAACGTTTATCAGTGCCATTAGTGGTTCAAATCTTTATCGCAAAAATTCTTTTTTGCTGGATGCCATTGGAAAACAGATTTTTCCCAAAGAAATCCATATTCATGAACAACCGTATTTATTGCGTGGTCTGGGGAGTTCACCACTTGATGGAGAGGGTGTGCCAACGCGAAATAATACATTCGTCAACGAAGGCAAGCTTTGTCAATATGTTCTGGGCAGTTATTCTGCACGGAGATTAGGATTAAAGACCACTGCAAATAGTGGTGGAGTGTTTAATTTAACGATCGACCCGACTGCGGGAGATTTGCAGGATTTATTAAAAAAATGGATAAAGGATTGTTAGTGACCGAACTGATGGGACAAGGAATTAATATTTTAACCGGTGATTATTCTCGAGGCGCCAGTGGGTTTTGGATTGAAGGGGGTGAAATTCAATATCCTGTTGAAGAAATAACAATTGCGGGTAATTTAACCACCATGTTTCGTACGATTGCTGCCATTGGTCGTGATATCAATCCGAATATAGCCACACGCTGTGGCTCTGTGTTAATCGAGGAAATGACGATTGCAGGCAGTTAGCAGCAATGATTGGGCATGGAATATGCCCCCTTTTAAAAGGAGGGGGCTATAAAAGCTTGCAATGGTGGTACCGCAAAAAAACAGGAGGGAAAACTAAAATTGCCAAGAAGAAATCTTAATTTTTATCACGAAAAATAATGCGGCCTTTCGTCAAATCATAAGGCGTTAATTCAACTTTTACTTTATCACCCGTTAAGATTCGAATGTAGTTTTTACGCATGCGCCCAGAAATATGAGCGGTAACAATGTGACCGTTTTCAAGTTCTACACGAAACATGGTATTAGGCAGTGTATCGATGACGGTACCCTGCATCTCAATATGATCTTCTTTTGCCATAGTTCTCCCGGAATTAATATAAACCCTGCATGATATGCAGTAATAAAGACAGTAAAGTGCAAATAGTGCCCTAAAACAAAGAAAATGGCAATTAATGTCAATTTAATCATAAAAAAACCGAAGTGGATCATTCACTCGGCGGACCCTAATATCAACTGGTTTGATTTGTCCATTGTCCCTGGCGGGTTGGGTATTGCAAACTGTTTTTTAAGAGTTTGAGAAACTGATGACGGCTAATGATTTCTGCTCCTAAACGTTGCAAGTGTGCTGTGGGCAATTGACAATCAATAAAATCAAATCCCCAGCTGGAGAGGGTTTGACATAAATAATAAAGAGCCAACTTGGATGCATCGCGAACTTCATGAAACATGGATTCCCCAAAAAACACATGTCCCAGACTGATTCCATATAATCCACCGGCCAAGCTATCTTCAAGCCATACTTCAAAAGAATGAGCATAACCCATGGTATATAACCTGGTATAGGCTTCTGTCATGTCGGTTGTTATCCAGGTATTATTAAGACGGCCATAGCTGGTGGCGCAGGCATGGATGACAGTAGAAAAGGCAGTATCTATGGTAAAATGAAATGGTTTCTTTAGTGATTGTTTCAAGCTGCGCGATGGTTTAAATGAGGTAGGTTTTAAAATAAGGCGAGGATCTGGAGACCACCATAAAATAGGGTAACCAGGATTAAACCAGGGAAATATTCCCTGGCGATAGGCGGTTAATAAACGCTCTGCTGACAAATCGCCCCCAATTGCCAGTAATCCTTGGGAATCGCTGGTTTCAGGATCGGGAAAGGTGAGTTCGTTTTGAGCCAGTAGTATCGGTTTAATAATTAACCGCCTAAGGAATCAAGATATTTTTCAGCATCCAGTGCTGCCATGCAACCAAAGCCAGCGGAGGTGATTGCTTGGCGATACACATGATCAGCAACGTCGCCGCAAGCAAATACTCCAGGAATATTGGTTGCGGTGGCCATGCCATTTAGACCTGAGCGAATGGCTAAATAACCATCGTTCATGTCCAGCTGTCCCTTAAATAATTCGGTATTTGGTGTATGACCGATGGCAATAAATACGCCATCTACGTTCACGTCGTCTTGTTGATTGGTAAGAACATGGCGTACTCGAACGCCAGTTACTTTCATGCCATCCCCAAGCACTTCTTGCAACGTGTGATTCCATAACAGTTTTATGTTTCCAGTGCGAGCTTTTTCAAACAACTTATCCTGCAGAATTTTTTCTGAACGTAGGGTGTCACGACGGTGTATTAATGTCACTGATGCGGCGAGATTCGATAAATATAACGTTTCTTCAACAGCAGTATTGCCGCCTCCTATAACACAGACATGCTTATTACGGTAAAAAAATCCATCACAAGTGGCGCAGGCAGAAACCCCGCGGCCTTGATAAGCTTTTTCTGACTCCAGACCTAAATAGCGGGCAGATGCTCCTGTGGCAATAATTAACGCATCGCAGGTGTATTTTTCGCTATCCCCACTTAAGACAAACGGGCGTCTGCGCAGATCGGCTTCGATGATATGGTCAAAAATAATCGTTGTTTGGAAGCGTTCGGCGTGTTGTTGCATGCGTTCCATTAATGCAGGCCCTTGTAATCCTTCAACGTCTCCAGGCCAGTTGTCGACATCGGTGGTGGTGGTCAGCTGTCCTCCAGGCTGCATGCCTGTGATAAGGACAGGGTTTAAATTCGCGCGGGCAGCATAGATTGCGGCTGTATAACCTGCGGGTCCGGAACCAAGGATGATGAGGCGATGATGGTTGGGTGAGCTCATTTTTCTACCTTTAAATAACCTGTTTTTTATTCTGTGCAAAAATATTTATGTTAAGATGACGATAGTATGATAAATCATGTTGCTTTAAAATACCTATGACAAAACAGCGTAAGGGTAACAAAGCTGCTACCCCTAAAGCAGCTACGCCGCATTTTTTCATGAAACGAATCAGTGAAGGCAGTTTTATTTTAGTGCTGACTGTGGCTTTATTTGTGTTGCTGTCTTTACTTACCTATCGTATGAACGATCCCGGGTGGATGCATATCGCAGATTCTTCTGAAATAGCCAATGCCGGTGGGCAGGTTGGTGCTTATATTGCCGATGCACTTTATTTGAGTTTTGGATATCTTGCTTACCTTCTTCCGGTTTGTTTTGCCTATGTAGCCTGGATGATTTTAAAAGACCATCGTGCTTTGCGTACGGTAAATAAGGCCATGTTACTGCTGCGTGGCGTCGGTCTTGTCTTTTTATTATGTGGTGGTTGTGGTTTGTTTTCTCTGGAATTGCATGCGGCTTCGCATGGAATTGCTCATCTTCCAGGAGGATATCTTGGGTACTATGTTGCCTTTTTTTTAAGCAAAGGCCTCAATGTTCAAGGTGCGACGCTTCTCCAGTTTGCCATGTTATTGGTTGGGGTAACTTGGTTGACAGGCCTGTCTTGGGTTTATGTAACTGAATTTATCGGTTGTTATACTCTGGTTATCATTCGCTGGCTGACTCACGGTGTTGTTAGCAGTTCTCGCCTGTTTTTATCTGCCGTGGCGTTGCTTAAAAAATTTCACTTGCAGAAACGGTCTGAAAAAATAAAAGTTTCTACCATGCCAATCATAAAAGCAGATAAGGTAAATGTAGATAAAGTAAATAAAGAGACGCCAACGATAAGAAAGCCTCTAATACGGGAGCAACCAGTATTAATCAAGAAGGCAAATGAACAGCGCTTGGCAAGCAAACCAGAAGTTTCTGGTACGATGCCCTCTTTAAGTTTGCTTAACAAGGGAGAACCAGGCAAACCTATGGCAGGCTATAGCCATCAGGAGCTTGAACTTTTGTCGCGCGAGGTAGAACAGCATTTATTAGATTTTGGCATACAAGCCGATGTGGTTGCGGTGCATCCCGGGCCTGTTATTACCCGTTTTGAATTGCAATTGGCTGCGGGAATAAAAGTCAGTAAGCTTACAGCGCTTTCTAAAGATCTGGCGCGCTCCTTATCAGTCACCAGTGTACGGGTTGTTGAGATTATCCCTGGCAAAACCGTTGTGGGTATTGAATTGCCAAATCAAAATCGTGCCACCGTATGTTTATCGGAAGTTTTATCCTCCGACGTCTATCAGAAAGCTCATTCACCATTAACATTGGCATTAGGGGTTGATATCGCTGGAAGTCCAATGATTGTCGATCTGGCAAAAATGCCGCATTTGTTGGTCGCAGGAACGACCGGATCTGGCAAGTCCGTTGGGATTAACGCCATGATATTAAGTTTATTGTTTAAATCTTCTCCTGAGCAGGTTCGTCTCATTATGGTTGATCCAAAGATGTTGGAGTTGTCCGTTTATGATGGTATTCCGCATTTGTTGACACCGGTTGTGACGGATATGAAAGAAGCTGCTAGTGCATTGCGCTGGTGTGTGGGAGAAATGGAAAGACGATACCGCTTAATGGCGTTTTTTGGTGTACGTAATTTATCTGGATTTAATGCAAAACTGGCAGAAGCGGCAGCAAGAGGCGAGCCGTTGGCTGATCCTTTATGGAAACCAGCCAATTCCATGGAAGAACAAGCACCCGAATTGCAGCCTTTACCATACATTGTGGTGATCATTGATGAATTGGCTGACATGATGATGGTTGTTGGCAAAAAAGTGGAACAATTAATTGCCCGAATTGCTCAGAAAGCAAGAGCGGCTGGAATTCATTTGATTTTGGCGACCCAACGGCCTTCTGTGGATGTTTTAACCGGATTGATTAAATCCAATATCCCGACCAGAATCTCTTTTCAAGTGTCATCAAAAATTGATTCGCGAACGATCTTAGATCAACAGGGTGCAGAACAATTATTGGGACATGGAGATATGTTGTTTCTGGCCCCAGGAACCGGTGCTCCCTTACGCGTGCATGGCGCTTTTGTTGACGATATGGAAGTGCATTGTGTTGCAAACGATTGGCGAGCGCGCGGCACACCGGATTACATTGAAGAAATTACCCAACACACTGGCGATGGTTTGGAAGGTAATTGGGGTGAAGAAGGGGAGGAGACGGAAGACTCTGACCCGCTTTATGATCAGGCGGTTGAATTTGTTATTCAAACTCGTAAAGCAAGCATTTCAGCAGTGCAAAGACGATTTAAAATTGGTTATAACCGCGCTGCTCGTTTGGTTGAAGAAATGGAAAGAGCTGGTTTGGTGGGCCCTCTGGAGGGTGGTTTTAGGGATGTATTGGTGGCACAACTTGAAGATTAATGTTGTATGTAACCTATAGACTTGACTGTTTACTGAAGAACCAGGCTGGCGACAAAGCGCAAGTCTAGATTTTATCGAGAGATATTATGAAAAAACTAACTTTATTTGTACTGCTGTTTTGTATGCAAAAGGCATTTTGTAATGCTGCCAGTGATGTTTTGCAGGAAAAGCTGAATTCAATTCGAACCATGAGCGCTGATTTCAGTCAAGTCATTAAGGCTAAGAAAAGGCAAGTGTCAAATTCTTCGGGTACGATGGCACTAGAACGGCCTGGGCGATTTCGCTGGCAAACTAAAAGCCCCATGCCGCAGTTGGTGGTTGCCGATGGTGAACGACTTTGGATTTATGATGTGGATCTTGAGCAAGTAACGGTCAAGAAGCAAGAAAAAGGTATTGGTGGAACGGCTGCTCTTTTTTTAAGTGGTTATGATGATACTGTCGCTCGGGATTTTGAAGTCACTGAACATAAGAAAGGCAATAATGACTATTTTGATTTGCATGCAAAATCAAATAAAGCAAATTTTCAGCAAGTCAAGCTTGCTTTTGAAGGCAATACTCTACGTGGCATCGAATTATTTGATCAATTGGGACAACATACGACTGTGCGTTTAAATCGTATAAAAATAAATCAAAAACTCGCGTCAAATTTATTTAAATTCAAGGTTCCGAAGGGCGTTGATGTGGTGAAACAATGAATGATCCGGCTGGCTCAATGGTAACACCGCTCGCGGAATCCTTGCGCCCAACAACCATTGATGAAGTCATCGGACAAGAGCATTTGCTTGGAGCGGGCAAGCCATTGCGTCTTGCTTTTGAATCGGGGAAGCCCCATTCCATGATTTTATGGGGGCCACCAGGGGTTGGGAAAACAACCCTTGCAAGATTGACCGCCAGCGCGTTTGATTGTGAATGGATTGCCTTGTCTGCTGTTTTTTCCGGTGTTAAAGATATTCGCGCCGCCATTGAAGCTGCCAAAACACACCAAGCAAAAAAACGCCATACGATTTTATTTATTGATGAGATTCATCGTTTTAACAAAGCTCAGCAGGATGCATTGCTGCCCTATACTGAATCAGGCTTGGTAACTTTTATTGGTGCAACCACTGAAAATCCATCTTTTGAAGTGAATCCATCACTTCTTTCTCGGGCGCAAGTGTATGTGCTTAAGTCTTTATCAGATAATGAATTGCAAGAGTTGTTGTTGCGTGCGCAAAAAAAAGTTCTGACGCATTTGCACTTTGCGCAGCAAGCAATGGATGTATTAATCACTTACGCGGATGGGGACGCACGGCGTTTGCTTAATTTACTGGAACAAATGAATACAGCGGCAGCTACGTTGAATAGAACGGATATTGAACCGGAATTTGTGCAACAAGTGCTCACTGTAGGCCCTAGACGTTTTGATAAGGGTGGTGAATATTTTTATGATCAAATTTCAGCATTGCACAAATCCGTACGCGGCTCTCATCCTGATGCGGCTCTTTATTGGTTATGCAGAATGCTGGATGGTGGGGTAGATCCTCGTTATCTTGCAAGACGAATTATTAGAATGGCGTGGGAAGATATTGGACTTGCAGATCCGCGTGCTATGCAATTGGTTCATGATGCGGCAGATGCCTATGAGCGTTTAGGTTCTCCGGAAGGAGAACTGGCCTTGGCCCAGGCTGTCATTTACCTGTCTGTTGCTGCAAAAAGCAATGCGGGATATAAAGCTTATCAACAAGCTGCGGCCTTTGTAAAACGTGATAAATCACGAGAAGTGCCTTTGCATCTTCGGAATGCTCCTACGGCATTAATGAAACAATTGGAGTATGGTAAGGCGTATCGCTATGCTCATGATGAACCCTATGGCTACGCCGCCGGAGTAAACTATTTTCCCGAAGGGATAAAAGAGCCGGGTTGGTATCAACCTGTAGATAGAGGTCTGGAAAGCAAAATTTCTGAAAAAATGGATTTTTTACGGAAGTTAGATGAGCAAAAACGATAAAGTAATGGCCAAATTTTTTAAACGATGCTGGATATTTTTTGCTGTCATTATCATCAGCTTTGCTATTTTATTTAGTCTTTTTCGTGCGCTAACACCTTGGGCAAGGCAATATAAAGGCGAAGTTGAACAGCATTTATCGACTTTGATTGGTCAACCCGTAACAATAAGCAGTATGGAAACCAGCTGGTATTGGTTTGAACCGGTATTGAAATTAAATCAGGTTACGGTTTCAAACGCTCAGCAGCCTGTCTTGAAATTGAATAAATTGCTGGTGGGAATTAATCTGTTAAGTTCTGTTTGGCATTGGCAGATACAGCCCGGGATTCTCTATATTGATCATTTACATTTATCGTTACGAGAAGTAGATCATCGCTGGCAGATTGATGGTTTGGGGTTTGGCAAACAATGGACGAAATTGGAACCCGATTCTTATTTACCTTTAATTGGTTGGATTTTGGCGCAACAGAAAATTATGTTGCGTCATGTTTCAGTTTTGGTGCATTTAAATAATGGCTCTCTTTTACCTTTAGAAGATATTAATCTTACGATTGCCAATCGCTCAGGCCATTATCGCCTTAAGGGAAATGCCAGATTGGCTCAGACTATGAACACCAAACTGTCGATTTTGGCAGACATGTACATCGATGCTTCCAATTTGGAGAAAACTAAAGGAGAAGCTTACATTTCAGTATCCCATTTTTTACCTGCACAATGGCAAGAATTGTTGCCTAAAATGCCTTATCATTTGGAAGGAGGGGAAGGAAGTTTTGAGTTATGGCTTAATTTTTTTCAGGGTGGATTAAATTTAATTCAATCACGCATGAATTTTCACCATCTTGCCTGGCGCGATCTTTCTAAGGAAACCAGTTATTTTGTTCGATCATTAGGAGCTAATCTTGCCTGGCAACCTAATGCCGATGGATGGAAGTTGAGTGCTGATCAAATTAAGATGCATCTGATGGGTTTTCGTTGGCCCGATAATAAATTACTGGTTGAATACAGTAAATCACAAGGTGCATACCGTCTGTTTGTCGAGACTTTATTTCTTGAGCCTATTTTAAATTTGAAATTCGATTGGCCAGAGACTGCTCTACCGTTTTTAGCAGCCAAACCGTATGGCGTATTGCATAACACTCAGCTTGAATTGCATGATAAGCAAATCACTTATTTGTTGACCCAATTTAGTGAAGCGGGTTGGCAAGAGGCTTCGAGCATGCCGGCTGTGGCTAATCTCGCAGGTGTATTACATTGGCAGCCTTCGGAGGGCCGTTTGGAACTTGATGCGAAAAATACCTCGCTTAAGTTTCATGATTTGCCGCCCGTGGATTTTGTACAGGCCAACGCTGCCTTTGAGTGGAAAACATTCAGCCATGGATTACGCATCAATATGGAAAGAATGGTTCTGGTTCGTCCTGATTTGGTATTAAGTGCTCGTGCTGCATTGGATAATCCTTCCTCGTCTTCTCCGGGGTATTTACGCCTGAATGCTGAGTTTTCTGCAGATAATGCTCAGCAATGGCTTGCCTATATTCCTTCTAACTATTTAAAACCTAAACTTGATGAATGGTTGAAAGAAGACATCAAACGAATTGCTAAAGCCAGTGGTCAAATTAAAGTGGAAGGAATTCCGGCAAATTTTCCTTTTGATAAGAGTGAGGGAGATTTTTCCATCACCAGTTACCTAAGTGGCGCTGATTTGTATATTACTAACAAATGGCCGCTTAGTCGGGATATTGAAGCTTATTTGCGTTTTAATAAAAGAACGCTGGAAGCGGATATTGTTCAGGCTGACTTACAAGGGGTTCCTGTTGATCAATTGAATTTACGTATTGATGATATTGGACTTGATCGAGAAACATTGCTGATTCATGGAAAGACGAAGGCACCGGCGGATAAAGTAAGGGCATTTGTATTGGCTTCACCATTACGCACTCGTTTAGCAAAATTAAACATGCTGGATGTGCAAGGCGCATTAGGATTAGAGTTGCGTTTGGAGGTTCCGCTGTATCCTGAAAATGATGATGTATTAGCCCGTGGCAGTGTGACCTTTAATGATAATAATTTGATTTTTCATCATACGATGGATGATGTTGAATTAAAAAATGTATCGGGAAATTTGCACTTCAATGAACATGGAATCATGGCAAGTTCACTGCAAGCAACTTTATTAGGCGATTCTGTGATCATGCATATTCAATCATTTCAACAGCCTCAGCCATACACAGAAGTGCTTATTAAAGGAAGCACAACGATTGATTTATTGAAAAAAAAGCTAAATTTTCCAATTTTTTCCCTGCTCCAGGGTAATTTAAATATGGAAAGTCGCTTGATGTTAACGGATGATCCAAATGATTTGGATCACATTGAGATAACGTCCTCATTAGCTGGGGTCTCAGTGGATTTACCGCCGCCGTTAGGAAAATCTTCAGAGGAGTCTGCTCCGTTAGTCCTTGATATGGATTTTAATCCAGAAAAAGCTATTCGAGTACGTTTTGATTATGATGATCGCTTAAGCAGCGATTTATGGTTTGATAGAACAAAACAGTCGTTTTCATTAAGAAAAGGTGAAATTCGGTTAGGGAGTGGGCATGCCGTTGAGCCTAAAAAAGATGATGTGTTGTTGGTTGGTTCATTGCCTTCTTTCGATTTACAGCAATGGTATGCGACGTTATCGAAAATTCCTGCGGATACTAGAACTCCCAATTTGGCTGAGCACATTCGGTTTGTGGATGTAAAGCTTGGGATGGCCAAGTTTTGGACTCATGAATATGAAAATCTAGTCATCAAGGCAACAAAACATGGTAAAAATGAATGGTTTTTAAATATCAAACAAAAAGACATTGAGGGCAGTTTAAGGTATCAGCAAGCAGAGCATAACTTAAGTGGACATATTAAGTATTTGCATCTTCCTAAGCCCTCTTTTTTAAATAAGAGAAATTCTGATTCTATGGGTACGGTTGAACCGGAAACCATTCCCAATATGGATTTGACGATCGATCAATTTAATGTTGGTGATGTTAATTTAGGCCAAATGAGTTTAAAAACCACCAGCAGAAAAAAATATTGGCAGCTTGATTATTGTAAAATCACCGCTCCTTCTTATCAACTATTCATAAATGGTGATTGGCGTCATTTTTCAGCTCAGAAAAATCAAACTGAAATTCACGGGAGTTTGGATATTTATGATTTAACTCAAAGTTTAAAACAATGGCATATTGCCCCAGTGGTTGAAGCTCATCATGGCAAGGTCGAATTTAAAGGCAGTTGGCCTGCTGCTGTTTATGACGTTGCATTAACGAAGCTTTCCGGGAATCTTAGTATGATTTTAAAAGATGGCCGTATTACCAATTTAAGTCCTGAAACAGAAGAAAAGTTAGGGTTAGGAAAACTGTTGAGTATTTTAAGTCTGCAAACCATTCCTCGACGTATTAAATTGGATTTTAGCGATTTATCAAAGGATGGCTATAGTTTTGATATTTTTAAAGGCAGTTTTGTCCTTAAAAATGGTGTTATGACTACTGATGACAGTTATATTGATGGGCCGGTCGCTTATGCAAGCATGAAGGGTGATTTGGATTTAATGAATCAATTGTATGATCTAAACTTACGGGTTTCACCTCACATCACTGCCAGCTTACCCGTGGTTGCCACGATTGCTGGAGGTCCTATTGCTGGAATAGCCACTTGGGTGGCTAGCAAGCTTATTAATCATGGCATGCAGAAAATAAGTGGTTATACTTATAAAATTTCCGGGCCATGGTTGGATCCTGTGGTGCAGCAAGTCAGTATTATTAAACATAAACAACAGTAGGTTATCTTTTTCTGATGATGTGGGCTGTCATCAACCATGACCTATGTATTCACGATGGCTTGCTATCAGCCTTGCAAGTTAACTACATAGCAATAAATCCTTTATTCATTTTCTTTCTGTGTCCTTTCGCTCTACTATAATGATATAGCTTATGAATATGCACGCTGATAGCAAAGAGTAATCCTATGTGGGCTGCATTAATAAAACAATATTGGCGAGTCAGTCTATTTAAAGAAACGCCAGCCAATACGCCTTATTCACCGTTCTTGTTAGGTGTTGTTACCATTTTATTTTTTTTATTAATTATGACGCAGTGGCAATTGGTTGATTATGAAAAGGAATTTGTGTTTAGGGTTAATTTATTCAGCGGATTATCATTAGTGGCTTCTTATTTGGTGTACACGTATTTGTTGTTACAAGTATTTAATCTGGCAAGTCGTATGGTGCAGACGATGACTTGCATCTTTGCGGGCCATATTATCGTGCATTTGTTTGCTTTCCCTTTAATCGTTATGGCATTGACGTTAGTGCATGGGAAAATGCCGCAGATATTGGCAATGATGATTACCTTTGCGTATTTATTTTTAACATTATTGCTAACAGCATGGCAATTTATGCTATCGGCTTATCTATATAAAGAGGCGCTGCAAATAGGCTATTTATCAGCCATTTTGGCCAGTGTTGGACTTCTTGCGGTCAATATTCTGACGGTGTCTTTCTGGCGGTGAATGGCCATTTAAAAATCAATTGGACGATGTTTACTGTGCACCGCTATAATCAGTGACACGACCAAAATTTGGGTAGAATTTTTAAATCATGACAGCACAACGTATTCACATATTAGGTGTGGGCGGCACGTTTATGAGTGCGCTGGCTTTGCTGGCACGGGAAGCAGGTTTTCAAGTTACTGGCAGTGACGCTAATTGCTATCCTCCTGTCAGTGATTTGCTCACGGCAAAAGGAATAGAATGGACCGAAGGTTATGAAGACAGTCAACAAGCTTTGGAGGCAGATGTTGTTATTGTCGGGAATGCAATTAAGCGTGGAATGCCAGTTTTGGAAGCGGTACTTAATGCAGGAATTAAATATACATCCGGTCCGCAGTGGCTAGCCGAGCATATTTTGCCACGTTATCGAGTGATGGCTGTTTCTGGAACCCATGGAAAAACAACCACCACGTCCATGCTTGCTCATATCCTCAATTATGCTGGAATGCATCCTGGATTTTTAATTGGTGGGGTAGCTTCTAATTTTAATACCAGTGCTTGTCTTGGTGATGGTGAATGGTTTGTTATTGAAGCGGATGAATATGACAGCGCGTTTTTTGATAAGCGCCCTAAATTTATGCATTATCGCCCTGAGATTGCTATTTTGAACAATTTGGAATTTGATCATGCGGATATTTATGATGATCTAAAGGCCATTCAACAGCAGTTTCACTATTTTTTAAGAACCATTCCTGGTAAAGGCCTGGTGCTTAAACCTCGTGATGATCTGGCCTTAAATGAAGTGGTAGCGCGCAGCCCATTTTGTCGTGTTGAAGAGATGGCGTTAAACGGTGAAGCAACGTGGCGAGCTGAACTGCTGGACGAGAGTGGACAGGCGTTTCGTTTTTGGCATGTGGGGAAAGAAGTGGCAGAAGTCAATTGGCCATTGATTGGACATTTTAATGTTGAAAATGCCTTGGCTGCTTTTGCAGCCAGTGTGCAAGCTGGCGTAAAACCAAGCATTGCAGCAAAAGCTTTAGAACATTTTAAGCCAGTAAAAAGACGTTTAGAGATAAAATCAAATCGCCATGGAGTCACGGTCTATGATGATTTTGCCCATCATCCTACAGCAATTAAAAAAACGATCGCTGCTCTTAAGCAAAGTGGCCGGCATCAACGAATCTTAGTGGTTTTGGAGTTTGCTTCTTATACGATGCGTATGGGTGTGCATGCTCAGGAAATGGCAGAGGCATTGACCAATGTGGATGCGGTTTACGTATTAAATCCAATGGATTTTTGCCTCTCTGAGGTGGCAAAAGATTGGCGTTGTCCCTATTTGGTATTGACCAGCATAGACTTGATTGTTGAGTCGGTAATTAAAGATGTGCAGGAAGGGGATGCTGTGTTGGTGATGAGTAATCGTGGATTTGGAAATATTCATCAGCATCTCATTTCACGAATTAATGAAAAATTTTCACATTAATAGTGTCCTCGGACAAAATAGTGGGAATAGCTAGCAAGTCTCAGCTCTTAATTAGGAGCTGAGGATTAACCGCAGTTGACAAAAGAACCGCCGTTTGTTGAACCTTTCGAAGGAGGATTACTATTATTATTAATTTCTCCTGAATCAATAGGAACAGCATTTCCATGTGCAGAGAGCGCTGAAATAAAGCTTGCTGCATTACCTTCAAAGGTCACGGTATTGGCCAAAATACCAATTGCATCTACATTACCATCCCCAGTGGCGTTAACGCTTGTACTAGCTGTAATGGTTAAGTTATTTATTATTACATTACCGCGATAACACTATTCGCATTGGCAGCACATCCTCTGCTCCTACACCCAAGTGCTAATACATTATCTGCATCACTGATAACCTCGATGCTACTGTCTTGTACCACCAGGTTGCCAGTGGCATATACTCTAGCCACTGAGGGCGATAAAACGTGGCACAAGTACATCATTTGCTATGCGCTGGTTGTTATTAGAAACACACATATTATAGACAGGCCGAGGTAGACGCCAATCAAACTCAAATTTAAAAAAAGAATATCTTCTCAAACGAGAAAATAAAAATAGATTATAATTTGTATATAGAGGGAGGTAATATGCCAGAAATTTCGGATCAGTGGGTACCTGATGATATGCCCCCCGATGCAGAAAAAACTGCAGCGTCTGATGATGCTGACGACCTTTTGGAGGGATGGGGGCGTCTTGATGATGAAGAAACTGAGGGAGCTTTGCAGCGGGAAAGAGCCTTTGAACAAGCCTTCATTCTAAGTTCACAAGGAAGGAAATCCGCTTTTTTCTTTGGTTCAGTTGATCAGTCATCCTTTTACAAAGCATGTGAACGGCAGCCAGATGTTCAAATTATTAGTAAGTTTCATCAGTCAGGGGTTCTTGGTTTCCTTCCTATGAGTGATCCTGGTGTTTGTAGTTTTATGAGTGATGACTTTGCTCGAGCAGTAACGGAAGGGCGATATAATACCTGGAAGGATAAAATCACTCAAACGGATAAAGAGTTCATAGAGCGGTTACGGGCGGGACAATACGATGGAGATATGAGTGTTCGTGCAAGATTTAATCTGGGAACCGATCGACCGTTTAGCCCTGCTACTACGCCGATAACGAGACATGATGAATCCGATAAAGATAAAATGGATGATTTTCAACTCGCATCGTTGGCTAAAAGCATACATGAAAAGATGAATGCCGACCCTCATGCAACCTCCTGTTTAGAATCGCCTTGCATCAAACTTACCGTCGGATTAGAGCGCCCGGTTCGTTTCGGCACAAATCATCGGTTTGGCCATGCCATGATGTTTACTATGGCTGTTAAGGAAGATGGTCGGTTAGATAAAGAGCATTTATTATTTATGGATGCAAATTCAGGAATAATAAAAATTAAAAATAGTGAGGAATCCCTACGTCAATTCCTGCAATCTGTTGATACTAAACTTTTTAGTGAAATGCGCATTAGAGGAGCACATATAAATGTTGTAACCAATCCTAATATACCAGAAAAAGGCACTCCTGAATGGGGACAACGGGATGACGCTATAAAAGCAGGTCGAGTACCTGATAAAGAGTCTAATTACGCACAATGCAAATTATGTCAGTTGGATAATTACCTTAAAGCACAGATCGCGCGTTTAGAAGTTAAAGGGATTTGGGAGCGAATCACTGGCAATGTGGATGAGAGCAGAGAAGCAAAGTTAGCCTATTTAAGAGCGCAGAGACAAGAATTTCATGACGGTTATCGTGCACTACAAGCAGGGTCAGAGCCCCTTGACAAGGCTGCCGATAAATTATTCCAAACAACCATGGCAACTCTAGATGAGAGTCTTGAATTAAAAACAAAACGTGGCTTATTTAAATCAACTGCCGCCTCAGAATTTGAAAAATTTAAGGAAAAATATCAACATGAGTTAGAAGAAATCAGAGAAGACATCAGAAGACCTGAACCAGAGGGGGAAGAGCGACAGTCAGAGGGAGAGCATCCTTAATTCATCGAAACTGGCTCGCTTGAGCCAGTCCCGCAATTTTTTCCTGGATTATTTGAAGTGTAAATTCCCGTTTTCCCAAGTGACGTTAATGGTATCTCCGGGTTTGAAGAGGCCAGTTAATAAATCTTGTGCTAAAGGATTTTCCAGTTTCTGTTGAATGACGCGTTTTAAGGGTCTTGCGCCATAGACTGGATCAAATCCTGCTTCCGCCAGATGGCTGAGTGCTTGAGATTCAACATGCAAAACAATGTCTTGCTGTTGCAAGCGTTCTTGCAAATAGTGAATTTGAATGGTTGCAATATTGGCAATCTGTTCTTTGGTTAAGGCATGAAATACAATGCTGTCATCGATTCGGTTGATAAATTCCGGTCTGAAATGTTGACTCACCAAATCCATGACGGCCGATTTTATTTGCTGGTAAGTGAGCTTACTGCCCATGTCTTGAATGAGGTGGGAACCTAAGTTGGAAGTCATGACAATAACCGTATTGCGAAAATCCACCGTGCGTCCCTGGCCATCGGTTAGACGGCCATCATCCAATACTTGCAAGAGAATGTTAAATACATCACTGTGCGCTTTTTCAATTTCATCCAGTAAAATAACCGAGTAAGGACGTCGTCGCACGGCCTCGGTTAAGTAACCGCCTTCTTCATAGCCTACATACCCTGGAGGAGCACCAATTAATCTGGCCACGGAATGTTTTTCCATGAATTCCGACATGTCGATGCGGACCATGGCGTCGACGGTATCAAAAAGAAAAGCAGCCAGCGCTTTGCAAAGTTCTGTTTTGCCTACGCCGGTTGGGCCTAAAAAGAGGAAAGAACCAATGGGGCGATTGGGGTCTGATAGCCCGGCTCTTGAGCGACGTATTGCATTGGAGACGGTGTCTACGGCTTCCTCTTGACCAATAACACGTTGATGAAGCGCTTCTTCCATGTGTAACAGTTTCTCTTTTTCGCCTTCGAGCATTTTGGCAACTGGGATACCTGTCCATTTAGATACCACTTCAGCAATTTCTTCTTCTGTGACTTTATTGCGGACCAATTTGGTGCCATGAGGTTCATTGCTGCCAACTTGTGCCAACTGCTTTTCGAGCTCCGGGATTCGCCCATATTGCAATTCGGACATACGTGCAAGATCACCGGCACGTTTAGCAGTATCCATTTCAATTTTTGCCTGTTCAAGCGCTTCCTTAATATGAGTCGCGCCTTGCATGACTGCTTTCTCAGCTTTCCATACATCTTCCAGATCAGCATATTGCTTTTCAAGATCGGCAATGGAATGCTCCAAGTCATCCAAGCGTTTTTTTGACGCTTCATCACTTTCTTTTTTCAATGCTTCCCGCTCAATTTTTAATTGAATAAGACGGCGATCGAGTTTGTCCAGGCTTTCTGGCTTGGAATCAATTTCCATGCGAATTTGACTGCCGGCTTCATCTATCAAATCGATGGCTTTATCTGGTAATTGCCGGTCGGTAATATAGCGATGAGATAACGTGGCTGCGGCAACGATGGCGGGATCAGTGATTTCTACTCCATGATGCACTTCATAGCGTTCTTTCAAGCCCCTTAAAATAGCAATAGTGTCTTCAACAGACGGTTCATCGACCAGTATTTTTTGAAAACGGCGTTCAAGCGCGGCATCTTTTTCAACATACTGACGGTATTCGTCCAACGTTGTTGCTCCAATGCAATGCAATTCACCACGTGCAAGCGCGGGTTTTAACATATTGCCTGCATCCATTGCGCCTTCTGCTTTTCCAGCGCCTACCATGGTATGCAATTCATCAATGAATAAAATGATTTGCCCTTCTTGTTTGGCCAAGTCATTTAATACACCTTTCAAGCGTTCTTCAAATTCGCCCCGGAATTTTGCACCGGCAATTAATGCCCCCATATCCAAGGACAGAAGGCGTTTGTCTTTCAGGCCTTCAGGAACTTCACCGTTGATGATGCGTTGCGCCAAGCCTTCAACAATGGCAGTTTTGCCCACACCAGGTTCACCAATAAGGACTGGATTATTTTTGGTACGGCGTTGTAGGACCTGGATGGTACGACGGATTTCATCGTCTCGTCCAATGACAGGATCCAGTTTGCCTTGTTCGGCACGTTCGGTGAGATCGATGGTATATTTTTCCAAGGCTTGTCGTTGTTCTTCTGCATTGGGATCTGACACTGTCTCGCCACCACGAATTTCATCAATGGCTTTTTCAATGGCTTTGCGCTCGGCTCCAGCTTGTTTAAGCAATTTTGCCAATGTGCCATTTTCTTCCATGGCCGCCAGAATAAATAATTCACTGGAAATATAATTATCCTTGCGCTGCTGTGATAATTTATCGGTTAAATTCAGTAAACGTCCTAAGGAATTGGAAATATGAATTTCACCAGCGGTTCCAGACACTTTGGGAAGACGCTCAAGTGCTTGATCGATCAGTGTTCTTAGTTGAGAAATATTAATACCGGCTTTGGACAACAGCGGTCTGCAGCTCCCACCCTCCTGATCCAATAAAGCTTTCATCAGATGTTCCGGCTCAATAAAACCATTATCTCGACCTAATGCCAAAGATTGAGCATCGGCCAAGGCCAATTGAAACTTTGATGTAAGTTTGTCCATTCTCATAAGATGGCCCTTAATATTAAAAGTGATTCAAATTATTTCCTATCTCCCGTAAAATGGGGGCTTCCTTTGTAAAATCAAGTCATACATTATGATTAATAACCATTCTTCTACAGATACTCCAGATTCGCAGGCATTATTAAATAAAATTGTACTGGAATATATGCGCGAGCAAAAACGCAAGCGTTTTTGGCGATGGGTTACCCGTATTTTTTTCTCATTCTTATTGTATGGGTGCTTTATCAAGTGTTGGTCTTACGCAAGGATGAAATAGCAGTAGGCGCAACACCACATGTTGGTTTAATTGATTTGAAAGGAACTATTTTTGAAAATCAATTGGCCAGCAGTGATAATTTGATTAAAAGCATGGAAAAGGCTTATGAAAACAAAGGAATGAAAGCATTAATTATTCGTATTGATAGTCCTGGCGGCAGTCCGGTACAGGCGGATTATATGTTTAATATCATCCACTATTATCGGCAAAAATACCCTGATATTAAAACGTATGCTGTCTGTGTTGATGTATGTGCCTCTGCGGCTTATTACATAGCCGCAGCAGCGGATGAAATTTATGCCAATCCTTCGAGTTTGGTTGGTTCGATTGGTGTGCTTTACAATGGATTTGGTTTTGTGGATACCATGCAGAAGTTGGGCGTCACCAGACGCTTGTACACTTCAGGTCAAAATAAGGGATTTATGGATCAATTTTCTCCTGAGCAGCCAGGGCAGATAAAGAAATTACAAGTCATGCTTAATTTGATTCACCAACAGTTTATTGACAAAGTTAAAGAGGGGCGGGGCAATCGTCTGCACATGAATGATGAGCTTTTTTCAGGTTTGTACTGGACTGGTGTCCAGGCAAAAGAATATGGTTTGATCGATGGCTTTGCCAGCAGTGGTCAGTTAGCGCGTGATATTATCGGTATTGATAAAATCGTGGATTATACTCATAAGGATACCGTCTTTGAGCAAGTGGCAAAAAACATTGGCACGGCAATGATCGATGAACTTCCCCACGCTTTGGGAGTAAGGCCAGGATTTCAGTAATATTTAGGATGTTTATGATGGCTGGATTTGATCTGGCCATGTTCTAAAATGAGTACTGGTGTTGTGTTCATCGAGACGGTGCGGGGCTCATGCGTTCTTCGAAAGGTTCATCAGTATCCGTTTTGAGCCTTTGTAGTCCTTCTTTCATCGTGTGTGTCGTTCTAATAGGGTCGGGAGGGGGCATTAACAGCATTTCCAGTTTTTTTTCGGTTGCACTAAGCTGCATCTCTTGTAGTTCGAGCTCTATACCGGATTTGGAAACGGCTACCTCATAAATGCATTTACCTGATAATATCGGGGCTTTTCCAGGCTTTTGTACGTATTCCGGATTATCGGGATCTTTTCTTGAAAGATTGCCTTGGTAAACAAAGAGTTCTTTTATTATAAAACCTTCGTCGGTCGGTATTAAGTCAGTACGTCTTTCCATGCCTCTTTTTACATTATCAAGCATCATGCCTTCGCTGTTTAATGATTTTTGTAACTCAGTTTCCAGTATAGTAGGCAGACCGCCTTGATGCAGAACTTGTGCCAGTTGATCATAGACTTGATCTTTGTCATGTAATGCAGCGGGAATAAGAGGGTCTAATAGTTTTTTAAATTGGGCCTGCAGTATTGGGTCATGAGGTGATTCCAATATTTTTGCAAGATCAATACCAACTTCTTCGGCGTGTTCTTGTAAAGATTGGCCATTGATATACAGGTAATGTTTCATACGGGGCCAGTCGATCATGAGTTGCGATAGATTGGCGGCCCTGGAAAATTCAGAGCGTTCAAGCGCTTGTTCAATGGCTGATTTTTGGATATTTTGATGAGACATATATCTCAAATAGTGATCATATAGTTTTATTTTAGATCAATTATGTGATATTAGTAGGGAAATTGAAGATATTTATCGTAATTGATGCCAGGATTGCCGACCAAAACGGCTGCTACCAGGATTTTCAGTCACTTTTTGAATATCACCACTTGTTCCTGGAAGATATTTATATTCGATATTGCCGGCATTAAGGACTGCAGGGGTGTTAACCAAGCCTACATCCGGATGAACGCCACTTGCCGGTACACTGATGTCTTGACCTCCTTCACTATGAACAACAGCGTCGTTACTATCAAACAGATTGTCATTATTCAAATCAAAGACGTGATAATTTAATCGTGCACCACTGAAGGCATTTAATTCCATCAACCAGCTTTCACCGCCAAAGTCACAAGGATCGTCCGTGGGAATAATGGTTGAAAAAATAATTTTTTTATTCAGGAAAAGCATGTTGGAAACGATGCGTTCTCCGCGGGCTACGCCACCGACGATTAAATCCAGATACCAGCCACGATCATTATTGGCAAGCAGGTTTTCGCTGACAACACGCACATTTCCTTGTTCTTCCAGGATGGTTTGTTGACGTAATTCGGCGCGTCCGCTAATGCTTGTAGTATGTGTATCGCGTAAGGTATATATGGTTTGAATGCTGGTGTCTGTTTTATCCGCTGTTTCCAGATATTTACCCGTTCCAATATGAATTTGCAATCCGGAAGCATTGACGTCTAGACGAGAGACGGTTGGTTTGATGGTAATAGGTTGGCGATTGCCATTACTGTCCCTGGCGACGTAAAATGGCAATGGGGTACTTCCTGATTTAAAGCTGAAATCCCATTGATTAGCGTTGGCAGAGGAGATGTTGATTTTCCAGACGTTTCCAAACAAGTCACCCGCATACACCAAATCGGCGATGCCGTTGCCATCGGTATCTACCACAACAGGTGATGACATGCCATTCGGCCGCCCAAGTCCTTGGGGGTCGGCACTCATGCCTGCCTTGGTGTCAAATTTTTTAATGATTGTACCGTTTGTCATGTTGACGATATAGAGTACCGCATTACCCGTCGTGCTTGCTGTGCCATCCGTATAGGTGTTGTTATAACCGTTGCCAAAAATGGCAGCCCATTGTCCGGTAGCAAGACGTACAATCGCCGGCTGGCTATAAGTGAATCCCAAATCTGCGTCGTTCGCATCAGTAAATTCCCATTTTACAATGGTTGCTGCATTATTTTCAGTAAATTGCCCAGGGTTGGTGACATCCAATGCGTACACGCCTTGACCACCGCCATTTAATCCGGCAACGAGCATGGTTCGCCATTGGTTACTAGAAAAAACATCAATGACGGTGGGCGAACCATCTACATAATAATGGTGGGTGTAATCAGGAGAGGTTAATTGCGACAGGTTTTTATAAACAGGTGAAGGAACATAGGCAAACAGTTCTACTCCTGTGTCTGCATTAAAAGCATGCAGCATGCCATCATTGGCTCCCACATAAAGTACCGCCTGGCGATTGAGATTGGCTTGACGAAAGCTGCTGTAGGACACATTATTTTCAGGAGAGTTCCCAGACCATAGCACCGGATATTGTTGTTCAGGCACACTGATTGCAATGGGGTTTGAATTGATAATATCACCAAGAATTGTGGAGCGATCGCGAAAAATACCGCCATGTTGTTCTTCTTGCGCTTGATTGCCGCGCAAATAATTTAAACGCGAGCTGCCTGCCGAATCATTGAGAGCAGTGATGGGATTGGTGTTTAAGGCATTAACTTGTACCAGATCAAGTTCATTACTGGTCGGAGAAGCAGGATTGTTTGGCCAGCGAAAAGGAATGCCAAGATTGGCAGATGGTTTATACGTCAGAATTTGTCTGCCGCTGTTGTAATTTTGGAGATTAAGTTTTTG
Organism: Legionella oakridgensis ATCC 33761 = DSM 21215; assembly: GCF_000512355.1. Taxonomy (NCBI): domain Bacteria; kingdom Pseudomonadati; phylum Pseudomonadota; class Gammaproteobacteria; order Legionellales; family Legionellaceae; genus Legionella; species Legionella oakridgensis. The sequence continues at coordinate 1,953,286 of NZ_CP004006.1, read as the reverse complement.
CGCTGCGTCCCAGACGGAACCAGATGGCCCGCTGCCAGTGGTTAGAATATTACCATTGTTTTCATCAATGGCGAAAGCCAGTAATTGTCCACTCCAGTCTTTTGTACGGAATATGGCTTGATAAATTCTTGTTCCTGTACTCAGAAAACCACTGCTTAAGGCGGCGGATGAGAAAGAACCTGTACGTTCAATGATCAGAGCAAACGCTTTAGCTAATTGCGTTTGCAAATTATTGGCATTGGTGACTAAGAAATAATTATCAGGAGAACCTGTGCCGCTGCTATCGAATTCTTCTGTTTGATCCGGTGTGCCGCTGTTATTGGCGTCAGTAAATCCACCCCATTTTGCCGCATACCATAAAGGAGAATTAAGAATAGCGGCGTCAGGCTGATTGCTTGGTGTAAAGGTACGCGTGGTGACTAGCGGCAAAGCCGTGTTATCTTGCCATCCTTGTCCAGGTAATTGTCCGGGGGGAGTATCCAGAAAATAATTAACGTCACTGCTTGCAGTGGTATCACTATCGCGAACCTCAAGATACACGCCATCGGCTGTGGTACCGGAAATGACATACCCCATATGCTGGGTAATGGAACCCGCACTGTAAATTGTTTCCAGATTAACGGTCAGGGTATTATTGGGATTGACGGTAACGGTGTATTTGACGATGGCATCCATGTCAAAATCAGCGCCTTGTTGAACGTCTTCAAAATTAACTCGAAACACAGCGCTGCTATCTGTTAAGGATTCAATGTAGAAATCAACGATGTTATTAGTAGGCTGATACTGACCTTGCGTTGGGTTGATGCTAAAGCCATTGACCGACTTGCCAAAAGGTATAAGAGAAATCGGATTGCCGCCTACATTAAATTTAATTTCGGGTGAGGGAGAAGACAAGCCAATCATAAAAGATTTTATATTTTGCTTACTTTGAGCATTATTTACATCATTGGTCCAGCCATAGTAAGCCACACTAGCAGCGTAATAACTGCCTTTTGAATTGGCTTCATGGGGAGCCAGTCCGCGGATATTGCCGAAACTGGTAACGGTTTTTGGTGTTGGTGCACCATCACTTTCTCCTGCTGATTGGCCAATAAAGGCAAGTAAACTCGAGAAACCTTCTCCTGTGAAGATTTGTTGGCCTAGCGTTGCGGCATTTAGGGCAGGTGATAAATCGCCTGAAATACTGTTGAAATAACTTCCCGGCACTTGATCGCCGTCATAGGAAGGATAAATATCACTAATCACTAGCATATTGGCTTTAGAGCAGCGAGGATATTGGCTATAGGGATTTTGCCAGGACGGTTTAGGCAAATTAAGACTTGCGTCGGTTCCTCCAGAGTAATCAAACGCTGAAGTTGGTGTTGATTTACCAGCAAAGTAACGTACGGCTTCATACATCATTTCAGCGATGGGATTTCCCCACATTTGGCATTCGCCATTATTAATGTTACGTGTGGTTATCCAGCCGCAACTGTAAGAATAATCCGTTTGAAATCCAGTGACGGTCAAGCGATTTAATGTGGCAATGATGCCGCTTACGCTGGTGAATTGACCGGTGTTTAGGTTAATTTCATCGGTGATGGAGGATATATTTTTTCTGATGACGCCACCTGATAAGTTATTATTGTAGGTGCCTGTCAAAAGGCCAAATTGCATGGCGTCATTTTCACCAAATTCTTGCAGGAGGCCAATAGGCTTATGATATCCTGAGGCGTAAGCGCGGCAGTTGTCTTCCAGCCCTACAGCCGGGTCACAGACTTTTACGCGTACAACATAATCGGTGATTCCTGAAATGGATGGTCCACTGCTGCCATTTAAGGCACGGCTTCCTGCGACAGGGCGTTCTATACTAACCCACTCCCAAATGCGATAGGGCTGATTTAAGGCGACCCTCAGCAAGGGCAAGCCAGTTCCATTTCTAAGCGTCGTGTTGGCGAATAAATGATAAGAACTGCCAGAGGGTTGGCTGTAAGGAGTATAATGACTGATGTCATAGCCATCAACCGCCAAATTTCGATATTCTTTTCCCCAGCTATGGCCATCTTGAGGGATGTAAGTGCGCTGCAAGATGGTTTGATTTGTATCGTCACTAGAGCGATAACCACCATACAAGACTTTGCGTAAAGCATCCAGACGTGCCGTAGTAATATAATTAAGAAAATTGCCACTCCATTGTCCGGAGCATTGTTTGTTGGCCGTCACAGAAACGGGATAAAAATATTGTCCACCGCTGTTGTAAGAGTAACATTTGTAACTGTCAAAATAACCAAAATAGTCGACGCTGGGTTTAAAGCGGATGTCAATGATTCCATCACCGTCAATGTCGGTGGAATCATTATAGGCTTCAAAGTAAAGTTTATGATCACGGCTGACCACCAACATGGTTAATGGTGCAACTTCATCCGTAAGAAACAGTGGGGTTTGTGATAAATTTAAAGGTGCGGAAAAAGCCATACCTGACCACAGACTATAGGATAGCAAGCCGTATAATAGTCGATTGACAGAGAAGGCATGGTTCATCAGAATCTCCTTCCTATCGTTGTCTGTAAAATACTGACTGCATTGTTTGACGAGCCTGTTCCCCTTGCCGTTATCTTATAATAAAAAGTGCCGGTACTTTTTTCGATGAGTCCCCCACTTCAGGAGAATCGGGTACAAATTGCAGAAATTCAATGATGTAGCGAGGAGGGCTGGCGAGGCTATGCAATTGTGAAGCATAAACTGCGGAATTAGTTTGCCACCAGTTACTCGATTGAGTTGAAAAATCCAGATTTTGATAAGTTTCCTGAACACAGGGAAAGGGTGAGCAAGTGGCTAGTACAGGTGGTTGTTGGCTTAAAGAAAGAATCCAGGCCTCTCCTGCAGCGAGAGCGGATTCAGCAGCATTAAAGGATAATTCTTTATCTTGCAGGTTAGATGACATTTTTTCTTGAAAGTTCGATACTTGCATGGCACTGATGCTGAGTAAGGACACAACAAATAAAAGCAGTAATGTAACCGCTAGGGTGGCGCCGGAATATGTTCTCATGATGGCAGCCCTCTATTGCGTATGGTCACAAAACTTTGCCATTCCCGACGTAATTTACGATCCGTTGGGGTATAAGTCGCGCCATTAAATTGATAGGATTGCGGGCTGCTTGCGACGTTTTCAATGGTGGAAAACAGCAGGTTAATTTTGACGCTGATGACATTATTCCAATTATTGCTGTTATTCACTTCTGTGGCTGATTGATAACGATCAGCGGCTTTATCATCGTTAGTATCAACGCCATACAGTATGCGCATTTGTTCTACCCCTTCGACAATTTCCACTTCATTGCCATTGATGTCTTGCCTTACCAAGGCGTAAATGGGTTGATTATCAGCGTTGGTACGACCTGTATTTTTTATATAAAAAGCGTAATAGACATAACGCATGACATGAGATCCTGCTGTGTAAGAGGTGCTGAGATCATTGCTGGTATTCTCGGTTACGGTATGAGTAATGGCGGTGGCATTGGTGTTACCGCCGGCAACAAAAATGTCGCCGACAATGCAATTCGTAATCATGATAATTTCGCCGGCCTGGATTCCTAATCGGTCATAAACCAAGACGGGATTATTGGTTAAATTCATGTCATCTCTTAACTGCACGTTGGTGTTTGCTGCCATTCTTATTTCCAACACATCCGTGTTAGGTATCACTCTTCCCAACAAATTGGTTGGAAGACTCGGACTAAAAGAGGCGCTTAAACCATCAAAGCCAAGCAGTGGTTTTTCGTAGAGCAATATCGGCGAAGGATTTTTTACACGATTCGTGACTTGAGTAAATTCTTCACCAGCACATCCCTGATAACCGGCCATACGAATTTCGTAGTTAAGGAAATAATTGGCGTAACGGGCATTTTCTTGTAGCCGTGCCAATCCTGCCTGAATTCTGTAGTTGGTTTTATTGGTGAGATAAATGGAACCGGTGGTGGCAACCACTAAAGCTCCCAGGGTAATGGCAATCATGAATTCAACGATAGAAAACCCGCTTCCGTGTTTTTTGCAATTCTGTATCATAACTGCACCTCCATAATGAGGCAGGTTAAATCAACCTGACTATTGCCACTGCAATTTAGTCCAGTGGCACCAGTGCGGTTATTGTCCCAATACAGGGTGATGGTATAATGGTTGCCGTTATTGATGACGGTTCCCTGGCCAGAGGGTAGTAAGAGAGCATTGTTGCTATTCCATTGATAAGTATCCAGCTGAGCAATTTGGCTGGAATTGCAGGTCGTGCATCCAGGGTTAGCTGGGATGCCAGAGACGTTGTTATAAAGTCCCGTTTTGACTCCGGTGTAGTTAGCACGCATACGGTCAATCATGTTGTTCGCTTGTGCTATGGCAATTGAGCGCATTTGGGCGGAGTGGTTATAGCGGATCATATTAAGCTGGATTGCTGCAATTCCTAATAATCCAATCGCTAAGATCACCACACTTATTAATACTTCAATTAAAGTGAACCCTTTTTGGCATTGGGCTGATACGTCTTTGTCCATTGGCAAAAATTCCTACGGTTACACTATAATAATAGTTTAAATTTTGATCTTTTTGGTTTAGTTTTTACTGTATTTGTGAGTGGATAATCCAATGTACAGAGACTTTATGGTTAAGTAAAATGAACAAACTTGCAGGAAGGTTTTGTTCCTCCCTTCTTAAAAGGGAGGTGGAGAGAAAGAATTAGAGTTTAATCACAGGAGCTAGGGTTTGCAGAAGTGATTTGAAGATTTTTGGTGTGCCGGCAATAACATCACCCTGTTGCAGATAATTTTCACCGCCTTGCGGGTCACCAATCAATCCACCAGCTTCCCTGACCAGCAAAGCGCCTGCAGCAATATCCCAGGGTCGTAAACCAAATTCCCAGAAGCCATCCAGCCTGCTGCTGGCTACATAGGCTAAATCCAAAGCGGCGGAACCCGTACGCCGTAAACCGGCACATTGACCGTATAATGCTTCGAAGGTGGGTAGATAGCGCTTGGCTAATTCTTTATTGCGGGAATTAAATCCTGTGCCCAGTAAAGACAAACTAAGCTGTGATTGTTTTGATACACGAATGCGGCGATCATTTAAGCGAGCTCCACTGCCGCGGCTGGCCGAGAAGCATTCATGCCGCAATGGATCATAAACTACCCCATGTTCGATGCGTTCTTTGACGCGCACGGCAATTGAAACGGCGTAAAATGGAAAGCCGTGCAAGTAGTTATTGGTTCCGTCCAGTGGGTCAATAATCCACACCGTTTCAGCATCGTCACGATAAACGCCGCTTTCTTCGGCAATGATACCATGTTCCGGATAGGCTTTATGAATGGCTTGAATGATGGTTTGTTCTGATTTTATGTCTACTTCAGAAAAATATTCTTCATGACTTTTGGCGGTAATTTTGATACGGTCAAGTTGCTCAATGTGACGAATAATAATCTCACCGGCTTGGCGGGCGGCACTGACGGCTATATTTAAAAGTGGATGCATAAGGCACTCTTGGTTAACAAAAGTCAAAATTCTAACATAGTTTAGTCTAATGCCTCATCTTGAAAATAAATAGATCACAAATATTCAATAAAAATTAAATATTATTTCTCTTTATGGTATAAACAGTCCGATTTTTTGACTTAATAATAAATTATGAAGTTTGATTCTATTCGTATTGTTTTGGTGGCTACCTCACATCCAGGTAACATTGGCGCTGCGGCACGTGCGATGAAAACAATGGGGTTGCATAGACTTTATTTGGTTTCACCCAAATCATTTCCAGATATGCGAGCTTATGAAATGGCGGCTGGGGCCGATGATGTATTAGAGAGCGCTGTGGTAACAGATTCATTGTTAGATGCTCTTGCAGACTGTCAATTGGTTTTGGCAACCAGTGCACGCCCTCGTGATATCGCTTTACAAGGGCTAACTCCAAAAACACAGGCGGTACTTATCAGTGAGGAGCCGGATCATCTGGAGACTGCGATTGTGTTTGGGCGTGAGCATGCGGGTTTGACGAATGAGGAATTATTGCATTGTCATTACCATATTCATATACCAAGCAATCCTGACTACGGTTCTCTGAATCTTGCTCAAGCAGTACAGATTATTGCTTATGAGTTACGTATGCAACTGCTTTCACCAAAAGCTGAAGTGGATATGGGTAGTGAAAGTCAGGCGACTGTTAAAGAAGTTGAGCAATTGTATGCTCATTTACAGGACGTTTTAGTGGCTATTGATTTTCTAAAATTGTCCAATCCAAAGCGTTTGTTACAGCGATTACGGCGGATGTTTAACCGCATTAAACTTGAACGTATGGAAGTAAATATTTTGCGTGGCATACTAACGCACATTCAATATGCTATGAATAAAGGAAAAGATAAATGAAAGACACAGGCATTCCTATGAATAAACAGCCAATTTATTTTGATTATATGGCGACCACTCCAGTTGATCCGCGTGTTATTGAACAAATGATTAAATATTTAGGACCAGATGGACATTTTGGCAATCCTTCTTCCAAAACACATAGTTATGGTCAGACCGCTGCTAAAGCGGTAGAGCGGGCTCGAATGCAAATCGCTGAGGTAGTTGGCGCCTATCCTGAAGAAATTGTATTTACCTCAGGCGCAACAGAAGCAGACAATTTAGCCATTTTAGGTTCAGCACGATTTTATCAACGCAAGGGTCGTCACATCATCACCATGGTGACGGAACATAAAGCCGTATTGGACAGCTTTCATCAATTAGAGCGTGAAGGATTCGAAGTCACTTATCTTAAGCCCAAGGAAGATGGGTTATTGGATATGAGTGTTTTAGAACAATCATTGCGTAGCGACACGATTTTAGTATCCATCATGCATGTTAATAATGAAATTGGCGTGGTGCAAGACATACAAAGCATTGGAATGCTATTGCAAGGTAAAGGAATTATATTTCATGTTGATGCTGCGCAAAGTGCTGGAAAACTTGAATTAAATTTGCGGGAGCTGGCTGTGGATTTAATGTCTTTTTCTGCTCACAAAAATTATGGTCCCAAAGGAATAGGGGCTTTATATGTCAGACAAAAACCGCGAATTCGATTACAACCATTGAGCTTTGGTGGTGGGCATGAGAACGGGATGCGTTCTGGCACCTTACCAACGCATCAAATTGTAGGAATGGGAGAAGCCTTTACGCTCTCTGAGACATGTCGTCAGAGCGAACAATCCCGTATTCTGCATCTAAGAGAACAATTATGGCAGGGCATTAAACATTTACCAGGCATTCGGCTAAATGGTCATATTCAACAGCGAATTGCTGGTAATCTTAATATCAGTTTTACTGGGGTTGATGGTGAATCATTGTTAATGGCATTGAATGAGCTTGCTGTTTCAACTACTTCTGCGTGTTCGTCGGCCAGTTCGCAGCCTTCTTATGTTTTACGGGCATTAGGCCTTAGTGAAGAATTGGCCTATAGTTCCATCCGATTATCCCTTGGTCGTTATACTACGGAGGAGCATGTCAAACATGCCATAACGGTGATTTGCAAAGCAATCACAACGTTGCATGAGAAACATCATTTTGAAGTATAATAAACTTATTAAGTTGATTTTGAGAGGCAGTTGATGAGCGATGTAATTCAGCATGTAAATGATTCTGAGCAACGTATTGATTTAACGGAAGCGGCTATGAAACATGTGCTGTCCTACTTGACTAAGCAGAACGGCAAGGGAATTCGGTTATCCGTTAAAAAAACGGGATGTTCTGGTTTGTCTTATGTCGTTGATTATGTTCAGTCACCTGCGGTCGACGATATTGTCTTACCACTGATTGAGGATTATGTAATTTGTATTGATAGAAGAAGTTATCCCTATCTTAAAGGAACACAGGTTGATTATGTGAAACAAGGATTGAATCATAAATTTATTTTTTATAATCCAAATCAAACAGGACAATGTGGTTGTGGGGAAAGTTTTACCGTTGATTAAGTCCTATTTTACAATTTTGTATGGTCACGAGTAGATTTTGTTATGACTGTATGGCTATGAATTATCTTTGTTTTGTTATTTATTAATTAAAATGACTTTGTTTCTCTAATAAAATCTCAAATTTGATTTAAATGAATGCCAGGATTTTAATTTATGGTATTTTTTTTGCATTTTGGTAAAAAATAATCATATTCTGTGTAAAAAAACCCTTAAGCTTCGCTTAATAAATGAATATCATTAAAACAATATTTACACTCTTTGAGACATTTGTTATTATATAAATCATGATGTTCGGTCTATGGGATGTTCGATCGAATGTATTTGAATTGTTAAAAGTAAAAGTACAAATAGATTGGAGAAAAAAATGAGTGCAGTAATGCAAGACATTCAACAAAAAGAAGCATTATCACAACAAGTGATTCATGCGGTAAAAGGCTATCTGAATGCAGTAACGAGCAAAGATGCAAATTTAAATTTATACCAACTCATCGTTGAAGAAGTTGAAGCTCCTCTTTTTCGTACTGTAATGGAAATGACGCGTTATAATCAATCCAAAGCAGCTCGCGTTCTAGGCGTTAGCCGTGGTACCTTACGTACGAAGTTAAAGCGTTATTTTGATGATGAGTTTATTGGAACCCGTGAATTTTAATATGGTCTTATGCTAATCACTCTGCTATTATTACTTACAAAGTCGGTCAGGCAATCGCTCTTTGCTTTAGCAAAGGGAGGAAAGTCCGGGCTCCATAGGGCAGAGTGCCAGGTAACTCCTGGGAGATGTGAGTCTACGGAAAGTGCCACAGAAAATATACCGCCTGTATACTACAGGTAAGGGTGAAATGGTGCGGTAAGAGCGCACCGCACGATTGGTAACAGTCGTGGCAGGGAAAACCCCACTTGGAGCAAGACCAAATAGGAATCCATATGATCATTGCGATCATAACGCACGGCCCGTGTGGGATTCGGGTAGGTCGCTTGAGGTAAACGGTGACGTTTATCCCAGATGAATGGTTGTCCAAGACAGAACCCGGCTTATCGGCCGACTTTTATTACCTGTAGGTTAAGGTTTTTTGCCACTATTGCGATAGTTGTTGCAAGACATATTCTTATAAAGAGGTTCTTGTCGTTGGTGCTTATTCTTATCGTGATATAAGTTTATCCTTTTTAATCTCCCTTGATTCTTGTCTTATCTCCACTTACGATCCCGGCTTTCACTTAGGTAGAGTAACAACATGATGCTTTGTATTGATGTCGGTAATTCCCATATTTATGGTGGGGTGTTTGCTGATGAGGAGATCCGTTTACGTTTTCGCCACACATCCAAGATGAGTACTTCTGATGAATTGGGAATTTTTCTTAAAAGTGTTTTGCGAGAAAATCAGTGTTTTCCAGAAGCAATCAAGAGAATTGGTGTGTGTTCGGTAGTGCCTCAACTGGATTATTCGTTGCGCGCGGCTTGCGTTAAGTATTTTGATATTGAACCATTTTTTTTGCAAGCAGGTGTAAAAACCGGCTTAAATATTCAATATCGCAATCCATTAGAAGTTGGGGCAGACAGGATTGCTAATGCTATTGCAGCCACCCATCGTTTTCCAGGTAAAAATCTCATTATCATTGATTATGGAACGGCAACGACGTTTTGTGCTATTAACGCCAAAAAAGCATACTTAGGCGGCGCTATTTTGCCCGGGGTGCGTTTGGCTGTGGATGCTTTATCAAATAATACGGCAAAATTGCCGGCGGTGGAGATTGTCAAAATAGAGCAGGTGGTTGGCCGTTCTACCATTGAAAGTATTCAATCGGGTGTGTTTTATGGCGTGTTGGGTTCTTGCCGTGAGTTAATTCAACGTATTAAACAAGAAGCATTTCCTGCACAGGATGTCTTAGTGTTGGCAACCGGTGGGTTTGCTTCATTGTTTGATAAGCATGAACTTTACGATCATCTAGCGCCCGATCTCGTATTGCAAGGAATACGTATTGCCGTTGCGATGAATTAGTGCCTCTATCTAATAGGGCTACCTTAATTGCAATCCATTGATTTTGTCGGTTTGTTTGTAGCCTGGGCAGCGCGAAGCGCTATCCAGGATATGCTATCTGAGTACTCCTGTTCGCAAATAATGTCTTTAAAGCCACTGTCCAATCAATCCGGGTGAAATTTTAAATTCCTGCCAAAAATAAAAAGCTAAATGTCTTTTAAAAATCACAATGAATAATATATGATCACCAAAAAATTAGCCTAGATTTTTATTCTGAATTTTTTGAAAAAAATGGGATTTTTATCTTGACGCTAGTGAAAATGTATTCCTATAGTGTAGAAAAGTGGTTTAAAATAACTAAAAAGTGGAGAATTGTGGGGGGTAATTTTCCCACAAGATAGAAATCATGTTTCGTGGAATCAATGCAATCAGTGTCGATGCAAAAGGACGTCTTGCAGTTCCTGTCCGTTATCGAGATGCATTAGGGCAAGACAGAGCTCCGTTGGTGGTGACCATTGATACCGAAGAAACATGTTTGCTGCTGTACCCTGCAAGACAGTGGCAGGTGATTGAGGACAACTTGCAGCGTTTACCAAGTTTTAATACAGCTGCTCGTCGAATTCAGCGCCTGTTGATTGGTCATGCAACTGATGTGGAGTTGGATAGTAATGGGCGTATTCTTTTACCGCCTTTATTGCGGGATTACGCCCAACTAAGCAAACGCGTGGTGATGATTGGACAAGGTAACAAATTTGAAGTTTGGGATGAGTCGATATGGCAATCAAAGCGAGAGCAATGGTTAGCCGAAGAAGCATCCAGAGAAGATGGTTTGCCGGATGAAATGAAAACGTTTTCTCTGTAATCAAACCCCATTAAAAGGGGTTATGGAGAATGAATTATGGGTGCGCATCAATCGGTCTTATTGCAAGAATCTATTGAAGGCTTGGCAATTAAGGCAGATGGTATCTATGTGGATGGAACATTTGGACGTGGTGGCCATAGTCGCCTTATTTTGACAAATTTAAATAAAGCGGGGCGATTACTCGCAATCGATAAGGATCATGAAGCGGTTGCTTATGCCAAAGAACATTTTGGTCATGATCATCGATTTACCATTGTTCAGGGATCATTTAGCAAATTACATGAAATTGCTATCCAGGCAGGTGTCTATGGGCGAATTAATGGCATTTTGCTTGATTTAGGGGTTTCTTCGCCGCAATTAGATAATCCTGAACGTGGTTTTAGTTTTATGCAGCAAGGACCTTTGGATATGCGTATGGATAGTAACCAAGAAATAGATGCTGCGCACTTTGTGAATCAAGCGGAAGAACAGGAGATGGCTCTTGTTTTTAAGCAATATGGTGAAGAGCGTTATGCACGTCGCATTGCCCACGCAATCGTTCACGCCCGCGAACAAAGCCCTATTTTAACGACACAAGCATTGGCGGATATTGTCAAAGAAGCAAATCCTAAATGGGAAAAACACAAACATCCGGCAACCCGAGTGTTTCAAGCAATTCGTATTTACATTAATCAGGAATTGGTTGATTTACGGGAGTTTTTAAAGCAATGCATAGGCAGTTTGGCTATTGGAGGTCGGCTGGTCATTATTAGTTTTCATTCTCTCGAAGATCGTCTTGTTAAACAGTTTATGCGGGATGAGGAGCGTGGCATGCAGCCCCCACAGGGAATTCCTTTTAAAGCTTCTGAATTAGTAACGAATTTTAAACGTGTCGGCAAGGCAATTAAACCTAGTGATGATGAAGTTAGGAATAATGTTCGAGCTCGAAGTGCTGTACTTAGGATAGGAGAAAAAATAGCATGAATGCTGCAGCGAAAATGATTCACCAAAGCAATATATTTAGTGGACAATTTGCTGATATTCGCTTGTCCAGGCTGTTTTGCTTTCAGGTCTTCTTGTTGATTTCTGTGCTAGCAAGTGCCTTGGCGGTTATTTATGCAACCAATCAGCACCGTATGACGTTTAGTCAATTGCAGCGTGCTGAGCAAAAAGCACATGAATTGCAATTGCAATGGGGGCAGTTATTGCTTGAACAAGCAAGTCTTGCAACACCAGCACGAGTGCAACAATTGGCCAGGGAAAAATTTAAAATGTCTTTACCTGTAGACAAGCAAATCCTTATATTACGGGTCAAATGAGCAACAAAAATCATAAATTAAGATTATGGATGGTGTCGTTTTTTTTGTATTTTTGTTAACGGCACTGATTTGGCGCATGTATGATCTGACGGTCGAGAATAGACAGTTTTTACAAAATCAAGGAGATGCCCGCAGCCTGCGGACGATTAAAATTCCTGCCTATCGCGGCATGATCACTGATCGACAAGGGGCTCCATTAGCGGTAAGTACGCCGGTAAAATCATTATGGGTTAATCCTAAAGTGTTTAACCCGGATAATCAGCAATTAGTGTCTCTGGCACATTTACTTCATATGCCTGTAAAACAATTGGCAGAGCGCATAGCTCAGGCGAATACTCGTGAGTTTATTTATTTAAAGCGGCAACTAACACCCATGCTGGCTAAAAAAATTGAATCTTTAGCGCTCCCGGGTGTGTATTTTGAAGAAGAATTTAAGCGATATTATCCCCAGGCAGATAGCACGGCGCAATTAATTGGTTTTACCAATATTGATGATCAAGGCATTGAAGGGCTTGAACTTGCTTATCAACCCTGGCTGATGGGAATCAATGGCAAGAAGCGTGTTTTAAAAGACAGAACAGGCCGTATTATTGAAGAGTTGGGTGTCATAACGGAACCGCGTCCTGGTCATGAATTGCGCTTGAGCATCGATAGACGCATTCAATATTTTGCATACCATGAATTGCAAGACACACTCTCCAAGTTTTCTGCAAAATCTGGCTCAGTGGTTGTATTGGATACTCAGACCGGCGAGGTGTTGGCTATTGCCAATGCCCCGTCGTTTAATCCGAACGTACGTGAACATTATCCCCTAGAGATGTATCGCAATAAAGCTATTACGGATGTGTTTGAGCCAGGATCGGTCATGAAACCTTTCAGTATTGCCAGTGCGCTTGAAAGTGGTCAGTTTACGGCAAATAGTCTAGTGGATACTCGACCCAGCTGGATGGTGGTGCACGGCCATACGGTTCGCGATTTAAGAAATTATGGGTTGTTGGATGTCACTGGTATTTTACAACATTCAAGTAATGTCGGTGTCACTAAATTGGTATTAGCCAGTCCGCCAGAACAATTAATAGGCTTGCTGCGACGTTGTGGTATTGGCCAGCGCACCGAAAGTGGTTACCCGGGTGAAAGTGATGGCTTACTTGTTAGAGCCGCTGATGCAAATCCGTTTGTACTGGCAACCTTGGGATTTGGCTATGGCATGTCAGTGAATGCCTTGCAATTGGCAAAAAGTTATTTGATCTTTGCTAATCAAGGTCGTCTCATGCCTGTACGGTTATTGCACTATGACAAACCTAATGAAAGTGTTCAAGTCATCAATTCTAATACTGCTAATCAGGTGCTGGCTATGATGGAAGCGGTGGTTGACGTTGATGGCACCGGTAGACAAGCCAAGATTCCCGGCTATCGCGTTGCCGGTAAAACAGGAACGGCACGCATTGCCGGCAAACACGGTTATGAAGAAAAACGGCATATTGCGAGCTTTGTAGGAATTGCTCCAGCTTCTCAACCAAGATTAATTGTTGCTGTGGTCATTCATGAACCATCACGTTTGAGTTATTATGGAGGAGCAGTGGCCGCGCCCCTATTTGCTAAGGTAATGGGTGCTGCCTTACGTATTCTTGATGTTCCGCCGGATCAACCGATATGATGAGAATAATATAATGAATCTTGCCAAACTGCTTAACTCATGGCTTCCAAACTTCACGTCGGATTGCGAAGTTTTGGGGCTGCACAATGATAGCCGTCAAATAAAACCCGGTTATTTATTCATTGCTTATCCTGGGGCGGCAGCGGATGGCCGATTATATATTCATCAGGCTGTTAAGGCCGGTGCAGTAGCGGTTGTGTATGATCCGGAATGTTTGCCTGATGCTTGTTTGCCTATGCCAGACGTACCTTGTTTACCCATTCGGGAGTTAGGAAAAAATTGGCTGCCATTGCCAATGTTTTTTATGGATATCCCTCACGAGGTCTCACGGTTACTGGAGTGACGGGTACAAATGGTAAAACAACCATTGCTTATCAATTAGCACAAGCGTATGAGCTTTTGGGTCAAGAGTCTGCTTATATTGGGACATTAGGTCAGGGGAAAATACAGAAATTAAGTTCCTTGGCAAATACCACACCCGATGGATTATGTTTGCAACAATTGCTGCACACCTATAAACACGAACATGTAAATCAGGTATGTATGGAAGTATCCTCCCATGCATTAAGCCAGAAGCGGGTAGAACAAATAGATTTTGCTCATGCTATCTATACTAATTTAAGTCATGAGCATCTTGATTATCATCGCACGCTGGAAGCTTACGCTGAGGCAAAAAGTGCATTGTTTGCCTGGCCTACTCTTAAGTCGGCTATTATCAACCAAGATGATGCTTATGCACCTTATATGATTAAAAAATTGAGTGTAAGCTGTCAAAAACTTACGTATGGATTACATCCCCAGTGTGACGTGCGCGCAATAAACTTAAAAGTCAGCAGAACAGGCAGCGAATTTGAAGTTGTTTCTCCATGGGGGCTGCATGATCTGCATATTAAGACGTTGGGGCAATTTAATATATATAATAGTCTTGCGGTGTTTGCCAGCTTGTTAGCGAATGGGTATAAGCCCGCAGAATTGGTAGCAATTATGCCTAATTTGCAGGCGGCGCCTGGGCGTATGGAAGTGATTTCTCAAGAACCATGCATTATTGTTGATTATGCGCATACACCAGATGCGTTGGACAATGTACTTTCAACGCTAAATCAATTGAAATCCGGTCGTTTAATGGTTGTCTTTGGCTGTGGTGGCGATAGGGACAAGGCCAAACGTCCTCTCATGGGACGTATTGCCAGTGAGCACGCTGACTTATCTATTATAACCAGTGATAATCCTCGTACAGAAGATCCATTGCAAATTATTGCGGAAATTAGCGAGGGATTGTTGCCATCAACGCCAGTGTTAAAAATAGCCGATCGCAAACAAGCCATTCAAAAAGCGATTAGTCTTGCCAATAAGCAAGACATTATTTTAATTGCCGGGAAGGGACATGAGTCATACCAACAAATTGGCCATGAACGATTTGATTTTTCAGATCAGAATATTGTAGGGCAGTTAATGATTAGTGATGAGGCTTACTGCGGTGAAAGATCAGTGTAGAGCTGAGATATACACAAAATTATATGCGAATTTGAACAGGTTGCTCTTTTTGTGTTGCTAGCAACGTATCATCTTCAGGGCGCTGTGCATTTATTACCTATGGTCCTTGCATAGGCCGTTGAGGGACCCATGAAGCAGCATTTTGCTGTCCATATATTTGTGATTGTATCATCGTTTTTAATTGTTTGACTTGAAGATAAGAAGCGACGGAAGTAGGTGGAAATTGTTGATTATACATTACCCGTTTATACATTCCTGGCCCACTTGCCTGCATGACTGATTGCATATAAGCTTCTTTCCAGAAATCAAGAGAATTTCCATCAGTTATTTTGTTCATAATTTTAGCTCTTAAAGCAATTAATGGGCTGCTTGCTGTTAGCGGTCCTTTCGTACTTTCTATCATTTCAACGAACTGCTTTTCATCATCGACCGTTCCCTTAATCCGCATATTATTTAAAATATTCTCTAATCCTTCACCACGATACATTTTTACTATCGCAGCTTGCAATGCCGTAATAAAATTAAGTTCCGTTGCTTTCGCCTCGGAGGCAATGATGATAACATCATTACAATAACGGCCATCATGCCTTACCATGGGAATAAGAACAGCGGCAGGGATCTCTTCATAACCATTTTCGGAAAATAAACCATCTGCAAAAGATAGGGGCACGTCAAAATCAGTATAATTCCCCTGTTTATAACAAGGGCTTAATAGGCGTATAATATCACTAGCTGCGGCAGGGTTTCCTCCATGACCTAAGTTTGCCAATTCCAATCGGGCATATCCAAATAATTCTTGCTCACTTTCATCAAGCTTTGAAATAAAATCATCTGAGTCGATGTCAAGAAACTCTATATGGCAAAAATCTTCTTGATGTAAGTCATGATAGAATGTTTGCATCTTGCGTAATTGCTTTTTTCCTTCCTCATTTAAAATAGAACTGCTAAACAATAGAGTAAATTTCTTTTTGGAATTATCTTTTCCTAATGTCAGAAGTTGTTCAGCAATGATTGGATTTATAAATTGTTGAGGATTTGTAGAAAACCAGATTTTTACCCAGTTTTCATGGTTCATCCTAAATTTTTGATCAAAAAACATTTAGCATAGTATAAAAAATAAGGGTTATTTTTAACTTAAAAAGCTCTTCTATTGTTTCCTGCATTTCATCTTGATTCGACTTGGGTAAGAAGACGATAGAATGATTTGCTCAACCAGTGATTGGTTTTTATTTTTCAATGGCAATACGATCATCAAATACAAAGCACGTTCCTTCCCAAAAAGATTCCTGTTCCGGGATGCTATCCAGGTAATTTAAAATCCCTCCATCCAGCTGATACACGTCTTGAAATCCCAGATCTTTTAGATAAGCCGTTGATTTTTCGCAACGGATACCTCCCGTGCAAAACATAGCAATTTTTTTATCTTTTTTATCCATTAAATGGGTTTTAACGTACTCAGGAAACTCACGGAAATTATCTGTATGGGGATTAATTGCATGCTTAAACGTACCCAGATTGACTTCGTAGTCATTACGTGTATCGATGACTAAGACGTTAGGATCAGAAATCAGATGATTCCAATCGTCGGGAGAAACGTGAGTTCCTGACGAGTGTAGCGGCGAAACGCCTTCAACTCCCATGGTTACAATTTCTTTACGGAATTTTATTTTGGCCTTAGCGAATGGTAAAAAATCATCGTAGGTTTCTTTAAACCATAAATCATGAAAGCGGTTATCGTTTCTTAAATAATGATATAAGTGTTCAATCTCATCTCGGGTTCCCGCAACACTGCCGTTAATGCCTTCATGAGCGAGAATAATCGTTCCCAAAAGATGGTGGGTATTCATGACGTGTAAGAGGGGTTTTTTTAATGACTCAAATTCTGTGAGTTCAACAAATTTATAAAATGAGGCAATAACGTATTTCTTCATGTTCCACCTGATATCGTATGCTTTTGTTTGATTCTGCAATTATACTGACATTGTTGATGTCAGCATAGACGGGCTCAGCATATCTTCTGTGTCGGTGATTTGCTGGCGTTGCTGTTTAATGCGGCTAAATGAATGATGTATATTATCAACCTGATACACACGCAGACCAGCAGGTGGAGCTGGCTCGCTGGCTGGCAATAATGTTTCCAAATCTTCTTTTATTTCTTCGGCAATTTGAAAATTGTCCGTGATGTTAGCGTGTTTTCTATTAATTTCATCCTCATATTGTTGTTTTAATAATTGTAATTCGTGTTTTATGTCCAATACTTCATCTATTTTGCGTGCGGTGTCGGTTTTAAAGATAGAGGATATTTTTGCGAATAGATTGGATAACCAGACAAAAAAGTCATTATGTTTGGCCACGAATGCATCAATATGCTGATCCAGCGCTTTAATATCATTAAGTTTTTGCTGATTTCGGAGCATGATGGCTCGTAATTCTTGATATTCTTTGACCATGGCCTTAAGGGTGCTGGTGGACGCATGCAATCGTTTTAGTGCAGGACTGCTCATATTTACAAGTAGGGAAAGCATTTCTTCCTTGGCAGCACGGCGTTCGGTTAAACTGGCAGTGACTGTCGTAATGCCATTTTCTATGGCTTGCAGCCGTTTATTTAAATCAAGCTGGCGTTCCCGTGATAAGGCCATGAGTTCTTCTTTAAATTGACTATCAGCCGTGGCGGGAGCGTATTGACGAACGGTTTCTTGTACAGTCTTTGGAGCCCAGGCACGAAATGCGATGATAGGCAGAAAAGCAAGCGTGCTTATACCATATTGCACACCGCTGGTAATTTTTCTCAAGGGATCGGGATGCTCGAAATTAGCTAGTCGTTCTTCCCAGCGTCTTCTCACTTCTGGCGCAGAATGTTTTATGAGATTATCATAACTGACTCTATGAGTAGTGACTAATTCTAAAGCATATTTCCTGTTTGTGGTTAGGCTTTCATTTTCTTCGAAGGCTCCTAACAATAAGCTTGCATGGCGTAATTGCTTATCGAGCTTTACTTGATTTTCTCTAAATGTTATGAGGCGAGAAAGATTGGTTTCATCTTCTGCAAGCATCTGATGTAATTGTTCAAGTTTCTCTTCCTCTGAAAGGTCTGCCTGAAAGATATCAAGATACGAACCATTAAAATGTTTTATGAGAGGACTTAGCTCTAATAAAATATCTTCTTCCTGTCTTCTCAACAGTTCTTCAAGGTTTGTGCTCACATCCGCAATTTTGTCCAGAAGTATTTGCAACGTGGCTTGCATTTCGTTGACATTAATGCCATAGCTGGTTTTAAGAATATTTTTTAAAGCATCATCGAGTGTACGGTTACGAAGTTCAGTTATTTTTAACGCTGTATACAAAGAATGGCATAAATTTTTTGCCTGAGTTTTGTTTTTGCTATTCAGGGCGAAGCGTTCCAGCCATAAGGAAATGTTGGTAGAAACGTTATCAAGTCTGGTTTTTGGGGCATTGGTTGGATCTGTATATAGATGACCCAAGTCAGTTGCTATCACCGCAAGCAAGGCTTTTTCTTCCCGACTAATTCCCCAGTTTCTGTAGTCTTCCACCGCTAATTTTGCGAAGAGAAGAGCGCCTTGTAAACGTTTTTGACCCAAAGAAATATAATCTGGTGAATTTGCACTGGCGAGTCCCTTTTGAATATCGGTAAGTTTTTTTTGTTCCGTATAATTACTGATTAAAATGGCTGCTGCTAGATAATCTTCTTCCCCGGCAATGTTTACACCACGCCAGGCCAGGAATTGTGCACGAAACCGTTCATTTTTTAAAGCATCTACCATGCCTTACCTCTGAGCCAAGTAGGTATTTGGGCTATATTATACCACAATGATTAAGATTGTGTTAATTTATGCCAATCCAAGCAGCATTTTTTTCTGAAGACTCAACTGATTACCATCATAATAGCAAAAATCGTGGCGATGTTGATGGGCTTGGCGTTGCGCCAAAAAAGCCTGCCTTTTGTCTATTGCTGATTTTAAAATATGAGTGTCGATGCTGGGGTTATATAATGAAAGAATGCAATCCTGCCAGCTGCTCTTATTGGATAACAGTGGCTTGGACGGAACAGGAATGAGCGTCGATGTGATAGGCAAGCCGTAATCATGATAAAGTTGTTGAGCGATTTTAATCACGGCTGCGCGTTTTGCTTCGATACTATGACCTGCGATGTGAGGGGTGCAGAGTGTTGCAAAATTAATAATTTCAGGATTAATATCAGGTTCTGCAAGATAGACGTCTGTGCAATAAATGATTGATTTTTGCGTGGTGAGCAGGGCTTGTTCGTTAACAATGCCGCCTCGTGCCGCATTAATAATAGCCATGCCTGATGATATCGCAGAGAAAAAGTCCTCATCCAGCAGATTTTTGCTGGGATAAGGCAGGGAGTTATGTAGGTTGGCGTGAATGCAAAGTAAATCACAGGATAGTAATTCTGCTTTTGAAATGCATTGCAATTGAGGATCAAGCATGGTTTTTGGCGGATCGTAGAGCAATACCTCAAACCCTGCTGCTGCCAGGCGCTTTATGACTCGCTTTCCTACTTCTCCAACACCAATGATGCCTGCTTTGTTGCCTTTAAGCAGCCTATGTTGCTGCAAAAAGGCAAGGGAAGCTGTTACATAGTCAGCAACGGCATTGGCATTGCATCCTTTGGCATCTAACAAGCGGATGTTCCGTTTTTTTAAATAGTCTAAGTCAATATGATCAGTGCCGCTGGTTGCTGTCGCAACACAATGAATGGTGCTATTGCTTAAAAGTGTTTCATTAACCTGAATGGTAGAACGACAAAGCAAAATATCCTGGTGCGTGACTAAATCAAACAATTCTTGTTGATTTTTATAAGTGGCCAGTGTGAAAGGCTCTGTAAACCATTGGTGTAAATTAGGTAATGCAGCGTCGGCCAAAATTTTCATAAATTAAACAAATACTTGATAAAATAAAGAGACCAAATAAGCAGAGGGTTAAGCAGCCAGCCTAGTATACCTGTGATAAGTAATATGAGCATAATTAAAAATCCAAAGCGCTCCAGTCGTAAATAGACTGCGGCTTGGGCAGGACTTAGTACGCAGGCTACAATTCGACTGCCATCCAGCGGTGGCACAGGAAGTAGATTGAAAAAAGCCAGGATTAGGTTGATGATGATTCCGGCCTGAGAGGCAAGCATTAGAAACAGTGCACTTAAGGAAAATTGAGGATTAAGCATCCATGCCAATTTAAAACAAGCTGCCCAGAAGAATGCCATGATTAAATTGGTGATTGGTCCTGCAAGAGATACAAAGATCATATCACGCCTTGGGTTGCGTAATTGGTCCCAGTCAATTGGCACTGGTTTGGCCCAGCCAAAAACAAAATTAAATTTTGTTAAAATGCCAACAAAGAGTGGAACTAATATGGTCCCTACTAAATCGATATGATGCAGAGGGTTAATGCTTAATCGTCCAAGCTTTTTGGCGGTGGTATCGCCAAATCGACTTGCCACCCAGGCATGAGCTGCTTCGTGGAGGGTAATGGCGAGCAAGACAGGAATTGCCCAGACAGCAATTTTTTGAATCAAGGTTAATGTTGGCATGTAGGTCTCATGATGATTTCTGAACAAACGGACAAAGAACGGCTGCTTTATGCTCATTTTAGGATATGCGACCATTTAATACTAGAATTTCATGTCCAGTTTTAATAGGATGCGATTTTAATTCTTATGAGACCGCAAGTTGACAAGAATCAATCCCTATCTATTGCTTGGTTTATTTTCTTTATTATTGTTTTTACCTGGGATTTCAAATTTACCGGTTGTTGAGCGTGATGAGGCGCATTTTTCCCAAGCAACCCGACAAATGATACAGACTGGTGAGTATTTTCAGATTCGTTTCCAGGATAAAACTCGATTTCAAAAACCACCTGGAATCAATTGGTTGCAAGCGGTTTTTGTGCAGTTATTCAGTGATGGAGAGCGTTCAAGCATTTGGCCTTATCGTATTCCTTCGGTGATTGGTGCTTTATTATCGGTATGGTTTGCCTTTTTTTTCTCGCGTCGCTTTGTAAATGAACGAACGGCATTATTGGCGTCTGCATTTCTTGCTTCATCACTATTGCTTGTGGTTGAGACGCATATGGCGGTTATTGATGCTTCTTTATTGTCTTCGGTCGTGTTAATGCAGGGCGCTTTATGGATAATTTATTCAAAAGGATTAAATCATAAAGCCGTACATTGGGGTTGGGCATTGATTTTTTGGATGGCCATGGCTTATGGATTTGTCTTAAAAGGTGTAACCCCTTTGGTTGGTGTCTTATCGGTTGCCACCCTCTGTCTGCTTGAACGGCGATTGGACTGGTTGCGGGAGTTGCGTATTTTCTGTGGTTTACTGTTGTTTCTTATATTAAGTCTTGCATGGCTTTTCCTCGTGAATGCGGCAGAGCACAGTAACTATCTCTTGCAAATGGTGCACAAGGATTTATTGCCCAAATTACAGGGAGGGCATGAGTCTCATGGTAAACCACCATTGTTTCATTTGGCTATTTTACCGCTAACATTTTGGCCTGCGTCTTTGTTTTTATGGCAAGGAGTTGTCTATGCATACAAGCAAAGGCAGCAAAAAATCGTACGATTCTTAATAGCCTGGATTCTACCGACCTGGATTTTTTCGAAATCATGCCAACCAAATTGCCGCAGTATGTTTTGCCGACGTTTCCGGCTATCGCCTTACTGTTGGCACTGGCTATTGAGCAGAGGTCAGAAAAGCCTGGAAAATGGTTGCATACACTGCAATTTTTATGGGGATTATTGACCATAGGGCTGGCAGCTGGCTTATTAATATTGCCTTATCTTTTGTTAGGGTACTTTACCACGTCGGCCATTGCCTTATTTATAGGGGTTGGAGGATTAGGGGTTGTTTGTGTTCGTTTTGCCTGGAAAGGCGCTTATTCTAAAGCAAGTTTTTTTGTGTTATTAACGGCATTAATTACTTTTCCATTAACATTTTCCATGCTATTACCGCAATTAAAACCGTTGTGGATTTCTTACAATGTGGCGCAATTGATAAACAGGGATAATATTTCTGAGGAAAATCCTTTGCTGGTGGTTGGGTTTTCTGAGCCTGGACTTGTGTTTTATTTAAATACCAAGCACGTCCTATTCACGGATGGAGAGACAGCCTTGGCCAACATGAAACGTAATAAAAATTCTGTTTTATTAATCAGTGAACATGATATGGTTCCCATTGCAGAACAGATGCCTTTTACTATTCTTGGGTATGTCAATGGGTATAATTACAGCAAAGGGAAGTGGATTAAGCTTATATTGATAAAAAAGAATTCAGATTGAAGTTATCCATGCCTGATGAGGAGAATCTATTTTATGAAGCCATTTGATCGATTATTGTCAACATTGACAAAGCCATGGGTTGCGGCAGCTTACTGGGGATTTATTATTTTGTCCTTTTTATATTTTGATCAACCCACCGCATTTTTTTTCTATGATCTTGATCTTACGGCTCATTGGCCATTTTTAAAATGGATTACCAATATAGGATTGGGCGGTATTTATTTTATATCTCTTTTTATACTGGCCTTGGTGTTTCGTTATGTTTATCGTCAACCTCATTGGGAAGCCCAGGCTTGGTTTCTGTGGTTGTGTGTGGTTATTCCCAGCGTGATTTGTCTTTTAATAAAAGCCGCGCTTGGTCGAGCCCGTCCTGAATTGTTGTTTTATGATGGATTATATGGTTTCTACGGTTTGAAAACACACGCTTCCTTTTGGTCTTTCCCTTCTGGACACAGTACCACGATTATGGCACTGGTGTATGGTTTGAGCATTTTATTTCCTCGCTATGGGTATGCATTTATTGCAAGTGGTTTGACGGTAGCTATCTCTAGGATTTTATTGACCAATCATTATTTAAGTGACGTCTTGGCTGCCAGTTATCTTGCTCTTGTGGAAGTGGGATTATTGCTTTGCTGGTTGCGGCATAGAAATGTTTTAATCCATTTACCAGCGTTGATAAAAAATCGTTAAATGCTTGCATTAATGACGATGAAATACCTGTCGCCTAAAATCTCGCATTTTCAATGATAATGAGTATATAATGTATAAATTTTTAGCGATGTTAGGTATTAAAGGATGTCAGTTGATTTTCCCGTTGAATTATCTATTGTTATTCCGGTTTATAACGAAACAGACAATGTGGAACGCTTGTATAATGAAATAGCGAGTGTTTTGTCTGCCACTGGGTATCGATTTGAAGTTATTTTTGTTGATGATGGAAGCACAGACGGTACCAGAGAACGTTTGCGAGCTTTGGCAAAAACTCAAGAACATTTACGCTTGCTTTGTCATAAAAATAATTATGGGCAAAGTGCGGCATTATTAACGGGTGCGCGTGCCGCTCGTTATCGATTATTGGTGACTATGGATGGGGATGGTCAAAATGATCCTGCTGATATTCCGCGTCTCATTGAACAGTTGCCGGACACTCACAGTGTTGTGTTAGGCAACCGCCAGAAACGCGATGACAATTATTTACGCAAGCTTTCCTCACGAATTGGTAATGGCATCCGGCGCTGGTTGCTTAATGATGAGTGTCCTGACACGGGCTGCAGTTTGAAGGTTTTTCCACGCGAGACGTTTTTAAGTTTACCTCATTTTAATCATATGCATCGGTTTTTACCGGCTTTGTTTAAACGTGCCGGATTTAAATTAATTAATGTTAAAGTCAATCATCGTCCGCGTTGCCATGGAGTATCAAAATATGGAGTCATGAATCGCTTATTTGTTGGGATACATGATTTAATTGGCATGCGATGGTTATTGAAGCGCCCATGTACTCCGGAGGTATGTGATCATGAATGTTGAATATATTTGGCTTGGTATAGGTCTTTTGGGACAAGCTGTTTTTTCTGCTCGCTTTATCGTGCAATGGCTCGTGAGTGAAAAAGAAAAGCGAAGTGTGATACCTGTTGCATTTTGGTACTTAAGTCTTTTGGGTGGTATTACCTTATTGACGTATTCTATTTATAAACGTGATCCAGTCTTTATTTTGGGACAGTCAACGGGTGTTTTTATTTACTCTCGTAATTTACTGCTCATACAAAGGGAACGATTGGCAAGACATGAGAAATTGCGTGAGGCATAATTTTATACATGTACGATCCTGATGGGCGAAATTATTTTATATAAATCATATAGGAACAAGGATGCGCGCTGCCGTTAAAACATTATTGGGGTTATTTCTTCTTCTCAATGCGTCGCTTGTTTTCACGGATTCTCAATCAAATTATTGGTTTGAGAAAGAGAAGGAAGAGGTTCAAATTAATGTGGACTTGTTTTTGACGTCAACTTGCCCGCATTGTCAGAAGGCCAATGAATTTTTTCGCAACATGGAAAAGAACAATCCTTGGCTTGCTGTTCATCGCTATTTCATCAATCAGGATAAAAACGCACTGACGTTGTTTCATGAACGTTTGCAGCAACAAAATTCAAATGATTTTTCGGTTCCAGCCTTTTTTTTCTGCGATTCACGCTGGGCAGGGTTTGCTGAAGCGGAAACGTCCGGAAAAACATTAATGCACGCGCTGAATTACTGTCGTAAACATATTCAGCAGGATGGCCAGTTAACCCCGCGTACGGTGAATGTGTTGCGAGAATGGGGGGCTGCCAACCAATTTAATCTTAATAAAAATATGATACAGTCAGCAGCGCAGTTTATTCCAATGGCTGCCTTCATGGATGCCATCACTCCTTGTGCTGTTTTTAGTCTGGCAGCATTTCTTGCTTTTTTGTGGTTATATCCAAGATATCAGTCGCAACTTGCCACAGGTTGTATTTTTATTGTTTCGTTGGTTGTTATTCATTGGATAAGACAAGTCAATGCCATATATTATTATCAGGTGATACCATGGATGAGAGGGCCTGCGGTGATCGTAGGTTTTTTATTGCTGCTGTATATTGTGTATTTTTATCGTAAATTGCGTTTTAATGATGAAACTCGGCCTGCAAGATTACATTATGTATCTGTTTTTCTAACGGCTATTCTGGTGCAAATTTATCAACAAACGTGCGCGTTAAATGTAGCATTGATATTTGAGCAATGGTTGTCAAGCCAAACGCTCACCATGGCAGGGCGACTCTTTTACTATCTCGTGTATCATCTATTTTATGCATTGCCCTTAGTGTTGTTTCTTGCGTTCTATATTTTTTTAAGTCGGTCTGGGCGTCTGGCTTCTCTTTATCATAAGCTCAGCGTTGCCGCCTGTCTTATTTTATTGATGATTGCCGGGTTATTGGTTATTTATCCAACGTTATTAGCCAGCCTTTCTTTATCCAGTATGGTTCTTGTAATTTCTCTGCTGGGTGGGTGGATCATCGTGCGTTTGCAACAACGATATGGACGCTGAAATTTTTCCAGCCTTAATAAATGAGCTTGATCCCAAGAGTTTGATTTGGGAACATAGGCCATCGAATCAACAGGTATCAGCATGAGTAAACTAACGGATATCCCAATTGTTATTGAAAGCGGCCAGAAATATAAAACAAAACAAGGCATCGTGGCTATTAAGGATGGGGTCAAGACTGCCGACTTGCCCTATGAGCGTTTGCCAAAACCCAAATGGCTGCGGATCGTTAACCAAACAACGCCAGCCTATAATCAAGTAAAAGAACGTGTTAAAGAGCATCGATTGGCCACTGTTTGTGAAGAAGCAAAATGTCCAAACATCGCTGAATGTTGGTCTCATGGAACAGCGACCATTATGCTGATGGGGGATGTCTGTACACGAGCTTGCCGTTTTTGTGCAGTAGATACCGGTAATCCTCATGGCTGGCTTGATCAAAAAGAGCCTGAAAATACTGCACGAACGGTCTCTTTAATGAATTTGGATTATGTGGTTTTAACTTCTGTAAATCGTGATGATTTGCCCGATGGTGGGGCAAAACATTACGCTGAATCCATCCGTGCCATTAAGCATCGTTGTCCACACACTAAAGTTGAGGCATTGACGCCAGATTTTCAGGGAAAATTGGATGATGTTGCTGTGCTATTAGATAGCGGAGTGGATGTGTTTGCTCAAAATGTTGAAACGGTTGAGCGTTTAACCCACCCCGTACGAGATAATCGTGCGGGATATTGGCAAACCATAAACGTTCTTTCCTATGCCAAACAATATCGTCCAGATGTTTTAACCAAAACTAGCCTAATGCTTGGCTTGGGTGAAACCGATGAAGAAATCATTCAAACGATGGATGATTTGCGTGCTCATCAGGTTGATATATTAACATTAGGGCAATATTTGCAACCGACCAAAAATCATTTACCAGTCGCGCGCTACGTAACGCCAGAACAATTTTCTGCATTGCGTGATATTGGTTTGCAAAAAGGGTTTTTTGAAGTGGCGTCAGGTCCATTTGTTCGTTCTAGTTATCGAGCCGACCGAGTTTTTAAACGAGATAATCTGGGACTTTAATAAGTATTCAGATAAAACAATGGCTTTCGTTATTAGACCTCTTGCGGTCTATTTTTTGCCAGCACAACATCGATGATATGGGTATCCCGATAAGGGAAAGTAAAAATTTTACTAAATAAACGCTTTAACCGCTGAAGCAAAAAGTTTTTTGGTAATATCCGAATCGATAAGCTGTTTAAAAACCAAGTGCCCTCTATTCCAAACAATACCAACTCATCAATATTATTTATTTCAATAGGAATGCGAATTCGTTGATGGTTCACAATTTGAAACTGATGTTGGGTCAATGCGTGCAGTAATTCATCTTCACCAGCAGCAACCGTCGTATTTTTGACGATGGCTTTATAATAATGGCCAACGATGCGGCTAAGTATGGACTCTCTGGAAACAAAATCCGCTAATTGCTGTTGTGCGACTGGAAAAGATTCATAGGTGGTCGTAATTAATGAGAAATGTCCATTTGCACGGGTGAGGAGCTTGGCTTGATTAAATAATTTATTAATGGGTATGTAGGCGTTTATAAAATGGGCAAGCACCAAGTCTTGACTATGATGGGGCAGATAATGGCTAGCTTCCGTAGCGCTGGTTTCAATGGTGGTTAATTCAAGTGCTGCACGGGCTTGCTTCAGCATGGCGGGTGAGATGTCGATGCCCGTAAATTCAGCCATTGGCATGTAATGTTTAAGCTGTTTTAGAAAAGCGCCATTTCCTACTCCAAGATCAAGGACCTTGTAATGGGGTTTGATTCCTAAATGAGCCTTGGTTATTTGTGCAATGGCGCATTTATGACTTTCACTGATGGCGCCAAAGCGGTTGGCAGTGGAATAGCGGCTAGCAATGCTGTTATACATGACCTTAAGGGGCATGCAATGTTCCTTTTTTTACGCGTCTGGGAAGTATATCGTCAAATTTACAGTTTTGCAGTAATTATGAATGACATTTGAAGTTTATGAGAGCAATCATTCATGTTGATTGGGTTGATTTTAAATGTTAATGACAGTAAACGTTGGGTGGTAAAAAATAATGCAACTATGTTGGAAAATGTAATTTAACCCATTAGAAAATATATATTTTTTAATGGAAATGCGGAAATGAATTTTGTCTTAAATTTGACTAATTTCCATAGGCTTGTTAGTATCCTGCCAGCTTTTAGAGCGAGTTGTTCACCATGATAAAGTGGAGAGCATAGCCGCAGGATTATGCGCCTATGCATTGCGCGGTAAATCAGGCAGAGTTTATAATGTCGCCGTAGGTGTTGTAATGTCCATTTGGAATTTTCAGTGTTGATTAAGCATACGTTTGTTGTCTGGTGAATTAAAGAAAACTGTCGAATGGATAAAAAATATGGATACTATCAAGCGTTGCATGAACATCCATGCTCGCTATGTTCCTGAAATAAAAAATAATTTTGAGGAATATTATGCAGTTCATTGACTTGAAAGCACAATCAGATCGGATTGAAGAGCGACTGCTGCACCGTTTTAAAACGGTGTTAAATCATGGCTCTTACATCATGGGGCCGGAAATTGTTGAGCTTGAGAACGCATTAGCTCGATTTGTCGGTGTGAAACATGCCTTGGCAGTTGCCAGTGGAACGGATGCTTTGCTCATTGCTTTAATGGCCTTGGGAATTAAGGCCGGTGATGAAGTGATCACCACGCCATTTAGCTTTTTTGCTACAGCCGAAGTCATTGCGCTTTTGGGAGCAAAACCTGTATTTGTCGATATTGATAAAGAAACCTACAACATCAATGTTGCCAGCATCGAAGCCGCCATCAATGAGAAAACCAAAGCCATTATGCCTGTTAGTTTATACGGTCAATGTGCCGATTTCGATGAAATTAATACCATTGCGAAACGGTACAATCTTCCCGTTATTGAAGACGCAGCCCAAAGTTTTGGTGCAACTTACAAAGGGCAGCCGTCCTGCGGATTAACAACCATTGGCTGCACCAGTTTCTTTCCTTCTAAGCCTTTAGGATGCTATGGCGATGGCGGTGCTTGTTTTACTAACGACAGTGAATTGGCACAGCGGATGAATGAAATTCGTACTCATGGGCAATCCAAACGGTATTATCATACCCGTTTGGGTATTAATGGGCGTCTGGATACTATTCAAGCTGCAATCTTGCTAGAGAAATTGGAAATTTTTCCTGAAGAAATTCAGCTTCGGCAAAAAGTCGCACAGCAATACCAACGGTTATTGCCAACGGCCATCAAAAAGCCATTGACTAAGAGTCATAATCTTAGTGTCTATGCTCAGTATACGGTAGAAGTCGCTAACCGTGACCAGGTGCAACAAGCATTGCATGAAAAAGGAATTCCTACCGCGGTTCATTATCCACTGGGCTTGCATGAGCAACCTATTTTCAAAGAGCTTTATCCGGAAAAACAATCATTTCCTAATACGGAAGCTGCAGCAAGACGGGTGATGAGCATTCCAATGCATCCTTACTTAACGTTGGAAGATCAAAAGCAAATTTGTGAAGCGTTGCAAGAAGTATTAAGCAAGGAAATGGCAATTGCCTAAGATATGATTAAGTTTGTCTGAAGGATCAGGAACAAAGCTGGATGCTCATTGAAACATGAGACAAGGCTTATTATTTTTCTCTGCAAGAGAAACTTTAACAAGCCTTGTAAGTGGTTAAAATTGAAATAAATAATAATTGATAAATCATGGACAAGGTGTAGCAATGATGTTGAATAACCTCGTGGCAAGAATAAACAATAAAGAAGCGATCATTGGCATTGTCGGCTTGGGATATGTGGGATTACCATTGATGTTGCGATTTGCCGAAGTAGGTTATCGCGTTATTGGCATCGATGTGGACGAGCGCAAAAATGAACAATTAAATCAGGGGCGATCCTATATTCAGCATATTTCCTCCGAGCAGATAGCTAAAGTCAAAAGCCGTATTCACGCAACATCGGATTTTTCTAAGAGTGCCGAAGCCGATGCCATCATTTTATGCGTACCCACACCGCTTGATAAGTATCGCGAACCGGATTTAAGTTATGTTTTGGAAACCACAGAGGCTTTAGTACCGTATTTGCGTGCCGGGCAAGTTATTTCATTAGAAAGCACCACCTACCCAGGCACCACCGAAGAAGAGTTGAAACCTCGAATAGAAAGCACTGGCTTACAGATTGGTAAAGATGTATTTTTAGTTTACTCCCCGGAAAGGGAAGATCCAGGTAATCTGCATTTTACAACGGCAACGATTCCAAAAGTATGTGGTGGCGATACGGAACATTGTTCCAAGGCCGGCCAGGTTCTTTACTCAGCGGTTATTGATAAAGTGGTTTGTGTCTCTTCAACAAAAGTGGCTGAAATGACCAAACTGCTTGAGAACATTCATCGTTCGGTCAATATTGGCCTAGTCAATGAAATGAAAGTACTTGCGGACAAGATGGGTATTGATATCCATGAAGTGATTGATGCCGCTGCAACCAAACCATTTGGTTTTGTTCCCTATTATCCTGGGCCTGGAATTGGCGGTCATTGCATTCCTATTGATCCATTTTATCTTACCTGGAAGGCGCGTGAATACGGGTTGCATACTCGGTTTATTGAACTGGCAGGAGAAATTAATAGCAGTATGCCGACATGGGTGGTCAATAAAGTTGCTGATTCCTTGAACCTAAAAGAACGAGCAATAAAAAACAGTAAGATATTGGTCTTAGGCATTGCTTATAAACGAGACGTTGACGACATGCGGGAATCTCCTTCCATAGAAATTATGGAACTGTTACAGGCCAAGGGAGCAACCGTTTCCTATTCTGATCCACACGTACCTGTTTTTCCTGCCATGCGCGCCCACCATTTTGATTTGCATAGCGTTGCATTGAGCGAAACAGTCATCAGTCAGTATGATTGTGTGGTGTTAGCAACTGCTCATCGTGCTTTTGATTATGCGATGATTGCTCGACATGCCAAATTGATTATTGATACGCGCGGTGCCTTTAAGCAGTTTAAACAGGATAATATTGTGAGTGCCTAAATGATGAATAAAGCTCCTTGGTTCATACAAGATCGTAAAATCAATATTGCTCTGGTTGGCTGTGGCCGAATTTCAAAAAACCATTTGCAGGCTATTCAGCAGCATCAAGACCGCTTAACCTTAACTGCAGTGTGTGATACTCGAGAGGAAGCCATGCTGGCAGCAAGTCAGGAGTATGGGGTTGACGGTTATAATAATATTGATGATTTGTTAAGGCATTGCAATGCAGACATCGTTTCTCTTTGCACTCCCAGCGGAATACATCCCCTGCAGGCCATCAAAATAGCCGAATCTGGTCGCCATGTCATTACGGAAAAACCCATGGCAACTCGCTGGCAGGATGGTTTGCGAATGGTACGTGCCTGTGATGAAGCGGGTGTTCGTCTGTTTGTCGTTAAACAAAACCGATTGAATGCAACCTTGCAATTGCTTAAGAATGCCATTGTGCAAGAGCGATTCGGTAAAATATACATGGTCAATATCAATGTGTTTTGGACAAGGCCGCAAGATTATTACGATCAAGGTGGCGGCTGGCGTGGCACTTGGGAATTAGATGGTGGTTCATTTATGAATCAGGCAAGCCATTATATTGATTTGATTCACTGGTTATTGGGTCCCGTTCAATCCGTGCAAGCCATGATGGGAACGTTGGCAAGAAAAATCCAAGCCGAAGATTCAGGCGTCATGAATATCCGTTGGCGGAATGGAGCCATGGGATCCGTTAACGTAACGATGCTGACTTATCCTAAAAATCTGGAAGGCTCTATTACGATTCTTGGTGAAAAAGGCACGGTCCGTATTGGTGGCCTTGCCGTGAATGAAATACAACACTGGGAATTTGCAGATAAACAGCCAGAAGATGAACAAATAAAAGCAGCAAGCTACCAGACAACGTCGGTGTATGGATTTGGTCATCCATTGTATTATGACAACGTCATTAACAGCCTTCAAGGAACGGCTGAGCCATTGGTTGATGGACGGGAAGGATTGACTTCATTGGAGTTACTGATTGCTGCTTATCGAGCAGCCCGTGATAATCACACCGTGCATTTGCCATTGGAGTTGTAATGACCATTTATCAAGCGCATGAAACGGCTATTATTGATGAAGGAGCGCAGATCGGTGCCGGTACGCGTATTTGGCACTGGGTGCACATCAGCGGTGGTGCAAAAATCGGGGAACGTTGTAGTCTTGGTCAAAATGTATATGTTGGCAATCGAGTCACCATAGGTCATAACGTCAAGATTCAAAATAACGTCTCTGTTTACGATAATGTCACGTTGCAAGATGATGTTTTTTGTGGCCCCAGTATGGTATTTACCAATGTTTATAATCCACGTTCTGCGGTATCCCGAAAAGATGAGTATCGTAATACGTTGGTTAAGCGAGGTGTAACACTCGGGGCCAATTGTACCATTGTTTGTGGAGTTACTATCGGTGAATATGCATTTATTGGTGCAGGGGCAGTTGTTAACCGGGATGTTCCTGCTTATGCGCTGATGGTGGGTGTCCCGGCTCGACAAATAGGCTGGATGAGTGAATTTGGTGAGCAGCTGGATTTACCATTGCAAGGAATAGCTGAAACAGTGTGTAGGCATACTGGGGTTAAATACAAGTTAAATCATCAGCAAGTCATACGTGAAAATTAGTTGTTTTGAGTGGCTGTAACTTTGCCTCTATTGGCTAAAAATAAAAGAGAGGTTATAGGAAATGTAGTTGCCTGCTCCATGAGCGGGAGCAGAAAATCTGGATAAGGAGGGCATGGAGGTTTGAGAAAAAATATGCCTATTTGCGTAATATGTAGTAGTTTATGAATTGTTTTATTTTATTTTTAAATTTATTATTTATTTCATCTAATTTTTTTGATTATGTATGAAAGATAATAAAAAATAGTTAATCAGTACGAATACCCGGATTTTCTCGCTTCCGCTCTTGCTATTCATGGCTCTGTAACGCCTAAAGTATTAAAGCAAGTTTTAGTTACGACTCTTTACGCATGCTTTATATCGTTGTTAAGTTTATTTATCCCTTGGCTTGCTATTCCAATAAGTCCCTTTGAGTATGCAGGGCTTGTCATGGGCTTGATTTTGGTTTTTCGTATTAATGCTGGTTATGATCGATGGTGGGAGGCACGAAAGCTTTGGGGTAGTGTAGTCAATAGCAGTCGAAATTTAGCCATAATAACTGCTAATTATGTGTCATCAACGGAAAAACAATCTATACAGCATCTGATGGGATATATTGCAGCCATTCCTTATTTAATGAAAAATAATTTACGAATGGATGAGTCAATTAAAGAGGTAGAACATTTGATTGACCCAGTGACCTTTCAAGAGCTACCAAACATCATTCATAAACCTAATTTCATATCTAATAAAGTTGCAGGCTTACTTTCTTTACTGGTAAAAGAAATAAAATTAATGAATTTTCGTTCTTAAAAGCAGAAGAATGTCGTGAAATCGTAATAGATTGTCAGGGAGCTTGCGAACGTATACTAAAAACTCCAATGCCTTTTGTCATGGCAATTAAGTCGCGGCGTTTTATTTTATTATTTTTATTAATTCTTCCCATCGCTCTTGTCGATTATTCTATTTATATAAACCCTTTAGTGACGGCACTTGTTGCTTATGCACTGTTTTCTTTGGATCAAATTGGGGTAGAGCTACAAAATCCGTTCTCACCTGAAAAGCTTAGCCATTTGCCATTAGGAGATATTTGCCGAGGTATAGAGACGAATGTGATGGAAATTTATAAAAGTAATGGTAAAAATGAGTCTGAATTGCCTTCATGATAAAGTTTAAAACATTAGGGGCTTGTTGACAATTCACCTACTGCGTACGTGCCGCGGCTTGTTCCTGAGAGATTCTCACAAAATTTAACCATAGTGTTGGATCTCCAGTTGTGCTTGGGCGAGGCACAGATAAAGCATCATTAATGTTTTCAAATCCTTTTGAGTAATTAACCTTTTTCTAAAATAATTCCAATGAGATGTCTTAAGTCTTTAGTACTTAAATTGGTGCATACTCGTGATGCATTGTAATTGTTGAAGCTCTTCTTAATACGATTAAAAAATCTTTTTAAGGTAAATGGTTGTAAAAACCAAGCAGCAACGCATTCTGGAAACATCCATTTATATAACAAGTTTTTTCATAATCGGTTTTTTCATTAAAAGATTTATTTAATACAAATAAATCAATCATGGTTTGCGGAAGATTCATCCCTGCTTCAACAATTAACCGTGTTGTTCCCCATATTTTAGGGTTAATTTCGAGCAAATAGTACTCGTTTTTAGCTGTTTTAATGAAATCAAACAATGCAGGTCCATTCCATTGGAGTTCGCGAATAAGGTTTTTTGCATAGCCCATCATTTCGGGTTCATGAGTAGTAAGATTGATAATTCCACCGCCTCCAAAATCGCGAAGGGTCATGACTCTTTGTTGACTCAGCATCATGGCTGGATTTCCCTGGTAAGCACATAAGGCAACGTCATGCAACGTACCTTGTATCACTTCCTGAATAATGTAAGGTTCATGAATATCAGATCCAGGATCGATGTATCCAGTTAATTTATCAATGGAAGCTTTAAATTCATCAATAGAGTTAAAGAAAAGAACGCCATAGGAAGCATAAGAAATTCGAGGTTTTGCAATAATTGGGAATGTTAATTGCTTGATTTCTTCCAGAGTTTCTGGGGTATTTGTAAATAATATAGTTTTAGGAACCGGGATGCCTATTTTTTTGCATAATTTATAAGTCTCCCATTTGTCAGTTAACTGACTGAATGTTTCATAATTCTCCACAAGAATACTGGTTTTAACATGTTCTTGTAAGTCTTTTTTAAAATAGGAAAGATAGTTAGTAGCCGTGGTTCCTGTTGGAAAAATGGCATCAATGTTATGCTCATTGCAAATTTTAATTAAGTCTTGAAAAAATTGGTTCTTGTCTTCTGACGGATTAGCATATTCTTCTATTTGGGAGATGCGTTTGCTATAAAATAGATTTTTTGCATCCATTTTCGATAACCTTTGCTGCGATTAACGCCCCCAACAATAGTATAACTGGGATCTAGACTATTAATGACAGCCAAGGCATTACGGCTAAAACAGTTTAAAATTAAAATTTTCATGATGTCCTTTTAAAAACTCCAAAATAATTAATGGTTACTCAACTAAATATAATTTTGGCATCGCATTAATTATCTTCAGTGCTTCATCACAATCAAACCCAATGATGCGTGCATATTCTAATATTGATTCATAACGCGGCTGGTTTTCCGTTTTTGCCATGTTTAATGCTTCTTCCCTTGAAATGAGTCCTTCTCGGATTTGGTTGCTGCGAAACGTATCAATTTCGGAAAAACCTGCGGCAGTGTAATAAATGTAGTTGTAAAAAGCAGCAGTACCATCTCCAATTCGCCAGCTTGAATTTGTATCTGTAGCAAATTCCCAATTGTACTCGTCTTTTAAGGTGTTATTGATAAGATTTTCATCCCATTCCAAGTAATTAAATAACTGAATATAATTGGTTCTGTCTACAAAAAAGAATC
This sequence comes from Legionella oakridgensis ATCC 33761 = DSM 21215, assembly GCF_000512355.1. NCBI lineage: Bacteria > Pseudomonadati > Pseudomonadota > Gammaproteobacteria > Legionellales > Legionellaceae > Legionella > Legionella oakridgensis. Next base: position 1,918,040 of record NZ_CP004006.1, on the reverse strand, counting down.
ATATACACCGGCTAATGTATCCAGCAAAGAGCTGTTTAAATATGACCAGTTAGTCATGTATTCTTTTAAATAATAAGATATTATTTTTAGCTTATCTTTGGCTGATATTTCGTAATACCATTTGCCTGCCTCGTTAACGCCGCAGAAGCCAGTCTTAAAATTGGTTTTCTCCATTTGATTACGACAATAAAATACAAGCTCTGTGTTTGTCCGTTTTCTCAGTTCACCAGGATAAGAGATGTATTGCTTATCACCCGCCATAAAGATGGGCACCGTTCCTAAAGAAGGTTTTTTAGCCATGCATGAATATTTTTTCGGATGTGATTACGTTTTTTCTTAATATCCGCAGAAATTAAAATATGTTCTATGCCTAGTTTTCCACACATTCTTGCTTGATTGCGTCGAGCTAAATCCGTCACCATGCCCCAATCATAAGTAAAAGCGATCGGCTTCATTTTTAAAATATTGGTAAGATAGTGAAGACCATAAGAGCTGTCGCGACCGCCACTGAACGCTAGTATGCAGTCAGGCGCGCCATTTTTTTTCCGGAAGGATTCAACACGCTCTAATAGTTTTTCTTCACCCTCGCGATGAACAGGGCGATAATTTTCGCAATAATTACAGATGCCTTGTTCGTTAAAACGTATAAAAGGCATGGTCTCGGGTAAAATGCAACGTTGGCATCTGCGTAGATTATCGCGTGCTTCCTCAGCCTTATTAGAGTGATCTTTAATATGGAGTTTTTTAATATAAGCCGATGTTTGGAACGTTGGTTGTTCGATGTTTTGGGCAAATTTAAAATGTCGTAGTTTGAAATCATGGATATTAAGTAAATAGCCTTCAAACGGTTTAATTTGTATAACATCTGCGTTTAATTTACCCTGAAGAAATTTTTTAGCTTGCTCTAAGATATAGGATTCTGAAGCAAACAATAAAATGTGATGTTTTTCATCAAAACAAATATAAAATGACCCTGTATTTGTGCTGAGGAGTAAATAATCTTCATCATTAAAAAAAGCCGCAAAAGAGGCGGCACCTTCTATTTCACCAAAAACATCCTGCACTGCAGCAAAGAGATTTTTCTTTTGATGATAGAATTTATTCGTTAACGCTAGTAAAACTTCGGAATCCACGTCACTATTGCGTTTAAGATCAGCATGTTTTTGCCATAATTCATCGACATTGACAATAATACCGTTATGAATTCCTACAAGACCGCTGTTTGTAACCGGTTGATTATTATTATTGTTTGCTTGAATACCATTGGTAACCAGCCTGGAATGCGCGATGAGGGCAAATGATTTTTCCAATTGATCGTTTTTGGAAACTTGAGACAGCAATTGACTCATGAGTTTGCGGTATTCAGCTGATTTAATCAGTTGGCTGGCAGAAATAGCTTGTTTATAAATCTGAATATCTTCCAAACGGACTGCAAGGCCAGAAGCTTCTTTCCCTCTGGACTCAGATAATTTAAACATTTTACGGATAAGGCTATCTAACAAACTGGTACTGAACTTAGAGTTTTGATCGGCTACAATTCCAAATATTCCGCACATAGTTGCTTACTCATATGATTTGATTGTGTATTAACAAGAAAAAGCTTGATTCTGTTTATTTAATTCACTGAAGCATGCACACAGTAACGCATTTATTTCCATTAAGGGCATCGTGAAGTCCAGATAAAAGCTGTTACACTAACATTGAAGTTAAAATTTTTACTCTTAATATCTCATGTCTGGATCAAGATAAAATTTAAACTCCAGCAAATTATTGGAAGGGTCTTTAAGAAAAAAAGTATAGTGTTCTTCTTTTTGACCCGGAAATCTTACAAACAATTCTTGAAAAAAAGGTGCTTTGTTCATGCGTGCTTTGTTGAGTAGATCATCAAACTTTGTTTTATCAACAAACGTTACACCAAAATGGCGTGGATACATTTTAGGCTGAACATCAATGTCTTCGGGTGCTAAGTGACAAACTAACTGATCACCAAAAAATTAACGGTGATGCGATCGTGATAACGCCGGGCCAGCTTACACCCTAATTTATTTATATAAAAATCTTGTGCTTCATCCAGATTGGAGCAGGGTATGGCCAGATGAAAAACCTGTATTGGATCTCTCATATAAGGTACTCCTTAATCATTCGGGTTGACCAGCGTATCGGAACGTAAACCAAGTCGTAAGGTTTCAAGCGCGATGACATCATCAAAAGCAATATTGGCCAGATTAACTTCATGACCAATATGTTTAATAAAATAAGTTTGCAAATCTTTATTAGGTGCTTCAAAAATAAGGGAATTTAAATCAATGCCAGAATGAATAATTTCCTCAATCAAGCCATAACGTAATTCACCATTGCTGCGACAAATACCGCTGGCTCCAGATTCTCTGGCTTCAGTAATGACCCGAGAAGCACCTGCATTTAAGTCTTCATTTATAAATTCAATCCATTTAGCTGGATGAAGCTCTTGTGAACGGATTTGATCTTTATACCCAACTTCACTGAATACTTCAAACTCAGATGCAAAGTCCGCTATAAACATGGCTTTTTCATGGTTATCCATGTCAATGGTGCCATTAGATATTTCAACTAACGTACATCCTAAGGCTTTTGCATAGCTTATGAAATCATCAATTTTTTCTGTAAATAAGCTTTTTCAAAAAACGTACCACCCAGAAATACTTCGATGTTATTTTGTCTGGCTGTTTCTATTTTTTTAGTAATATCTTTAGTGATATAAGCAGTGCCCCATCCAAATTTTACGTAGTCTATTAAATGGCCGTGGCTGTTTAATACGTCTGTAAAATAAGCAAGTGGGTATCCATTATCAATTAGGACAGTAAGCCCCTGTTTTCTTGGTTTATTTTGCCTTGAGGGTAGTTTTAAAAAGCTGTCCATTTTATCTCCGACTATGCGACTAAATGTTCTTGATAAATTAATTCAATCAATTGATTATTCAAAACTTGCACCTGATTCATCATTTTAAGATTTCCAAATCTGACAAACGATATCACTCCTCTTGTCCAGCTGCCATGGGAAAATATTAATAATTGTTCAAGGTGCTGATATTTTTCTAAGAATGCCCGTATACGCAATTCAAAATGGTGAATGGATTCACCCAGAACTAATTCTCTTGGATCATCGAACCATGGTTGTCCAAGTTCTTTTATTAATAATTCGCGTGGCTGTCCCTCAAATTTCCCAAAATTTAATTCATTAATCAGTGGTTCAACGAAAAAATTGGAAAATCCATATTCTAAGGCTGTCTCTTGAGTTCGACGCAGAGAGCTGGTTAACACGAGATCAAAAGAATTCACTTTCTCGTGAAGCATTTTTTTTTGTTGTTGGATGAGGTCAGTTACCTCTGGAGCTACCGGTAAAATGTTTAAATCATGAGTACCTTGTAAAATACCTTTTTTATTCCAGTCCGTTTGTAAATGTCGAATAATATATAAATGCATATGCTTATTGTTTCTTAAAGATTTTTATTTGGTAATATGTTATTAATCATTAACACACGCTTGGAATAAATCTTTATCCTGATGTTTTTGCAAGGTAGAATTATGCCACAATAGCGTAAAATTACCATGATAAAATTTGCACACCTGTTGCAATTTTTTTATTTCTTTATAAGCGTCTTCATGATTAAGATTCATATATCCTAAAAGTGATGCTTCCATGACCACTAAAGGGCGCTCAATGACTGCAAGTTGTTTACCGGTTGCCAAATCATAGAGATAATAATCAAAACAAGTTCCTGCTCGAAATCCTGTTTGTTCTGCATATCCTACGGTCGAGTCATGATTAATCGAAGCTTGATGAAGAATCGAAGCGGTACTTTGAGGATCCCATCTTAGATAGTGTTGACGATTCCCCCAATAATTTTGAGTGATGCCATAGCTATCACAAGTTTTTTTTAACCATTCTATTTCTTGGTGAACTATTTTTTCTGACTGATAAGAATAATAACTTCCATGCAAACCAATTTGATGTCCACGGTGATGTATCGTTTTCAGTAATTCTATGAGAAAAGGATGAGTCAGGCTGTAGTCGGCGTTCATACGATTGGTATGTTCAACCATAAAATAAAATGTCGCAGAAATGCCTTGCTTTTCAGCAATATCCATTAAAAAAGAAAACGTATTGAATGGATCACTTAAAGCTTTTTTGCGAACCTTGACCATATAAAAATTATATGGTTGCTGTAAGGCTTGCATGTATTGTTTATTCAATGTTAATTTGGCCATTTCTTTGGTGCAATTTTTCCAGCTTGCAAATGCATATCGAAACGGAATATCAACATCATGGGTTAATCGCAATTGATAGCGGTGTTGTTTTCTTTCCAAGTCTGGCCATAAGTGCTTCATGCAGGCCCAAAGGATTTCCAGATATTCATTAACAAGTGGGCGATGAACGTATTGATTTTGATAAGCATGAGACGCTTCAAAAGGGAAACGCCCATGAATATCACGTTCTTTTTTTACAAACTCTTCATAGCCTGTCAGTAGAAAAAATGAAGAACCAAACACATCTAGATTCAAATGGATCGCTTTGTCGGTGATAAGAAAAAACGTTCCATTTAAATCGTTTTTTCCATAAATGACAGGAAGCTTAGTATCGAGAATAAAGACGTTTAATGGAAAATCTTTGATATCCCAAATGGATGCTTTATTTCGGGGTAATGAGTGCTCGGTGAGCCAATGAACGGGCTTCGTCGAAAATAGCGTATCTTGAATATGCAATGTTTTATGGTTGCAGGTGAGTGTTATTCCCGAGGAATCGTGAGTATTTAATATATAATTGATTCCTAAAAACTGATGTAAAAGAGTATGTAAAATGTATTCTCTTTCTGCACGATAATTTTGGGGAATATTGACCGTAATCATGCTAAAAAAACATTTGTAGCCATGCTTCTACTGCAACCAGTTGCCACACGTATCTGCTGTCTATCTTGCCTTGATTAAACATGGACCAAACGTTCCAAATGACTTTTGGATGAAACAACTCTCGTTTTGCCAAAGAGGTCAGTTGAGTCGTAACATAATTGGACAGATCGTTTTTGATCCAATGGCTCATCGGTAGTGAAAAACCTTTTTTCTTCATGGATAAGCATTCCGGCGCAATGTATTTTTCAGCAACTTTTTTTACGATGTATTTTTGCTGTCCATTCTTAATTTTATATTTGGATGGAATCCGGAAAGCAGCTTCAATCACTTCATGATCTAGAAATGGGAACCGGCCCTCCAGAGAAAAAGCCATGGTAAATTGATCAACCCGATACACATGATGATTACCGATGTAATGAATCAAATCCATGTAACACATGGCTTCAATACTATCCGTAAATGTTGTGTCTTTGCCAATGTAAATTTGATTTAGTTTTTCAATGGTGTTCAGGGATGCTATGTCAGGATTTAAAAATAACTTTTGTTTAATGTTTTCCGACATAATTGTAAACAACAAGCTATAATAACGATCGGCTGTTTTTGCCATCGAAAACTCAGAGACACGAGCATATAATTCTTTATAATTTTTAAGAATCTTAAAAAAAGGTGCGATTGTTCGCATAAGTCGTTGACGGTTTGCCCAACGAGAATGTCTATAACCAGCAAATAATTCATCTCCCCCAAGGCCATTTAATACGACCGTTACCTCATGCTCACTGACCAAACGGGAAATTAAAAAATTGGGAGATAAAGAATAATAAGGCTCTTCAAAATGGCGTATATTATCTTGAATGTTGGTGAGTATGGAGTCTGCTTTTATGGTTCGCACAACATGTTCCAGTGGATACATGGCTGCTGTGGCTTTTGCTTGCGGAACTTCATCAAATTCGGAGGCATACCCTTCATAACCTAAAGTGAAAGCCTTAATTCCCGGGTGTTCTTTGGCAGCCATGGCGGTGATGAGGGTGGAATCAACGCCTCCGGACATGAAGGTACCTACTGTTACATCTGAAACAAGACGACGCTTTACTGAGGTTTTAAGTTTTCTTCCAGTAAATCCGCGGCATCCATTTCGGACATGGTTTGATCTTGAGTATTGATTGGAATTTGCCAATATCGCTGTTGAATGATTTCTCCATTGGGTTTAATAAGCATCCAATGAGATTGAGGAAGAGCAAATACATTTTTAAAGCAGGTATAAGGGCGAGGGGCTACCCCATAACTCATGGCATGATACAATCCTTCATAATCTATGTCTGGTTTATATAAGCCAGAAGCGATCAAAGTTTTGATATCGGAAGCAAAAATAAATCGATTGTTTTGAATGGTATAATATAAGGGCTTAATACCAACCCTGTCTCGCGCGCAAAACAGCGTTTTTTCCTTATCATCCCAAATAGCAAAGGCAAACATGCCATTAAACTTGTCTAATGCTTTGGCTCCCCATTGACGATAGCATTTGAGCAATACTTCCGTGTCGCTTCGCGAGACAATGTCAACGCCTAATCGTTTTAACTCGTCTGCCAGTAATTGGTAATTGTAGAGCTCGCCGTTATAAGTTATCCAATATCGGCGGTCTTCCGTACACATAGGTTGTAATGCAGCATCAGACAAATCAATGATAGACAGGCGTCTGTGAGCCAGAAATAAATCGGCTTTTTGAGGATAGAGGTTGGGATTAGCTTTACTTAAAAACTGGCTATTTTGATTATTTTTATAGGCGAAAAAATAGCCTTCGCCATTGGGTCCACGGTTAATCATGGCATTGGCCATTTTATGAACCGATTCTAGGCCGGAAAAACTGTCTGAACCTAAATTATATATCCCAGCTATTCCACACATATTGGATGATTCAACTTCTTGTTGTTGCCTATGGCATGCAAGTTAAGGAATGCCATTGTAATATAACCAATGGACTTGGCAATACCTAAATAGAGCACGGTGGTGAAATAACTGGCTGAATAAAAAAGTGCTGGCACGAATGCCAGCATGATTAAGGCGACGAAAAAAATATTCCAATATAAGCCAAGCGCTTGCTGTTCCATCAGTGCAAAATTTTGTGAGGGACCAATGATGGCAAATTCTAATAAGAACATGATTCCCAAAAGACGGGCAAACAGGCCAGCGTCATACCAGCTCTCTCCAAATGTCCAGCTGAATATGGAAGGGGCAAACAGTAAGATAAGAACAATAAAGGGAAAGGCAAGCATCAGTGAGTGGCGAATCGTTTTTATGTATAAAGTCCGTAATGCCAGAAAATTGCCTTGGTTTTTTAATACAGCGCCTTCCCCCAAATACACTTGGCCAATGGCTTGCCCTATTAATCCTAAAGGGATGCCAATGACTTGAGCCGTTAAGCCATACCAGCCTGCTACTTGGCTGCCGTAGGTGGCGGAAATGATGACTGCAGGTAAATAAAGCGCCAAGGCATTTATTAATCCTGAAGGCATTGAAAAAACAGGAAATCGCCAATAACGCTTGGCCGTAGTAAATAAAAAGGATGGTCTTATTTTTTTAAAAAAGAGCCTGTCAAAGCGAAGCAGGGCTGTTATAAAGGTTAGTGCTCCAAGAGTATGACCAACGGTTTGTCCAATTAATAATCCTAGGGGTTTAAACTGCATAAGACCTAACGTGATTTGCGTCGTAACAATACCACTTCCCTGGGTTACCTTGGTTTTCCCGATGTGTTCAAAGCTTCGATGACGGACAAACCAGTAACTTAAGGCATTATAAAATCCTACGGCCACTAAACTGATGGGCAGCAACCATAAATAATGACTGAGTTTAGCCATATGAAAGCGATCAGAAAGGGGCTGCCCCCAACCATAAATGATTCCTGCAGTAAACAAAGAAAGGATTAACGTACTTAACAGGGCGATGAGGAGTAAATGGTTTGCTTCCAGTTTTTTTTTGGCAATAGGGATAGCCACCTCAAAGCGCAGAGCAATGATGATGGATAAAATACTCAATAAAGAAAAGTAAACTGTATAGATGCCAAAATCTTCCGGTGCATAAATTCGAGTTATAATTGGCGATAAAAGAAAAACAAGCCCTTGTCCTAATACCGTTCCGCGAACAATCATTGAAACATTCCGTAACAATGGATTTTGTTTGAATAAAGCATTTGTAACATGCAGCAAAGATTTCATTTAATGGAGGATGGCTGAATATTCTTTTGCATTCTAGCATTTTGCAAAAAATGGATGCAAATATAGCAATGAACAAAGTCAACGGATTCTAATGGATTCCTTCAAAAAATAACCCGGTAAAATACCATTTGGAGGCGTCATATAAGTCATTATCATCGATAGGACATTGAAGTTTATTGATTAGAAACTCTGTATTCTTGGGGGCTTTCTTAAACATAGAACGCAAACGTTTTAAAAGAAATTGATCACTAGAATACCCCCTTTTTTGAAAATGTTTTTAAACGTGAGTTTGAAGAGAGTGTTGGAAAAATAATGGCTGCATAGTGTTCCTTATTGCAGTAGTTTTTTGCTTCTTGCAATAAACTCAAGTAAATATCGATACTTAAATCCTTGGCGACAATATCTTCAATCACACCATAATCCAGCCGACCGTGAGTTTTTTTCAAAATGATATAGCCAACTAATGTTTCTTCTTGTTTTGCGGCGATGAATGTATAGTTAATATTGGGATTCTCAAATATTCGCCATTGTAAAAAATGACTGCTTCTATCGATCGTAATACCAAAACAAGCTTTATTGTCCTCCCAAAAGCGGTCCAGTTCATTTCTTAATTCGTTAATGGACGTGATGTACGATAATTCTATTTTTTTATGCGTTACTTTTTTGGCTGAGAAAAAAGGATAAGAAAGACAAGTCAATAATCCAGCTATATTACTCAGAGTAAAGTTCAGTAATTTATTTACTTTTTTTCCTGACAAGCGCTTTTGCACGTTTTTTTTTACATGAGCAGCATTACATAAGGTAAAATAAATTTCATAATGACTGACAGGTTTATAATTTAGGCGCTTGCGAATCTTTCCTGGCGCACCATCCCCTGCAGTGGTAGCCAATAAGTCAAATTGTTCTGAAGATTCACTAAAAAATTTTTTTCGTATAAAAAATAAAGCCCATTTCCCAACAGTTTGGGGTGAATGATGGTATTTTCAGTTTTACCCAAACGGTAGCTTTTGCCCTGATAAACAATACGAACTGGAATCAACCCATGATGACCAATGATTTTTTTAGTGGTTTCATCTTCAATAACCCACATCATCCCTCGGCCTTCAGGCGGATGAAGCCATTCCCATTGGTGTTGTGGGACAGTACGATTGCGTCCTGTTATTTTATTGTATAATTCAACGACTTGCTCTTCATCGCCGTCTTGAAAAGATCTGCTTAACGGTTTAAGCATGGGCGACCTTAGTGCAATTTATTGAGTTGAGAAATAATCTTGCTGATGGAAGTCCATTCATTATTCGCAATGGATTCTTCACTGATTTTAATATTAAATTCTTCTTGTAGTTTAAATAAGATATCAAACATATCTAGCGAATCAATGCCTTGTTCAACCAAGTCTTTATTAATATCAATTTTTTCATGACTGATTTTGGAAACGTCTTGAATGATAGTTAATACTTTTTCTTTCATGATTCTATTCTCCGTATTACCGTTGCTGCCATTGAGAGCCCAACTCCAAAGCCACATAATAATAGAGTATTTGCTTTTTTGGTTAAAAAATATTCTTTTAATAAAATAGGAATGCTGGATGACACCGTATTGCCAAATTCTTCTATGGCAAAAGGCACTTTTTCCTGGTCATATTGTAATTTTTCTGTGAGTTTTTCAATGACGTATTTGCTGGCTTGATGAAATAAATAATAATCGACCTGATCGTGCGATAGATTGTTTTTATTTAAGCATTTTTCTATTAATCCTGGAATTTGCTTCAAAACAAAATTATATATTTCTCTGCCATTCATATATAAAGGAGCTTCTGGACGTTTTATTAAGGCTTGATATCCTTTGCCGTAACTTGCAAACACTCCTTTTTCCAGCGTATAAACCGGGTCATGAGTTAACAAAGTTACCGTAGCTGCATCTCCAAATAGTAAATGCGTATTTTTATCGTCTTTATCGACGATTTGTGAATAGGGATCGCTGGTAAACAATAATCCGCAGTGCATGCCATTGTCATTCATAAAGCTTTTCATGATATGAAGAGCATATACGTAGCCTGAACAGCCTAAAGAAATATCAAACGCTGCGCATTCTGATGATAGATCAAGCTTGCTGTGAACAATTGCGGAAGTATGAGGCAGTTGATAATCACCATTTTGTGTGCATACGCTGATGCAATCTATCTGACTTGCAAGAGCGGGATGACGACTCATTAAATCCTGAAAGGCTTTGACGCATAAATCGGATGAAAATTCTTCATTGCTTTTGCGTGCTGTGGTGTGGATACCAATTTTATTCGTTATAAAGTGAGCGTCCACTTGATAGTGGTTAGCCATGGCTAAATTGTCATTTCTATGTTGAGGGATATAAACCCCAATATCTTGGATTCCTATCATAAGACTGGCCTTGAAAAGAAAATATTACCTACTTTTGTTTCGTTTAAATAAATATTGGAACAGGCACTTTGTAGGCCCAGGTTGTTTCCTAATTGCAGGGATAGCGTGCCAGTTTCAGAGTGTAATGCATGCCAATTTAAATCGCATTTATAAAAATCCATTTTCCATGAACATTCGATGCTAAAACTTCATGGAGCAGTGCTTTATTTAAAGCAATTAATATCATCATCAAGGGGTGATTAGCATTCCATGAATAGGTAATTTTTTCTCAGAAGGAAGGAGGGTGTGCTGAGAAATAAGTACCTCTTCATCATAAGGAATGACTGTTGTTACTTCTTTTTGGGTTCCATTTAAAAGAACGAGATGCTCCACGCTATTACATCGTATTTTAAAGACAGTGGCACTTTTTTTAATATTATTATTATCCATCTGTTCATGCTTTATGAGTTCGTAGCAACCTTGTTCATTTAGCATGCTATAACATGCCATGTTCAAGTGTTGCAAGGCGCCCAAATTCCAGCTGGCAATTGCTTCTATTAGTCCTTGCACTAAGGTTGAACCTTGCACGTAATTACGATGGCCAAGTCTTACAAAATTTGAGTGAAAAGGGGGGTGATTGTTTGGCATACTTAGGTTCATAGGATTCCCAATGTTGCTTTTTTACATATCTTTGGGATGGAGTTTGATTTGCAAAGCTCAATCATAATCAAAGTCAGCCATGCTAGCATATTCTTGCATAGTTTGAAATCTTGGTTGATTTTCAAATTTTTAAACAGAAGCTCAAAGACTTTTGTAAAAAACGGATGCAAATATTGCTAAGTACCTATCATTTCTGAAAATAGACCCAGTATGGTAGGATCAGCGCTCATGAAATTTTTGTGGATGAACTGGCATGTCGTTCATGATTGAGTTGGAATCTTTTATTCATAAAATACCTAAAAAACAAATTATAGAAGACGCAGTAGCCACCACACATTGTAGTACACAGCAAATATCTTCCATACTGGATACTTATATTAATGAAACACGAGTTTCATTAAATCTGGTAAAAGAATACTTGTCAAAAGAGTTATCGATTCTGGAGATAGGGGCAGGATTATGTTTTTTTAGCTTATTTCTTAAAGAAAATGGATTCGCAATTACTGCCTTAGAACCTGCAGCTGGTGGGTTTGAGTTATTTGATACCTTGAAACGCATTGTTTTAAGTTATTATGCTCATCTTAAACTGCCAGTTTTTGATATTACTGCAGAAGATTTAACCATGGCTCATGGTCAATTTGATTTGATATTCAGCAGTAATGTCGTTGAACATATCCCTAATTTTCCCATGGCACTGGATGCGATGGTCAATGTATTAAATCCAAAAGGGAAAATGATTCATGGTTGCCCCAACTATTTAATTCCTTATGAACCTCATTTGGGAATAGTTGTTGTTAAACCCTTTAAACAAATCAGCGAACGGCTATTTAAAACTAAAATCCGTTCAAAGAGAGAGATTTGGGATTCGTTAAATTTTATTACTTATTTATCAGTAAAACACTACGCTAAATACAACGCGCTGAATTGCTATTTTAAAAAGGGCTTATTGTATGAGGCATTGATTAGAATAGAAAAAGATCCTCAATTTAAACAAAGGCATGCAAAAAGTTTGCTGATTTATTTCTACCATTTTCTGAAATACACAGGCACGTTAAGGCTATTGAAATACTTGCCTGCCTGTTTATCAACTCCTATGGTATTCGAGTTAAATCGAATGCAATAATTTTTACATCAGCATTATAAATAATTTTTTAGTTCAATATTTTGATAGAATAAAATGTGATTGTAGGGAATTCGACAAAAATTATCCAAATGGTATTGATAATTTTTCAACAGCTCCCGGTATTCATGGAGTTTTCTGACATAACTTCCGCGGTCTCTGGAAACAATAAATTTTGCAATCAAGTTTTGCTGTTCTAATAAGACTGGGTCAATGGTAAAAATGATGGCATTGGGATTAAAATCCATAAAATTTTCTTTGATTTTTAGTACGTCTTCATTAGCTAGGTGGTGCAAAAGCCCTATGCCAATAATGATGTCCCAACGGTTTGATAAGTTTGTATAGGACTGATGGGAAGATAAGTCAAATTTGATAAACTTGCCTTTATTCTTATACGTTTCCCTTGCGTAAGATAGGTATTCGTCTGAATAATCTACTCCGTGGTAATCGCAGACGTCATGAATCCATTCGCATAATTTCCCTTCTCCACAACCTAAGTCTAATAGTACAGGTTTACGTCCATTTGTTTTTATAAAATCAGTACATATTTTTTCTATGACAGTATAGGTCTTTGGTTTTTTACCACCAACAATCTGTTGAAATGCCCGGTAAATCTTGGGATGAGCAAGTATCTTATAGACAATGTTATTTTTTTCCATGATATGACTTAAAGAATATAATTTCCTGATTGCGATTATGCCTCTTTGTAATGGCAAACCAAAGTTACTAAAAAGTTAACAAACGTTTACTAAGCGTCGGGTATCGGCATCGGCCAATATCGATAATAAATATTCTCCATAAGTGGTTTTGCTGTAGCGTAAGGCTTGTCTTTTAACATCCTCGGCATGAATCCAATGATGATTGTATGCGATTTCTTCCAAACATGCGATTTTTAAGCCTTGACGATGTTCAATCGTCTGCACAAACATTCCGGCTTCGAGCAAACTTTCGTGAGTGCCGGTATCTAACCAGGCGAAACCTCGACCTAATCGTACGACGTTTAAAAGATTACGTTCCAGATAGGCTTGATTGATGCAGCTAATCTCAAGCTCACCTCGGGAAGATGGCTTTATACCTTTTGCAATATTAACGACTTGATTATCGTAAAAATATAAACCGGTAACCGCATAATTTGATTTGGGTTCTACTGGTTTTTCTTCTATAGACAGGGCGCGATTATTTTCATCAAATTCAACAACACCGAAACATGATGGATTCGTAACTTGATAGGCAAACACGGTGGCCCCTTGTTTTCTCGCCGATACTTCCTGCAATGTTGGTGTAAACCCTTGGCCATAAAAAATATTGTCTCCTAAAATCAGGCAAACGGGATCCTTTCCAATAAACGTTTCTCCTATGAGGAATGCTTGAGCAAGCCCCCCCGGATTGGGTTGTATGGCATAACTTAATTGAATGCCGAATTGCTCACCATGTCCTAATAAGCGTTGAAATGAACTTTGATCTTCTTGAGTAGTGATGATTAAAATGTCGCGAATTCCTGCCAACATCAATACTGATAATGGATAATAAATCATGGGCTTGTCATAAATCGGCAATAGTTGCTTGGAAATTCCTTTGGTTATTGGATGCAGTCTTGTGCCTGAGCCACCAGCTAAAATAATACCTTTCATATAAATCCTTACGATGGGTTATGACGGTAGGAACCGTCCAGTACACTTTGACTCCATGGCTGATTGGATAAGTACCATTGTACGGTTTTGTGCATGCCAGTTGCAAAATTTTCCACTGGTTCCCAGTTGAGGTGTGTTTTAATTTTGGTGGTGTCTATGGCGTATCGCCGATCATGGCCCGCTCTGTCCTTAACGTAAGTAATTAATTGCTGGTATTTAGTTATGCCAGCGGGTTTATGTGGCGCTAACTCTTCCAGTAAATGACAGATGGTTTGTACCACTTCCAGGTTTGTTTTTTCATTCAGTCCGCCAATGTTATAAGTTTCCCCAATATTCCCTTTCATGAGCACAAGGTATAAAGCTTTAACATGATCTTCAACGTATAACCAATCCCGTATTTGTTCTCCATCGCCATAAAGCGGCAATGATTTGCCTGCCAATGCCCGATGTATCATAAATGGAATAAGTTTTTCAGGGAATTGATAGGGGCCATAATTATTGGAACAATTGGTAAGAAGAACTGGTAAATCATAAGTACGATGCCAGGCACGTACCAAATGATCAGCGCTTGCCTTGCTTGCGGAATAAGGTGAACTTGGATTATAGGGGGTCTTTTCAGTAAAGGGCTTATCCAAATTAGAAAGATCACCGTACACTTCGTCTGTTGAGATATGATGAAAACGAAATCTTTCTTTTCGCTGAGGGGATAATGTTTGCCAGTAGTTTCTTGCTGCTTCCAAAAGTGTGTATGTCCCGACAATGTTGGTTTGAATAAATTCAGCAGGCCCTGTAATAGAGCGATCCACGTGACTTTCTGCTGCTAAATGCATAATGGCATCAGGTTGATATCGTGAAAAAATACTGCAAATTTTTTCAGCGTCAATAATGTCTGCTTTTTCAAATACATAACGTGAGTTGGTGTTTATGTAGGCTAAAGACAATAAGTTTCCGGCGTAAGTAAGATTGTCTACATTAACCACAAGATGTTCGGAATGCTTAATTAGATAACGAATTAAGGCTGATCCTATGAATCCGGCGCCTCCGGTAATTAATATATTCATTTGCTTAACCTCAACTATTTTTAAGGTTGTTATAAATTGCATGGGTCAGTGTCTCTACAATTCTATCTTGTTGTTCATTGTTCAAGCCAATCCACATGGGTAATCTGATGATGGATTCAGATTGTTTGTTTGTTTGTTGCAGCTCGCCATGGGTACGACAATAACGTTGCCCAGCAGGGGAGTTATGGAGAGGAATATAATGAAAAACAGAATGAATTTCATTATCTTTTAGTTCTGTTAAAACGGCTTGCCTATTAATTTCCGGAGCTAATAACACATAATACATATGAGCATTGTGCTGACAACCTTCGGGGACAATAGGACGACGAAGCAAGCCTTTTTCTTCCAATGTGGTAAAGGCAGCATCATAGTAGCTCCAGATAGCCAGCCTTTGTTGGGTAATCATGGCAGCGGCGTTTAATTGTGACCATAAAAAAGCGGCAATTAATTCACTAGGTAAAAAAGAGGAACCTATGTCCTGCCAGGTGTATTTATCGATTTCGCCGCGAAAAAAACGACTGCGATCAGTTCCTTTTTCCCATATAATTTCCGAACGAATGGCTACGTCTGGTTGATTGACCAGTAATGCCCCACCTTCGCCGCTAATCAAATTTTTAGTTTCATGAAAACTGTATGCTCCGAAATCGCCAATACTGCCCAAAGCGCGTCCCTTATATGTGGCCATGATTCCCTGAGCAGCGTCTTCAATGACTTTTAATTGATAGCGACGAGCGATAGCAAGTATCGTATCCATTTCACAAGAAACACCAGCATAATGGACGGGTACAATGGCTTTGGTTTTTGAGGTGATGGCATCTTCAATTAGATGTTCATCCAAGTTCAACGTATCTTCGCGAATATCAATAAAGACTGGTATTGCTCCTCGAAGCACAAATGCATTAGCCGTCGATACAAATGTGTAGGAAGGCATGATCACTTCATCCCCAGGCTGAATATCCAATAAAATGGCGGCCATTTCTAATGCGGCAGTACATGAATGAGTTAACAAGGCTTTGTTGCAACCGGTTTGCTTTTCAAGCCACTGATGGCAACGTTTTGTGAACATACCATTCCCGGATAGGGCTTGATTGGCTTTGACTTCTCGCAAAAGACCCAACGCTTCATCGGTGATGTAAGGTTGATTAAATACAATTTTTTTATGATTCATATTATTTCCATTCAGTCCGGAGGTATTTCAGTTAGTGTTTTTTCTGGCTTGCTAAATTAGGCATCATTAGCTATTGTCGTCAGGTCTCCTAGTAGGCCAATCATTGAAAAATATTGCTAGAGTCAAATAAAGCAATTTTTAATATTTATTCAAAGTCACAAATATACACGAGTAAATTAGATTAAAATTTAATGAGAGCCTTCCTCAGTAAGAAATTTTTTTTCAAGAAGTTCAATTGCTTTGCTTTTTTCTTTAACTCTTTTTGCAGGAATACCTGTGTAGATACCCCAAGGAGTGGTACTCTTTGTCACAAGCGTCATCGCTCCTACAGAGCAACCTTCTGCTACATGAACGCCAGGGAAAACGACTGAGCTCGCTCCAATAATGACGTGCCGGCCAATGGTTACTAGGGCTTTCAATTCATTTTTATATTCTGCTGGAACCAATGGACTAACCATAAACTGTCCACTGTAATCGTCGGATTGACTAAAAATTTGTGAACCGTAGGAAATGCCAGCGAAATCTTCAATAATAATTCCTTCTGTGCCACCAGCTATTAAACAAAAGGCAGCAATATGGACATAATTCCCTACAGTAATTTTTCCCGAAATTACACAAAAATCATCGATTCTAGAGTTATTGCCTATTGTAATAAATTCTGGATTATAAATACTTGCTTTATCACTAATTTTTACATTTGTACCCAATTGTTTAAAATTCATTGCGAGTAATTGTTCTTGAGATAAATACGCCACAGCATTCTCTTTTTTATTAAAATGGCCTTATGATAAAATACAAAATTGAAAATTAATACACCAATGGATATGAATGAAACTTTCAATTGTTGCTACGCTTTATAAGTCCGAACAATATATTCAGGAGTTTTGTCATAGGGCTTCTATAGCAGCTAAGCAAGTGGCAGGAGATGATTTCGAAATTATTTTAGTGAATGATGGTTCGCCAGATGCCAGTCTAAAAATATCTGTCAGTTTAATTGAAAAATTTCCCTCTCTCATTGTTGTCGACTTATCAAGAAATTTTGGCCACCATAAGGCGATGATGACCGGATTAGGTTACGCTAAGGGAGAAAAAGTCTTTTTGCTTGATAGTGATCTGGAGGAAGAGCCCGAATGGCTTATTTCCTTTTCTGAGCAAATGCAAACAGAACATTGTGATGTTGTATATGGAGTTCAAAAAAAGAGGAAGGGCAATTTTTTTGAACGTTACAGTGGAAAACTATTTTATTTTTTGCTTAACAGTTTAACAAAAGAGCGCTTGCCAGCAAATATAACGGTTGCTCGTTTAATGACTCGTCGCTATGTAAATGCGTTGATACGCCATCAAGAACATGAAATATATATTGCGGGGTTATGGCATATAACAGGCTTTCAACAACATGCTCAAATTGTTAAAAAACATTCTTCAAGTAAAACAACGTACACGCTTGGTAGAAAAATATCTTTATTAGTTAATTCAATTACTTCTTTTAGTAATTTACCTTTAGTTGCTGTGTTTTATTTTGGCTTACTACTTACAGTTTTTGCTTGCAGTTATACGATGTTCTTAATTATTAGTAAATTCTTTTATCATAAGATATTAGACGGCTGGACTTCAGTAATGGCATCTATTTGGTTACTTGGTGGTGCTATCATTTCCTCAATAGGGGTGATTGGAATTTATCTTTCAAAGATGTTTATTGAAATAAAAAGAAGACCTTATACTATCATTCGTGATGTTTATCGGTTGGAAAATACTAATAAATCCCAAAAATTAATAAAACAAGATGGGTAATACATTGCTCTATTATCTTGTAATAGGACTTCTAACTACCTGTTCTGGTTATGTTGTATTTACTCATAATTTACTATGGCGTAAGTGCAAAAGTAGCCTGTAGTTGCCTTTATTTATTTTGTGCAACAATTTAGTTTTCTAGGTAATTGGCGATTAACTTTCAGTAAATTTGGGGGCTTTGAGGTCATGCAACTTGATGTTATGGAGAAAATAAAAGTTCCTCTAGTTTCTCAGCCAAAAAGGTCTCCCTCATGTGATCTTGTTGCTAAACATAAGGAAATTGCTTCATTAATGGGGCGGGTCGGTTTTAAAATGTATTGAGTTCTGCTGTTCTCAAGACCACCAGTGCCCGCGGCTATTTTAAGCGCACCGACAATCTGAAAATCTTTGTCCAATTCTGCACCATAACTTGTAAGAATGTCCGAAGATATATTTCGCGGCCATTCAGGCTCTATCAGTAGCCATGCATGGGCAAGCTGTTTGCAGGAAACTTTTTTTAGGGCTGTTTTCGCAAATTGGTCGCTGCCAGAATATCCACCGAACATCCAGGGTGTTCCTACATTAATTCCACCTAACAAGTAGGGAATTCCAGGAGAATGCCCTGTCAAATCGATCATCGGCGTTCCAGATTTGAAATGTGCATTTTTGAGTATTTCTTTTGACTTTGTCAAATAGATAGCATCTTTATCACAAAGCTTTAAAGTGGTTGCAAATTCCTTTATCTCAAAAGTATAGTTATTTTGGCGCAACGGTTGTGGTTGGCGGTAAGGTTCTTCAATGCTGGAATTTATAAAAACCACGACTATAAATTGCGTAGCTAATACAAATGGAATCAATAAGATGGGTTTTTCTATTTTCAATGATAGGAACCAATAGGATGAAGCCGCTTAGTACCCAAAAGATTCCTGCCCGACTACCATGAGACCAGTAATTATTTCCTGTTCCGATGGCGTATAAATGAGGGAATAGAAGAAATAAAATAGCGAGAGCCCAGTGAGAGCGGGAAATTTTAGATAAGTACTTATACCCACAGAGAAAAAAACCACTCAAGAGCGCAGCAAATGGGATAGACCAAAGCAATAATCCTTGAAAATTGCCAATGGATATATTCTTATGAACTATTCCTAAAATAATTGCTAATTCAAGCAAAATAATCGTTAGCGATAAACCAATACCGAAGGAAATAAGAGTTTGCTTTCTGGAATTTAAAAAACCTACTAAGCACAAAATAGTAATGACTATGATGGTAAACAGATTTTTTGCATTTTGGCTTAGTTCAAACTCGTCTAGCCTGATTAAGTTTTTTAGATTATGGCTATCGCTGCCAAGTATTTGAGTCATTTCCAGTCCGGTTTTTATACGTGTCATAAAGGCAGGTATTGAGCTATCAATGTACCAGGCGCTGAGAATGAGTAAACCTGTGGCGATGCCAGCAGACAGAAGAAGATAACGAGTATGGAGCTTTCTTATCATGAATAAGTAGAGGATGGAGCAAATGGCCAATGCCACTGCGGTAGTGGGTTTGGCCATGACAGAAAGCCAGCCGCTCGTGCCTAAAAAAATCCAGCTCCAAATACGGTTAAGCGGTTTATCAGTAGTTGCACTTGCTGTTTGTTTATCAATTAAGATAAGTGCTATGGACGACATTAACAGAGCTTGCAATGTAAGGCTGTTATAACTTGGAGTTGCAATCCAGGATTGAAAAAAAGCAAAGCTTGCTGTTGCTGTGCCGCTGCTAATAATCCAGCGCTGGGGAGTGTTAATGGGTGATGCGGCATAAAAATATTTAATTAACAGATTAGTCAATAGAAATGATAATGTGAAAAGAATGGCAATATTAGCTTCTCTAAGCAGTGCAACATTGCCATGAAGCAGCTGATGCAGGGGGTGATAGATAAATCCGAATTGTGAAACAGAAGCCTTATATTGATAGGGATTTGTTATCCAAATCAGATAAAAACTCTCATCGGTGAAATCCAAGCCATAGTGACTGTAATGAAATAACCAGCCTAACATAGACATAAAGCTAATGGTTAAGAATAACCATAGGAGGTTAAGAAAAAAAGTTGATGGGGTGTTTGTATTGTTTTTTGTAAGTATTGTCACTTTAAAATCTAATTCATTGATAATGGGCGCACGGTACCCATTTTACAGCTGATTCATTATGAAACAAACAAGGTGCAATCGTAGCATGTGATTTTTATTGAAACAAGCATGGTATGAGGTGGTTTGCAGAATGACTGGACATTGTTTACAATCAAGCCCCTTCATCAGTTTACTAAGAATCACATGTGTGGAATTGCCGGTATCATTAGCTTTAATCAAAACGCTTTTCATGGTGCACAATCCATTCATAGAATGGCAAATGCCATGATTCATCGAGGTCCGGATGATGAAGGGTATTTGCTGGGTTTATCTGGTCAGCTGCCTTTAAAAATAGCATCCGGAGCAACGACCGCTAATATTGATGAAATTCCTGAGCAATATCGTCCGCGGACAGATATTGAGAATTTATACTCCGAAAAAGGAGATATTTTTTTAGCTCATCGCCGTCTTTCCATTATTGATCTTAAACCAACCGGACATCAGCCCATGTCTATCGCCGATGGCCGTTACTGGATTATTTATAATGGCGAGGTATTTAATTATCAGGAGATTGCACAGGAATTAATACAGCATGGAGTTCGCCTAATTGGCCAAAGTGATACGGAAGTCATTTTACATGCATATGCTCTTTGGGGGGAGGCTGCCTTAGAAAAATTCAATGGCATGTTTGCTTTTGCCATTCTCGATCTTGAGGAAAAAACCTTATTTTGTGCCCGTGACAGGATTGGAATCAAGCCTTTTTATTACACCATTCAAAATAATCGTTTTATTTTTGCCTCTGATGTCAAAACTTTGATTGCGTCCGGACTTTATAAACCGGAAGTGAATCTTGAAGGCTTATATCATGCCATGAGTTATGGGGTTGCCCCAAGGCCTTTGACCTCTTTTAAGGATGTTTTTGCTTTGGAGCAAAGCCATTGGTTGAAGATAAATATTGCTAATGGTCAAATGGTGAAACAATCCTATTGGCAGATTCCAGTTAATGCGCAAGATCACGCTTTATCTGAACAAAAGGCGGTGGAGCTTTTGGATGAGGCACTAACTCGCTCCGTAAAATATCAACTTCACAGTGACGTACCAGTGGGTACTTTCATGAGTGGCGGAATCGATTCTACGACCATTTCTGCAATTGCTTCCAAGCATCACCCCCACATCAAAGCATTCACCCTTGGTTTTGAAGGTGAACAGGCGGCTTATTTGAATGAAGTGGATGAAGCGCGTGCAACGGCTGCTATGTATGATATGGAACACATTGTTCATATGCAAAAGCCTGAGGCAATATTAGATGAAATCAATGGCTGTGTTAAAGCCTATGAAGAGCCATTCTTTTCATTGTCACCCAATTTGATTATTTCCAAATTAGTTGCCAGTCATGGAATAAAAGTGATACTGAATGGACTAGGGGGAGACGAATTATTTGCTGGCTATAAAACTTTCCAATTGGCAAAACAATATAATTTACTAAAACTCTTACTGCCTTTTTTAAAAATTGTAAGCTTCTATCATCCCCGGTGGCGACGGGCTTTGGACTTATCTTATGTGAAAAGCAACGCTGATCTTCATGGAGCGTTGTTGAATAATATGTCCTCATTTGAAAAAAACAGATTGTTTATTGATGAATCGGTTAAACATCTTCGTTCATTGGAGAAGTTAAGAGAGTTATATGTGCCACCCAATGTGCAGTTTAGCGATTTTATTGAGGCCATGTGTTACATGTATATGATGAATTACATCGGTAATCATCATGTCTATCGAGTTGATCAATTTACGATGAAATACTCTATTGAAGGACGCTTTCCATTTCTTGATCATCATGTGGTTGAGACAGCGTTTAAAATACCATCCCAATATAAAATGCGAGGAAAAGTCGGCAAATACATTTTGCGAGAAGTTGCCAAAAAATACATTGATTCTTCTTCTTTAACGATGAAGAAAAAAGGATTTGATTTGCCTATGGATTTTTGGATTCGTCATGTCTTAAAGGATTTAGTGCGAGAGAAACTGGATTTATTGTCGAAGCGTACTATTTTTCATCCCCACGCCGTACGTGCAGTCGCTGCTCACTTTGATAAAAAACGTTGCGATGACTACACTTTATGGCAATTGGTAGGAATTGAGTTGTGGTTGGAAGAATTTATAGATCCTTAAAAAATAAAATTCTGGAATTATTGTCGCAAAAAGAAGGATTTTTTCACAGCTCTTCTAATGTGGTCGGCTGGGTGGTTGCGTCGCAGATTCTTATGTTTGCAAGTATTCCGGTCATTAGTCGCTTATATATTCCTGCCATTTTCGGGGTATATGCAATATACACGTCCATTATGTACACCTTAAATCAGGTGATTGGGTTACGCAGTGAATTGCTGATTAATCTCCCCAAAAAAGATTCGGATGCTAAAAATATACTGGCAACTTGTCTTTTAATCGTGGTTTTTATGGGAGGCCTCGTTGCGATTATTACCTATTTTTTTTCATCCTTCATGATGCATTCATTGAGAATGGAAGCATTAAACGGATATTTGTGGCTTATTCCAGCAGGCATTATTATTATAGGAATACGCAATGGTTTATTATACTGGACCATTAGAAAAAGCCGATTCACCGTGGTTGGAATGGCTAATTTTATTCAGGTACCTTTCTTAATTGTTGTTCAGATTGTATTTGGCTTCTTATCACCTAAACCCATTTATCTTATTTTAGGCGCCATAGTCAGCTGGCTTTCCTCCCTAGTGTACTTACTAATAAAAATCGTTGATAGGCGATTTATTGCGAGCTTGTTTGTCCGATTGGGTAGAGCAACGATTATTTTTCGGCAAAATAAGGCGTTTATGCTGCATTCTAGCCTTGCCATTTTATTGCTAAGCATTGCTAATTACATGCCGGTCGTTTTAGTTTCCAGCATTTACGACACTCAGATAGCGGCCTGGTTTGCGCTAGCCATGCAAGCGGTATACAGCCCTCTTGATTTAGTCAGTTTATCTATAGGTCAAGTATATCTTAATAAAGGTGGAAAAATATTGCATGAAAATCCTAAAGGATTGAGTGTATTCTACGTCAAATTAACAAGAAATCTTATTTTACTTGGTGCTCTTCCATTGTTGTGCATCGCCTTATTTGCTGGTCCAATTTTTAAGTTAGTCTTTGGTGAACAATGGTATCAGGCGGGGATTTACGCACAAATTATGTCTGTTATGTTATTAATTCGTTTTGCCGTTTTATCCACGTCGCAAAATCTTGTTTTATTGAAAAAACAGGGACAAGCGTTGGCCTGGAGTTTATTTTTAATTGTTTTACTCATTAGTTCATTTATTCCCGGTTATTTCCTGACTCCAAAGCCAACGCCGGAAATGACCTTAGTGTTATTTTCAATCAATATGGTTATTGCTTATGGGGTTTTCTTTTTGATAAACTTGCGGGCTGCCCGAACATATTCCCAAGAAGTCTCGATGAGCCGTTTGGCATTCAAAACAGAAGATGCTTCGTTAGAGATCCGAAGCTAATTGGGAGCTTGGCAATTGGTTCTACATAGCCTTTGGGTGAATTACTGGCAAGCCTGATAACCAAGGAAAGATGCATGAGCTTTCATACCTATCCCCTTATTTTTGTTCTTGCTCAACTTATTTTTACTTATGGTATTTCCTCATTGGTTATTTACCAACTGTTTTGCCAGTTGTTGAATGCGCAAGGAGACAGTAAAAAACGGATGCTTGCATACAGCCTGGGAGTAGGGCCAATCAGTATTTCCTGGTTGACTGTGATGCTCTTTCTTGCTTTTCCAGGCCATGCAAACTGGTTTTACATGGCATTCATCAATACGATATTTTTCGTGCCTTTTATTTTATTAAGAAAACAGCTTTATGATTTTCCTCTGATCATAAAAGATGTATTTGCAAATATTAGAACCTATTGTAGTCAAGATAAGCCGGCTTTTTTTATTTTAATGCTTGGACTTGTGTTGATTGCTTGTAGCTTTATTTTAGCCATCTTCTTACCGTATTCCGAAAATGATGCTCTTGAATACTCTATGTTGGCAAAAATCATGTATGGGCAGCATTCAGCACGCATGTATCCAATATTGGATGGGACACAATTTGGTGGTTTTATTGCACCATTTACGCATCCATTAGGGTATGTTGGAATTTTTATTTGGTCTTATCTAATTCAAGGCACGGCCCAACATTTTGGCTTAATTAAAATCGTTTCTCCATTTTATGCGTTTTGTATTTTTACCCTAATTATTGCTGTTCTTTCGCATGCAAATAGACGCCTGGCGTATTTGGCCGGGTTATTGTTCATTGCAACTCCTTTATTGCTTAATGGGGTCATACGTCATCAAATTGATGCCTTAAGAATTTATACATTTTTTACTTTTTTCATGTTTTTGCGTGAGCTTCCCTTCTGGGAAAAATGGCAAATTATTTTACCCGCAGGTTTATTGCTGGGGTTGTGCTTATTTAGTCATTCCATAGGAATTCTGGCTATCCCTATTTTTTGGTTTATTTATCTTTTTTTCTCACGTGAGCATTTTTTTACGACATGTAAACGGTTAATCTTAATTACATTCATTGGATTGTTGTTTGTAGTAGTACGCTACGCCATTAGTTTTCATGCAATAGGGTACATCATTCATGATGGTACAATTGTGCGCTCGGTGCCAAGCCTGCATTTTTATGAAATCTATGAACTTATAAACGGCATTTACACCAATGCCCAAAAATGGGTTAATGGCTTTTTTAGCCTGTTTTCTAATACCTTGTATTTTGGTGTTAGCTATTCAATATTGATTTTGTCCTTATTGTTTATTCGCAAACATCATATTTATTTACTCATAAAAGATGGCATTTCCAGTAAAGATTATACGGAGGGAGTATTTGCTGTTTCCGTCTTAACGGTGCTTTGTTTTTTTGGCATGGTGGTTTTATCCATCCTTATAAAGGATGATAATTTTATTGCTAGCGGCCGATACATGATGAGTGTACAACCTTTTGTTGCTATACTCGGAGCATGGGGGCTATTAAAATGCTGCGAAAAAATTCAAATTAAATACCAGAATATTTTGCCGTTGCTTGGTTCTTCGTTGATTTTTTTTATGGCACTTTCATTTCCGATTAATAATGTATTTGATTACAAATTGTCTTTGACTACATTATTTAATAGCAATATGGCGAAAGCCAAGCATGTTCAGGAAACTTATAATCTGCTTGCCTATTTTAGTAAGAATACATCGCCAGATTCAGTATTATTGTCTTTTAGAAATGCAGAAGCAGCTTATTATGCCAACCATCGCTATGTCTACCACACCGATCGCAAAATGCTGCCAGTTTATACGGCAAAAGATAAATCTCAAGCCCATCAAGCGTTGATGGATTTAGGAATTAATTACCTGGCAGTACCGAACCATCCATTATCTTACATTGATCAATCTTACCTTGGAGAATTGATTGGAGATCCTGCGTTTTCCGAGCTTGTTTATCAAAATGGAAGCTCCAGGTTATACAAACTTTATGATAACCCATTATCGTATTCTGCAACGGAGTTGCAACTCACCAATCCTGACTTTTCGCAACGCAATAAAGATCGTCAGTTAATGAATTGGGCTGCATCGTGGAATAAGCGAGGCAATGGCATAGCGAAAGACGTTTATGACGGGGTAGTACTGTGTAATACGTCTCCGAGTCATAGTCAAACGGCGCTTTTTTCAGGTAATTCCTACAAAATTATTAGTGAAGCGTTTAATCGTTATTTAAGCCGGCAAACCACAGGCGACATTGTTCTTGAGCCAGAACAAACTTATCAGTTAAATGTTCGTATGCGAGGGTATGGGAATGTCATGGTTTATCTAGCCGAATACACCAAAGACGGGTATCTGGGTTTGCAAAAAATATGGCATACCATCAGTTATGGCAATGAAAGCAAAAATAAACAGGTTCAATTTCAATCGTCGTCTCTTGCCAGTCAGTATCGATTGGTATTTGTTTTGGATGGCCAAGGTTGGATCAATCTTCAAAACATTGGAATTCGACAAATTCATTATTCACATAAGCCCATCGACCCAAATGAGCAAAAGAAAATTGAATTAATTACACAAGGTTGGCGTGTTACCAGTCCTAATCCTGTACGGACTTATTTTGATCGTTTGAAAAAAGTGCTGGGTTTTAGGTCCGTTCATCTTAATTTTGTGGATAATTGGCAGGTAAGAAGCATGGAAGGCTCAGAGGTTGAATTAAACATTACTCCGGATGCCAGCATTCCCTATGTGATCCATAGTCCCCTTCTGCCCTATCAAGAAAACGATGTAAAGAAAGAATTT
Organism: Legionella oakridgensis ATCC 33761 = DSM 21215; assembly: GCF_000512355.1. NCBI lineage: Bacteria > Pseudomonadati > Pseudomonadota > Gammaproteobacteria > Legionellales > Legionellaceae > Legionella > Legionella oakridgensis. The sequence continues at coordinate 1,891,729 of NZ_CP004006.1, read as the reverse complement.
CATTTTGCTATTAAAGGAAAAGGACAAGCGGTTATTGAAGTGTTGGCGAATTCAATTCAAGGTCAGTCTTATCATTTATTTAAAGAAGCCATAAATTTAACGGATCACTATCAAACCGTTGATATTAATTTACCCGCTGAACTTTTTAAAAATACATTAATTTTAATTCGGATTTAGCAAACTATCAGCTGCGGATTTATTACTTAAAACCACGCTTTGTTAAGGTTGGTAAAATTAATGTAAAACTTAATCCAGCCACATATGGATGATGGGGTTGGACAAAATATTCGATAACTATGCCAGAAAAAATTGTTCATATAACAACCGTACACAGCGCCAGAGATCCACGTATTTATTATAAAGAATGCAAGAGCCTTGCTGATGCGAACTTTCAAGTAAGTTTGCTCGCGCCTGGGGATGAAAATTCTTGTGAAAATAACATCGACATAATTGCGTTAGGCTTTCCCAAAAATCGCATTCATCGAGCAACCTTATATCAGTTAAAAACTCTACTTAAGGCCATTCAGCAAAAGAGTTGTATTTATCATTTTCATGATCCTGAACTGATTTTTACAGGATTGATATTAAAAATAATGGGTAAAAAAGTCATTTATGATGTTCATGAAGATGTGCCGCAAGACATTTTGCTTAAAAAGCATATTCCAAAGATGTTACGTATTTTATTAGCTCAGGCAGCCCGGTTGTCTGAAAAAATAGCCGGTTATTGTTTCGATGCTATCATCACGGTGACGCCTACCATTGCTAAAAAATTTCCTGCTAAAAAGGTAAGTCTGGTAAGAAATTTTCCAAGAATAAATGCTCAGGATTTTAGTTTTTCAGATTATGATAAGCGAGACAAGGAGTTGGTTTATATTGGCAATATGAATGAACATCGTGGCTTAAAAGAAATGGTGGCGGCAGTGAGTCAATTGAATATGGAAACAAAAGCTTCATTGATGTTAGTTGGTAAAATGTCGGCAGACATGGAAGAAAAATATATAAAATTTAATAAGCACATTGAATATCTTTCCTGGCTGCCATTTCCTGAAGTCAGCAAGGTGTTGAATGCTAGCAAGATTGGCTTGGTTATTTTACATCCTACAAAAACGTTTATAAGCAGTTACCCGTTAAAGTTCTTTGAATACATGGCTTCTGGCCTTCCTATTATTGCCTCGAATTTTCCCGAGTGGGAAGCTATTATCCAAAAGTATGATTGTGGAATAACAGTCGATCCAGAGGATGTAGAGTCGATTACTAAGGCTATTGCTTATCTGTTAACGAATGTTGAGGAGGCCTATAAAAAAGGACAAAATGGCAGAAAAGCAGTGTTGGCTGAGTTTAGCTGGGAAGAGGAGGCAAGGGTATTAACCCAAGTTTATCAACGCTTAAGCTAAAAGAACTTGTCCTTATTGTTTAACTATGTAAGTTTTTGGTTTCAACTTGGCGACTCTGAAGACAGGTTCTAACATTGCTTGTTATCTAATTTTTTTAAGAATGCGTTTTACCACATTGGTCAATTGGTCTGATCCGTAGGAAATCAAAAAACTGGCGGGAGAATAAGCCCAGCGCTCGGGATGAGTTTGCAATATAACCGTTTGTTGGTTATGTTGTAAGAAGTTTATGATGTCCCGAGTTTTGCTAAACGATTCGGAACGCTCCTGCTGATTGACTTTATCGCGTAAATTATATTTTTCACCATCCCAGCGCCGTCCCGTATCGGTTAAATATAAAATATTTTTATAATCAATCGATAAGTAAGGTTCGCCAATAATTCCTAGACTTGTATAATCATAAGTTTTCCAAAGATCCCTATTGTCCCAGGGCGATAGTGGACGACCATGCATGCAGATGGTATTTACTTCTGAAAGTTGTCTAAAGTTATCCAGCTCTCGCTTAAAAATATGATAGGCTTTTTCAGAGTTTCCTTTGGCTTTGGCAAGCGTCTCATAATGATACCCTATTTCATGTCCCATGGCGGCAATTTCAAGGATGATTTTGGGTTTAAACGTTTGTGGCATATGGCGAAAATAATAGGTGGACTGAATTCCTAAATTTGCCTCAAGTTTAGCCATGTTAAGTGCATTTTTTGGCCTTCTATCCACATCATGCCGTAAAACAATTTTCTTTGCAGAAGAAGCAGGTTGATTGCTCATAAACTGCCTTACTGTGCAAGTGGCATGTTGCGTTTCCTGTATTTTCCGCAATAAATGTTCGTAAATGCTTAGAGTAAAATCCATCAAATGTCTCTATATTCAAACGTCATACCAAGTACCTACGTGCCCTGGATCAAGCGACTAAATCGCGGTTGTAATCCGAATCCATCCACATGGCAAATAAACACGTTTGAGCGCTCATAATGGAAGAAAATACAAAAGCTAACGCCGCCAGTCTTGGGATATAACCCGAAACGATCCAGACGTCAAAAATTCTTACCATGAAAGCCAAGCTTATGAAAAAGAGAAAGAAACCAAGAAAATAGAAAAACACCAACGGATGGAAATCTCGGATGATGTATTTTTCCTTAAGGCGCCAAAAGAAGAGCTTTAAGAGCAACCAGCTGATAGAAAATACTACTTTTCGGACTTTTATACCTGATTTTTCACCGACATTATAAACGGGTTTAATGATGACATCTTTCACACGAAAATTGTAAACATTTAAGCGCACCAGCAAGTCATTCGGTTGTCCATAGCGCTTGTACATGCTGTCCCAATCAATTTGTGCCAGTGCTTTTTTGTTAATGGCGGTGTAGCCAGTTTGTGAATCGGTGATATGCCAATAACCAGAAGCGATTTTGGTTAAAAGCGTTAAAATGGAGTTGCCAAAATAACGTATTTTAGGGATTTTTTTATAGGCTTCTCCGGAAGTAAGACGATTTCCCTTTGAATAATCAGCTTTATCTTCAACAACGGGATCAAGAATGGCTGGCAGATCGGCTGGATCCATTTGTGCGTCACCGGCCATGACGGCTGCCACATCAATGTGATTATCCCGTGCCCATTTATAACCTGTAGCAATGCCTCCGCCAACACCTTGATTGACTTCATGTTGAAGAAGAACGATTCTTTCGTGAGTTTTTTGATACTCTTTGACAACTTCAACGGTTTTATCCTTGCTGCAATCATCTATAATGACAATTTTATCGACAAAACCTGGCATGGTTTCAATGACTTTACCAATTTGAGTTTCTTCATTATAGGCAGGAACGACCACGCAAATGCTTTTTCCTTTATACACAGCTATATCCCAGGAGCATGAAAATGATACGATAGTATTTTATACAGACAGCGCAGTCAATAACTTGTTAGCCATTGTCTCCGTAAATGGCAAAAAATTGGTCATTATTGCCCAAGCAGACATCATTTCACAGCCTGCTTTTCCTAGACGTTGGCCTTTTTTAAAAAGAACCAAAAATGCCATCTTTGCATACGAAGTGAAGCAATTTAGACTGATTTTCAAAATTGCAATTCCAAACTAGACCATTGCTTCGCTAATGCTCCTAACTAACTTCAAAAAGTTAGTGCGGTACGTTTTCTAAGTCCCATATAAAGGCTCGTAAAGACAGTTTATCCGTCAATTTTTCAAAAAAGCCAACGTGTTCACTTTCGAAAATAAATTCTTTTTTACGCATAAATGGTAAAATAGGAATAATATTTAAGATATTTGCAAGAGATGGGAAAAACAGAGTCTAAAGTAATTTGGTATTGTCATCATTATGCTGGGGCACCTTCGCGGGGCATGTCTTATCGTCCTTATTATTTAACCCGGGAGTTTTGTCAGCTTGGCCATCAGGCCTATATTATTGGAGCAAGCTATCATCATTTACTCCATTCTACACAAGATGTAAAAGAACCAGTGCACCTGGAGATGGTGGATGGTGTTCCTTTCATTACTTTAAAAGTAAACCACTATGTAGGTAATGGCATTGGACGTGTGCAAAATATGCTGGGATACGCCTCGCGTTTTAAGAAACACGTAGGCGATTTGGTTTCATTAACTGGAAAACCTCATGTCATTATCGTGTCTTCCGCTCATCCATTTCACTATCGAATATTGGAAAAATATTCAAGACAATTTAAAGCAAAATTAATCTTTGAAGTGCGTGATTTATGGCCTCTTTCCTTGCAACAGTTGTTAAATATGCCACGTTGGAATCCTTTAATTTTGTGGTTGGCAAGCATAGAACGTCGGGCATATCGGAACGCGGACTGTGTGGTTTCTGTCTTGCAAGAAGCGTTTTCTTATATGAAAACCCGTGGTTTGACGTATGACCGTTTTCAAGTGATACCGAACGGCACAAACATACAGGAATTCCAGAATGAATGCTCGCTGTCCCAAGACTTGGAGCAATGGTTGCAATCCTTGAAAGTGCAAGGAAAATTTTTATTAGGGTATGCAGGTGCTATGGGTAAACCCAATGCCTTACAATATCTTATTCAAGCCATGGCATTGATTAGTCGGACAAACTCATCCATTCATTGTGTTTTGGTGGGCGATGGTCATTTAAAAAATGAATTGAATCAACAAGTAGTGCAGCTTGGATTGACTAATATAACTTTTTTGCCAGCCATCAAAAAACCTGAAGTTCCTGCCTTTCTAAAGCACATGGATGCGTTGTATTTGGGCTGGAACGAGGTTGATATTTATCGTTACGGTGTCAGTCCAAACAAATTGTTTGATTATATGATGGCTGCAAAGCCAATTATAGAATCAGGCGGAGAAGAGCAGAGCATCATAGAGAAAGTGGGATGTGGTTTGCAATGCAGGGCAGAAGACAGCGAAACCATTGCAAAGCTTATTATAAAAATAAGCAAGCTTTCAGAGATAGAAAAAAACAACATGGGTTTACGAGGGCAATCTGCAGTGCATGAACTCTACAATTATAAGATTTTAGCTGAAAAATACATCAAGCTTTTCTAAACACCTTAAGAAGGGAACCTTATGGCTTGATGGTTAATTTTTAAGCCAGTTGCTAATGTATTGTTGAGTAGCGTAGACGACGTTGATGAGTTGCTGATAAAGAAGTTCCAGTTGCTTGCGATGGCCTGCTTTATAATAGCGCTCTAGGTATTGGCAGGCGTATTTCATTTTAACGGTTCCAATGTAGACGGCGCCACCTTTCATTTTATGGGCAAGTTTTTCGATGGTTTCCCAATCTTTTTGTTCATGAGCGCTTTTAAGGTGGTTAATGTCATGTTGTATTTCCTCAGACATCATTAATTGTAAAATATCATGCATGGTTTCTTCATTACCAATGCTTTTTATGGCACTGTCCACATCAAGAAGGGGGTATTTATCGAGTGTAAATAACTCTTCTTCAGTATCGGGTAAATCAAGTCCTAATTTGCCGTACGAATCTGCAGTGACTTCGGATTTTTCTGTAGGGATGGAGTTTTTAGAGCTCAAATAAGTATTTAAAATGGCATGCATTTGATTAAGATTAATGGGTTTGCTGAAGATCTCATTCATGCCGGCTTTAAGGCATGAGGCTTTGATTTCTCCATCGGCATGTGCGGTGAGTCCGATGACAGGCATGGGATGTTTTTTGTGGTGGCTTTCCAGGCTGCGAATTTCTCTTGCCAGTTCATCCCCTGACATTCCTGGCAGTCCAATGTCTGTGATGACTAAATCAAACTCTTGCGACTGGACTAATTGCAATGCCTGCTCGGCATCAGAGATGGATAGGAATTGGCAGTTGCATTTGGTGGCGTAATTTTCAAGCATTTTAAGGGCGATGTGGTTGTCTTCCACCAATAAAAGCCGAGGTATAGACGCTTGCGTTGCTTGGGTGAAGTGAGTGTTGAGAACGTTTCCATGTTCTTGTTTGGTATGATTGGAATTGGATGATTGGATGAAGTCTTTATTAGAGCTAAATGGCAGCCACAAGTCAAAAAAGAACGTGGTTCCCACGCCAAGTTCGCTGGTTAATTGTATTTCACTGCCCAGCAAGCGCGTGTAAGCTTGAGCAATGTGTAAGCCTACGCCATGGCCGGTATAAATGCCTTTATAAGAAGGATTGACGCGATGAAAGCGGTCAAACACCTTGTCTTGCTGGTCTTTGGGGATACCAATGCCGGTATCGATGACTGCAAAATGGATGAGGGCTTGTTCTTTTTTTAGTGCAAGAAGCTTAACTTCGATGGTGATGGAGCCTTGATCCGTAAATTTAATGGCATTGCCCAATAGGTTTAATAAAATTCGATGAAGCTTGGTGCGATCGCTGATGAGGTATTGCGGCACTTCTTCGTCGACGTTCAATTGTAAATGTAATCCTTTTAATGTCGTTGAGGGTCGTTCGAGTCGAATAAGATCATTCAGACATTGTTTTAGATCAAACGTTTCTCGATGAATATCATATTCACTAACATGATCAGCGGAGGCGACGTCTAAAATACCATTAAGCAGATCCAGTAATTGCTCACCGCATTGATTTATCCATTCGGCATATTGTTGTTGTTCTGGATTTTTTGCGCTTTCTTTTAATAATTCGGACATGCCCACGATGCCGCTTAAAGGGGTGCGAATGTCGTGGCTCATGTTGGCAATAAATTCAGTTTTAGCTTGATTGGCTGCCTGGGCTTTTGCTCTGGCTTCTTTTAAAGCGGTAATATCCATTGAAATGCCGGCAATTCCTACAATGTCACCTTCTTGATTGCGTAGAGGAACTCGGCTTGTCAGAAAATTTGAACAGCTACCATCCGCATGAGGCATTGGAGGATCTTCTTTTCCTATAATAGGTATACCAGTACGCATGACCATCATATCGTCTTGTTTGAGTTTATCACCAAGACCTTCCGGCCAATTACAAAGCATGGATAATTCTTCATAGGTCTTGCCGCGAAATTCTTCTCGCGTCATGTTTAACATGGTTAATACATTTTGATTGCAGCCTATCATTTTTGAGTGTTTATCAACCCAGTAGAGATTGCAGGGAGTGTTTTCAATTAACGTTTCTAACTGATAAGTTTCATTGCGATACTTTTCTTCTAATTGCATGGTTTTCATTAAATAAAACCATTGAGAATGGATGATCGCGGTGTGTAATTGCCATTTGATTGGCAATTTGTGAATCAAGGAAGAGAATTCAAACATTGTATCTTTTCTATTTTGGATTAATTGGTCTTTGCTTATAAAGCAATCAATATTGGATTTGGAGCAAACTTCATCAAACAATGACCCAATCGCTAGAGAAGCTGGATAATTCAATAATGATTCAGCGTGTTGATTAAAGATAACCACATGAAATGATTCATTTAAAACGATAAGTGCTTCAGAGATTTGATCAGCAAGCACTCCGAGTAAAGGATGATATAAATTAGAACACTCTCGATCATTATTCATTCAAATGTGATATCCTTTCCGCACTTTGCGTAGTTATTTTTCTTAAAAACAATCAAATTAAAATAGGTCTTAACTTTAATTATATATAAGAAAAGGAAAAATATGGCTTTAACTTGTTGTTTGATAGGCGAAGATAGCTTGCTTATTCAATGCGGGAATCTGTTATTAAAAAGAAGTCATAAAATAGAACTTGTTGTATCTCCAGTAGCAGCTATCCAGGAATGGGCAAGAGATAACCGTATTTATTGGGTCTCCAAGATCACGGAACTGAATACTGATTTGTTACCCAACATGGATTATATTTTTAGTGTTGTCAACAGTTGTATTTTACCCAAGGAATTTATCGCGCTGGCTGATAAAGGTGTGATAAATTATCATGATTCTCCTTTACCGAAATACGCAGGCCTTAATTCAACCACATGGGCTATTTTAAATAATGAAAGGGAGCATGGAGTAACTTGGCATGTGGTTGATGAGAACATTGATGCCGGGGATGTGGTTAAACAAACAACCTTTGCTATTCATGAACAAGATACAGCATTTACCTTAAATCTTCGTTGTTATGAGCAGGCCATTCAAACCTTTACCGCACTGTTAGGTGATCTGGAACAAAATACTTTAACGTATAGCAGACAAGACTTGGATAAAAGAAGTTATTTTGGTAGAAGCCGCGTATTGCCAAATTCTGGTTTTATTGATTGGGATAATTTCACGGCAGAATACATTGAGCGCATGAGTCGTTCGCTGACGGTTGGCCATTACCATAATAACCTGGGTTCCTTAAAAATTTATATTAATAATGATTATTTCATTATTCCTCACGTTGACATTTCATCGTTTACAGCAAATGAACATGTGCCTGGCAAAGTGATTGCTATTGTTGAAAATGCCTTTCATATAACGACTATTACTCAGGTTATAAAAATAAATCATTTTCTTTCAAAAGAAGGCAAGGCTTTAACCATAGAGGACATGGCTGAACAATATGGTATTACTGAAGGTTTTCAATTTATGGCTTTGCCATCATCGCCAAGGATTGAAGATTTTTATAGTAAAGCATTAAAAAATGAAACTTACTGGCTTAGGCAATTAAAAGCGATAACGGATCACACCACCTTTTCTTCCATTGAAATTCAGAAAGGCGAACCATTTGAGGCTCTTGAGTCAGCCGTTTACCTGGATGAAATGTTGTCCTCCATCCATGGAGACACCCTAAAAACCATCCTTTTAAGCGCTATTTTAATTTATCTCTATCGTTTAAATGATTATGAAAACACAACCGTATCCGTTTTATGTACAAATTACAAAGAACTGGCTAATCAATTTGGTAATTTATTTTCTTCCTTTTTGCCGCTTCATGCTGATTGGCAGGCAGCAACTTCGTTAGAAAAAATGATTCAATATACGGCGGAAAACTGGGAGAAAGCGGAAAAACATGCCATCTTTTTGACGGACGTCTTGACCCGGTATCCTGAGCTAGAAGGGGGCGTTTTAAATTCACGCATCCTAATCAATATGACAGGGGAGTTAACAAACATTGAGTTACCTGAAAATACCGTCCTTTATTTTCAGTATGATGCAATGCATCAGGTGATTCGGATTTATCATCGTCTCAATGATGCTTATTATCCGGATAAAAACAGAGAAATTTTACTCAATATGCCTGGGCATATAAGCAATATTCTGCGCCATTTACTGTATAAACCGCATGTATTATCCCATGAATTTTGTTTTTTAACACCCCGAGAAAAACATACGTTATTGTCGGAGTTAGCCCAGGGTGAACGACGATCATTATCAGATATTTCCATTACAGCATTATTTGAAAAACAGGTAATGTTAAGGCCTCATCATCCAGCGATTGTGTTTGGAGAAACCACGGTTTCCTATTCAGCGTTGCTGGAGCAATCAGAGAAAGTAAGAGCATCGATTCATGAGATTGGCTTAAACTCCCAGTCACTCATTGGCATACACGTCAAAAGAAGCGTTGAAATGCTCGCCATTATTTTAGGCATTTTGCGGGCGGATTGCGTGTATGTTCCGCTGGATACAAAATACCCATTATTAAAAATTGATACGATTGTTCAGGAAGCCAATCTTGAACATCTCATCACTTCTGATAGGTATCTTGAGGAGTTAGAGACACATTTTAAAGCTAAGAAAGCAATCAAGTTGTATAGCATGGAAGCTATGTTAGCCAATCGGGAGAGTACTTCTGTGCACGTCATGCCTGAAGCTTGCGCACAGGTAGAAGATAAACTCGCCTATATCATGTTTACTTCGGGAACCACTGGTGTACCGAAAGGCGTGGCTGTTTCTCAAAGAAATGTTTTAAATTACTGTCATTGGTTTATTGAAACCACTCATTTTAATGCCACGTCCATTATGGATTTTTCTTCCTCCATTGCCTTTGATTTATCGGTTCCTTGCACGATTGCACCATTACTGGCAGGTGGCTGCATTGCCATTTGTGAAGAGAAAGAAAAAACAAATCCACAATGGTATTTACAGCATTTAAAAAAACATAAGATTACCCACACAGAATTAACACCTGGTTATATGGAAATGTTGCTTAATTACCCTGAGACGGTCAAAGAGCTTGTTGACTTAAACGTGTTGTTATTAGGTGCGGATGTGGTGCATTCACCGGAGGTATTGCAATGGCTGGAGCTTTGCCCAAACCATCAGATTGTCAATGAATACGGTCCAACGGAAACGACGGTTTCGGCAACGTCTTATTTTGTGCATAAGGAAATATTAGGTCGTGAATTGTCTGTGCCTATTGGAAGACCTGCTTTTAATTCGACTTGTTATATTTTGGATAAATTCAAAAATCCATGTCCATTAGGGATGAAGGGGGAGCTGTACATTGGTGGTGAACAGGTGACGTGCGGCTATTTCGGTAAACCCGAATTAACTCGAGAAAAATTCGTCGTTGTTTCTTTTCATCACAAGGAGGAGCGATGTTATCGAACGGGGGATCTTGTCGGCTGGCTTCCTGATGGTAATTTACAGTTTTATGGAAGAAACGATCATCAGGTGAAAATCCAGGGGTACCGTATTGAATTAGCAGGCATAGAATCCGTGCTTCTTAAGATTCCATCTGTTCATCAGGCGGTTGTCGTGGTGGAAAAAGGTCATTTTAAAGAAAAATACTTACGTGCTTATTTGGTAGCTGATGATAAAACCTTAAATATGAGTGATGTTAAAGCATTTTTATCGACCTATTTGCCTGCGTATATGATCCCGAAAGAGTATTGTATGACCAATAGCATCCCATTAAAGGAAAATGAAAAAATTGATTTTGAGGCGCTTGCAAAACAGCCCTGTCATTTTTTGACCTTTGATCATGATGTTGCCGAAGAACTTAATGAATTTGAACAAAAAATGATGCGTATTTGGCAACACGCATTTAACAATACCAACATTGCTGTTCATGATGATTTTTTTGATATTGGCGGCGATTCTTTGCTTGCCCTGCAGATTGTGACGGAATTAAAAAATGATTATCACATGGACATTCCCTTGTATTACCTTTTTGAATACCCAACCATTGCCAAATTTGCGAGCAAAATTGCTGAGCTTATTGAGAAAGTCGAGGCTATGCAAGTTAAGGGAAAGGAAAAACAACCTTCATCGCTGATTAAGCTTGCCAGCGGGAATTATGACATCCCCCTATTTTTTGTTCATCCTGTCGGCGGCTCTGTATTCTGGTATAAGCAATTGGCAAAGTACCTCGATGGTAAATATACCATCTACGGTATTCAAGACATCAGCATCGATGGCCATGATCTTCGTTTTGAAACGCTACAAGCCATGGCGAGTCATTATTTACAAGAGATTGCTCGTGTTTATTCAGGTGAGCGATATTGTTTGGCGGGAGCTTCCTTTGGTGCGACAGTGGCATTTGAAATGGCGCATCAGTTAGTAAAGTCGCATAAAAGAATTGAATTTCTTGGTTTATTGGATGGCTGGGCAGAATATCCGCAAAGACTTATGGAACAAAATACCATGGATCTACTGAGTCAGCGGGAAGATTCCGTGAGATTGATGGCGAAACATACGCAGCATTTGCAACAGCTGGAAGACTATAGAAAATCACTGTTGCTTAATTATCAGTTACCTGTTTTAGAAGCGGATGTCGTGTTATTTAAAGCGACGGAAATGTGGATACCGTTTGCTCAAATGGATGATCCATACAATCGCTGGCAGCCTTTTGTGCAGGGGCGCATAACGGTTTATAAAATACCAGGCAATCATGAAACCATGTTTTTTGATGCAAATGCGCATGTTTTGGCTCAGAGTTTGGACATGGCATTTTGATGCACCTATTAAAAACATATAAAAACGGCTTTATATGACAAAACCTGTTGAACTTTTAAATCAATGGCTTCAAGACGAGCGTGATGCTGGGGCACCTAATCCACAACAAGCTGTTCTGTGCACGGCGACCAAGGGAGCTGTTCCTCACAGCAGGGTGGTGGCTATCCGTGAAATTAATCCTGAAGGATTGCTATTTTTCACTCAAAAAGGAACGAGGAAGGTGACTGAGTTGAGCCAAAACCCAGTTGCTTCAATGACTTTCTGGTTTGAGTTATTACAACGACAAGTCATGATTGAAGGGACGGTTAAGGCACTGGGTAGTGCTAAAAATCAATATTATTGGCGAAGTTATCCTCGAGAAGCACAAGTCAGATTTTATAGTTACGCCCCCACTTCTGCTGAGCCCATTGCTAGTAAGCAAATACTCGAGGAAAAAAGAAGCAATGGGACGTGCAGTATGGCGGAGTTTCATTACCCATGAATGAATTTTACTGCGGTTTTAGAATAAAGCCTTTGAGGATGGTGTTTTATGCCTATCGTACCGATGAATTATCGGATGTTGTTGAGTATACTTATGTTTCAGAGGGATGGCATAAACGGCTATTATCACCGTAATGATCGTGAGATTAAGCCGTGAATTTATGGTGTAACTCGGTTCATAATATGTTCAATTAATAAACGAATATCCTTGCATTGATTGGGACGTTCTCCTTTGGGGCAGCGTGCAAGGCAATCCAGTAGCGACATCAAGTTAAGCAGGTGAATGGTGGTACGCCAATGTTCAGGTAACCTGTATTTTGATGTTAATCCCTGAAGAAAGGAATCTTCAAATTCTTTAGGCATGTGGTGGGCATAACGCAGCATGTTAGCGACGTCAAAAAGCGGGGAGCCGGCAAATGAAAATTCCCAATCTAAAATCCCGGAGACTTGCCATTCGTTGTTGGTTTTGGCAACCAGAATATTGGCAGGATCGTAGTCGCCATGAACCAAATGTGTCTCGCCTTCATCGGGAAAGAATAAGTTGAAGCGTTCGAGATAATGGCTGATGGTGGTTAGAATTTCAGGGCCTAATGTTTCCATAACCATGGTATTCCTTAAACATTGTTGGGCAAATTCCATATAACCATGTTGTGATGTCGGTTGAATAACATTTAATTCTTTATCAAAAAAGCCGGCTGCTGAAAATTGATGAGATTGAATTTCAGCAAGCAGGTTTCCTGTGGCAACCATGATGGCACTTAAGTCATAAGACCGATGGGTTAACAGCAAGTCTCTTAAAGTTATACCTGGAAGATATTCGGCTATTGCAAACAGATAATTTTCATCATGGCCGATAAAATAAATCTGGGGGATAGGAATGGTATGTTTTAAAAGTAACCCCAGCTTTTGTTCACGATAGGCTGCTTCTTTGTCACGTAAGTAAATACGCAAAATAAAAGGAGGCTTGTGCCTGGAGGCTAACTGAATTTGAATGTTCAAATTGGCACAACCCCCAGAAATGATTTTAAAAGATGAAAGTTTTTCAGCAGGAAAAGCCAATTTGATCATCGTTGCAATCGTATTAACAGACGGTTGGAACTGTTGGTTTGTTTTTTCCCAATGTTGTTTAAAAGTCACTGGTTTCCTTATAGAAGAAATATTCTAATCACGAACCCGGGTTACATCATCCTGGAGCGTTGAATGAAATTAAACCAATTTTTTTGTTTGTATATAAATGCAATAGCCACAAGTTATTCTTGTCTTTGCTTCACTACGTTCGCAACGACGATATCATCATTTAAGTGTTCATGAAAACGCTGTTCCACTTGTTTAATGGGGATTTCCGGGAGCCAGATTTTCCCAAGCACATCAAACCAGATTTTGGCGAGTGTTGGGATACAGTCAGGATGAGATTTGAGTAAATCAAGGGTTATCATCACGTGTACTTAACGAGCAGGTTATTTTTTGAGTTCATGCAGAATAACGGCATTTCCTTCAGAATCCACAATAATTGCCATTCTGCACACTGGAGAAGAAAAAACATCGAGTTTAAAATCCACTCCATTTTTTTTAAGTTGCGACATTAATAAATCAAGATCATCCACTTCAAAGGCAATACTTCCGCCGCTGAAAGCGCTTGGCTTAACGCCTTCAGCCAAAGTCGTTATTGCAAAACATCCACCATTGGGCAAATCATATTCTACCCAGCATCCATTTGCAGATATTTTATTTGGAATAAGTCCTAGATTATTTTTATAAAAAGCAATGGCTCGCTCCATGTTTTCAGCAGGATACATGGTAAAGGCTACTTTTTTTAACATGCTTATTTCCTTATTCTAAAATAACTTGATTGCCTGGCTAAGCAATCCTATCAGTTAGTAGGTTAAATCCTCCATCTGCGATGGATTCTTCTTGAAATAGTCTGCTTTGGTGAGGCGATACAGCACATGCCGTCTCAGCGGGCTATTTTTATCAAGTTTCGGATGATCAAAATCATCATTTGGATCATGATGCATACCAATTTTTTCCATGACTTTGCGAGACGCCATGTTATTAACAACTGTGAAAGAGACAATTTCATCAAGGTTTAGTCTTGTAAAAGCGTCATGGAGAACTGCTTTGGCACCTTCCGTCGCATAGCCTTGATTCCACTGCTTTGATGACAGTCGCCAGCCAATTTCAACAGCCGGGGTGAAATGGGCTTCAAAAGAAGGGGTCATCAAACCCAAAAAGCCAATCATGTCATGCGTGTTTTTTAATTCAACAGCATACAAAGTATAGTCTTTTTCATGATAATGGTTGATGCAACGTTGAATTCTTGCAGAGGTTTCTTCACGATTTCCGATTCCTGGCAAATATTGACAAACTTTTGGATCCTGATCGATGGCTGTCATGGCGTCCAAATCCTTGTCTTCCCAAGTGCGTAAAATTAGGCGTTTTGTTTCCAATATGTTCATGGTTCATTTAAATAGGCAGTTAGTCAAAACTTACTTCAAACATTACATTGGCTAGATTTTCTTTAATCGTCTCCTCCGTATTGTATTGCGTACGGCTCAAATACCCAATGATGAGATCGGTGGTTTTAGATAGTGATATCTTTATACCTAAAAACACGCGATTTTGGCTAATGGTTTTTTTTGAGACCCAATCCGGATGGTTAAGATTTAAAAAAATCTCATCATAAAGGATTGGGCGTGGCTTTATCTTGGGAAAAAGTTTCAATTCGACAAAACCACGTTCGCGAAGTCGTATGGCTTGTCCTTGGCCTAAGGTAGACAATCTATTTTCAAGCCGGGTGCGTGAAACCAAATTAATAGAGTTTGAATCAATCATCTTAATTTGGGCCTGCCCCCAGAATGCCTGGTTTATTCTTTCTGAATTATGAATTGATTGAAAAAAATCATAGCCAATCCATACACTGAGTTTTTTGCTGACGTTGTACGCCAAGGCTGGCCGCATTAATAATTCATCAACGTTGCTATGATTAAAATAAAATCTGCCTTCTGTTTTAAAATAAAAAAGAATGGTTTATTTTGATTGGAGGTAAAACGAAAACTATCCCAATTTCCATTGAGTGTTCTGTTTGAAAAAGACTCATTGCAATACAGGCAGAGTAACCAGAATGAAAGCAATAGTATCCGTTTCAATGAAAGGATCCTTATAAAAAAAATCGGATAATCATGCGTATGCCTAGCAATATGACAACAATTCCTGCCAACAACATAATAACTCTCGGCTGAATAAAACGGACCATAAGAGCGGCCAATGGAGCAGCAATGGCACCGCCAACAATCAAACCAAGAATGATAGGCCAATGAGACAGTCCTATTGTAAAGAAAAATGTGGCTGAAACGCTGACAGTTACTAAAAATTCCGTCAAATTAACCGAGCCAATTGTATAATGAGGTGTGGTGCCTTGTGCGAGTAAGTTTGAGGTTACAATAGGTCCCCAACCACCACCGCCAGAAGCATCAAAAAACCCACCAGCCAATCCGAGAGGAATTAAGCCCCGAGCTTCATCCGATGGTAATTTATGACTCTTGACTCGTTTCACAATGAATTTTTTTAGAGCCTGCCATAATTTTCCTCCTTGAGAAGCTTTATAGAGGATAAATCCACCCATCATGATTAAATAGAAAGCAATGAGAGGTCTTGCTATTTCTACTGGTATTTTTGTGAGTACATACGCTCCAATAATGCTGCCAATGATGCCTGGGATAGCCAAACGCCGGAATAAAGCATAATCAATGTTTTTAAACATGGCGTGTGAGAATCCTGAAATGCCTGTGGTTGCAATTTCGGCCGTATGCACAGCAGCACTGGCAACGGTTGGCGGGATTCCCATCGTAACGAGAACGCCAGTACTAATCACACCATAAGCCATACCTAACGCACCATCAACAATTTGTGCAGCAAAGCCTACTAGCACAAACAAAAGAAACTGGCTTATCATGAATTATTTCCTTAAAACAGTACATTTTCCTTTATTCCCATGAATAAGCTTAAGCTATGGGATGGGGAGTTAGTTTTCTACGCATAATAAAATCAGCTTATGATTTTATTATAGCAGTTGTTCTGCTTTTGCCGCAGTTATCAGGGCATCACAGATAGGTTGCTAATGGTGTAACGAAGAAGGATAGAATCATCCTCCATCCTGGGAGGGCATCAGAAAAATTACATGTTTGGGATATGGCTTTTAAGCAAGGAAAAATTCATGCTGAGACACCGCTCGCAAAAAGAAGAGTTAATGGATCTTGGGTCAGATTTTTATACCAAAGAAGAGTATGAGCAATGCTTAAGACAGTTGTTTAGAATGAATAAAATGCTTGGCATTTTTAAGCATACAGTAAAAGTACTCAAAAATTTTTCAAAAACTGCTTCTATAACCGATGTAGGCTGTGGTGGAGGATTATTTCTCCTGCACCTCAGTAAGTATTATCCAGACATGCAGATGGTAGGGATAGATATTTCAAAAGACGCAATAATATTAGCGCAACATGAATTAGAGCAATGGAGAAAAAATAATAAAACGCAGAATGTTAGTTTTGAATTACAAGGGAAGCATGAATTAGAGTTATCGTGTAACAGCAGAGATGTCATTTTATTAAATCTGGTGTGCCACCATTTAAAAGATGAAGAATTAATTATTTTTTTAAAAAAAGCGATCGAATCAGTTCGTATTGGATTAATCATTAATGACTTACATAGGAATACACTTGCTTATTGGTTGTATAAAATATTATGTCCTTTATTTTTTCGGAACAGATTAATCAGATACGACGGATTAGTTTCTATTGAAAGAAGTTTTACGCGACAAGAGCTAAATTATCTTTTGCGGCGAGCCAATATCTATCATTATCAGATTAAATGGTGTTTTCCATTTAGATGGAGTGTTGTGGTGTGGAAAAATGAACGCAAGGGATAATATTCTTGATGCTCTTATCATTGGAGGTGGCCCAGCAGGCGCAACTACCGGTATACTTTTGGCAAAGGCTGGTTGGTCTATTGGTATTATTGAAAAAAAAGTGTTTCCGCGAAGAAAGGTTTGCGGTGAATTTATGTCGGCAACTAACCTGGATTTGATCCATCAACTGGGTATTGCTGATTTTTATCTCAGAACAAGCGGGCCTGAAATACAACGAGTAGGATTATTTGCTGCCGATGCTATCTTGGCAACAAAAATGCCTTCAGAGAACAATTCATCCAGAAAGTGGGGCAGGGCATTAGGTAGAGAACATCTTGATCTGGCATTAATGAATAGGGCAGCACAGCTTGGCGTTACGCTATGGCAGCCTTGCATTGCTCAGGATTGGCAGCAAAAGCAAGGAGTATATGCGTGCAATATGATTTGTGATGATAGCGTTAAAGAAATTAAAGCACGTTTTTTAATTATAGCCTGTGGCTCATGGGAAGGTAATGATATACAGTGCAGTAAATATGCGCATAAACCATCAGATCTTTTGGCATTTAAAGCCCATTTTAGAAATACTGAACTTGATTTGGATTTGATGCCTCTTATCGCATTTCCAGGAGGATATGGTGGATTGGTACATAGTGATCACGGACGAGTATCTCTTTCTTTTTGCATTCGCCGAGATGTATTACAGCAAGTGAGGAAACGACATCCAGGAATGCAAGCTGGCGAAGCCTCTTTGTCTTATATAAAAGAACATTGTCTGGGAGTACAAAGAGTTCTTGCACATGCTCAGCGCGAAGGCGGTTGGCTGGCATGTGGCCCTATTCGCCCCGGCGTTCGTCAAAGATATCATAATGGAATATTCTATATTGGTAATATTGCAGGCGAGGCACATCCTATTGTTGCTGAGGGAATTAGTATGGCTATGCAATCAGCCTGGTTACTGTCTCACATTTTAGTAGGACAGCAAAAAAAAATAATAACGGCGTCAGGTCTTAATAAGGCAGGTAGAGAATATAGTGAGCGATGGTATCAGCATTTTGCGACTCGTATCCATGCTGCTGGATTGTTTTCACAGGTAGCCATGCGACCATGGACACAAGCTATTATGATTCAATTCATTAAATATTTTCCCAAGATATTAACTTATGGTGCAAAATTAAGTGGTAAAGTGAAGCAGGTAGTATGCGCAGAAGATATGATTGATAAGGATAATTAATGCCGAATATTATAGCCATTGGAGTGGCAAATCCACCATACAGGCGCGCGCAACATGAGGTTGCTGAATTGATTTGTGAAGGATTTAAATTAAAAGCTACGCAGAAAAAAGCACTGAAAGCCATCTATAAATCTTCAGGAATTGAGTATAGACATAGTGTGATCGAAGATTACACTAGATCCTCGGGTGATTTTCAATTTTTCCCTAATCATCATAAAGAGAAATTCCCATCTACCTCAGAACGGATGAAGTTATACCAAACCAGTGCCTTACCATTAGCACTTATGGCAATAAATAATTGTTTCAATCATGTGGATTCGTTTGATAAAAAGAAATTACCCATCTAATTACTATCAGCTGTACGGGCATGTATGCTCCAGGAATTGATATTGAAATTATCCAACACTTGGGATTGAATTCTTCTACTAAACGTACAGCCATTAATTTCATGGGATGTTATGGTGCCTTTAATGGTTTAAAGGTTGCCGATGCATTTTGTAAAGCAGATCCTAATGCAAAAGTATTAATGGTTAGTGTTGAATTATGTTCAATACATTTTCAAAATGATTTTTCTCTAGAAAGTGTGATTTCCAACGCCATTTTCGCTGATGGAGCCGCTGCAGTTTTAATTCAAGGACGTACTACGCAACAAAAACATTTTAAATTGGAATCTTTCCATGCTGATTTAGTGCCGGATACAGAGCAAGATATGGCATGGAGTATTGGAAATTATGGGTTTGATATGATTCTTAGTGCTTATGTTCCAAAAGTTATAAAATATGGCATTTCTGCGTTTACGGAAAAACTTCTCAGTCAATTAAATTGGTCATTAAATAATATAGATTATTTTGCGATTCATCCTGGCGGCCTTAAAATTCTGCAATCCTGTGAGGAGTCATTGAATATTACTGCTGAGGATAATAAGTACTCTTATGAAGTCTTACGTAACTTCGGCAACATGTCTTCAGCTACTGTTTTGTTTGTTTTAAAAGGTATTTGGGATGCATTAGATCAAGGAGCTTATGGTAAAAATATATTAAGTTGTGCCTTTGGGCCAGGATTAACTTTAGAATCCATGTTAATCAAGGTCTATTTTTAAAAGGAATAAAAATTAAGGCTCTCTATGGGGTTCGGGGTCTTATTGGCTGGAATGGTGCAGTAAAACACAACATGTATTGCGCACCATGGATTGCTAAAATCTTTCATGAAATAGTGCGACCCTTGAAAGAGAAATCCTGCAATTGCTGAGTGTGAAATCGATGAAGCCATAAAACTTTTCGGACATCGACACTTGCAGAGTTTATGTTGATCATCATTCATGAGCTGAATAATGTCTATGAATTAATCAGTAATGCTTGTTCATTATGACATGGTTGGAAAATCTCTAAGCAGAGTCTTAAGGGAGTTATTTTTCAAGGGGTTTAATAGTCTGTTCACAGGGTTATCCACAGATTTTGTGGATAACGATGTATTGATTAAAATTCAGTTTAATGAGCTAAAACCCTTGTGTTTATTGGATTTTTAAGGAAAGGGGAGGAAGGTTAATAAAAATTGACGAGTTGCTTAAAAAAAATATCCACAAGTTGTTTTTTGACAGAAATTTTCCAGGAAAAATAAACCGGTGTTAATCTTGGGCACTCAATGTAGATGACTTGATTGAATCATTTTTATTCTATAAAATGCGCACAAGTTAACCTATATGGATTTATTATAGTCTAAAGGACTTGCCTCGGCGTTTTACACTCATGCATAAATCCACATCTCTTGTGCTGCTGAGCAGAATGCAGAAAGTGAGTCACAAAGGTTAAAAATCCACCAGAACAAGTGAGCGTTCAATTAAAAACTAAAGAAGGCAAAGTGATTCTCGCTCAGGTTCCATCCCAATACCTTAAGGATCGCAAAAAAGGTGAAACAGTAGAATTGGATTGCTGCGGATTTTAAATTTATCTTACAAGCAAGCCTAGGTTGGCCTCATCGGCCCAACCTAGGTTTACCAAGAAGTGAGTTGTTAAGCAGCTGGAGCGGCGACTACTAGACTAATGGTAGTTTCCATCTTATCCAGTTTATAGGCACTGTCTGTTCTGAAGAATAAGAAGTTACCTGTGACTGCTTTGTTAATCAGGCTAGCGACGACATAGCCAATGCCAAGTCCGGCAATGGCGAGGCATAAATTACCAATGATTTGCTTCCAACCTCGATGCGTTTCCAGTTCAGGACGAGCTGTATTGATGGCATCGGTGCAAATATCTCTGAACTCGGCTTTAGTCAGTCTGTTATCAAAATAGAGTTCGGCATTTTTATCGAGTGTGAGGTATAACTGGTCTGCTTCATTGGCTGCTTTAATATGACCATTCTGACGCAATTCTAAAGCCTTGGTGTGAATGATTGCCAATTGAGCATAGAATCGAGTTTTTGAAGCATCCATTTTTATTGATGCATCATGTGGTGTGCTGCCCGCAAACAATGAAGGAGGCAATCGAATTGCAGTAGGGCTTGGCATTTCATCCATAACCGGTGGTAATTGAATAGTAATAAAGGGGGTAGATACAGGCAAGGCTCCGGTGAGAGCTTTTCTGTTATGTAGTTCAGAGGCATCCACGTGCAAGGCGGTTTCAATAGAAGCACTAATTCCATCCGCATAAGGTGCTTTGGCTATAGTGATTGTAGCCATGTCTTTAACCGTTTGTTTGTAGTTAGCGTCAATAAAGCCCTGGCCTTTTATGGTTGCTAAAGGCGTAACGGCGCCTCCAGCATAGTGATTAAGACGCAGTGTTACATTACTGGGTATTAATTCCGGGTATTTAGTAAAGAACGTTTGCAGGTGTTCAAGGATATCTATAGGTGCTCGCGCCCCATTGCCGCGGTCATCATAAAAGTCAAAAATAATGTCTTCTTCTGGATTTTCCTGAGCAACTTTATGCATTTGAGCATAGAGAATGGTCGTTTTGGTTTCATCAAATAACCATTCGCTGTGAGGGCCTTGGTATTTATCTTCCTGACTATCCCTGGCACGTTGGTAAGAGGTACCATCAGGTAAATCACCATAAATATCCGCAAGAAGGAAGGGATCTAGGGTTGTTCCAAGATAATCACTCACTGTTTTTACAGCTGGAAAACAGGAACCTTTCCCCAAACTGTTCGCAATATCAATGCTTAATGATTGTCGATTCGACCCTACAAAGGTAATTCTCTTGGTAAAATCTGAACTTGCTTCCCTAATGGCATCTAAAAAAACTCGGTTAGCAGCAATAACATCTTTAGGTTCACTGTATATATAGTTGAGGTTAAAAAGACAGCCATCAAAATCAAATGAGGTAACACGAATCGTCATAACAAATATTCAAGTAGTAAAAGTTTGGATAGTATATTAAATAAAGATTATGGCAATATTAAGGGATAGTTTTTAGTGCCGATGTTTTTTTAGAAAAAATTATGATGAAATTATACCATCTGCTGAGAAATGCGGTGCTGACTTTGTTTGCTAAAAGAACGGTTGGAGTAAGAGCTCTTTTGATTCATCAAGATAAAATTTTGCTTGTTAAGCATACTTATCAGACAGGTTGGTATACGATTGGTGGCGGCGTTGACCCAGGAGAAACACCAAGAGAAGCCATGGAAAGAGAATTGATGGAAGAGGTTGGTGTGCGTTTAACCTCGTCGCTGCAATTATTTTCTGTCTATCATAGCCGACATGAGAAACGTGATGATTATATCATCGTGTATGTCGGTCATGGCCATACCCAAGAACCCGTGATTTCTCCTGAAATCGCGCAACAACAATGGTTTCCGTTAAGCCAACTGCCTAAAGATATCTCGCCTGCGACTCAGCGAAGAATTCAAGAATATTTAGGGAAGGTCGAAGTGAGCGAGCGATGGTAAATTTATTTTGGTATATAAATCAATCATTAATACTTGCTTGTCAGGGATAGAATTCTTACTATACTTTTATAAATCTATAAA
The DNA here is from genome assembly GCF_000512355.1 of Legionella oakridgensis ATCC 33761 = DSM 21215. Classification (NCBI taxonomy): domain Bacteria; kingdom Pseudomonadati; phylum Pseudomonadota; class Gammaproteobacteria; order Legionellales; family Legionellaceae; genus Legionella; species Legionella oakridgensis. Next base: position 1,869,491 of record NZ_CP004006.1, on the reverse strand, counting down.
TTTACATCGAGATTTCCATGGATTGGGATAAAAAACGCAACGATTATCAAGGTCGGCTTGCTCGTATTAAACCTTTTTTAAAAAATGAAAAAATAGCTGCAAGTAAGGACATGGTTGCCATTCTTGAAGCGGCCATAAAACCAAATGATAAGGTCTGCCTGGAGGGGGATAATCAAAAGCAAGCCGATTTTTTAGCTCGTAGTTTATGTCAGGTAAATCCGAAAAAAATACATGGATTGCATATGATCCAATCGGCCATCGCGCTTGCCGAGCACTTGGATTTATTTGAACGGGGAATTGCGGAAAAAATTGATTTTTGTTATGCCGGACCACAAGCTGCTCGTCTGGCGATCATGATTCAAAAAAGCCAAATAAAAATCGGGAATATTCATACTTATAATGAATTATATGCGCGTTATGTTATGGATTTAACTCCGGACGTTGCCTTAATTACTGCAGAACAAGCCGACCGCCATGGCAATCTTTACACAGGAGCTAACACCGAAGAAACCTCAACCATTGTGGAGGCCACTTCATTTAAAAATGGGGTGATCATTGCACAAGTCAATGAGATTGTAGATGAGTTGCCTCGAGTTGATATCCCAGGTGATTGGATAGATGTGATTTCTCAAGCACCATCACCTTCCTATCTTGAGCCACTGTTTACCAGAGACCCTGCATTAATTGATGAAGTTAAAATTCTAATGGCCATGATGGTCATTAAAGGAATTTATGCACCATATCAAGTCAATCGACTCAATCATGGTGTGGGATTTAATACATGCGCCATTGAACTGTTATTGCCGACGTATGCCCAATCGCTGGGCTTAAAAGGCAAAATCTGTAAACATTGGATGGTCAATCCACTGCCGACTCTGATTCCAGCCATCGAAGCGGGTTTCGTTGAATCCATTTTCTGCGTTGGCGGTGAAGTGGGTATGAATGATTTTGTGCGGGCAAAACCGGATATTTTTTTCACTGGCCGTGATGGTTCTTTACGATCAAACCGATTGTTAGGACAATTGGCAGGACACTATGGTTGCGATGTGTTTATTGGTGCAACTTTGCAGCTTGATACGCAAGCGAACAGTTCTACTGCAACAAAAGGCCGGATTGCTGGTTTTGGAGGTGCTCCTAACATGGGTTGCGATGCATTGGGTAGGCGCCATTCTTCTTATACTTGGCTTAAAGCAGGCCAAGAAAAAGGTCAAAGTCAACCGCATGCCATGCCGCGCGGTCGTAAATTAGTCATCCAAATGGTAGAGACATTTCAGTCAGCAGGTAAACCTACGTTTGTTGAGAAGCTTGATGCCTGGGAATTGCAGCAAGAGATGAAATCGGATTTGCCTCCCATCATGATATATGGGGATGATGTTTCTCATATTGTTACCGAGGATGGCATTGCCAATTTATTACTCTGTAAAACGAGTGAAGAAAGAGAGCAAGCCATTCGCGGGGTGGCAGGGTTTACGCCTGTGGGTTTAAAAAGGGATAAAGAGAAGGTAGCCGAATTAAGAAACCGGGGCATCATTCAACGTGCAGAAGATTTAAATATTTCATTAAAGGAAGCAGATCGGGATTTATTAGCAGCCAAAAGCATCCATGATCTGGTTGAAATTTCAAACGGGCTATACTGTCCACCTAATAAATTTAGAAATTGGTAGAGCAAATGATGGATACCTATACTTACACTTACCCTCTCGAAAAACCACTTAAAAAAGGTCAAGCTATTACGGTGGGCGTTGCAGGTTCCGGTAATCTGGAAGTCATTATCAAGCCAGGTTCCGATTCTAAACGAACCGAATTTATTGTGAAAACGGTGGTCACTGGTTTTAAACCAACCTGGGATGCAGTGATTGAGCGCTTTGTCGAAGATTATCCATTTGGCGGTTTATCCTTCACGCTGAATGATGCGGGTGCAACACCACCTGTGGTTTCTTTACGGTTACGTCAGGCTATTGAAACGTATCAAACCGGGTATCGTGAAAAAGAAAACTATCTGGAAAGTAGTGCACGCGCCAGAATTTATTCTTTGGTAGATAAAGAGAGCTTTCAGGAATTTTTGTTGACCAATGAAGATGCTGCCAGCCCTAATCTTCCAGCATTAAATATGCAAACAGAAGCCGATGATGGTGTCGTGATTGGAGCGGCGACTCTTAACGGCAATAAAATAGCCATCATCTCACAACAAAAAGATTTTATTGGCGGTTCTGTGGGTGAAGTCCATGGTGCCAAAATAAACGGTCTCATCAAATATGCCATAAAACATCAACTGGAGGCTATTGTATTTTTAATCGATAGTGGTGGCGTACGTCTGCATGAGGCAAACGTGGGTGAAATTGAAATTTCCGAGATTATTCGTTCCCTACTCGAGGCAAAATCTGCAGGAGTGAAAACCATTGGGGTTGTGTGTGGTAGCAATGGGGCGTATGGTGGAATGGGAATCATTAGTGGCATACTCGATTATTTAATTGTCAATCAAGTTGCAAGAATTGGGGTTTCCGGGGCGGAAGTGATTCAAGCAGTAAAAGGTGCCGAAGTATTTGATAGCAGCAATCGCTCATTGGTATGGCGTGTGTATGGTGGCAGAACACGCTATCTTCAACAAGCAGTACAAGATTATACAACCAACAAAGTGCAAGACATTCGCGCCTCTATCATTAAAGCAATGATTGCTTTAAATAATAAACCATTGATTAATGTTGATCTGGTGGCTGCAGAACAGGAAGCATTGATGCGGCGTATTAGGGATGCAAATGGTTGTAGTGAAGAGGGTGAATGGCTTGAGAAAAATCAACCGGATTTATCTAAACAGGATATTTTTAACATCCAGGACAGCCAATTTTTAACGCTCATCAAATCCAGGAGATAATTATGGCAAGCGAGACAATCCGTTTAAAAGAAGTCCTGGATACGGTATTTGATTGCAGTGAGACAAAGATTGCAAGTAACATCGTTGCTGGAACAGGTAAAATCAAGAACACAACTTTCCATATTCTTGGAACGATTGAAGACACAACCTTTGGTGTTGATGAAGCGTTGGAAATGGCAAAACATCTTTTAAATATCCTTAAAGTAAAAGATAAATCACCCATTTTATTGCTTGTTGACGTTACCGGGCAAAAGTTGGCAAAGCGTGATGAATGGCTAGGGATGTATGCTTATTTTGCGCATCTTTTAAAATGCTTGCATCTTGCACGTAAGCAAGGGAATAAATTGATTTCTTTAGTATATAACCAGGCCATAGGTGGGAGCTTTATTGCCTTTGGTATGATGGCTGATCGTATTTACGCGTTAGCGCATGCCAAACTTGCGGTCATGTGGTTGGAAGGCATGGCCAAAGTCACTAAAATTGATATCGATGTATTAAGAAAAATCAGCGAAACTTCACCCATCTTTGCCCCAGGGGTAGAAAATTTTAAAAATTAGGGGGGCTGCATGAGGTACTCACGTTAGATAAAGTGCCTGCACAATTATTAAAAACACTGGAAGAAGATTCTATTGATTTAGATAATCGGGCAGAATTGGGCGAACAATATGGTGGTCGCACGAAAGCATATGAAATCATAAGAGCAATAGAAAGCTTATGATTCATTTAAGGCATCATTTATGCTACTTGAAGAACTCCGCAATTTTGCTTGATGGCAAAGAAACAACATTTTTTGAGCAGTGGGTTGCACGGGGATTTCCGTTGATTTGCACAAGGCAGCCCAATCAGTTGTCACCGGCACAGATACAGCTTGCCATTCCTTACGTCGATTGCATGACTCAGCGAAAGTATCGTTTTAGTTTTAAAATTGCCAAGAAAGATATTGCAACCATAGTGGAACTCCCAACGATAGAAGAGGTATTTCCCAATCGATTGTTCAAGCAAATCAGCGCAATTCAAGTGTTTGGTTCCTATTGTTGGCAATATTTAACCGGGCATCCTTATGTACATTCTGCGTCGGATTTAGATTTACTGATTTCTTATGAGCAACAATCTCTTCAGGAGTTATCCGACTGTTTAGCATATTTAAAGGCCTTATTAAAAATCCAGCACATGGATGGGGAAGTACGTTTTAAACAATTTGGGGATTGTGCACTATTAGAACTTCTAGATCGTAAGACGCATGATATATTGTTCAAGACATGGCAAGACGTAACACTTGTCAGCCGGGATGTTTTATATGCAAATTTTCCAACACTGTCTGCCTGATGCGAGCAAGATTGCGCGATATTACGCTAAAATCGCGGTGAGAGCACTTTACGATGAAGTGTCTTTATATCCCAAGCCCGGATTGGTCAGTTTTGTTGACAGTGGGGCACATCGTGATATGAATGGAGAATTGTTTTTTAGAAGTTTATTTGGTTTAAGGCATTATTTTTTAAAAGTGGCTTTTCATTCTGCGCAAGGGGAACCACTGCAAAATTTGGTAAAGCTTGGGTTAGATGCCGAGACAAGAATGCATGCAATAACCTGCGGTATTAACACCCACCGCGGCGCTATTTTTGCGTTAGGGATTGTATGCGCAACCATTTCTCGATTGAGCTCACAAAAGACAAGATTTTCCACCATCGATTTACAGCAAGCCATTGTTGAAGATTGGGCTCCATATTTACAAGAGGTTCATCGTATCGAAAATACTCATGGTGCCTTGGTCAAAAAAAAATATAACGTTCCTGATGCCAGGGATATGGCCATTCGTGGTTATGAACCTGTTTTTAACGCATTTCATGAGCTTGCAGACATGCGCTTAACGGACAAAACATTCTTGGGTTTGCTGGCTTATAAAAAGCTGCTGCTCAGCATTGATGATATTAATATTTTATATCGTACAGGACCAAATGGGTTAGCCTACGCACGATATCACATTCAAAAAGCGATCGTTCTAAATGATAGAGAAACGTCAATTCTTAAAGCCACTAAGCTTCATCGGCTATTTTCACGAAATAACATCAGTCCTGGTGGAGTTGCTGATTTATTAGGTCTTGTCTATTTTTTACAACATGTTTTTTCCGGATACATATCATGAAAATCCTCCTTGTTTTTGCGGGACAAGGTTACAATGATTCAGAATTATTTAAACTTTTTCACGCGGACCAAGAGGCTTTAAGTTATCTCAATGAACTATCCGCAGCGGCAGGCTTTAATCTATTTAAAAATACTTCCCGAATGGAAGATCCTGATTTTGCTCAATTGCTTATTGGAGCCTATCAGTTAACTCTTTGCACAGCAATATCTTCTCTTCTTAGCCATCATCAGGTGGATGTTGCCGGCTATAGTCTCGGTGAAGTGAGTGCCTTTCTAGTCAGTGCACGAGCGTCCTCAAAAGACGCCATTGACGTCATCGGTCATCGTACGCGTTTAATGACGTCACTGATTAAAAGTAATCCGCAAGAGGAGTATGATCTTCTTGCCGTTACCGGAAAGTTCGATGTTGAAGAAATCAAGTGCATTTGTGAAAAACACCATGGGGCTCTTGCCATTATTGCTTCAGAAGAGCAGTTTATTATAGGCGGTAAACTGAGTGATTTAAAAAGATTGCTGCAAGAACTTGCCGCACATCACATGACGCGTTCCAAATTTTTATCCATTCATGTACCCTCGCATACGCCTTTTTATGCACAGCAAGCCAACCAATTTTACCAATTTCTTAGGTCAAAATTTGCAGTCTCAAGGCTTAACAATCCCATGTTTAGTCCGCTTGCACTGAAAAAAATATATGACCTAGAAGAAGAAATGCATTTGCTAGATAGCGAACTTTATTCCACACTGGATTGGCGAAGTGTGTGCCATCTTATGATTGAGTATCAATATGATTTGATCATTGATTTAGGGCCAGGCTCTGCAATGACGTCTTTATTGAAAGCAGCAGCTATCAATTTATTTAATACTTCGATTATTACCGTGGCTAATTTTAGTAGCCTGGCCGGTGTAAAAAATCAAATCAGGCAAATCATTCCAGGGTAAGCCATGGCATTTCATGTTAAGATATTCTGCTGTTGAAGCAGCAGTTACCGCATGACTTACCATGACAAAAGAACAATATAAGATAGTCGGACTCACCGCTATTGCTGGGGCATTGGAATTTTATGATTTCACCATTTATGCCTTATTTGCCCCATACATCAGCCAGCATTTTTTTGCGCATTCAAATCCTTTGATTGCCTTAATCAATACTTTTTTAGTATTTGCCTTGGGTTATTTGGCCAGGCCTTTAGGTGGTATTGTATTTGGTCATTTGGGTGATAAGTTTGGGCGTAAGTTTGCTTTTTCCCTATCGGTTTTTATCATGGCAATAGCCACGTTGTGTATAGGATGTTTGCCGGATTATCAGTCTATTGGTGTGATGGCACCGCTTAGCCTGCTTGGGCTTCGATTATTACAAGGCTTTTCAGTAGGTGGGGAAATACCTGGCGCTGCTGTTTTCACGATTGAGCATGTGCCACTCAATAAACGTGGGTTTTCTATTGGATTTGTCTTTATGTGTATTACCTTGGGGAACTCCTTGGGCGCATTGGTTGGTTTGTTTCTAACATGCTTGCTAAACCAGGAACAGATGATGTCGTGGGGCTGGCGTGTGCCCTTTGTCGTTGGTTTTATTTTAGGTATTCTCAGTTATTTCATTCGCAAAAGAACATTTGAGACGCCTGTGTTCCTTGCTATGATGAAAGAAGGCACACTCCAGAGAAAACCAGTATTAATATTATTAAAATCATCTCGAAAAAATTATTCAAAGGGTTTTTGTTAACGGCAGTATCGTCTGGCATCATTTCCCTATTTCTTTATCTGCCAACCTATTTGTCAAATATTATTCAAATCAATTCCTCACAAGTGTATTTGATTAATCTGGTTACTTTTTTAAGTTTTGCGATGACGACGGCATTTTTTGGCTGGAGTTCCGATCATGTGAATAGGAAAAAATTATTAGCCATAGGAGCTGTATTGCTAATTCTATTCAGTTATCCTTTATTTTTTGGGTTAACGGCGTTGGGCAAATCCTTTATATGGGTATTTTCGTTAGGTTTTGCTATATGCGGAGGTCTAATTAATGGGAGTTATGTGGTACTTATTACTGAATTATTTCCCCCATCCATAAGATATACAGGGGTAGGTTTAAGTTATAGTTTGGGAATAGCGATATTTGGTGGTATTGCACCACTTGTTTTTACCTGGCTTATTCAATGGCTGCAATCTGCCGAAGCTCCCGCTATTTATTTATTAGGATGTGCCTTGTTGACATGGCTGGCTATTTTGGCTGGTGATGAGAATTCTAATAAGGCAAGTAAGTTGGAATCTGCTATCAAGACTTCATGACCTGAAATCATTCAATTTAAGTCTCATGTCTTTATGCGGGATTCCGGCATCTAAATAGAGTTCACTGCATACTTCAAATCCCAATGTTTCATAAAAAGGAATGGCATGCGTTTGTGCGCCTAACTTGGCTGTTGTTATCGTCTTATTTTGAATAAGATCAATCAAAATGGTTTGCATCATATGTTTTCCCAAGCCTTGGCCTCGATATTCAGGTAGTATGGCAACTCGTTCAATTTTAGCAGTATCCTTAATATAGCGTACGCGGGCAGTACCAATCGGCTTTTCATTAAATGATAAAAGATAATGATCACTGTTTTTGTCTTTACCATCCAATTCCTCATGTAAGGGGACGTTCTGGCCTTCCACAAAAACCAGTTTACGAATGTCCAAACACGTCTGGATATCCTTCAATGCAGACACCTTTGCGATCACGATATGGTTTTTATGGTTCATGATTTCTCTGCACATATTTTTTGTTTAGGTAAAAAATAAAACAAATAGCTTAATAATTTATTAATGAAAACTAGATATACTATGCAATTTCAAATTTTATCGGCCATATTAAACTGTTAAGGGCTGATAATGGTTGTATTTTATCTGTTATTTATCATTTCCTTTCTGTTACAACCACTGCATAAGGAAAACGCTTCTTTTTGAGGTCTATATGAACGTTATAGTCATTAATCCTTTGACGATGGATGAGGGCAAAAGAGCAGTTCTCTATTCGTTATTTCATAGTAATGAAAATAAAGGTTTATGGCAAAAAGGGATTGATTATCGTCTTGAAGAGACAATAGTTCGGCTAACTCATGATGTTGTATTGCAACATCATGAATCTAACTACCTGGTCATCGGTAATGAAGTATTTGCTGAAGGTAGAAGAAGTAAAGTGTTTCTTGTGGAAAAAATATTATCCATGTCGGATGGAACGATTATTACACAAGATTCAGGACCACTCATTATTAAGCGCCAATATCATCAGCCTTATAATAATTCTCTCGCAGAACTTGAATCCGAATATAACAATAGTTTGGCGGCTCCTCACCTGGGAGTTAAACAACCGATTGTGGTTCCTAGAGGAAATCAGCGTTACATCAGCTTTACAGTAATGAACCGAATGCCTGGCATAGAATTGTTTTATTTAATCAATGGGAATCATGGAAAAAATCCATATGGTCCATTAACTCCTGCTTTAAAATTATTAATAACTAAACAACTGTTATTAGTGCTAAAAACGCAAGTGACGGATCAGGGGATCGTTCATCAAGACATCAAACCTGAAAATATTATGGTTGACCCAAGTGTCACTTCTCTCATTGTTAACATCGTTGATTTTAATGATTGGTGCAAGGCAGGAGCACCGCGTACTCAATGTGTCGTTACCGAAGGATATGTTGCACCTGAAGTGAATTCATTAGAGCCGGCAGCGGCTAAAACGGATGTTTTTTCTATGGGAAAAGTGTTACAAGAACTTTGGGATTTGGACAAGTTATCATTTTCTGTTTGGCGCAGGAGTCTGTCTTCGACATTGAGCGAACAGCAATGTGCCGGCATTTATGCGCTCGTTGCAACCATGAGCGAGCCTGACTTTGAAAAGCGGTTTTCTATCGATGAGGCGATTGATTTTTTTGCAGGTATTCCTGATCTTAATACGCTGATGAGTGTTCGGCTATCTTCTACTTCTGCGGACAGGCTGCAACAGCCGGAGGAGCATGTTGCACCACCATTAGCGAATAATCCCATACCGTTCGAATTGGAATCTTCAATCAGAACATTCCGTACGTCGTATCAATCTGCCTTTGATCCCACTCTGCTGCCTGGTTATATTCCTGAGATGGGCGTTGAAAACAGCGTTTCCCCCATTCAGGAGCCTGTAACAAGAAGAGTCGTTTATTTGGAAGAAGCACCAAAACCTATTTCAAGTGTGGCCAAGGTTGGGTTATTTAGTAAATTCAAGCGATTGTTGTGTTGTGGGGGGCATTTAAATACTGAGGAGCATGAGGAAGAACAGGGAAACCAGCTCGATGTCGTGGCGATTTCGCGAATTATTGGATAGTTATATTTGATGTATGCATGGAAAAATGATGGAAATGTCACTATAAATAATCATTCATATACTTGCTACAAGGTTATGGCCGTAATTCATCGGTTCTGCATTCTCCCGTTGTTCTTGCCGCTGCTTCTGTATCTGCTTCTGTATCTGCTTCTGTATCTGCTTCTGTATCTGCTTCTGTATCTGCTTCTGTATCTGCTTTAGTTGCTGCTGGTGTTGCTGCTGGTGTTGCTGCTGGTGTTGGGTTGGGGTTGGGTTGGGGTTGATGTTGCTGCTGTGGTTGGGTCAGGAATACCGGCAATGGATGCAGCGTCCAGCACTGCGGTTTTTGTTTCTTCACTTAATCCCATCGCTTCAGCCATGAAACTGGGCCTACAGTCAGTAAACACATAACTTTTGGTAGGCATTTTGCGGACAGAATCTAAATTGGTGCATAATGACAAACACGGTTTGAGACAGTCAATGCATTTTAATACCCGTATTTGGGTCGAACAATCTACAAAATCAATAATATTGGAAGGGTAAACTACGATAGGCCTTCCAACGTAGATTCTTGCAATTTTTTGAAATGTTTCGAGATCACCCCAGTCTTGCTGAATGGCAACTACTCCTGCAACGACTTTTTTTACATAATCTAATGAGTAAAGTTTGCTGAAATGTCTAAAATACTCTGGAGGTTCTATGCCACCGTCAAAACGAACGTTATCCATTAAAGTATCGATAATAAATTCCAGAAAACCATCGGATTTATGAAGAAAATCACGCCATGCTTCTTCCGGAGGCGATGCGGCAAAAAATGCTTGAATTTGCTTCCATGCCAAATAGGTTCGATGACTATTATCCACAATGATGACTTTAGGAAAAACATCAGGTGTTGCAGCAAGCTTGCACGCAATGTCTATGGAGCGAAATAAAGCGGTGCCAACAAGTACAAAGTTCGTATTTAGTGTATGCTCCGCAAGTTGTCGGCCAGTAAGAGGCGTGTCGTTTCCGAGAAAAAAGGGACATAATCGCTTGCCTCCTCGTCCGTTAATCGGGTTATTTTATAGCCAGAACGGGCTGCTATCCCTCGCACTGTTTTTTGAATCCGGCGGGCGGCAGCGGATTCTCTATCTTCTTCGTCCTCACCAGGTTTAGGCATATTATAAACCTATAAGTACAACATATATACATATATGGTTTAACTATTGCCTAATGTCAACTGAGAAAGTGTTTTTGGAATTAAATAAGTTTATAAAGCAGGAGAGATTCTTGAGTGGTCAATAATTACAGACTTAATCCTGAGACTGGAGACTCGTCTTCTATCGTTTCGGTTCTAAAAGTAGTGGCGTCTAGAGAGGCAAGAAAGTTTGTAACGTCGGTTTCTGGAAATGTTTCTAAGCCATTATTCAATAATTCTACGGTTCTTTCTCGCGTCGCGATTGCTTGTATAACGGTTTTAAAATCACCAAAACTAAGAGTCCCTAATTTGTTATTGCTTAAATTGACGATTCTGACTGTGTCGGCTACTTGTCTGAACGCATCAGCCAGATCGGCCGGGTTCATTTTGCCAAGCTGATTAAAACGTAAGTCAATTTCTTTAACAGCTGGTTTGGATGCGAGTAACTTTAATACTCTTGGGAGAAGGGCTGATTCACTTAACCCTAACCCATTGCCACTTAAGTTAACACAGTCAACACTCTCCGGAAGAGATTCTATTTCGGCAGCAAGCTCAGCTGGACGCATGCTCCCTGGCCGATAGGTGTCTTTTTTAAAGCCCAGCCAACTAAAATCCCCAGCCTTTCGGGCAGGTTTAGTTGTATCAAACATCTTAAACCCAGCGAGTTCACCAGCTTCCATAATCATCTCGATGTCTATTTTATTTTCTTTATGGTTAAATTATATATGAAAAAATATATTTTTACTGGTTGCTTTCATAAATTTAATGAATTACCTATGATAATACACAACTAAAAATATTCAGCTTACTTGAAGAAGTCAAGTAGAATAGGTAAGAGTCAGGGCATACGCATCTAAATTTTTAAACAAATACATGTTCAAAATTTAGATGCGTTTGCCCTGGGTAAGAGTGGAGTCCGTATGATGAAGCAACATTCCCCGCGTTTTTTAGCATTAGTGGCTCAAGCTAAGCAGCGTATCCAGGAAATAACAGCAGAAAAACTAAAGGAAAAAATGGTCGCGGAGGAGTTTTTTTATCTTATTGATGTGCGTGAAGACCATGAATGGCCATCAGGACATATTCCTTCTGCCAGGCATTTGGGCAAAGGCATTGTTGAGCGAGACATTGAAAAAGAAATTCCTGATATTCATGCACCCATTGTCGTTTATTGCAGCGGTGGATTTCGTTGTGCTTTGGTTGCTGATAGTTTACAAAACATGGGGTATTCGCACGTGTATTCTTTGGAGCATGGTTTGCGAGGATGGCTTGATGCTGGATTCAGCCTTGAACAATAGCTGCTAATTGATGGAGGCAGACTTGGATATCTGCCAAAAATAGCCTTTTAAATCTAACTCAACAATAACTTAAGGATGGATATTCAGGCTCTTCATAGGCCCCGTCTTCGTTGTAGAATCGCTCTGTATCCTGAGGTTTGAAACCATGAACCATGGTTATCAGCGGTCTTGTTATTAAACTGATGGCGGATTTAACGAGACTAACGGCTGAAAAAAGTAAAAAAGCGCCTGCTCCCAGTAAATAGCTCATGGCTAAGCGACTATGGTGGTCACCATCATCCCTCGCGAGTCCAATCCGAATGGATAATGCCTGCATACCTTCCCATAGAGCTGCAACCGTAAACACAACCGTGTTAGCTACGGATAAAATTGGAACAATGGTGGCGCCGAGTATCTCATCAGCGTAATCATAACCATCATAAAGCGCTTGAAATATTTTGATGCGCTCTCGCATTTGTTCACCAAGTAGGCTGAATTGTTTGCTGTACGATTGGTAAGACAAGAAGCGATAATAAGTCAAATTAGCTTGATGCTCCACATGCTTTAAATGATCGCCATAATTTTGCATAAAACTTTTTTCTGAAGCAGGTTTTTTTTGATTGCCAAAGAAGGTGGGCATAATGTCTCCTTTTTAGCCATGAAGGAGAAAGGAAATCAAATTCTATTTGAAAGTTCAATTTAAGTAAATACTTATTGTTCAATGTATCGAATTAAAAACCTCTTTGTTTTATTATTAATAATTTCATTAATACTTCATTAAACTACTATCTACGGATTCTATCCATTCTAAAATACCGCCTTTTAAATGACGAACATTGATAAAGCCAGCGTTTTGGAGTGTTCTGCAGGCTTGGGCGCTGCGAGCTCCCGATTTACAATAAAGCACCAGATCTTGATCTTTAGGCATTTGTTCAAGGTAATTGTCAAGTTCAACTAAGGGAATATGCTTACCGCCTATATGACAGATTTTGCGCTCATAAGGTTGGCGCACATCAATCAATTGTATTGTTCCGCTATCGGAGGACAGTAAATGAGATAATTCCAGCGCAGTTACAGAAACTATTTCTCGACAGGAGTTTATTCCCATATCAGTATGGAATGACACAGCAGGATGAAGGGCACAATGCTGTTTCTCAATTTCAAATTGAGTAAAGCGCATCGATAATAAATCAAGGCTCAGTAAGGTGCCTGATAAAACATCTCCTATCCCTAAAATGACTTTTATGGCTTCCGCTGCTTGCATTGTGCCGATTACGCCTGGTAAAACTCCTAAAACACCACCTAGGGCGCAATTAGGCGTCAGTGCTGGTGGTGGTGGGCTTGGGTATAAGCATTGATAACATGGGCCATTTTTATAGTTAAACACACTTAATTGTGCGTCAAACTGATAAATACTTGCTGAAATAAGAGGGATGTTTAAAGTACGACACGTCTCGTTCAATAAATATCTGGCCTCATAATTATCCGTTGCATCCAGAACGACATCAAAATGGTTTATAATCTTCTCGGCATTGGAGTTGGATAAATAGCCAGTATAAGCGTTGATGGATATTTCTGGATTTAATGCTAGCAAACGCTCGCATGCAACCTCCGCTTTATTGCGTCCGATATCAGCGGTTTGAAATAAAATCTGCCGTTGCAAATTACTCAATTCAATCATATCACCATCTACGATTCCAAGAGTACCAACTCCAGCAGCAGCTAGATATTGCAAAGCGGGGCATCCCAATCCTCCGCTGCCTACGCACAGGACTTTGGCTTGTTTCAGTTGGCGTTGGCCATCAACGCCAATAACTGGAAAATGGCGTTGATATCGTAGAAATTCGGATTGATTAAACTCATCCATCAGATTTCATCTCCGTGTATTATAATTTGCAATCTAATAATTATTGCTTTAAGTAACAACTGAATGGTTAGTAATAGACACCTGATTATCAAAATACAAGGAATAAGCATCATAAAGCCAATGATGATAATTAATTTTTATCATGCCTAATAAATGAACGGAAGAGGCACTAACATAAGCGGATAAAAATGACGTAAAAACTTGACGGTTTATTCCAATTTGGTTTATCCAGCTTTTAAATTGGGCATGACTATAATTTCGCCATTTTTTTAATTGTTTAAGATGGTACGGTAAATGTTTTTGGGAAATAGTCAAATTGGTCTGATGAACGTGTTGATTAATAGAAAATATAATGATCAATATGACTCGAAGTCTTTTTTGGGATTTTGCAACAAGAGCAGGTGGAAGGGCATAATAATGAGCAATGATCGGCAAATATTTGTCCAAAGTCTCAGAGGTTAAATGTGCAAGACATACCGCTTGACAGATTAGAAGATATACGTCCGATAAAAGCGGGTGGTTTTCATAAAAAGCAAAATCCTGTTCCGGTGAATACAGTTGATTTTTTCTAATATAATTAATTAACGCTTCATTGTTGATGGATTTTTTATCATTTGATGCCAACATCGCCAATTTTTGCATAAACGAAACGATTTCTGCGAGCAACATGTATTCCATGGGAGATTGAGTGTGGAGGGTTTGCAATTGATGTTCAATGTGTGGTAACCAGGGAGAACTATGCTGAAAAGGTGTCGTGTTGGCAAATAAGATGAGTTCTCTTAAAAAGCAAGTCATGGAATTTAAAGGTTTGGTTTGTACCAATTTTTTTGAATAAATAGCAGAGGTGTAGGATGCTTTAATATGTTTGAGCAGGGAGAGGGCGTCATTTTTTTTTATATCCACCACCCCATAATTATCTAGCCATTTTGCAAAAGCCGTATAACTCTGACGGTCGGTTTCCGATAAATATAGGACGGCTTTTTTTAAGGAGCGGTAAGGATAAAACTGAGCTTTACAGTAAGCTATTAGTGAATTTTTTGCAGCAAGCGTCAGTATTTTTTTGATAAGGCTAATTCACACGTTGCCCTAATGTTCACCATGGCATCATTAATTGCTGAAAATTCATCAACTTGGCTAAGATGTAAGACGGCTACTTCATCGTCATCAGAGAGTTTGCCTTCTTTGAAATCATGAAATATGTCACCAAAGCCTTTCATACCATAATGGTGCAGTTCCGCAGCCCGAAGGGCTCCCATACTGGCTGCTCCCCACACTTCAATCCCTGCCTGAATGGCAAAAAGAATTTCTTTATGCCACACTGCGGCCGTTGTTTCATATAAACCATCGATGATAACAATCATGCCTGGATTTAATCTCATTGAGCGAATGATATCCCCACACTGGATGGGAGGATGGTAATGGGCATTCGGCAGAATCTCGCGTGCGATATTTAAGTCAAGGGAAGGACCTAAAAACACATGGATATTATGCATGGTTTTTCCAAAAAATAATAAATTTCTAGAAGATGGCAATTTATCATGATCTTTTTCACAATACAGCTCATGCGGAAAAAACATTATGGAAAACGTAGATTCGGTCAATGACTTATGTAAAGATAGCCGGTTTAAAAATGATTTTTATTTAATAAATAATGGAGTTATAAAATGAGAAAAACTGTATTGCCAATGTTTTTTATGGGTGTATTGGCGCAAGGTGCCTACGCTGGTGGGATGGGGGGGGGCTCTTCGGTTGGAACAGGAAGTCTTGTGCCTTTTATTAGCGGTGAAGGCGCTGTCACCTGGAATACAGTGAAATCTGCGACAGTTTTTGGCAGTGGACCATCCATAAGCAAACAATTATGGGGCGGTCGAGGCGCTGTTGGTCTTGCTTATGGATACTCTAATCATTTTGGTTTTACATCTGAAGCAGGTTGGGGTTATTACGGCAGTACTAATTCGCATGTCTCAGGCAGTATTCCTTCCGGAAGATTATCCATTGCTAATTCCTCTTACCTCTATGGTTTTGACTTGTTGGCTGGTATTACGTACGATTTTGTACCCTTTAGTGTGTATCTAAAAGGTGGAGCCATGGCAGAGAACAGGCACGTCAAAGGGACTGCAATTTTTGAAAACAGCATTGGCAGCAGCAATTATACATCAACCAATCGATTAACAACCGTTTCAACAAACATCCATCCTGAAATTAAAGTTGGCGGCTTGTATAACTTTACTGATCATTTAGACTTCACGTTAGCTTACATGCATGTTTTTGGGAATAATGATTTTTCATCAACCGTCACGGGTGCATTTGCAAGTCCGCAAGCAACGGCAGGTATTTACAGCGTAGCGAATGCCCAAGCTCCATCGCTTGATAGTGTCATGTTTGGTCTCATTTATAATTTTGGATAATTATAAAAAAATTTAAGTTTTGGCTGGAGCAGTAAACAGGATGCTTGATTTAGGGGGAACGTATCGCGCGGTTAGTCCGGAGGAAACGTTGGGTAAAATAGAACCTCTGTTGTGGGATAGGTTTGGTATTACCCGCGTGGCAAATATTACCGGTCTTGATGATTTGAATATTCCTACCTACCTTGCCATTAGACCGGATTCAAGGATTTTAACTACGGCACAAGGGAAAGGGATAACGCATGAGCTTGCTAAAGTTTCTGCCATCATGGAATCAATAGAAAGTTGGCATGCGGAGCGTTTGCTTCCACCAAAACTGTTTGGCTCCTGCCAACAATTGAAAAGTCGCTACGAGCTAGTGGAACTTGAAACATTGGTTAATGGACATTTTGATATTAAACCAGATGCTCTTTATACCATGGAATTATCCTGGGCTTCTGGAATTGAATTAAATAGTGGACGAGAAATTTATTTTCCAAGCTCACTGATTGATCTCGATTCACTGGTTTTAAGTTCAAACCGATTAGGGTGTTTTCCTGGAACATCGAATGGTCTTGCTTCTGGCAACACGTTTGAAGAAGCCGTCTGTCATGGGATGTTTGAAGTTATTGAAAGACATAGTTGGACCCTTTCTGAATTATCTCCGCTGCGCTACATTGACCCATCTACCATCCATGCAAGTCATTTGGTTGCATTGTTAAAAAAAATAGAGCTTGATTCTGTGAAATTTAAGATTTGTGACATGACTTCCGCTAATGGGGTTCCAACGTACAGTGCTACCTTATTTGATTTCAGAGGAACGCGCGGTCTTGATTTTTTTACTGGGGCAGGGGCTCATTTATCCAGTGTGGTTGCCTTATCACGCGCTATTACTGAAGCCATTCAATCAAGGTTAACCATGATTTCAGGCTCAAGAGACGACATCTATCCTGCAAATTATAAATTTAAAAGAAAATTCTATCGCAATGAGTTACCGAACCTGGACTCATTAAAAGACAAATGTATGTCGTTTGTGGAAACTTCCGTCCCAATCGATTTTACCCATTGTATTCAAGAATTGCTTAAACGTTTAAAACAACAAGGATTTGGGAAGGTTATTGTGTTTGAGCATACCCGTCGTGAATTGGGCATTCCAGTGGTTCATGTCATCATTCCAGGCATGCACTTTGATTGGTTTAAACACAAGACGCAGGCTTATGTTCCGGAATTTTTTTGTGATGATTTTCCCAAACCGCATTAAATAAAATAAAGATAATGGGTATAAGCTAATATGATTGATTTAGGTGGGACATTTCGGGCAGTAACTCCTGAGCAAACGTTAGCCAAAATAGAACCTTTATTGTGGGACAGATTTGGTATTACCCGAGTTGCTAATATTACTGGACTCGATCATATTGGAGTTCCAACTTATGTTGCGATTAGACCTCAAGCGAAGCTTTTGACGTCAGCACAAGGCAAAGGCATTACGAATGATTTAGCTAAAATTTCTGCCATGATGGAATCCATTGAAGGATGGCATTGTGAAAATATGGCCCAACCTGCGTTATTTGGGTCTTATCAACGTCTTAAAAAAGATTATCCAATGCTTGAACTTCATCCTCATATTAACCATGGTCCTTTTGAGTGGATTGACATAGATTCTCTTGAAATCCCCTGGGGAAAAGGAACAGATTTAATCAGTGGCCAGGAAATCTATTTTCCATATACCACCTTTAATGTGAATACTACGTTTTTCCGTCCTGGTTATCGTTATTTTCCTCCGACGACCAATGGGCTTGCTTCAGGTAACACCATTGAAGAAGCCATTTGCCACGGTTTATTTGAAGTATTGGAGCGGGAGTTTACGGTAGAAAATTTATTGGTATCAAAATACGGTCAGGTGGATTTATCAACCATAACGTCTCCTTATTTACTGTCATTAATATCAAATATTCACCGTAGTAATCTTTATTTGGAAGTTTGGGATATTAGCACGCATTTAAACATTCCAGCGTATTTGACCATCTTGCACAATCCTGATGAAGTGCGGAACGTTGGCATGATGATGGGAACTGGTGCGCATTTTTCGAGTGTCGTTGCGTTGGCAAGAGCCATTACAGAAGCGATTCAGGCACGCTTAACCATTATCTCTGGTGCAAGAGATGATCAAACCCCGCGAGTGTATCAAAAAATAAAGCGCATTAGGGGAGATTTTGATGGTATGTTTGCGAAAACCCGATTAGAAAAAACACCATTTATTGAAACAAAAATACCCCAAGGTTATTCATTTTCCCAATGCCTGAGTGAATTAGTCCATGTGTTAAAAAATAATGGGTTCAAACACGTTATTGTTTATGATCATACAAGAGAAGATATCAACATTCCTGTTGTTCATGTGATGGTCCCGGGATTGCGTTATTTTCATGGAACCTGTTTTTCATGTTCATTATCTAAATTGTCGTAGAGGTAAGAGGAAACAAGCTGTATGGAGAGATACGACACACATGTTTTTTAGGTCCTACGCTTGATATAGAGACTGCCAAACATTATTTGAGACAAGCGCATTATCATCCCCCTATACAATGTGGTGACATTCTGCGTTTATTGCGATTGACGCCAAAGCGAATTATTTTGATTGATGGTTTGTATGAACAAGTGCCTGCTGTGTGGCATAAAGAAATTATGTTGGCTTTAGATCGTGGTGTTGAAGTTTATGGCGCTGCAAGTATGGGGGCGCTGCGTGCGGCAGAATTGCACGCGTTTGGCATGATAGGCGTCGGAAAAATTTTCCAAGCCTATGCCTCTCATGCTTTAGTGGATGATGATGAAGTGGCTGTGTTGCATTATGGCCAGGAACAAGGTTCATTGCCTATTAATGATGCGATGGTCAATATTCGAGCTACTCTTGAGCGTGCGCATCGGGAGGGAGTTATTGGCCTTGACGTAAAGCAATCATTAACCGCTTGGTGCAAAAAGCAATTTTATCCAAGCCGTTCATTGCGACAAGCATTAAAGCAGATGAATGTAGCGTTTCCTGAGGAATGTTCCAGATTAAATGCATGGCTTAATCAATATGGTTTGGTTGATGTTAAGCGACATGATGCCATTGAAGTGTTGCAACATGTGCAAACGGCTATTTTATCAAAAGGTAACATACCGACTGTTGATAATAAAATGCCGGTTTTGCCTTTTACTAAATTCATCGCTTCTTTAGTTGATGATGTGGATGGTACTCCTTTTCATACATTACAAGATTGGCTTCCGGATATTGAAAAAAAATTAAGGTATTATCTGATACCAAGGCGCAAGACTATAAACTGGTTTTTGAATTGGCAAAATTAATAAAATATTCATTTGCTGTGATTGAGTTGGATGATTTATTGGATGAAGAACATCACTATTTGCATTATATCCAAGCAAATGATCTTTATTTTCCAGAGAAATTTTACCAATATCTTCATCATCATGCAGTTTTATCTCCTTTATCTCGTTGGATGTTGCATTACATCTGTTTAGGCAATATTACAAATCAACGTATTAAAGCTTATTTACCGATTGTGGCTTTTTATTTTGAATACGACGTATTAAGTGATTTCAGTGCAGGTCAAGAATTGTTGTCGTGGATTTTGATGTTTGTTTTTTTGATGCAGCAGCAATTAAATGATCAGCGCTTGAAAGTAAAACGTGAAGTTCTGCTCGAGCATTTGGAAGATATTAAATTTTGGCAGCGTTATGCGCAGCATAAGAAGCGAAGTGCAGAAGAAAAACACGCGCCTGCTCCGATTAATTTGAAACTTGCGTTAAGTTTTGTGATGACTTATATGAAAATTATTTATATTCATCATGGTTTTAAAGATATTAAGCTTGGAGAGGCATGTGCGCCAGATTATTTTAAGTGGATTTATGATGCGATGGCGTTATATGAAAGCGATTCATTAATCGATGCTTTTTGAGTATGAAGAATGTTTAAGTTTCAAGCTTATGGTTTAACGATTTGTAGTGACTTGATGCTAGCGCAGTATTCACCAGTATTGGAACCTCCTTCGAATGCGGTGGCGGACGTGTGTATCACTTATGGGGATGTTTCGCCAAGCGGTTTTGAGGATGCGATTGAGCGAGGATTGTTTTATCAGGTTAAAGCAAACGGTTTATGGTTGAATGTACCGAATATAGGACGTTTCTGGGTAGATGGTGGGAGGCGAATTATCATTGAGCCGGAAAAAGAGATTGATGAAGCGTCTCTAGCCGTATTGGTCAGTGGCCCTTGCCTGGCGGCTTTGCTGATGCAGCGCGATTTCTTGGTGTTGAATGGCAGCGTCTTAAAAATGGATGATCACGCTGTGGCGTTCATTGGACAAAATAGCTCAGGAAAATCATTGCTCCTGGCGGCCATGATGCAACGAGGATATAAGATGCTGGCGGATGACCTATGTATTGTTCGGAAGGATGGTATGGTTTTTCCCGGGCTAAATCAAATTAACTTATGGTCTGAAGCAGTAGATTTCTTGAATATCAATGTAAAAGAGTTGCAAGCCATAAGGCCACAGATTAAAAAATATCGATGGGTTGCAGAAGATGCATTTTATGCAAAACCGCTACCGCTTAAAACTGTGTATACTTTAACCCTCCAACAGAAAGAAATGTTTCATGCAAAACATTTGACTGGCGGGGAGAAAATCAATGTTTTGCAGAAAAATTTTTATAATAAACTTTATTTGTCAGGGATGCGAAAGAATAATTTATATTTTAATTATTGTGCAATGTTAGCAAATCGTATTGGTATTGTATTGATTGAATACAATCGGATGCATGTTCATCTGCAGGATTTTATCGATTTACTAGAGAAGTCGCAGGTTAATAAACATGACATTTGATAAAGGAATTGTGTGGTTGGCTTCTTATCCAAAATCAGGAAACACCTGGTTTAGGATTGTTCTGACAAATCTCTTGTATGCTACTGGTGATAATCTGGATTTAAATAGGCAAACCATTCTTGGGACAGGCGCGGGCGATCGTTTTATGATAAACAGGGCCTTAGGATTTGATAGCAATTTATTAAACGAGGACGAAATAGAACGATTAAAGCCATTAATTTACCGCTGGTTCGGTGAACAACATGATGGTATCCAATATTTTAAAATCCATGATGCTTATTATAAAATAAATAATTGTATCCCCCTTGTTCCAAGCGAAGTGAGTGTCGGGATTATTTATTTTATAAGAAATCCTTTGGACGTCGCTATTTCTTTTGCACATCATATGAATTGTTCGATTGATTCTGCGATTGGGATGATGAATACGCCGTCTTTGACGCTAAGAGGATTTGCGTCTAGACCATCGTTACAAGTACGCCAGATTTGTTCATCGTGGTCATCGCATGTTGAAAGCTGGGTGTCAGTACGTGATATTCGATTGTTGATATTGCGTTATGAAGATATGAATTTTGCACCATTACCAACTTTTTCTAAGGCATTTGATTTTTTAGGAATCAAGATGTCTGACCATGTTATTTTGACTGCCCTGGAGAAAAGCCGGTTTGAAAAATTAAAACAGTATGAAGAGACATTTGGTTTTCGCGAAAGCTCACCAGTGTCTCGTGCTTTTTTTAGAAAAGGGATTGTTGGTGATTGGGAAAATACACTCAATGAGGAGCAAATAAAACGTATTGTGTCCAAACATGGTGCTGTGATGCGGCGCTTTGGGTATTTGAATGAGAGCGGGGAGCCGATTCGTTGTCATGTGAAGCAAACTAAAATGGGGAATTAGGTGGAGCTGTCATTTTTAGAATGTACAATTCGTAAACATCCGGAAGTATGCACAACCTTGATTGATAATGAATTGGTGGTCATGGGGCCTGATGACAATATTTATTATCGCATTAATGCTTCTGGGATTAAGATTTGGGATTTTCTCGAAGCGCCGTGTACAATCAAAGATGTGATTAATTATATTGCAAGTTACTATGGCGTAGAGCAACATTGTGTTTTTGAAGACGTACAAGCATTTCTTGTATGCCTGCTAGAAAAAAAATCTTATGTTATGTTTTTGGCGAAACTGACATCAAATAAGTAATAAGCCTTTGTTATCCTGCTAAATTCAATGTTTGAGTAATATGATCTGAAATTATTCTCGCCTGCTCTACAACCTGACCTATCTCAATCATTCTGAAACAAGCCCCTTTTACCAAATCTCCAAGAGCATAGATAGATGGAGGATTTTTTTGTTTGTCGGTTAAAACATGATGGGTATTGGTATCAATATAAATTCCACCCAAAGGGTGTTTTTTAATTAATTTTCTAGTGAGCATTTGCGCTAATAAAGGCACGGTTTTTGGATCATCGCCGGAACCTGTGGCTCGAATAAGATAATCAGCGGTTAATGATGTTCCATTGTTCAATGTAATAAAAAAATGCGGTTCATTGTATTCAATATCGATTATTCCTCCTTGAATCGATAATTGTTTACTAACCATCATGGATTGAATGATATAGGCATTGGTTAATGGAAATGCGCATAAAAAGGCGAACATTAAGCTCGCGTGCTTTTCCAGAAAGAATAATTGTTCCTGTGGATGTAATTTTGGCCAAATTTTAAAAAGAATTTGATAAAAACAGGATAGTACTAATTGCCAGTTAGCCTCATTTAGTTCGGCGTTTTTTATCTCATGCTTGAGACGCTTAAGAGGGGGCATTTTTTTGATTTGGTTTATAGTATCCCAAAGAGAGAGTCCGTGGGGAAAATATAAGGAGATTTCTTTCTCAAATAAGCGCTCTAATTGAGATAATAAGGTAGTAGAGTCATGCGTCTTTAGTAGATAGCGAATCGTTGAGGGAGTTAAATATTGCATGCTGTGTGAGAGTTTACGGCCTCTGACAGCGCTTAAAAGCCCTGTGCGCGAAACCATGGTCATATGACCTTGGTGTTTTTGACTGTATAACTTTAGCGCCACATCAATCGCTGTTAAATGGGTTCCAATAATGACTACATGATGGTGGGAAGCGAATTTGCGATAAGCTGACATGTCCCAAGGATTATGTTGATAATTGGGGAGATGATGATAATGGGAGAATAACGTCGATGGCAGATGTCCTGTTGCTAAAATAACCACTTGCGCAGTGTATAAAACGCATGTATGTTGATGCCGGGCATGGATTTGATAATTTTGATCGTCTTCTGAAAGGATGTCGAATACATCGTGTTCAGTAAGCGTCATAATTTTCAATGCAGGTGATTTTAAATTTTTTTTCGCATTTAATAACTGATTATGGGCATATTGACCAAAATAATAGCGTGAAGGGAACGTGGTGGATTCTGGTATCTTTTGTAAATCGTGCAGCCAGTTTGAAAAATGATGATGCTCACCAGGAATTAACGTCATGTATTCTCGGGGCAAGTTAATATTAAAAACGTTTTCGTTGATGGAATAGGGTAAGCCATAGCCTATGGCGGTGCTTTTTTCAAACAGAAGGAGATGAACATTGGACTTTAATGTTAAGTTTTTTAAGCTTTTTGCAAGCTGAAGGCAGAGCGATACTCCTGCGGGTCCACCGCCGATGATTGCGATTTTTATTAAATGCTTACTCACATCCTGTTCATTACCTATTTGTAATTCTGTGTGTCATTTTTACATAATATCTATCTAAAAAATACAGCAATGGGTATGATGAAACGGCGATTTTTGCATCCTTGAGGCACGACGATACAGGATTTAAAAAATATGATATTGTATGCTAACTTAATGAAAAGTCTACGGATAGCGGAGAATTAATATGTCAAATAAAACAGAAGAATTCCTGAATCAGTGCGCTGAAAATAAAAAAGCCATGCAGGAACATGAGGATTACTGTTCCCCAACGATCTCCGCGCTCGACCTTGATGATATTGTTGATACGAGGGGAGGAAGCGCAACAACCACGACTACCACAGGGGCTGCGGTTGCTGCCGGCGTGTCTGCGCTTTTTTAACGCCAGAATACATTTTGTTTTAAGCAATGCAACACGTTTTCAATGAATGAGCATCCGGTGAGTTATAAAAAGAGACGTTTGAAACGCGTTAAAACACCAATCTTTATGCAAATGGAAACGGTTGATTGCGGTGCTGCTGCGTTAGGGATTATTCTGGCCTATCATGGATGTCATGTGCCTCTTGCAACGTTACGTTCTTTATGTTTGGTATCACGAGACGGCGTTAGTGCGGCAAACCTCATAAAGGCGGCAAAGCATTTTGGTATGGACGCAACCATCTATCAAAATGGCTTGCCTCAAAACATGATTCTACCACGGATTGCATCTTGGAATCGTAAGCATTATGTGGTTCTTGAAGGGATATCAGGCAATAAAGTTTATATTAATGATCCAAAGCAAGGACCACAGATCATTGATTTGGAGACCTTCAATCGTAATTTTTCAGGTCTGTCGATCCACTTTAAAGCCGATGCCACGTTTAAGAAAATCCCCAAACCAAAACGCTATGTGACGGATTTTTTGCCTTTAATACGAGAACAATGCGGTCCTCTTTTGATCATGTGCTTTGCCATGATCATCGTAGCGTTAATTAATTTAACGCCACCTATCTTTACTAAGATTTTTATTGATCAATATATTTTGAAAAATCATGCTGATCCGGAATTCAGGCTTTTAGGCGTGATGATCACCATGTTTGGGGTGCAGATAGGAATTATTTATTTACAACGTTGGATGTTTCGTTTTCTGGAGACTCGTTTTGCAACCTGGCTTAGTGCGAGCCTTGTAAAGCATTTGATGCAGCTACCTCTTAGATTTTTCACACATCGACGCCCGGGAGATTTGCTTCATCGTTTGCAGGTCTCAGATAGGCTATCTGCTGCGCCCTGGGGCAGTATTTGCTTGATGGTTGCAGCCTTGTTGCAGGGCATTGTTTCATTTGCATTAATGCTTGTATACAGCCTGTGGTTGAGTGTGATTGCTGCTTTCATAGTGACTGTTTATTTCATAGGTACGAGGTATTGCCAAAGGCGCTGGGGGCATATGGCGAATGTTGTAAAAGCCAATATAGCGAGACTGACGACGTTAACGACGCAGGGGGTCTCTCTGATTTCTCAACTTAAGGCTGAATGTTCTGAACAAAGGTATTTTGCAATGTGGGAGGCGCAGTTAAAAGAATATTTGCGTGTTTATCGTCAATCCTCTCTGATGAACAGCATCGTGCAAATCATTTCGCAGCTTATGTTTTCAATAGGTTATATTGTCATGATGGCCCTAGGAACTTATGGGGTTTATAAAAACCTCATGACGGTTGGCGAGATGATGGCATGTCAAGTGTTATTTTTATCATTTAACGATGCCTTAATGCAGTGTTTGAGGCTGAGTAACCAGTCCAATCAAATAGAAGCAGATTTGCAAAGCATGACTGATATTATGGATTATCCTGCTGAAGTGGTTCAACACAAGACTGTTCCTATAGAGGCTTCCCAGCCTGATTTAAATCATCAGCAAGACAATAAAAGCATCCCAGGAAAAATTCAAATTATTGATTTAACATTTGGATACAGTCGTGAGTTTAAACCTCTGTTTGATCATTTTAATATGACCATAGAAGCAGGCAGTAAGACGGCTATTGTTGGTCATTCTGGAAGTGGAAAAAGTACTTTAATTCATTTAATTTCAGGGCTTTATCAACCTTGGTCCGGGACAATCATGATCGATGACATGCCTTTATCGGAACTTTCCTCTGCCCAACGAGCTCATTTAATAGGGGTAGTGAGTCAGGAACAATTTTTTTATCAAGGCAGTATTAGAGATAACTTATGCTTATGGGGAAAGTCATATTCTGAATCAGAAATTATGTTTGCATTGCGTATGGCAGAAGTTGATGAGTTAGTGCTGCAAACTCCACAGGGATTGGATTATCTATTGCTCGAGGGAGGTAAAAATTTAAGTGGGGGACAAAAGCAGCGTCTGGAAATTGCCCGCACGCTCCTTACCAGGCCACGGATATTAATTCTTGATGAAGCCACCAGCTTGTTGGATCCTCTGATTGAAATGCAAATTAAACACAATCTTAATCAATATACTGCAACTCGAATCAGTGTTGCCCATCGTTTCAATACCATACAAGATGCAGATGAGATTTTTATTCTTAATCATGGAAAATTGGTTGATGTTGGCTCAAAAGCCCAGCTTATTTCAAAAAAGAGTGCTTATTTTGCAGAGCTATTTTCTGTGCCAACATAAATTTTGATATATCAGTAGATCTGACTATGATGATGTTGGAGGAGGATCGTTGGAAAAAAGTAATGATGCGCAGCCTTTTGAAATAAAACATGCATTTCTCGTATTTTTAAAAAATAATGCATTTTTTTTGTGGATGATGGGGGCTTTATTTTTTTTTGTGGCACTCATAAGCATTCTTCGACCGGTTATCGTCGGCTATATGATTCATAATGGCTATGGGTTAAAGAACATAGGATTTTTGAGCCATTCTGTGGTGATGTTGTTAATCATTAGTATTTTTATTGTAATTTTAAGTGTAATACGCACGGTTATTTATACGCATCTTGAAGTAAACATTCTTCATTCGTTGCAAGCAATAGTCATGAAAAGAATTCTGGCGATTCCTGTTCATTTTTTTGACCGTTATCCTGTGGGTGATTTGGTGCATCGCATTTTATGGATTGCCTCGTTGGGTCCATTATTTAGCAGCAATCAAATGGGTTTGTTTTTATCATTCATAAGCCTGCTTATGAGCTTTAACATCATGCTCTATTTTAATTGGCAGCTGACGGTGCTTGTGTTCATGCTGGTTGGCGTGCTTACGGGTTTATCTGTATGGGCATCATGTCGCCTTTTTCCCCATTTAGAAGATCATATGAAGGGTATGGGGCAAGCTTATGGTTTTATGTTCCAAGTATTGCAGGGTATGTCACGGATTAAATTATTTGCAAGAGAGCAAGCAGTAGAAGCTGTTTGGATGGAGATGTATGGAGGTACGCGCAATAAGATGCAGCGCACGTATTATAAAGGTATCTTAGGTTATGCGTTTTTTTATAGTGTACCTTCTTTATTTTTGCTTATTATTTTTAATGCGGCTTTGCCACAATTAGATTCTTTATTGTCACAACATTTTGTAATTTTTTTCTGCAGTTTATGTTTGTTAATTGGCAGTATCGTGTCATTTTATATAAATTCGAGTGGTTTTATCGATGCTTTGATTGCCTATCGACGACTGCTGCCAATATTGCAAGCGCCCCTAGAGAATACTCATGCATTAATCATGCAAACCAACGATTTTCCAATCGTTGGTTTTATTCGTCTGAACAATATTCATTTTTGTTATCCTGATTCTCAGATGCAAGTGTTACACGGTGTGGATTGCCTGATATCTCCTGGCCAGCATGTGGCTTTTGTTGGTTTATCCGGTTCAGGAAAATCAACGATTTTAAAATTATTGTTAGGATTTTATTTTCCCCAACAAGGACATGTTGAGATTGACGGTAGACGGCTTTGCGAAATGGATTTGTCAAAATTTCGCTCTAATATTGGTGTTGTTCTTCAGGATAGTCAATTAATGTATGGTACAATTTTTGAAAATATCATGGGCCACATGCAGACAATAGAAGAAGCAGTAGCCTGGCAAGTTTTGGCAACCCTAGGTCTTGATGAGTTTGTTGCAGCGTTGCCTATGGGAATACATACGATGGTTTCCTCAAGTTTTTTGTCTGGAGGGCAAAAGCAATTACTGTTAATAGCAAGAGCGTTGGTGGGAAATCCAAAATTGTTATTATTAGACGAAGCGACGAGCTCATTGGATAATCGCACACAGACTATGGTTATAAGTCGCATTAATCAATTAAAGATCACGCGAGTTACCATTGCCCACCGTATTTCAACGATTAAAAATGCTGATAAAATTTTTGTGTTGCATCAAGGAAAAATTGTGCAGACAGGAACGTATCAGCAACTGATGAAGCAAAAAAGCTTATTTTATCAATTGGCAAACACCCAGGAATAATTACCCTCCCACCATAGCAGTTACAATATCTATTTTTGCATCAGCCATTAATGGTGTTCGTTCAGCGTAAGAATTTAAATTTTTCCGTTAATATAACAGTTAACATAAGGCGTTAATTCGCCTGCTTCATTGAGAATACTCCCTTTTAATTGTGGAAACATTTGGCACAAGGTAGGAATTAGTTCATCAATGGTGGAAACAGAAAGCTCAATCTTATTTTGATTATTAGTAAAGCGTATTAATGAAGGGTGAATGTAAATTTCTGCCATAATCACTCCGTAAAAAATCCTGTAATCCATAAGCTGAGTCGGCTTATCATTCCGGTAATCTCCGATAATAAGAGATATATAACTTGTTTTTTTTGAAATTATTAATTTTCGAGGAGATTTTATAGATACAGTCAATTTTTGCAATCCATCACTTGGATTTTATCAGAGTAAGATTCATACCAAGGCGTTATTGTCCAATACGATTATCGTTATCATGCGAACCTTATATAAGAAGTATCACTTGCAACAGGGGACAAGCTGTCTTCTTGTAAAGACACGGTATCTTCATTGAGGTTCGGATTAACAAACGTTCTCATTTTTAATTTGAAGACTTCTTCTTCTTTAATAAATCCAAAGTAGGCAATGAATTCATATACTTTAAGCAGAAGATGATGAACAGCCGTTGAGTTAAAATCAGAAAAAGCATTGGAGCAGGCCACTTGCAATGTATGGATGGAATCTTTATTATTTAATTCCGCATTTCTTAAGGCCGTTCTTAGATTTTCCAGCGACATGGTATTGCTTTCTTTAGTGGTGTCAATGATTGTTGAACATTGAGCAATCAGCTCTTCTTTTTTCTTTTTAAAAACTTCGATTAACTGGTCATTGAGGGCATCAAACGTTAATTGACGCAAATTAAAATCATAGCGGTGGCAAAGAGCGGAAATTTTGTCTGTTTCCTCAGGGAAAAACTGGCAAAAGATAAGGCCGAAGGAATAAATATCTGAATGTTCTCCAATGTCATCTTCATTTCCATACACATATTCTGGGGCAGTCTGCGGCTGAAAAAATAATCGAAACCCAGAGAAATGCAACGTTTTATCTTTTTCTTTTAAAGGAACGGCTCGGCCTAAGTCAATAATTTCTATGGGAGACGTTGGATTGGTTGCATCATAGATCATATTATCGGGTTTAATATCGCGATGAAGATATCCTTTACGATGTAACGCAATTAATTGCTCTCTAATTTTCATGGCAATATTTATTTTTCTATTAAACTTAAGCCATGATCCATGGCTTGTTTTAAATTGATGCCTTTAAAATACGGCATGGTGAAATAATGAATGCCATGAAGAGAGAGCACGATTGATGGATATCCATACACATTTTTAATGGCTTCAGATTCAGCTTGGGCACGCCTGCGACTATATTCAGATTTGATGCAACATTTTTGTCCTTGTGAATCCACGGCAAGGTAAGCGGTTCCCCAGCAGCCACTGCCTAATTTTTTTTTAATGGTGAATCCATAGTCAGAAAATGTTTCTTGAATAAATCCCATCGCAATACTCATCATAAAGCATTAGGTAAATATTTTACTTTTAGATTAAAAATAAGTCAATATGCGTGATTATTAGGGTATTACTATTAAAAAAGCATTACTCAATTTAAAGTGCATTTTGTCTGTGTGGACTGAATTGGCTATCATTCCTCTGTTATACTCTTATAGTCCAAACAAATTTAATATAAATTTTATGTCAATACCGGATTTTAAACCGAACCTTCTTGTTAGAAACAAGCATTTACAAACCATTCTCAGTTCTAAAAAGAGACCTGTCTTTGATCAAATGATTAAAAACGAGCAGTTAATAAATTTAAAAGTAGAAACTGATGAAATCGTACATTTGAATGGTTGTTATTCACCGCATGTTCAGCCAGTAGGGTTGGTCATTCTCCTGCATGGTTGGCTTGGCTGTGTTAGATCATCGTACATGTTGGCTAGGGGCGAGCAACTCTATAAAAAAGGTTATTCTGTTTTTCGTTTAAATATGCGTGATCATGGGCAGACCGTTGCTTTAAATGAGGGAATTTTTCATGGATGTCGCCTGGAAGAAGTTTTTCAGGCAGTCAAGCAAATTGCCGAATTAAAGCCTGAGTTGCCCGTGAGCCTCGTTGGTTTTTCCATGGGAGGAAGTTTTGCTTTGCGGGTTGGTTGGCGACAAAGCATTACGGACGAACCTATAAAGAATTTAAAAAAAATCATTGCAATTTGTCCTTCCGTTAATCCAGAGCAGGTAACGGATGCAATTGATAAATCTAAAATTTATCGCCATTATTTTTGCAATAGATGGCGAAATAATCTCATTGAAAAACAAAAATGCTTTCCTGAGTTGTATGATTTTTCGGATTTGCTTTCCATGAAAAGCTGCAAGCAAATTACAGCCGCTTTAATTGAAAAATATTCAGATTTTCCAGACATGGATGCTTATTTTTCGGAGTATCATTTTTCCCAAGATAAACTGCGTATGGTGAATATCCCCATGACTGTTTTAGCGGCAGCCGATGATCCGGTCATTCCCATCGATGGTTTTTCAGAATTAAAAATATTAACTCCTTGTTTAATTTGAACATCACGGATTATGGTGGTCATGTTGGTTATATTAATACGTTAATGGGAGATTCTTGGCTTGATATGGTTTTGCCAACCTTAATGGCGACAAAATGATAAGCGTAATAGCTGTTTGATTCTATAGGTAAAATAGACATGTAATTGTTCTAACCATTGGAGTCTTATTATGGTACAAAAAGAGATGTTGATGACATGGCAGCATTTCTTAATTCGCATTTATCTTGGATTGAATATGTTGCCGCATTGCTCAGAAAAATTATTTTTAGGTACGAGCAGCTATTACCAAGAAGTGCATGATTTCATGCTAATGGGGATTATCGATCCTAAATTCATGGTTATCCTCGCAGGAATAATAGAGTTTGCAATTTTCTTTGCTTTTACGTTTGGTTTTTTAACTCGTATAGCAGCTGTAGGTGCTAGCATTTATTTATTAATGACTACCCTCCTTGGTCACCATTTTACAAATGGTTTTATTTGGGTTTCTCCGGGCGGGGGTTGGGAATTTCCTATTATGTGGGGGTTTTTATATTTGACCTTTCTCTTAACTGGCGGTGGTTTATTTTCACTAGACAGCTGGTTATATAAACAATCTAAATTAAAAATATTCCGTTAATTTTAAGGCATTGAGTAAAAACTTAAAATTAAAAGATAGGCTTGCAAGTAAATTTGCTACTTAAGCGAACAATCCTACCTTTTTTTATTAAAAACCTTGGTGACGCCTTTCAACAGTAAAAATCCTGCTATTCCACTGGCAAGAATAACAACCGGCAAAGAGGGAGACGCTTTTATGCGTTTAAAGGTAGATTGACCTTTTTTAAGTTCAATATATCCAATGGGTTCAGCGACAATTCCTCCACCACCGCCTTCACCACGGTCTCCAGATTTTTTGTGGCCAAATCCGCCACCAATTCCATAGCGAATTCTCGTTACAGGTATTATTTTAGTGTCTTCATGCTCAATGGGGTCAGCAAAAATCGTTTTGCCTTTTATGGTTAAACTGATGGCGCTGACCACATGCTCTATAAAAGACTTTTGTGTTTCGTCAGGCATGTTCAATCTCACGGAGTGAATGGATTATTATTTATTATAACCCTGATTAATCAAAAGCCTAATTTAATAACCCTAAAATAAGGTGGGTTATTTTTCTAATTGGATTCTTTTAAAAGAGAGCTCCTCAGGTCGATTCTATCCAAAGTATTTATTGATAGTGACGTTAATACCTTGTTCAGTAACATGCACTTGTTGAGAAAATGCTGTGTATAATCCAGCAGTACCCGATTGCAAACGAATCGTTGGCAGGGTTTGCTTGCTGCTTGCTAAAAAGTTGTATGAAACATCCACCATGAAACGATTAGGTAACATGTATTCAAATCCTACTTGCGCCGCTCCTCCCCAGAGATACTTGGAATGAGTGGTGTTTACTGGCTGAAACGTAGTGCTGGTGGGCGCCAATATTTCAGCATTTAATTCTGCGGCCACATCGACCATTGCAGGACCTATGCCCCCATAGACAAGCCAAGAGCCAAATTGATAACCGCCGTTTAATAAGAGACTTAAATCTTGTCTGAGTTTAGTGTGTAATCCGGCTGATTGATATGCGCCATTTTGAAAAGTTCCTGACCAACTTTGGTCAAATTGTTCGACACCGATGTATTTGTAGAGCACTTTTGCGCCTAAATACCAGTCATTCTTTAAATCAAACAAATAGCCCACATTAACCAATGGGGCAAGATGATTTTTAAGGTTTTGATTTAACAAATACTCCACCGTAGCAGGAGTGCTTGAAACCATGGTAATGTTGGTGTTCCCGCCGACTTGCGAATAAATATAGCTGCCGCCAAAGCCTGCCCAAAGTCCCGCATAGGTGGATGGTAAAGTCCCTGCCGTTCCCGCATGCAACTCGGCTGAAAGAGGTAAGCAAGAGAGTATTAGCCATAAATTCCGTTTAAAACACATGGTTAAATCCTGAAAGAGCTAAAAGCTAGGAAGTATGCCAGAATGCGAGTCAAGAAAAAAGATAAATAAATCTCGTCTTCAAGCCAAATAGGTAAGGAAATTTATTTCAGTGTTCTGGAAGTAAACTCTCTCCTTCCGTAATATAGTCAGAAATATTGTCGCTACATTGAGGAGATTTTGTGAAACGATCTAAGAGTGTGAAAAGAGTTACTGGATTGGCAGCTTGCTGTTTTTTTATCAGTGTCTCATCTTTGGCAGCCTCCTCATCACTTACTTCCGGGCATGGGGCTTTTTTATATGACAGCCATCAAAATGCAGGACCTGCTTCGTCTATTACTAATGATCCTGGGCAGTGGGTGATGGATGTTCAGCAGTTTAATGCTAAAGCTAGCGCAGCAACACTCATCAATCGTTTGTACGTGTACAGCGGCGATATTGAAATGACTTGCACTACTCCTTCTGCTTGTGTTTATTCAGGCTCTGGCCAAAATGTTTTTGTGGGTTATGAGCCTCCTGCATTTGGCCAGGCATCGGTTGCTGCTTATCGAGCCAATTTTCCTGATGCGCTGATTCTTGCCATTATTGATGGGGACTTGGGTTCTTTGCCCTTGCTTAATAATGACAGTGTTGGGAAGGGAGTTGCGAACTTGCTCACCCAACAGCTTTGCGCCGATCCCAATGTGGATGGTGTGTTTTTTGATCTAGAGCCTTTTAGCGCAACGGCGTTTCAATCGCCAGGCCTCTTTGCTCTATACAACCAAACGGCAAAAAATCTCAAGGCATGCATTGACCCGGAACATCCACACGGTCGTGTCATGGGTGTGTTTGCAAATCCCAATAAAATTGCGGATTGGAGTCAAGTTAAAGGGGCTCTTAGTAACAATGGTTTTCTTGCGGTTGCGGCTTACGATATTAATGATACAACCCCACCTCGACCTACGCCGTATTCGCTGTATACCAGTAGCGTCACAGGAAAGATTCAAACATTTATGGATCCAAACTCCAAGCAATATCAAGTTTATTACACCGTAGCGATTCCAGCAGCATCAAGTTTTTCAGAGTTCGAACAATTTGGTTATTACAACACGGCGTATCCCGATGATTTCCAGGTCAGTAATGATTTTCGTACACAAGGTTTTACGCAGCTTGCTTATGTGCAAGCAGCCCGCGCCATTATTCTAAAAAATAGCAAAAGTCCCTACTACCTTGGCAAAGATTATTGGAGCTGGAACCAGTACATATCGCCTGCACCTAAACAGGGGCAAATGCTTTTGCCTAACATTCCATCGGCGGATGTGGTGGAGTATCTGCAACAGCGGGGTTAAACCTTATAAAGACTTTGCTGTGTCTATTCCAATAGCTAGGATAACTTGCTTGAAATCAGGTGTTAAAAACCATCAAGCAGACTTTAGAAATCATTAATCTCATGCTCAAGCGTAGGGGTATACAGTTGATAGTTATTTCGGCCGGTTTTCTTAACATGATACATAGCCATATCTGCATTATTTAAAAAAATTTCAGGCTTTTTACCTGCCTCAGGATAACAGGCGATACCAATACTATAAGTAATGGGGTAGTTTTTTTCTTCTATTTGATAAAAGAATGTAGCTTCACCTATTATTTTTTGGGCTAATTCTTCTGCGTCTTTAGGGGATTTTATGGGTTGAATAATGACAGCAAACTCGTCTCCTCCCATTCTGGCAATAAAATCGCTGACTCTAAAGCATGAAGTTAATCGCTTTGCTACTTCTTTCGCTTCCTTGGCTGGCAGCGAACGTCTCGAAAGGCCATTTTTATACATTATGGCTATAAATAGCGACTTTTAGAAAATATTTCGCCATCATGACTGCAATGGACTTTAAAAGATCGACTATTTTTTAAAATATTGTGGACTTAAATCTAAAATTTCTACAGACGTTGCCGTATTCAAATGATGTTGAGAAATATTCGTGTTAATAATATCCAGTATTTGTTTAGCAAGCTCGCTTTTAAGTTCATTAGTTCGGCCAGGAAGTATTTTAATGGTCAAATGAATAAATGCGCCATGTTCGAAATCATTGCCAATGAAATAATGGTCATGGATAACAACTCTACTTTTGCAACTGGTTATTTGCGTTGGTAATTTATCAGCCAGCAGTTGATGTAGCGTTTGAAACAATGGTTTAAAATCTATTGTTGAGGCGATGTTGTTGCTGCATTCCAGTATTAAATGGGGCATGACCAGAGTCTCTCTTCAATGAAACCAAAAAACTGCAAGCTGAGGCAGGGGGATATCGAAAAGATTGTACTTGGTCATTTGGCAATTAGCAAATGGATTGCTTGTAAACGTTCTCCCATAGAACAAAGCTCCTATATTGCTTCTAATGGGTCGTTTTTCTTTGAATATTTCCCAACAACCAATCCTTATTGACTTCAAGTTCATCAGCGATTTTCTGCATTGAATTGGAGTCAATCGTAACAACTCCATTTAATAAGGCTTCTACTTTAAATTTAGGTAATTTAAATAGTTTGGAACATGCTTGCACACGCTCAGTTATTAAACTGGGAACACCAAGTTCATCTAATTCGTGATTTAAACGTGCGGTCAGTATTTTATTAGGCATGGTACTCTCCTTTTTTGCTTTTTATTAGTGTAAAACACTAAAGCTTAAGGATTGATTAACAATAAATAGAAGGGGGGACGCTTAGCAGTTCAACATCGCCCCTGGAGAGTAGTTTTTTAGCAGCCTGCGCCAGATATAAGTACCGTAGGGATGAGATGATCTTGGTTTACGACGTAGGTTTTATTGGAAACAATATTTACCCAATTTGTGAGTAAATCAGGCTCCTGTTTATCAGTAGACCATACTACTATTCTAAAATACTGGGCATGTTGCGGTGGGGTTAGTTGGATTGGGCCTGTTTGAGAGAGCGTCATTAAAGAGCTTAACTCTAATTCTGAGCCATTCATAATGGCTTGATTGGCTTTTTGCGTGGTGTCAACAGAAGCTGCCCATTGTACTGCAATTTTGCCTGGCTTATCTTTTGTTGGATAATTTGTCTTGTTATCAAGCACGATATGATAAGCTAAGGCCGCTGAGGTCACGAAGTATAGGCATATATAAATTAAGATTTTTTTCATTATTTCACCTAATGATTATTGAATAATTTTTCCTTCTTGAGGCACACAAGTCACATTTTTATTGATTTTTGGTGTTGTTAGAGGAAATTTACCTTCAGAGCAAAGCGTGGTTGTTTTCCCGAAAGTTTTAAAGATTTCTTTAGGGATGTGGACGGCTACGTTTTTAATGACATTGACTGCTTCAGGAATGTCGAAATTTCCTACCAGACTTAAAAACTGGTAACTTTCTTGTGGGGAGAACCCTTGAGTGTGTACTAAAAGGCCAATTGCATTTTGAGAGGCAAGCTGCATGGCTTCAAATAAGTTTTCATGCAACCCCATTACAATCCATTCATTAGAGTTTTCGACAATTGGCCAGGTGAATAAACTGTTTCCATTGCGCTTGGTTTTATCAAATACTCCTTCGGCTTTCAGATCTTTTCTTACAATAAATTGCAAGGTAATTCCTTCATAAGAGGTCTCAAGGGCTGTGACATCAATTTCACCATTACTTTGCATGGCATGGGAATCACCAGTCCAAACCAAAGCCCCTTTTTGAAAAACAGGCAAATAAAGGATAGAACCCACCTGTAAACTTGGTTGATCTAAGTTACCTCCAAAAGGACCAGGCGGGACTGAATTGAATTGCCCTGGGATGGGTTGGCCCATGTGGGTTTCCATATGCACAGGCCACCCATCAGGCCAATCTGTAGGGGGAGCTACTGCGATAATTCCTGGAAATGGCTTTAGATGTAAGCATATGCCCTTGGTGAATTCAGTTGTATTATTTTCTTTATCATATTTAAAGTACATGATTCTGGGTTTGATAAACTCGGATAAAATCCCTTGAGTGGGACTTAAAAAGTTAT
This sequence comes from Legionella oakridgensis ATCC 33761 = DSM 21215, assembly GCF_000512355.1. Taxonomy (NCBI): domain Bacteria; kingdom Pseudomonadati; phylum Pseudomonadota; class Gammaproteobacteria; order Legionellales; family Legionellaceae; genus Legionella; species Legionella oakridgensis. The sequence continues at coordinate 1,832,925 of NZ_CP004006.1, read as the reverse complement.
AGCCAAAATCATTTAATTTGATATCTAACACTCGAATCTCAAGCACATCGCCTGGTTCGGCTTCTTCAATATAAACTGGACCAGTCAGGCTATGCATGCCACGGCGTTTTTGAATATCATACTTAGTATAGAATTTTGCAAGATCGGCGGATGTTGTTTTATTAAAGACCATTGCATGCAAGCAGCTATTCCATGTTTCTAGCGAAACAGAATCTCCAGAGTGAACTTTAATGACAGGGGGCTTATCCAGGATAAAAAGGCCTAGAGTTACTGTATTTTCTGTTGCTGGGACTTTATAAGTTTCTGCCGAAACAGTAGAAAAAAACACAGTGATTATTAATAAAGAGAACATTTGGATTTTATTTAGCATGTCCAGTCCTTATGACGAATGAAGGATGTTTGAAATGACGCATCAAACAATGTAATAGATTTAATATTAATTTTTTGATAATTCAAGTAATTGCATTGCGTTTGATAAAAATCTTTACGAAGGATTTTAATATTAACTGGTTTGGGTTGTTATAAGCTAAATAATGGCAATTGCATATTTTGAGGTATATTTTCTGATTTCAATTTAATCCCTATGCCTATCAATCGTACTGGAATGGATTTTCTGGCAAAACCTTCTTGTATTAATTGACGCAAAATGATGAGGTCAAGTTTGTCATGAACCCGTTCAACAGTCGTTTGCTGGAAATTATTAAACTTTAATTTTACAAACAGATTATGAATACCGAAGATTTCATCTGCACGTTGTATTCGCATTTCAAGCCGTGCAATCAGTTCTGGTAAAACCGCTAAGCATGCTTCGCTATTTGGTAAATCTTTTGGATAAGTCTCTTCAACGCTGATAGACTTTCGAATCCGTTCAGGATTGACGGGACGATTATCAATTCCTCGTGATAATTCGTACAGTTTGCGACCCATCGTACCAAATTTATTTAGCAAATATTCTACGGAATATTGTTGCAAATCAGCGCAGGTTTTAATATGGAGTGCTTTCAGTTTTTCTTCCATTTTCGGGCCGACGCCAAACAATTTTCGTACTGGTAAATCAAGAACAAACGCTGCAACATCTTCTGGTCTGATAACCATTTGACCATTAGGTTTATACCAATCACTGGCAATCTTGGCAAGACTTTTATTGGGGGCAATGCCTGCACTCGCCGTGAGTCGTCTTGTTTGATAAATTCGGGCACGTATTTCCTCGGCGATCCAAGTAGCACTTCCATGACATTGTGTGGATGCAGTAACATCAAGATAAGCTTCATCTAATGATAGTGGTTCAATGATGGTTGTATAGTCTGCGAATATGGTTCTAATATATTGGCTTTCCTTGCGATACGCATCCATACGTACTGGACGCAAGACTAATTCACGACAAAGTTTAAGTGCATGTGCCGTTGGCATTGCGGAGTGTACGCCAAATTTGCGGGCAGCATAATTACAAGTTGCTATGACTCCACGACGTGTTGCATCTCCTCCTACAGCGATAGGTTTATGCGCAAGCTCAGGGAAATCACGCATTTCAATTGCGGCATAAAAACAGTCCATGTCGATATGAATGATTTTTCGTGTAGGATTCATTGTCAATGGTGCAGCCTATATAGCCCGGCTGTTTGCAGCCGGGACCGAGGTAATCTCAAGTAAATCATTTATTGAGCGAAAAATAAAAATACTAATTATAATTTATAACAAATAACCGTTGTGCCAACGAAAAGGTAATTGCTTTTCTTGAGCTCAATACCTTGAAGTTAATTCAACGAAGAGCCTGGATTTAGTTCCATAGGCTGTACATTCGTTTGCTTCTTAGCATTCTTATGGATCCAATAAATGAATACGGTTCCCAAAAGAGCGCACACTGGAATAATGACCAGCGCATGTTGATAACATTGAAGACTGTAGTGTCTCAACCCAAATTCAGTTACGGTTCCCTCCCAATAAAAGTCCATGCTTTTACCTATTAAGGTATGAAAAAATGAGCCACCAAACATATTGATGCAATTTAAAAAGGCCACCGTTATTCCCAAATATTGATAAGGAACGAGTGTGGAACCTGCTGCAAACACAATGACTTGATAACAGCACATCAGCCCTATAATAAAGAATAGAGTGCCAAGTAACCATGCATTATTTATATTGTTAGAGAGTACTCCAAGGAAAGCAACGGCTAATCCAATTCCACAAGCTTCTATCACAGCATAGTTTCCTAACTTTTTACTAAGGAAGGCAAGCACTGGACCGCCAAAGAGCATTCCCATAAAGATCATGGAGATGAGTAGAGCCGCGTCAGATTTATCAAAACCATAGGCGGTTGTTAAATAGGGCACACCCCAAACATCAGCAAAACCCTCCAAAGCTCCCACCATTAATAAATTAGCCAATGCCAACACCCATAACTTCCAGGAAGAAAATAAAACAGAAAAATGAGAGAGGCTTATGGTATTAGTTTTGACTGTTTCAAGATTTCTTGGAGCACGTAAAATCAAATAAGCAAAAATCCCTATTCCTATAGAGCATGCGGCAAGTAATAATCCTACATAGTATCCACCATGGTGCGAGATTAATTGAGTTAATGGTTTGCCACCATAGATCGCTCCTAAAAGACCGACACTAAATGAAAATCCAATCATTTTGGAATATTGAACCCGACTAAACCATTCCGAGACAACTTTGGAGACTCCCAAAAAACCGACCGCTGAACCACAACCAATTAAAAATCTGCTTAATAAAGCCAGGTAAAAATTGTTAGTAGAGATAAAAAGTAGAGCGCCCATTCCACAGAGTAGAGCAAAAGTAAAAACAACGGTTCTGGTGCCAAATTTTTCAAGCAATAGTGCCATGGGAATTTGCATTCCTGCATATCCATAGTAATAAAATGCGGCTAATAGGCCAAAACTGGCAGCGTCAATTGAAAACTGAGCCATTATTTCTTGCATCATCAATCCAGGCCAAAGACGTAAGATAAATTGCAGCGCAAAAAACGATAGGGGAAGAAACCACATGATAAAAGGTAAATAATTATTCTTTGAGTTAAAAAAATTAGCTTGAGTCACAGTGCCTCTCCAGTCTTAATAATCAATCATTTAAAACACCCGATGCTGTCTCCCTAGAGAGGTACGGGGATTTAAATAACTGACCGCTCTAGGGTAAAGAGGGCAAAATAATAATGATTGCAGAGGCTGATATGGATAAAGAATCATGGCAGCGCACGGTCGTGGTGGAAGCGACGGAACAACGATTACTTATGTTAGTGCCACAATGATTCATATTGGGATTGGTTTGGCTAATTACACCTGTTAAGGGTTAAAAATAGCAAGTTGCGCTTAATTTTGTCAATAGTGTTTGATGCAAAAAGCCAGATTGTTGTCCACACATTAGATCATATAAATGAGTATTTACTTAGGAAATCCTTGTTCATCAAGTAACTACTATTATTGCTCTTGTATTATTATCGATTTCTATTCGCCGACGCAGTACACTGCCTAGCAATAGCCGAAGATTAATTTCATATGGACATGCTCATAAGACCTTATTTTCCTAATATTAAATCTCCTGTCCTCAAAGCTATTGTAGCTATTGTTCTTGCATTTACGGTTGATATCGCTGTGGCAGCACCTTGTCCAATGTATATTACTACCTCCATCCCTGGCGTCTGCGAGGTTACAAGTGGGAGCGTTACCGTTACAAATACAGGTAGTGTCGGTGGTATCGAGGCTAATGATAGCAGCATAGGCAGCATTCGAGTTCTTAAGGGTGGACATATAGTTGACAGTAATAATGCTGGCTCGGGGATTACTATTGAGGACTCGACGGTTTCAGGAAATATTTCCAATGCGGGTTCAATTTCTGCATATGATACGGGGATTGCAATTTTTCACGGTTCATCTGTAACTGGGGAAATTTCTAATACAGGTTCGATTTCTACAGCAACTGGTTCGGGGATTGTAGTCGAAGAATCTACTGTCTCAGGAGGTATTTTAAATGCAGGCTCAATTTCCGCATATGATACGGGGATTGCGATTTTTCATGATTCGCCTGTAACCGGCGGTATTTCTAATGTGGGCTCAATTTCCACGGCAACTGGCTCAGGAATTTTGGTTGAAGAATCCACGGTCTCAGGAAGTATTTCTAATACAGGTTCAATGTCTGCGGGTGATACAGGAATCGCGATTTTTTTCCACTCATTTATAACGGAAGGGATTTCTAATACAGGCCCACTGTCTGCGGCAAATGGTTCTGGGATTGTGGTGGAGGAATCCACAGTTTTGGAAGGTATTTCTAATACAAGTTCAATTTCTGCACATGATGCGGGGATTGCGGTTTTTTTTCACTCGCTTATAACAGAAGGTATTTCCAATGCAGGTATGATTTCTGCGACAGATGGTTCGGGGATTGTGGTCGAAGAGTCAACCATCTCAGGAAGCATTTCCAACGTAGGTTCAATTTCTGCGCACGATGCAGGGATTGCGGTTTTTTTTCATTCATTTGTAAGGGATATCTTTAATACAGGCCCGATTTCTACAATAAATGGTTCGGGAATTGTGGTTGAGGAATCAACCGTCTCAGGGAATATTTTCAATGCTGCTTTAGTTTTTGCACATGATGCAGGGATTGCGGTTTTTGGTCGCTCATCGGTGAGCGGAGGGATTTCTAACGCGGGTTTGCTTTCTGCGGCAACAGGCTCGGGGATTTTGGTTGAAGATTCAACTGTCTCACAGGGCATTTCTAACATGGGATTGATTTCTGCTCAGGATGCGGGAATTGCAATTTTTCGTGACTCGTCCATCACTGGGGGAATTTCTAACGGCGGAACCATTCAAGGCGGCCAATATGCTATTTTCGTGGATAATACAAGCCGTGTAAGTAAGCTGGATATTATCGGCCAAAGAGCTCGTATTATCGGGAATGTTTTTGCTGAGAATACCGACGTTAATATCACTGCCGGTGCTCATTTTACTAGCGAAGGTGCATTTAATGTGCAGAATTTTAATATCCAATCCGCTGCCTTTTTTAATATGGCTAACTCAATTACAACGGGAACCCTCGTTAACCGTGGTATCTTGTCCCTTGGAGTCCATTCCCAGTCTCTTGCGGGCACTGGTCATTATACCCAGGAAGCAACGGGACTCTTGCAAATCGGAGCTAAAAATACGACCAATTATGGTAAATTGTCCGCGGCAGGTACCGTTAACTTAACGAATAGTGGTGCCTTTGATGTACAACTAACATCTGATAGCTCTTTTCGATCAGGGAATGTCTTGTATAACGTCATCCGAGGTAATTTGCTGACGCCACCAACAGATGACTACACCGTTACGGACAACAGCTATCTTTGGACCTTTACCGCAGAAACCAATGCTGACAATGGCGTCAATCTTACTATCAAGCCTAATCCGGAAGCCTACTTTGCCTGCAGCGGAACTTATTGTGCCAATGCTGCATCGGTCATTATTGGACAAGTTACTTCTGGCAATACCAGTTTTAGTCCTTTTGTACCACTCCCAACGGCTACCGATTTTTGCACGGCTGCCGCTCAGTCAACGCCGGAGCTCTTCAATGAAAACATTCAGATTACTCGATTAATCTCGCGTTCGGTGATGGACAACTTGCCTATGTGGAGCACTCTTCATGGCCGGCCCATCGACGATAATATGCTTTATCAACCAGGACAATTTTGGTTAAAACCTTATGCTTCTTTCATCTCTCAACAACAACGTACTTCCGTTAATGGCTACCATGCTAATGCTTATGGGGTAATGTTTGGTAAAGACATGCAACTTCCCGACAATGGCATATTTGGCGCAGCGTTGGCTGGAGGCTATGATAAAGTGCAAGGGAAGACGGTGCTTGATGGCCAATCTATTAAGACTAATGCCTACCAAGCTTTTATCTACGCCACCAACTATTTTCCAAATAATGTTTATCTTACAGGCGAAGGCTCGCTCGGTCTCGGATTTAATAATTCAGAACGCTTTATGCCTTTATTTAACAGCACTGCGAAAGGTAATTACCATAGCTGGTTTACAAACTTCACTGCAGAGCTGGGCCGGGGCTATGCTTTAACTCAGCGATTGCTTTTTACTCCAGCTTTAAATGCTAGTTACATGTATGTCAATCAAACCGGTTTTACAGAAAATGGTTCTGTCATGGCTTTAAAGGTGCAAGGAAATAATAATAATTCCTTTCTCCTCGGCGCTGATACTCATCTTGCTTACCATGTAGCCACATCGTTCGCCTCACAATCTGTTATCCTGACAGCTCATGCCGGTATTGCTTATGACGTTCTAAATAATCAGCCTGTGACTGCCGCTACTTTCTTGGCTGGAGGGCCTACGTTTTCAACCTATGGTATTCAATACGATGATGTCATTTGCCGTGCAGGTATAGGCTTATCTCTAGGTAGACCCAAATCTCCCTTTTCACTGACTATGAAATATGATCTTCAGAATGGCAATGACGGTTACAGCGGATTCCTTTCCATGATACTTAAGTATAAAAATTAAGACGTTAATGGGCTAAAAGATTATGAAAGGGGAACATCAAAAATAACTCAGCGTCAAGACTGTTTTTTTTATTTTCTCTGGTAAGCTTTAATGCCGTCCGGTAAAAACATTCATCAGAATAATCTGTGGATATCTTTTTTGAACACTCTGCAAATGGTTCATGACAACATGCTAAAAATTCTAGAAAACCAATATATGCAAGGCGTTCGGCAAGTTTAAATCCATTTTTCTTTTTATTTATCCACAAATTCTGTGGATAACCCTGTGGGCAGATCATTAAAAACCTTGAAAAATAACTGTCTTCCTAGCATGGATAGAGATTTTCCACCTTATCTTAAATGAGTCAATAGAAGCCAATTATGGTGGCTTGGCAGCGACTTCTCTCAAATCAATTTTACGCTCTATTATTGAATTGGAATCCCAAGGAGGCTATGAATTATTTGGTAAGCCCTCTTTCGATGTGCACGATTTGCTACAAGTAAATTCTCAGGGGATAGGAGTTGCCTCTATTCTGAGACTAATGAACTTGCAGGATAAGCCAAAATTATTTTCTACTTTTATGCTGGGACTACTGAATTCCGTCTATTCAGCTTTTTCGGAAATTAGCGACTCAGATAAACCTAAGCTGGTTATTTTCATTTTACATAATAAACGTAAAAATTTTTATAAGCAGCCCTCATTGATATTGGTATTGATTGATACGCTACGATCAATGATGCGGTTGATCTTTAGATTCTTCTTCCTGCATAAGTTCTGGAGTTGACGTGGCGCTAGTTTTTGATGGAACAGCGTGTAGGTCATGCTCTTTGATTACAGTAAGGGCATCTTTTATTTTCACTACTTTTTCTTGTCGTGTAGATAAAGCAAAGTATCCTTCTCCTGCAGAACCAATAGGAGTTTTATCAGACGGTTGAGGGTGGCCTCTATTCATCCAAGCTTTTAATGACGATAAAGAATTGGCAATAAAATGCAAGAAGGAATGAAAGTAACCTAAACGACGGTTAGCTCCCATCTCTGTATAAGCTTTTTCTAAAGTTTTTTCTATGTCAGATGCCAAAGTAGCATCGACTGGTTGAAATCTTCCTTTTTCATCAGTAAGGAGTGTTTTTAAATGGATAGCTAATTGACAGCCCGCTATCCCTGCTCGAGTTTGTTCGGCATGAAGTTTTTCACTGTGTATGATTAAAGAAGCGGAATAATCATATAAATCATTTATAGTCTTTAATAGGTGTGTATGGTGAACATCCATCGTACGTTCATATTCTTTAGACCAAGAGGCAACCTGGGATTTTAATGCTTTATGGAGAGTGCTATTGATCTCTTCTGGCAATGGTGGGTTATCTATCTCCTCTTGAGCAAGCAGGAACAATAAATCTTTTTTCATCGCTGCACACAGTCCTGCTCCATGAGCTTCTAAATAGTGCTTTTGAAATACTAAACTAGTTAATACCTGTTTTAATTCTTTATAACTTGGAATAAGTAAAGTTAATTGATCGCGCATTAACTCACATACATCGCCGCATTGCTTTGCTGATAGGCATCTTAACATAGGTCCCAGATCTTCTGCTGAACGGATAATGGAAGAACATTTTTCTTTCATTGCTTGATAAGCAGCAACGGATTGTTCGTGAGAAAGAGAAGAAAACACGATTCCCAAATCTTTGGGAGATTGGATAGAAGATAAATCTATAGATTTACAAACTGCTGTGATCTGTTCAGGGGATAAAGAACTAAATATTTCACCCAGATCTTCAGCGGATCGAAGACCAACCAGGATATTACCTATCGCCATACATTGTTCTTCAGAAAGAAATTGTAAAGCCAAACCTATATCATTGGCGGATTCAATAATAGAAGGTTTTTCTATTTTTATCTTTTCACAAAGCATCATGCCTTGCTCTGGAGGTAAATAGCGCAAAATTTTACCCAAATCTTCTCCATCCTCTAAAAAAGAAAGTATTTTTTGATCTAGGTTTGCATAGAGTTCAACACGTTGCTCTTTTGATAAATGACTAAACGCATTAAAATCCATAACCGAATTAATCAGTGAAGGTAATGTCTCCTTCATTGCCTGATACATATCAAATCTTCGTTTTTCTGATAAATGAATCATTAATGAATTAAAATCTTGTCCTGATTTAATCATAGCGGGTGGATTTTTTTTATTTCTAGACAAGTCGCATCGAATTCTTCGGTTGATAAAGAACGAAGTTTCCATGCAAAATTATGAATGGATTCGGGTTGCTCCTGGTTTTTAGGCATGATTTACTCTGCTTAAATCAATATTATTAAGATTAGCACAGGCTAGATTACTTCGAAGGATTGAGAAAATAATACCACTGTAAAATTGCAATCCATGTGCATTTTTATTGAGAAGATATAAAATCAAGTGATTTGCAGCTGCTTTTATCCTAAATATTTCAAATAGGTTACTTTGATATAATCAATCACACTTTTTGCAGCTAGCATACATCAGACAAAAAGCATAGGTGCTTTTAGATGCTTTAGATTATAGTTTTGGCTTCAAGTATTGTGATACGTTTTCCTCAGAAGAGGTTGCTTTTATGGACCGGTATTGCTTTTTATACGTTTCAATTATTCCACGAAGCAGCTGATCAGACTGCCCCTTTTTTTCATGCTTCATATCTACATTATTTGAAGAATCATTATTTGATGAATTTTCTGCGTTCGGGGAGTTGGGGCTTACCGTACCAACCTCCACATTCGGTGAATTTTCATCGGTAGACTCTGGTTGCCTCAGCGCATCATTTAATCTGGATATCACATCTTGTTGTGGCTCAACGGCATTACGTTGAGCAATAAAAGCCGTTCTTGATGCAGCTGAAATTTGTCGGCCCAGGGGTGTGGTCGTATAAACATCAGAAAGTGCAACCCCAGATAATGGCACAGCAGTAGATACACTTTCACTCAAACCACGATTTTTGGCAACATCAAGCGCATGCCAAAATAGGTCAGACAAGCATGGCATATTTAAGTGATAGCTGTTTTCTGCATCTGGACCACCTCCACCTGCTCTTAAAGCAATATCTTCGGGTGTGAATTCTTTTTCATACAGCTCTTTTGCCGTTAATCCTGGTACTCCTGCTAACGCATTACAAGGACAATCTTGCGCACCAGCATCAAGTAATTTTTTAATGAGTTCATCATCTCGTAAAATAGCCGCCCAATGCAGGGGTGTCATGCCTTTGGGATCCGTCGCATGAACTAATGATGGATCTTTCTCAATTAATGCCAGTGCAACCTCTCTGTTACCTTTTTTCATTGCCAAAAGTAAAGGACTATTTCGACAAAAATCAACTTCATCTGGTTTTGCTAGCGCTTCTGTTGTACAAAGAGGAATAATTGCCAATGCGCTTGCCGTATGATTTTTAGCAATGGCCGCTAATAAATAAGTATTACCCATCCCGTCTACATTAAGCTCGCTTAGTATCTGAGGGTTTGCTTGTATGAATGTTTTATCTGCGCCGGTAAGTTCATAAGAGCCATTCACAAAATTAAACAATTTCGCTTTTATCGTTTCAACAGTTTCAGTGATTGTAATTGTTTCAGTTGCTTCAGAAAGATGTAAAGGCATGATTACCCACCGATTTTATGAGTCTCATAAGAAATTTATAGATCTAAATTTATAGATCTATATGTTGTCATTATGGTTTATTTTTGTTCTTTTATCGAATTTCTATAAATTATAGTTCTTGCCTATTTTTCAGGCAATAATAGGAAAGAGTAAAAGCAGTTTTTTCTGATTTTATATGCAGGAGCAATTCCTCTTGCTTATGTTGCTTCCTGGATGGCGCAGGCTATTTATATGATTGTGGCATTGATATGGCTGATTCCTGATAGACGTATTGAACGGGTGGTACAGTAGAAGGTCATGACAATCCTCCCGTTGTGGGGGCAGTGCATAAGAAGCAAAGTCCCCTTCGGCCAATCAGACAAATTTGCAGCTGTGAAATGAAATGTAAACAGGCCCTATACTTCAATTAATAATAATGTGGTGTCTGCAGATGAGGTAAATGTTATTGTATCGGCGTCCATTATTTCTGCCCCGTCACCTTGATTCAGGCTAATCTCATCAGCCATCAAACGACCTTCAATCACGATTAAATAGGCCTTGCCATCTAATTTATGTGTAATTTGGTTGTTTGCAGTAAGATTTCCTGCATAAATTTTTGCATCCTGGTTGATGGTTAAAGGTGCATTGCCATTGCCAGAAACAAGTAATTGCAGGCTATTTGTGCTTGGATGTTTAGGAAACTGATGCGTTTCCCAGCGAGGCTTAAGATTTTTTACTCGTGGTATAATCCATATTTGAAACAATTTCGTTTCAATCGTTTCAAGATTGTATTCTGAGTGGTAGATGCCACTGCCAGCGGTCATGACTTGTATATTACCCGCTTCAGTACGACCCTGATTGCGTTGGCTGTCTCTATGGGTAATGGCTCCTTGTGTGACATAGGTAATTATTTCCATATCTTTATGTGGATGAGTAGGAAATCCTGTGCCGGGCTTAATCGTATCATCATTAATGACTCGTAAATGACCAAACCCCATTCGTTTTGGATTGTAGTAATTGGCAAAACTAAAATGATAATGTGTGTTGAGCCATCCATAGTCAGCGCTTCCAAGTGTTGTGTAAGGATATGCTGTGATCATGTTGTCCTCCAGAACCAGAGTTTGGCTGCGTTTAAGTTTTGTATAACTTAAGTATAATAGTAATTAAAATTATTGTAATTTATATTAAAGTTATTTGATTAGTTACTAAAAGTTATTAATATGGCGAATTTATCACAAATAGAAATTTTTCTGGAAGTTGTTAAGCAGGGCAGCTTCATAGAAGCTGCCCGTGCATTAGGCATGACTGGGCCTGCAGTAAGTAAGCAGGTGCAATCACTTGAGAGAACGCTAGGCGTACGCTTACTAAATCGCACGACAAGACTAATTAGTTTAACGGAAGAAGGAGCGATTTATAGTGAAAAAGTTGAAAAGGCAATCAATGATATACATGAAGTAGAACAGGAAATTCTAGAATCCAAATTATGTCCAACTGGCCCACTTAGGGTAAGTGTACCCGTGTCATTTGGTCATCAGTATCTGATTGAACCAATCAACCGCTTTATCCAAGATTACTCCAATGTGGCACTGGAAGTATTGTTTGATGACAGGCGAGTTGATTTGATGGCGGAAAATTATGATGCAGCAATCCGAATTGGAACATTGGAGGATTCAAATTTAATCGCCAGAAAATTACATCACTGCCCCATCGTATTATGTGCAAGTTCACAATTGCTGCAACAATATGAATCACCTGTTCATCCAAAGGACTTAATGAATTTTCCGGCAATTATTTATAATAAGCATGGTCATGAAGATTATTGGCGTTATATTTCTCCAGATGGAGAAAAGGGGTTTGTTAAACTCAGCAAGAGAGTAGCAACCAATACGGCAGAAATGATGGTTCAAGCTTGTCTGAAGGGAGTAGGTATCGCTGCTATCCCAATATTTGCCTGTGTAAATCATTTAAAGAGTGGTGAATTGGTTGAAGTGTTACAAGAGTTTAAAACCCATCCTCAGTCTGATATTTATATCATTTATAAATCCAAACAGCATGTGTCAACACGATTACGAATTTTTATTGATAAGATGGCTGAGTTTGTTAAAACACTTTCTTGGTAAAAATGCTGATTAAATTGAAAGAACCTTTAGTTCGAAGAGAGTAATCGCTCTAAGGCGATGATACGGCCGGAACGGTTTTTTCTCATCGTTGGAAAAACAGCTTGTGTAACACGCCATACACTAAAGAAATTAACATTCATAACCTGTCGCGCTTGTTCAAGCGTTGTTTGTTCCATGGTTCCCAAAAAACCTGCGCCAGCATTATTAATCAAAATATCTATTTTCTTATAGCGCGATATGATGCTCTCAATTGCCGAGTGTACCGATTGATCATCGGCCACATCAATGAAAGCAAGTGTCAAGTTCAAATTTTCTACACGGGCACATTCTTCTAGATATGCACTTTTACTTATTTGACGAACACCGGCAATCACATGATAGCCAGCTCTGGCGAAAGCTAGGGCGGTAGCACATCCTATCCCTGAGGACGCACCGGTTATAAATACGATTTTTATATAAAACCTCCTGTTTTTTATTATTTTTAGACATTCGATCATTCATTAATCATTGATGCTTTGTAAGATATTATAATTGATGAATTTTTGTTTTATAGATTGCAAATATCACCATTTTCCTCTATAAAAACATATGAAACAATAATAAGTTACATAAAATTGGAAAGGGAACTACGATGCAATTTACTTATAGTATGGCTTTGAGCAGTATGATTCTTTTGGGACTTACGAATCCTGTTTTTGCAGATAGTCAAGCACATCAAGCAGAAAAACAAGCTAATATCACTAAAACCTTAGAAACGTATAAAGCTTGTGATATGAAAGAATTAATCGCAGAGCTGCAAGCTGTTCAACTCCAGAATAAAGCGGTCTTTAAGGTAAGCGACCAAATTACAGAAGGGGATTCTTACTATTACGAAGTTAAGGACACTCGTTCAGGGATATATGACGCCACTTTTATTAAAAGCAATGTATGTAATTACATTATGAAAAACTCTTGTTACGTCTACTGGAATAATGTAATGGCCACTGGAAAAATTGCACCCATTGCTCTTAAAACGGTATTAGTTTCTCCTCCAGATAATTTGCTTTCACCTTTATTGGGTTGTAAAACGTCTAGTTGATAAGTGCTATCAACTCTAAATCAAACAAGGATCCTTGAGCGTCATTGCTTATCGTGTGGCATTTTTTTGCATCGTGCGATGTACAAAGCAATGACCAGTTAAAACCAGCGAGTTATTTCTTATCCTTGCTTCCCCATCTATCTTTCAAAGATTTTTGTCCCGTACAAAGGCAGTGGTAAATTGATTATAAAGCTCATAAGGTTGTTTAAGTTAAAATATGATGGCTAAAATTTTCCTAAGAAAGCTTGGAAAGAGCTTCGAGGGTAAGGCCCTGATGTTTTGCCTCGATAAGAGAAATAGCTAAGTAGAAAAACCCTTGTAAAAAATAGTTAATTTCTTAATTTTTGTTTCGCTTTTTTTAATCCTGACAAAATCGCATCAGAAATATGATGGGGAAATGCTGCTGGCAGCTTTTTGGCAACTTCTTCAATAACGGAATCTGTTTTTTCCAACATTTCATTGAGTATGCGCTCAGCTCTATAAATGGAGTAATTTATCGTTTTTGCAGTTTCTCTAAAATCTCTGCCTTGAATGGTATGCCAGAGGTAATGGTTATTTTTGCCTTTCAAGGCCATAGCCATTTTAATTTTTTGGCTTTGCAGTTGTTTTTTATTTATGAGTGGATAGGCTGACATGATGTCATAAAGAGGCGTTAATCGATAGTTTCCCTCAGGCTCAATAAAGAGACTAAAATTTTTAGCATGCCCATCGATGCCGGCAATTAACCAAAAAAAAATCTGAGCACGGTAGAACATATCTCGGTCTTCAATGGCATTGGCTGATCCAAGCAATAGATTCATGATGTCTTTTATACCCGGTCCTCCATCAGATTGATATTTAAGATTATAAGAAACACCCAATGCTTGGCACATGTCTCTTGCGGTAATCTCATGATCCAGCTTTTATCATGAGATAAGCGACGGTCAAAACGCTTTACGGATAAAACCTTGATATCCTCGAAATTCAGAATTTCACACTCGGCAACTGGTAAACCGTAAGCTTTGGCAATGAGGGAACATAACCACTCATTTTCACAACTGTCTCGTAAATCCATTTGCTGGTGCGCGATAAAACCTATAGGTAGCTTAAAAATATGAGTGGTTGGTGTTTCTTGGAGAGGCTCACACCACTGGTGCTCATGAAATAAAAAAGCAGCTTTTTCCTGCGCACCAGCAATGGAGATGCGAAAATCTTCATCTTCCTCACTCATGCCTAAAGGGTTTATTTGATAATTACGCAAAAGAGAAGCAATTTTGTTTTCTGTTAGAGGTTTATATTTAATTTTTTTCTCAAATTTTGGTATTGGATCTGCCATCAGCTGAATGGCGCCTACGCAGTCTCTGCCGATATTTGCCAGTAAATCAAAGGGTTGACTGGTGGGTATTCAAAAGCGCGCTTGTATTCTGGCACGTATTTGCTGATTATCAGGCAGGAGATTATCAAAAAAATTATAAACTACGTCACCACTGTAGGAGTGCGCTACCAGTGGTAATGATAATGAAAGTGGGCGTGCGCCTTCCCTATTTAACCACTCTTGGTGATAAGTAAACTTCAATGCTCCTTGATTTGTTTTTTCAAGTTCACCCACTAGAAGGCCATTCATTAATAGGTGAAGTATTTGATTTTGCTTTACCATTCATCGTTCCATTGATCTTTGGTTTCACCAGGCTCATTTTTGGGTAATAATTTGATGTTTGTTTCAAGAGCTGCCAATACTCTGAATAGGGTGCTTATTTTTATATTTTCTGGATTATTTTCTATAGCAGAAATGGTTTTTTGTTTTAAACCCACCAAGTCACTCACTTCTTTTTGGGTTAGTTTGAGTTTTTTTCGCCGGCTCCTAATCAGCATTGCCAATTCATAGGGTGAGTGTATTAACATATTAGGCTCTAAATATATTTATACCTTATAAGGGATATTGGTAATTATATACCCTCTAGGGTATTAGATCAATAATATACCTTGAAAGGTATAAGATTATTTTTATAGCTTATAAGATAAGCGATGTTCAATTGAAAGTAGTATGAAGATCATATGCAAAAATAAAACTTAGGAATCGGTAATGGAAAGTCATGATGATGTGAAGCAACAATTGAATGAATGTCTTGTGGTACTAACAAAGATAATAGGCACTGATCTGTTAGGGGTTTATCTTTATGGTTCTTTTCTTGTAGGTGGTTTGCAAAAATACAGTGATATTGACTTGTTTGTTGTAGCCAATCGAGCCACTACCGCGGAAGAAAGGGTTGAGCTAACTACCTATCTTCTTCAAATATCAGGCATTTATATGAAAAGTACAAAGCGACCCATCGAAATGACCTTGGTGGAAAAGACAGCGATCAATCCTTGGCATTATCCTCCGCTTTTTGATTTTCAATATGGTGAATGGTTACGTCAATCATTTGATATGGGTAATTTTGAACCACAGTCGAATCGAGAAATGCCGGATCTTGCTTTAATTGTCACTCAAGTTTTATTGAGGAGTCATACATTGTTAGGGGCAAGTCCTGAACAATTATTAATCCCTGTTCCATACAATGACTTTATAAAAGCGATGCTCCATGAGCTTGATAGGCTTTTAGCTGATCTTGCATATGATACTCGAAATGTGTTGCTAACATACGCACGAATTTGGAGTACGTTAGAAACTAATGAAATTAGATCTAAACCTGCTGCAGCCGATTGGGTGATACATCGTATGCCTAAAGTATATCAACCTGTAATGAGCAGGGCTAAATCCATATGTATTGGCAGGGAAGATGAATATTGGGATGATATCAATGAACTTATAAAATCCTGTGCAGATTTTATGTTAAGTAGAATCAATGATCAAAAATTATCAATAAACTTAAAAGATCCTCAAAACTTAATAAAGTTAGCTACAGTTGACATGGCTTGACAGACGCGGGTATTTAAGCGTCGTTGATTTCATGGTGGCCAGAGGCAGAATCGAACTGACGACATGAGGATTTTCAGTCCTTTAAAATACCTTTTTAACATAGTTCGTTTAGTAATAGTAATATTTCCAAGCTCTGATCATAAGAGAAGACCCTCAAGAGCGTTAGTTCAATACGCAGATTTTATAAAACAGATAAGAAAAAATGCATTAAAAAATTCGCAACTTCCCGATCAAATTCCTGGTACTGACATACACAAACCAGAACAATGGTAAGTATAAAATTATTCTCTTGGTAAATCGTTGGTGCATGAGTGGTGATGTATTAATTTCTAATTCAAATGGATAACCATTTTCTTTAATAAAATGACAACGCTGATTGTCCTTTTTGAAGAATCCTTCCGTTACAAAGACTCTTCAAAGAGTCGGTCAGCCCCAATTAAAGGAATGATCCGAAACAGTACTTCCTCCATGACGAGATGCTCCGCTTCAATAATAAATTTGGCTTTTCTATCTTTCCAGGATAATGTTTGAATCAAGCTCGCAGCAACAACAGACGGCTCTTCAAGATTATATACTGGAACTTCAGTACTGCCTCCTCGAATACTGGTGCTTATTGGGCAGCAGATAATTAATCCAGTAGCGCGATTGTATTCTTTCGAGGACAATACTAAGGCAGGGCGGTATTTACCTATTTCTTTTCCTTTTGTAGGTTCAAAGTCTAGCCAAATAATATGATTTCTCTCAGGTATATAGGCTGTTGTCATTATTGCTCGACCTCGTTAGGCAGAGGTGAAGCAAGCAAATCAGCATGGGCTGTTTGTGCGGATAATCCTTTTAGGAGTTCTGATTCTTTAAAAGGAAAATGTTTTTTCATTTTTGATTTGGTAACGATAAAGCCATTTTCAGAAATCTCGATATCCACTTCAGTTCCTTCTTTAAAATGAGGAATCTCACGCATTGCACCACCAATACGCAAGGCTAAGCTGTTACCCCATTTTTGAATTTTTGCATGTACTTTCATGTAAACACCTAATGTATAAACAATGTATATATGTGTAGTATAAACAATGTATCATTGTTGCCGCAATTCATTGTATTAATTTTTTTGGCTCTACACCAATTAAGGGGGCACTTTAATCAAATTAGTCTAGACTAAGTCCTTGATTTAGCGATCAAAAGGAGATTAAAGTGCCTAAGAACAATCTTATCCTAAATTTACCTGGATTTTCCATATTAAAAGTGAGTGGGTATCAACCCTTATTATTAGATGTAACTTATAACCGATTAGCTCGGTGTAGTCATTGCCAAAGTAAGCAGGTTCGCAAGAAATCATCGTATATAAGAACAGTACATCATGAGTTAATAGGGCATCGTCGAAGTGTATTGAGGTTTAAAGCGTATAAGCTTTATTGTCATACTTGTTGTCGCTATGGTAATCAACAGTTTCCCGGTATCAATAAACATCAACGTGCTACTTGGCGAGCTCAAGCTGCAGTGTTTCATGAGCATAGCCGCGGGGTATCGCAAAAAGATTTATCAGAGCGTTATAAGAAAGGAAAAGCGACCATAGAGCGCTGGTATCAGCGGCATTATGAAGAGCAACATCGAGAATTAATCAATAAACCATGTCCTGTGGTACTGGGTATTGATGAACATTTTTTCAGTAAGAAAGAAGGGTTTGCAACTACTTTTTGTGACCTAAGAAAACATAAGATATTTGATGTGGTTCGTGGCCGTCGTGAGCAAGAATTAAAAGAATATCTCCAGCAATTACCTGGAAAAGAACGTGTCAAAGTGATTTGTATGGACTTGAGCAGTACATACCGTTCCTTAGTAAAGAAGTACTTTCCTAATGCTATGATAGTGGCTGATAGGTTTCATGTAATCCGTTTAATTCAACATCAGTGTATGATGACCTGTCGAGAACTCTCCACTGAAATTAAAAACAATAGAGGTATCTTAGCCTTATTAAGAACAAGACCTGATAACTTAAGTGATGAGAAGAAAGTCAAAAGAGATGCGTTTTTCACTGAAAATCCTGCAATAGAGGCTATATATCAATTTCAGCAACAACTGCACTCACTATTAATGAAAAGGGCGCTAACACAGCATGAGTGCCGTAAAGTAATACCTACTTTCTTAGAAATGTTGGCTGAGTTAAAGCAAAGTGGTTTTAAAGCATTAGCATCATTAGGTAAAACACTTTGGGCTTGGAAAGATGAAGTGGCCAGAATGTGGCGATTTAGTAAGTCAAATGGAATAACAGAAGGCTTTCATCGCAAAATGAAACTCATTCAGCGAAGAGCTTATGGTTTTAGAAATTTTGAAAATTATAGGGCTCTACACCAATTAAGGGGGCACTTTAATCAAATTAGTCTAGACTAAGTCCTTGATTTAGCGATCAAAAGGAGATTAAAGTGCCTAAGAACAATCTTATCCTAAATTTACCTGGATTTTCCATATTAAAAGTGAGTGGGTATCAACCCTTATTATTAGATGTAACTTATAACCGATTAGCTCGGTGTAGTCATTGCCAAAGTAAGCAGGTTCGCAAGAAATCATCGTATGTAAGAACAGTACACCATGAGTTAATAGGGCATCGTCGAAGTGTATTGAGGTTTAAAGCGTATAAGCTTTATTGTCATACTTGTTGTCGCTATGGTAATCAACAGTTTCCCGGTATCAATAAACATCAACGTGCTACTTGGCGAGCTCAAGCTGCAGTGTTTCATGAGCATAGCCGCGGGGTATCGCAAAAAGATTTATCAGAGCGTTATAAGAAAGGAAAAGCGACCATAGAGCGCTGGTATCAGCGGCATTATGAAGAGCAACATCGAGAATTAATCAATAAACCATGTCCTGTGGTACTGGGTATTGATGAACATTTTTTCAGTAAGAAAGAAGGGTTTGCAACTACTTTTTGTGACCTAAGAAAACATAAGATATTTGATGTGGTTCGTGGCCGTCGTGAGCAAGAATTAAAAGAATATCTCCAGCAATTACCTGGAAAAGAACGTGTCAAAGTGATTTGTATGGACTTGAGCAGTACATACCGTTCCTTAGTAAAGAAGTACTTTCCTAATGCTATGATAGTGGCTGATAGGTTTCATGTAATCCGTTTAATTCAACATCAGTGTATGATGACCTGTCGAGAACTCTCCACTGAAATTAAAAACAATAGAGGTATCTTAGCCTTATTAAGAACAAGACCTGATAACTTAAGTGATGAGAAGAAAGTCAAAAGAGATGCGTTTTTCACTGAAAATCCTGCAATAGAGGCTATATATCAATTTCAGCAACAACTGCACTCACTATTAATGAAAAGGGCGCTAACACAGCATGAGTGCCGTAAAGTAATACCTACTTTCTTAGAAATGTTGGCTGAGTTAAAGCAAAGTGGTTTTAAAGCATTAGCATCATTAGGTAAAACACTTTGGGCTTGGAAAGATGAAGTGGCCAGAATGTGGCGATTTAGTAAGTCAAATGGAATAACAGAAGGCTTTCATCGCAAAATGAAACTCATTCAGCGAAGAGCTTATGGTTTTAGAAATTTTGAAAATTATAGAGTACGTGTTAAGGTCCTCTGCGGGTGATTAAAGCTGCCCCCTTAAATGGGAAAGAGCCAGATTTCATGGTGGCCAGAGGCAGAATCGAACTGCCGACACGAGGATTTTCAGTCCTCTGCTCTACCGACTGAGCTATCTGGCCCCAAGAGGTTGCTATTAAACTCCGAGAACGGATTTGAGTCAAGAGTAGGCGACTTATTTTTTACAAATCTTATAAATTTCTTATTTGGGCTTTATTGTTCTGGAGAAAATCCGGCCGGTTTTTTTGAGCCTTCACCAAAAAAATAGTTGTTCATTTCCGTTTGTAGAAATTCACGCGCCTTGGGGTCAAAAAGATTTAATCGATATTCATTAATGAGCATGGTTTGATGATCCAGCCACATTTTCCAAGCTTGCTTAGAAACCTGGGCAAAGATTTTTTCACCTAATGGGCCGGGGAAGGGAGGAGCACTCATACCTTCCGCTTCTTGATTTAATTTAATACAGAATACCATTCTTGACATAATTACTGGTTAATCGTTAATGATTGGCACATTATGCGTCAAGATGACTGTATCAGCAACTTCATTGTGCTGATACAATACAGATTATAGATTTATACAGAATCGGGAAGTGGGAGAGGGATAGGCGGAATGGATGATGCCGTTGAGGTCGAAGCATCAGTTGGACTCAATACTTCACTAAGACTCACAAACTGATAACCATGGTCTTTATACATTTGGATAATATCTCCCATGGCGTGGCTGTTCAGCAAATTTGCATGAATGAGCAATATTTGCTTACTCACGGGTTTGTCTTGTGATTTTTTTTCTGCTCTTAACGTTTGTTGCCAAATATAATCAAGATATCGTTTTTTAATTTGATTAAGGTATTTGTTTCTTTCTCGCCAGTTAATGGCTAAAAGTTGTTCATTGAAGCGAAAGTCCTTACTGTCGATGGTGACCGGGGCTATAATGTAATCGTTTTCAATAAGGAAATTTTGGACTTCCTGTTTGGCTTCTCCTTTGCCTTCGGCAAGGTAAGGATATCGGAAATATTTGGGTTTTGACATTAAGGGCGTGAGGATTTGATCGGCGCGTGCGATGTCATTGATGTACTGTTTAGGGTTAGTACGATTTAGATTTGCATGAGAATACGTGTGATTTCCGATGACGAATCCCGCTTTTTTAAAGTCTTCTAGCAATTGCCATTGACCTTGTTCAATGGTTCCTCCTACCACAAATCCAGTTGCAGGAACTTGATGGTCAATTAAGCTCTGCATTATTTTCATAAAACGTTCCTGTTCCCGTTGTAAATTTCCGGGTTTATTATGCGTGGTTCCTACAAAAGGTAAATCGTCAATGGTGATTGCAATTTCATGCACCTGAGCGAAGATTGGAGAGATAAGAACGCATAAAAATAAAAAAGAAGACATCGACTGATTTTAAGCATGGATATTCCCTCACCACAAAAATATTGTTATTTATTAAATAGATTAGCAAGCTTTATTTAATTTGCATAATCGTATAGTTCAAATATTGGTATATTTTTATATTTGATATAAAATGAAAAATACATATTGGTATTTTATTATCCAATAAATGATTTATTGAACGTAGCATCGGCTAAAATTTTTATTCAAGGAGGATGTATGAAAGAATCAAGCAACGCCCATAACTGCCTTTGGGTCCACCGATTTGAGTTGTTGGGTCTTATTTTGTTACTTATTGCAACTATTTTAACCATTCTTACTGCTAATGGTATTGGAATTGCCGCGATGTTTTTAGTTGGCTTGGTATTATGTGCTCATAAATGTCTCTGTCACAAGACTTGCAATGTTTGTCATTCACAACATTTGGAAGAAGACACACCACCTTGGGAAGACAGTGAGGCGTTGCCCAAAAAAACGGTGGGCAAGAAAGAGACGACCGTTAAAAAGACAACCAAAACGCAAGTATAACGATACCTTTGCAGCGACGCTACGCGCATAGTTTGGATGTTTTAGGATGATTAAATTCAAACTATGTGCTGTGTTTTGCAAAAATTGTTAATATTAAATGTTGCATTCTGTAATACAACAGGGATTGGTTGGTTTTTATGGAATATATTAAGCATTTTAATCGGCAAACAGAAAATTATTTAAGTTACCGTCCTGATTATCCTGAATCTTTTTTTGATTTTTTAGCCACGTTGGCCCGAGCAAATGCTTATGTGTGGGATTGTGGCACAGGAAATGGTCAGGCCGCGTTTTCTCTATCCAAACGGTTTGATTTGATTGTGGCTACGGATATTAATTTTTCACCGCTGACCATTGCTCCCCGATGTGATAACCTTAATTACATTTGTTGTGCCTCAGAGAAAACGCCTCTTCTTGAAAGCTCCATTGACTTGATTACTGTGGCGCAAGCATTGCATTGGTTTAATTTTGATAATTTTTATGCTGAAGTTAGACGGGTTGCCAAACCGTCGGCTGTGTTTGCAGCATGGTGTTATTCTCTGGGTCGAATGAATGAAAAAATAGATGCAATTATTGGTAAACTCTATCTGGATATCCTGGGAGAACGCTATTGGCCGAAAGAGCGACGTTATATTGATGAACACTATCAGTCTATTCCTTTCCTTTTCAACGAATCATGACGCCAGCGTTTGTTATAGAAAAAAATCTTGATTTATATGCATTATTAGGATATTTGAATACTTGGTCTGCTGTGAAAGAATATCAAAAATATAATCACGAAAATCCAATAGAATTGATTATAAATGATTTGCAAGCAGTCTGGGGGGATCCAAAGGAACAGCGGATTATGCGCTGGCCTTTGCATGTTCTTGCTGGCTTGATTCATTAACGATAAATGGATGGAATTATGAAATTAATCATAGGGTGTCTGTTGTTTTGCTGTACACTTAATGCCAATGCCAATGCCAATGCCAATGCCAGTACTAATGCTACTGATACCATGACGATGACTGTAAACAAGTCACTCGCGCAGTTTAGAGTAAGATTGCCGGCCAATCCAACAACGGGCTACCAATGGGCAGTCAAGCAATACGACAAGACCTTATTGTCGCTAACGGATAGCACCTACATGGCACCTAAAACTCAATTGATAGGCGCAGGAGGGGAAATGGTATTTACCTTTGTGCGGAAGCCAAATAAAGCTTACCCGCAAAAAACGCTTATAGTTTTTAAATATGCACGTTTGTGGGAATCAACAGGTGCGAGTTTAAAACGGGTGGTCGTGTATTTTGATTCAAAATTGGAAAATAATAATCAACAGGTTAATGTTTCGCCTAAGTAAAAGTAGACTTATTCAGCGATAACATGAAATATAGGGCTAAAAACATTCAAGATTGTTTTTTAGCAAATTTCTGGGATACATCCCCTGTGTCTGGCAGGGGATGAGTAGAAAATTTTAGGGTTCTATTCTTCTATAGGGTAAATAACGCGGCTCCCAACATAGTTCCTGCACGAGTTTATTGAGATCCTTGTCCTGGTTGCATTGAGCAAGCCCGGTTTCAATGGCAGTACGGGCTACCGCAACCGCGATGTGTTTTGCTACGATTTGCGCTTCATCCAGAGAAGGCAATAGGGGCAGATAACTGTCTTTCTTGCTGGGTGAAAAATCGCTTAAGGCTTGAGTAGCGGCCCAAATCATTGCTTTACTTAATCTGGTTGCACGGACGGCTAAAATACCAAGACCAATACCAGGAAACACCAACGCATTATTACATTGTGCTATTTGCAGTAAGCGGTTTTGATACTCGATTGCCGGAAAAGCCGTGCCAGTGGCAATAAGGGCTTTGCCATTACTCCAGGCCAATATATCAATCGGTTGGGCTTCACATCGTTCATCAGGGTTTGAAAGTGGAAAAATAACGGGGCGCTCGCAGTGAGTCGCCATCATCTCAATGATATCTTGGGAAAAGGCGCCGGGTTGAGAAGAACAACCAATCAAAATGGTTGGCTTGATTTTACGGACGGTATCCGCCAAAGAAATGTATTTTTTATCATGATCGTTCCAGCCTATGACTTCACTTTGCATACGAGCATAGGGCGCTTGGGATTCAGTCAGATCTGGATCTCCTTTAATTAATAACCCTTGGCGATCGATGAGCCAAAAACGATCATAGGCGTCTTGTGGGCTGATGCCGCGTCGTATCATGGCATCGACAATTTGATCGCTGATGCCAGTACCTGCTGATCCTGCCCCATAAACAACAATACGATGCTGCTCCAGGCTTAGTCCAGTTATTTCACAGGCAGCAAGCAAGGCAGCAAGCGTTACTGCTCCCGTCCCCTGGATATCATCATTGAACGTGCATAGTTCATTTTGAAATTGATTGAGTATACGTCGGGCATTCCCTCGACCTAAATCTTCCCAATGTAAAAAAGCATTGGGAAAATGTTTATGAATGCTGTTTACAAAGGCATGCACAAAGGCGTCGTATTTTTCAGCATTGATACGTGGGTGGCGACATCCCAGATACATGGGATCAGCTAATAAGTCCTGATTGTTGGTTCCAACATCGAGAAACACTGGTAAGGTTCGGGTAGGATCGATACCGCCGCACAAACTATAAACCATGAGTTTTGCGACAGGAATATCCATCCCTCCTATGCCTTGATCACCAATACCCAATACTCCTTCACCATCGGTGACTACAATTAAATCAATGTATGGATTGGAGCGGTTGCTCATAATTTCATCAATTTGATTTTGGTCAGAATGGGCGATATATAAACCTCTTGGTTGACGATATTCTCGACTGTATTGTTTGACGGCAGTGCCAACAATGGGGGTATAAATAATGGGGAGCATTTCTGCCAGATGACGGCTTAACAGTTTATAAAACAGCACCTGGTTTTTATCATGAAGGTTATTCAAATAAATGTGTTGCTGCAGGCGAGTGTTATAGCTGGCGTATTGCATATAAGCACGCTTAACTTGCTCGTCCAGTGTTTCGACTCGATGAGGTAGTTTGCCTAGTAACCCAAAGGCACGACGTTCTTCCTGGGTAAAAGCGGTGCCTTTATTAAGCTGTGGCGTGGTTAACAAGTGTTTGCCGCAAATAGAGGTTTCAACAAACCATTCACCTGTTTGTTCGTCGCGAACAGTTTTAAAATCTAGCATGATGACTTAGAAGGTTAATAAAAAAATGCTACTACGATAGCCAATATATATGGATCTGTCTACCTAATAGCCTTAGATAACGACAGATGGTAATATCCACCCAATTAGACAACCTGCAGGATAAAGTGATGATAAAATATATTGCCCTAGTCATTGTGTCATTAGGGATGACAGGCTGTTCGGTGCATGATGAACATTATTATAGGATGAATCCTAAAGCTCTTCAGCATGCCATGCGTGACTGTCCCGCGCAATCCCATGCATCATTGAATTGTAAACAGTTAGAAGAAATTGCAGCAAGGTTACAGGAAATGGGGTATCAACTTCGCTTAAATCCACAAGAATATGGTATACGGATTTTGGCCTTACAGGAAACGATAGCCAAACAAGAGTTATCCTTAAAGCAGAATGAGGCACAGCCTGAACTGAAAGCGCAGCTTGATGAAAATAAACAGCAGCTTAGAGAGCGTCTTGCTGTTGTTAAATGGTTGGAATCACCTGAGAGTTAATATGAAGATTTTGATAAGCAATGATGATGGGGTATTTGCTCCCGGCATCCGCTCTCTGGCCAATGAATTGTCAACGGTGGCTGATATCGAAGTAATGGCGCCAGACAGGAATCGTAGCGGAGCCAGCAATTCTTTGACATTGTCACAGCCTTTGAGAGTAAAAAAACTGGATAATGGTTACTACAGCGTCGAGGGTACTCCCACGGATTGTGTGCATTTGGCTTTGACGGGATTTTTTGAATCTTCAGCCGACATGGTGGTCTCTGGCATTAATGAAGGTGCGAATCTTGGTGATGATATCTTATATTCCGGAACGGTTGCTGCTGCAATGGAAGGTCGTTATCTCGGTTTGCCTGCGATGGCTGTGTCGATGGTCGGGGATAATATTCAGCATTACGACACAGCCGCGACCATCACCAGGCAATTGATTTTAAAATTGCGGACTCACCGATTGCCAGCACAAACCATTTTAAATATTAACGTGCCCGATTTGCCTTTAGATAAAATTCTTGGATTTGAGGTCACTCGATTGGGTACACGTCATGGAGCTGAACCTGTTATTAAGGAATATGACCCTAGAGGTCGTCCCATATATTGGATAGGGCCCCCAGGAGTAGAAGCAGATGCAGGACCTGGAACTGATTTTTTGCAATCAGTCAGGGGTATGTGTCCATTACCCCTTTGCATCTTGATATGACACACTACAAAATATTTGAGCAAGTATCGACGTGGATGGAGGGAGTCAATTGGACGCTATGAAATTGTTTTCTCTTTTGTATGATAAAACGTTGCGTTGGTCTGGACATCGGCATGCCCCATATTATCTAGCTGGTGTCTCTTTTGCCGAGTCTTCCTTTTTTCCTATCCCTCCTGACGTTATGCTCATTAGCATGGGACTCGCGGCTCCAAAGCGAGCTTGGTATTATGCCTTGATTACCACGTTTTTTTCAGTACTGGGTGGAATATTGGGTTATTTAATTGGTATGTATGCCATGGAACTGTTAGAACCGTATTTGGCTTCTTCTTCCTATATGTCGAGTTTTAATCAAGTTGCACATTGGTTTAAACAACATGGAGTGTGGGTGGTTATTTTGGCAGGTTTTACGCCTTTTCCTTACAAGGTGTTTACGATCGCAGCCGGCGCAATGCAAATGGCTTTTCTTCCTTTTGTGTTGGGCTCTATTATAGGTCGAGGCCTGCGATTTTTCTTAGTATCAGCCATATTGTATTTTGCCGGCGCTCGAATTGAGACACGGCTTCGACATTACATTGATGTGATTGGCTGGTCGACGATAGTCATTTTCGTGATGGTTTATTTTTTAATAAAATGGATGTCTTGACAGAATGCATTTACGAGCAAGGTGGTGGGTTTCATATTTGTTGCTGATGCTTTGTGCCTGTACTCAACGAGAAGATTTAGCGCCGGTTGTGGAGTTGAATTGGAAAGCAGCAGGTAATCATCAGCGGCATGTGGTTATTCGTGGCGAGACATTGTATGCCGTGGCATTTCGTTATGACCAGGATTATCGTGAATTGGCCAGATTAAATAACTTGCATAGTCCTTATACCTTACGTGTTGGCCAAGTCTTACGCTTGGAGGGTAGAGTCACCCCTAAAGCAGTTAACCATGTGGTTAGGCCACAAGTGGTGACGCAGCATTACTATAAACCAATCGCTGTAAGAACGGGAATAAAAGCAAGAGAAAGAACAATAACAGGCAGTCAATCATCCACTGCCCCCTGGATATGGCCAGCTCATGGACGTGTGGCAGAAAGATTTATTCCCAATCAAGGAAAGAAAGGCATTAATATTGCGGGTAAAAAAGGCGAGAAAATTTATGCTGCGGCAGATGGCGTGGTTGCCTACGCTGGAAACGGTCTGTCTGGTTATGGCAATTTAATCATCATCAAACATGATCATCAATTTATGACAGCGTATGGAAATAACACGCGTAATTTGGTTCGAGAGGGTCAACGTGTCAAATCAGGGCAAGTGATCGCAGAAATGGGTGTGGTGGATAGACGGTATTGGGGTCTGCATTTTGAGATTAGAAAAGCCGGAAAGCCAGTAAATCCGTTAAGTTATTTGCAACAAGGTTGATGACTTATTTTCTATGTCCCTCGGTCCGCAAGAGCGGGAATCTAGCAATATATTTGGAGACCCTGCGCTAGGCACAATCAAACTGCTTATGATTTTGCCCTGCCTAATCTTGCGTTATCAAGGAATTTTTTAATAATTTCTGATATGCTTATAGTTATTATTGATTTTTTTGAAGTGATAATGTAGTAATAGAATCAATAAGTTCTGTAAAGTCGTGCAAATTTGTCGATGACCTCTAAAATCACAATAAAAACGTGCTATTGGTTAAACTAAGCAGGTAAAACAATGTGCCCAAATGATGAGCCCACAGAGGAAAAATTAGAACTGCAGGAAGAAAAGTTTGAGAATTCAAACGACGATGAGCCTGTGTTAGATGACAGCAGCCTTATTTTGGATGAGGATACGGATGAAGATCTGCCGGATTTCAGCGATGAGGAAATTTTTCCCAGTTATCATCGCGGAAAGAATGTGGCCAAAGTCATGGATGCAACTCAGATTTACCTCAGTGAAATTGGTTTTTCTCCATTACTCAGCGCCGAAGAAGAAGTTCATTATTCTACGCTGGCGTTAAAAGGCGATGTAGCAGCACGCAAGAAAATGATTGAATCAAACTTGCGCCTCGTAGTAAAAATAGCCCGGCGTTACCTTAATCGTGGCCTGCCGCTTCTTGATTTAATCGAGGAAGGTAATTTGGGGCTCATGAAAGCCGTTGAAAAATTTGATCCAAAGCGTGGATTTCGTTTTTCTACCTATGCCACTTGGTGGATTCGCCAAACGATTGAGCGGGCAATCATGAATCAAACTCGTACTATACGTTTGCCCATTCATGTCGTTAAAGAGCTTAATGTATACTTGCGTGCCGCAAGACAATTAACACAAAAACTCGATCATGAACCTTCTGCAGAAGAAATTGCCGAAATGGTTGATAAGCCCCTAGAAGACGTTGAAAAATTATTGGGCTTGAATGACAAGGTTACCTCCGTTGATACGCCAATTGGTTATGAAGAAAATAAATCATTACTGGATACCATTGCGGATGAAAACAGTGTTAATCCTGCTGAATTGCTGACGGATGAAAATTTAAGGGCGCATATAGAATCTCTTTTAGGTGAACTCACTGAAAATCAGCAACAAGTTATTGCAAGACGATTTGGTCTTCGTGGTTTTGAAAAATCCACGCTTGAGGAAGTGGGTAAAGAAATTAATCTCACCCGCGAGCGTGTTCGGCAAATTCAGGTGGAAGCGTTGAAGACATTACGCGGGCTGCTTGAACGAGTTGGTTTAACGCAAGAAGATTTATTCTAGCTTTGTTTTTTCAGTAATTTCAACAGTCCAAGTCGGCTTTTTAAGAGCATGGATGGACTGTCAGGAAACATTTTTAAAATTCTGCTTTAATCCTTGCCAGCAAGCTGCATAATCTCGTTGACGTGCAGGGTGATTAAATGCTTGTTCGGTCACCAGCCAGGGCATGCATGATTCAAACATAAATGCTAGGGTATTTTCATAATATTCTGGCTTAAGTTCTCTAGTTGCGGCTTGTTGATAGGTATCTGCATCCGGACCATGGGCTGTCATGCAGTTGTGAATGCTGACTCCACCAACGCAAAATCCCTCTTTTTTGCATCGTATTCACCTTTAATCAGTCCCATCAGTTCGCTCATGATATTGCGGTGAAAATAAGGAGGTCTGAAAGTATATTCAGCGACCATCCAACGTGATGGAAAAATGACAAAATCAAGATTTGCAACACCAGATACCGTACTTTCGGAAGTTAAAACCGTAAAAATGGATGGATCCGGATGATCAAAACTGACGGTATTCATGGTATTGAATAACGACAAATCGTAGCAATACGGGGCATAATTTCCATGCCAAGCAACAACATTTAGAGGAGAATGCTGGTTTTTCGCCATCCACCATTGATGTTGAAATTTACAAATTAATTCGACTTTTTCTTGAGTATCTTCAAAAGATGCTTGTGGATAAAGAAAATGACGAGGGTTAGCTAGACCATTGGCTCCTATTGGACCCAGCGGTGGCAAGGTAAGTGGTGAAGCACTATTTTCACAAAGATATCCCGCGGCATGGGAGTCAAGCAATTCGACCTTAAATTTGACTCCGCGGGGAATGACGGCAATGAATCCGGGAGAAATGTCCAACTTGCCGAATTCGGTATGCAATCTTATTGAACCTAAATAAGGCACAAATAATAACTCTCCATCGTTGTCGCTGAAAAAACGTGCATGCATCGATTGGTTGCATTGATAGAGGTAGGTGTTGAGCAGATGATTCCCTGCCAGATGAAATAACCCATCGATGAAATCTTGTTCCTGGTCAGCTGTAATTAAAGGTGACCATCTGAGTGGGTTAGGAGGAAGTGCCGTGACGTATTGATTTTGAATTTCGTGAGGGTAACGCTCATATCCTTGCTGAACAACAGAGGGGAGTATTCGATACATCCAGCTGAAAAGATTATTATGGCGCGGGCGAGTGAAGGCGGTACCGCTTAATTGTTCGGCATAAAGGCCAAATTCACATTGTTGGGGTGAGTTTTGTTTTTTAGGCAAAGCACCTGGTAAAGCTTCACTTTGATGATGATTTCCAAATCCTGCTAAATACACTGCTACTCTCCTTTATTTCAATGTTAAAAAGCATAGCTTGAATCAGGGTACATCATCAATCCCAAGAATCTTATTTAATGGCCAGGTATAACATTCTTTTTAAAACGCTGCCATTGTATAATTCACATAGAATTTAATTATATGTATTCACGGTGGAGTATTTTTCATGGCAGGTCATAGTAAATGGGCTAATATTCGTTTTCGAAAAGGACTACAAGACGCCAAACGAGGTAAAATTTTCACAAAACTGATACGGGAGATTACTGTGGCTGCCCGTATGGGGGGCGGAGATGAGTCGTCCAATGCAAGATTGCGTGATGTGATCACCAAAGCACTAAAAGCCAATATGAAGCGCGACACCATTGATAATGCAATCAAACGTGGGGTTGGGGGACTCGAAGGCCAGCATATGATGGAAATGCGCTATGAAGGATATGGTCCAGGAGGAGTCGCGATCCTCGTTGATTGCCTTTCTGATAATAAAAATCGAACCGTATCGGAAGTTCGCCATGCTTTTTCAAAGCATGGCGGTAATTTGGGAACAGACGGTTCTGTTTCTTATCTCTTTAATAAGCAAGGTGAGATTTTACTGGCCCCGATGCAGTCGCAGGAACAAGTCATGGAGATCGCTATTGAAGCGGGAGCGGAGGACGTCAATGAAGAAGAAGGACACATTGAGATCATCACGGCTGCAGAGTCTTATCATTCCGTATTATCTGCCTTACAAGCTAAACAAATGGAAATTGAGCATTCTCAGCTGACCATGCGTGCTCAAACCATGGTTCCAGTAGATAAAGAAACGGCAGAAACGCTTGAAAAGCTCATTGACATGCTGGAAGATTTGGATGATGTCCAAGCGGTGTATTGTAATGCAGAATTTCCGGACGGTATTTTTGAGTAATCATGATTATATTAGGGATAGATCCAGGCTCGCGCATCACAGGTTATGGACTCATAAAGGAAAATGATAAGCGTCAATTGCATTATCTTGATAGTGGCTGCATACGCACTCCTCAGGGTGAGTTAAGTGAAAGGCTATTGCAGATTTTTAATGGAATTTGTGAGTTAATGGATGCATTTAATCCCGATGAAGTAGCGATAGAACAGGTATTTATGCATCAGAATGTCAATGCTGCACTGAAATTAGGGCATGCGCGTGGAGTGGCGATGGTGGCTTCTGCGTCTCATCGTGTAAAAGTCAGTGAATATTCTGCACGAGAAATAAAGCAAGCGGTGGTTGGCTATGGAGCAGCACAAAAAGATCAAGTCAAGCATATGGTTGTGAGTTTGCTTAAACTTGATAGCTCCCCGCAAAGTGATGCAGCGGATGCGTTGGCCATTGCCATCTGTCATAGCCACATGCGCAACGGATCTGGGGTATTAAGGAGAAAAACTGTGCATAGGTGGCGTCGATGATAGGGTGGCTAAAAGGTCAGATTATTGATAGAAATCATCCAGGAAAAATAGTCATTGATGTAAATGGCGTTGGTTATGATGTAGAAATGTCTTTACTCACTTTTTTCCAGTTGGAAATGCATGATGGTGAGGTTGGTCTGCATATTCATACCGTTGTGCGCGAGGATGCCTTGTTGCTGTATGGTTTTTTGGATAAGGAAGAGCGTGCTTTATTCAAATCCTTGATTAAAGTTAACGGTATTGGTCCCAAGATGGCGCTGGTGATATTGTCGAGTATTACTCCGGATGAATTTATTCAATGCATTCATCAGCAGAATGCTGTTTTTCTTACTAAATTGCCTGGTATTGGCAAAAAGACAGCCGAGCGTTTGGTGGTTGAAATGAAAGATCGACTCACACATTTGCCACAAACGGCTGTGTTGCAAGAAAAAAACACAGACGGCTCGCTGGCTCAGGAAGAAGCTGTTAAAGCTTTGGAAGCTTTGGGATACAAACCACAGGAAGCAATCAAGGCCGTAAAAAAAGTCAATGAAGCGGGTAAAACTTGTGAGCAGTTAATTCGTCAGGCATTGCAGTTGCTGGCTGGGCATTAAGAACCTGTCTTCCTAGTCTAACTATGCGAGGGTAACAGCCTTGATGTTCTCCTGGCGTTCAACATGCTCAGGAAACCTGAAATTCATTCTTGTTTGGCAGATATTGGAAAATAAACTTTTACTATCAGACCAGTTCCTTCTTTTGGCGATTCAAGCGTGACACGGCCATTATGTAAGGCACAAATCTGTTGGACAATCGCAAGCCCAAGGCCGCTTCCCGTGCTTTTATTGCCGAGAACGCGAAAAAATCGTTCAAAAACACGGGATTGTAATTCAGCAGGTATTCCTGGACCATTATCTCGTACTTCAAGAACGGCCTCATTTTGTTCCTGATAGACTCTTACAATGACTTGCCCACATTCTCTTGAATAACGTATGGCGTTGTCGACCAGATTGCGAATTAATATACTGATTGCTGTAGGATTTCCGATGAAATTGGGCATTTGTTCGTCATGCTCAAGTTCGAGTTCAATTTGTTTTTCAACGGCTGTTGGTGCCAGCATCGCTAATACATCACGAGCAACTTTTGCCATATTAACTTCGTCAAGATCATTAATGGTTTCTGCCTCTGGAACCAGTTTACTCATGGTCAATAACTGCTGAACAATATGAGTACTGCGGTTAACACTGGCAATTAGTTTTTGCAAAGCTATATTTTTCTCATCGATGTTATTCGTGTTCAAAGCGACCTGAGCTTGTGTCTTGAGGGCGGCCAGAGGAGTACGAAGTTCATGGGCAGCATCGGCAGCGAAACGTTTTTCACGCTCAAAGCCTTGCTTTAGCCGGTAAAACAATTTATTTAATTCATCAATGACTGGCTTTATTTCTTCAGGGACTTCCTTAATGCTAACTGGCTCTAAATGATTGGGGGCACGGTTAGCGACTTCCTGTGCTACCCGGTCCAAACTATCTAAACCTCGGCCAATGATAATCCAAATCAGGAGGCCAGACAGTGGAAAAGTGAGCAACATGATATAAAGATCATCTTGAGCGATTCGTTGACCTAACTCATTTCGAGTATCATAGCGTTCACCCAAAACCGTACGTACTCCTGCCTTGTCATTATAAGTTGTGAATACGCGCCATTTTTGTTGATCAAGAACTTTATCGTTGAATCCATCGGTATCTTCAGTCAATGGTAGTTTTGGCGCACTCGATGAATGTAATAATAATTTTCCACCGTCAGTCCAGACTTGAAAGCTGAATTTGTCCAGATAATGCTCGGGCGTGTCGTCTTTAATTAAGGGCCGGTCGTAATAGGTTTTACTTTTTGGGAATCGTGTTCAGGGTATTTTGTATTTTCGATAATGGGCGTTGATGAACATCATCCCCTAATAAGGCTTGATAAGAGAGGGCTGAAACTGCCATTAAAGTATCCAGATGTTCCTGAATATCTTTTTGATCCAGATAATAATTTCCTATGGCAGTTAACGTCGTTGTGATTGTAATTGCCAGTAAGAGGTTAATTAATAAAAATTTACGTATTGAAGCTTTCACGGCCAGGGCCTGTTATGATTAACTAAAATGTGGCTCAGCCCTATCATGGAACGGTATGACATCGTTCGGCAAGATTTTGAGTCACCCGGGGCTGTTAGAGAACTAATTAAACCCCTTCACTTTTTTCGGTATTTTTTTCTGCCATATACCCAACGCCCCGTATGGTACGAATGTAGTTGGCATTAAGTTTTTTCCGTAAATTATGAATGTGTACTTCTAAAGCGTTGCTGTCGACGTCTTCATCCCATCCATAAATGCTTTGCATTAACTGTTCTCGTGATAAAACATGACCGCTGTTTTCCAACAATTTTTGCAGTAAAGCAAACTCGCGTCTTGGAACATTGATAATAACATCATCCACTGTAACGGAGTGTGCAGCCGGATCTAGGGTTACGTTTCGATATTGCAAAACGCTGTCTGCCCGTCCTTGCGAGCGTCTTATCAAGGCGCGAACCCTGGCGCTAAGTTCATTTAGGTCAAATGGCTTAATTATATAATCATCAGCACCGCTATCCAATCCTTTAACACGGCTTTCTACCGATTCCCTTGCCGTTAAGATAATAACAGGGGTTGTATTGCCTTCATGACGAATGGATTGCAAAAGGCTAATACCTGATAATTTTGGTAACCCCAAGTCTAAAATAATCAGCTCAAAAGATTCTGATTTCAACGCGGCGCGCGCGGCTTCCCCATCTTTCAACCAGTCTACTACATAACCAAACTGGGTTAGGCCAGTCTTGACAGCGTCGCCAAGTAATTCATCATCTTCAATCAGTAGCAATCGCATTCTTGCTCCTTACACTATCCGGCTAGCTTCGTGAGTCACTGGAGGAATGTTCCAGATCTTTCTCAACCAAGTGCCTGGTCAAATAAATTGCTTGAAGAAAGATAAAAAGCAGGGTGAATCCTGCACCACCAAATAATTTAAAATTAACCCAAAAATCCGTATCAAAATAATAGGCTACATACAAATTAAGGGCACCCATAACCATAAAAAAGATGGCCCAAGCGACATTTAATCGTTGCCATACCTTGGATGGAAGATTGATGTTACCATCCATCATTTTTTGAATAAGAGGTTTTTTACCAATCACCGATGATCCAAGAAATACGACAGAAGAGAGCCAGTAAATCCCTGTTGGTTTCCATTTAATGAACCAGGGATTATGAAAAAATAAAGTTGCTCCTCCCAAAACCATAATTAAAATCAAGCTGATAAGGTGCATTTTTTCATAATGTTGATTTTTGATGCGGTAAAATACAACCTGGGTAAGAGAAGCAACCATGGCTACTGCAGTAGCGGTGTATATCCCAAAAAATTTATAGCAAATGAAAAATATAAGAATAGGGAAAAAATCAAATAATAATTTCATTGTGTTGGATAAGCTCTTATCAATATACTAAGTATAACACACGATTTTATGCCATCTTGCAAGCTGGTCTTCGTCAAAAATTATATTTATTGCAAAAATAAGTCATTTTAGTGTGAGCTTTGCTAAATTATTGAACATTTCAGGTGTATTGTCCACTCTTTTAACCCAGTATTATTTTTTGCCCTGGCTTAAGCACATGTTTGTGAAGCTCTGGGTTTAATTGCATAATTGACTTGACATTTGTATGGAAGCGTTTGGCAATAGAGCTTAAGTTATCACCCTGTTTAATCGTATAAGAACCTCTATTATTGTATTTCCAGATGATCAATTGTTTCCCGAGGCTTAAAGGGGTGCGTGGTCCGAGCCGGTTCCATTTTCTGATGTTGCTTTCGGTAACCCCATATTTTCTTACTAACTGAGCATACGAGTCATTTTTTTGGATAATGTGGACTACTTTATAATAATGTATTTCATTGAAATGCGAGCTTTTGTTCATTGGTGGGGGAGATTTTCCCGCAGATGAGAGAGCGGGCGTATTTTTGTTGCTTGGTACCAGAACAAATTGCCCTTTTTTAACCGAATTTGTTTTTAACTGATTTAATTCTTTTATTAGATTGGCGGTGGTATGATATTTTTGGGCGATGAGAGTAAGGTTATCGCCAGCACTGACTTGATGGCGAGTCCAACTGACGCGTTTTTCTTCAGGAAAGTTCGCCAGATTTCGGCTAAAATCTTCAACACGATCCACTGGAATCAATAATTTGTATGGGCGATAGGGGGCGGTAGTCCAACGGTTATAGCCGGGATTTAATTTGATTAATTCCTTATAGGAAATACCCGCCAATTTTGCAGCATGGCTTAAATCAATTTGGCTGCCAATATTGACTTCTTCAAAATAAGGCATATGAGGAATTTCTGGCAATTGAATATGATATCGTTGTGGATTTTGAATAATTGCGGCTAAGGCAAGCAATCTGGGAACGTATATTTTAGTTTCCTGAGGGACAGGTAATGACCAAAAGTTAATATTGCGATTTTGCCCATTGTTTTTAATGAGCCGTGCAATGGTTCCCTCCCCGGAATCATAGGCAGCAAAAGCAAGTAGCCAGTTGCCATTAAAAAATTTGTTCAAATAACCGAGATAGTTAAGAGCTGCATCCGTAGATGGGCCGATGCTTCGGCGACCGTCATACCACCAATCTTGTTTTAATCCAAGTCCTGTGCCTGTTCCAGGCATGAGTTGCCAAAGTCCCGCAGCGCCCGCTCCGGAATAGGCAAAAGGATCGTACGCACTTTCTATCATAGGAATCAGGGCAATTTCACCGGGCATTTTCCGCTTTTTGACTTCAGTCAATATATGATAAATATAAGGCTCTGATTGAGTGAGTTTATGCAGATAACTTGGATGAGCAATAAGCCAGCGAATCTGGCTTTGGACTTCAGGGCGAGTAATTTCATGGCTAAGCAAAAATTGCTTGCGTAAAACATCCCATACGTTGGGTGGTGAATAGGCATGGGCTGCTTTAATAACATTCAAACTGGAAAGAATGAGGAGTAAGTAAAGTATAATGGATGACTTAAACTTCAAATTAACAACCAGATTAAATTAAGGAAATTGCAGTCTACTAAAAAAATAAGAAGCGATAAACCTTTTTTGATTGTGTTTTGTTCTTTAAGTATATAATTATATCCTTTCGCGTATTTTTTATTAAAAATGGTCTTTATTTTTACGTAATTGTTTAAATATTTCAAATTGATCCAATGGATTTATACCTTTATTTTTCGCAAAAATTTGTAATGCCGGAGTATCTGTTCTTAAAAAAGGATTAATTTTTTTTCTAACGCGATGGTGGATGGTAATGAGCACGCATTAGGGTGCTGCATGAGGTAGGTTTTGTAAGATTCAATGACTGGATTTTCAGGATCAACGGTTGTGGCAAATTGCAAGTTTTGGCGGGTGTATTCATGTGCACAGTAGACTTGGGTGTCTTGAGGTAACTTTTTTAGTGAAAGAAGGGAGTGATACAAGTCTTCCATGGTTCCGTCAAATACGCGCCCGCATCCGGCGGAAAATAAAGTATCACCACAAAATAACCAGCTTTTGCTTGGTTCATGATAACAAATATGAGAACAGGTATGTCCCGGGGTGGCCAAGACACGAAACGCATAATGATCAATGGGCACAATGTCTTCATTGCGTACAATGTAATTTACTTGTGGAAGCCTTTGATCTTGCGGCCCATATACAATCGTTTTGGGAAATGCTTGTAATAGTTCATCAACTCCTCCAAGGTGATCCGTGTGATGATGGGTGATAAGAATGTGCGTCAGAATGAGTTGATTATTCTTAGCATAAGTTAACACGGTTTGAGCATCACCAGGATCAACGCATAGGAGGGTGTGTTTTGATTCATTTACAATCGCCCAGATGTAATTGTCCTTAAATGCAGGCAGTGCAATGATGGCCATATAATTCTCCAGCTGAGTTCACCTGATTGTAAAATTCGTTTTTCATTATATTGCGTATTTAAATGAGAACAACGCTCCTAAGCTCATAGTTAATTTATTGAACTATACTTTTTATAGGTATAGAGCAGGACTGACCAAAAACTTGGAGGCTATTATGAGCTTGCATAAAGGTTATGATGAGAGTCAAGTGTTCTCTGACCTAAATCATGATGAAGAGATGGAGGAATTTGATCTCATCGATGAATCAGAACACAAAAAACGTGTGCGAAGAATGATTGAAGAGAGACTTGAACGTAAACGCTTGAGAGAGGAGTTTGAAGATGAGCTGGATGATGAGTTTGATTGGGACGAACTCGAGCGTTAGAAAATTGCGTTTTTGTAAAGCGTAATGGTTTTTGGTGATGACTGGATTCAGCACCATTCATGTAAATGAGATGCAGCATAGAATGTATTTTTCAATAAAGTGCTGATGGTCATAGGACCAACCCCCCCAGGGACAGGCGTTATCCACGCTACTTTATCTTTGGCAAGTGCATAATCAACATCACCGCGTAGTGTGCCATCTTCGTTGCGATGAATACCGACATCAATAATAATTTGCTGTTTATTCAGCCAATTGACATTAATGACATCAGGGACTCCAGTTGCTACCACCAGGATATCGGCAGCGCGGACATGATGTTCCAAATCTCGGGTAGCCCGATGGCATATGGTTACAGTGGCTTTAGCAAGTAAAAATTCAAGTGCCATGGGGCGGCCCACGATATTGGATGCGCCGACCACAACGGCGTGTTTTCCTGATAGAGTTAATTGATAATAGTTCAGCATTTGTATGATGCCATAAGGGGTGCAAGGTCTAAGTTGAGGATTCCCTTGTGCGAGCCTTCCCAGGTTGTACGGATGAAAGCCGTCTACATCTTTGGTGGGCTTGAGTCGTTCTATGATGGCTTGGGTATGAATATGGCTTGGTAGAGGGAGTTGTACCAGAATGCCATCAATGTCATTGGCCTCATTGAGTTGCTCGATGAGCATTAATAAATCTTTTTCACTGGTTTGTTCGGGAAGATCATAGGCATAAGATTTAAATCCAACTTCATGGCATGCTTTGCGTTTGTTATTGACATAAATTAAAGAAGCTGGATCTGCGCCAACAAGGATCACTGCAAGACCAGGAGGACGATGACCTTTTTGTTCGTGTGCCATAACGGTTTGCTTGATATCTTGCATGATGGCAGAGGCAATTGGTTTACCAGCTAGTAATGATGCGGACATTTTTTATGCTATGGATGAAGGAGTGACAGATTATGAAATATCTGTGAGGACTAAGCAACGTTAAAATCGTGCATGTTTTTGGTCATCTTATGAACTGATTATGAGATTGACTTACAGGTTAGTTGAATCACACTCCGTATAATGATAATTTTATTGAACAATTAACATGTTAATTGCTTTGAGCCCCTGGGAGCGCTGGTTGAAAAAAATTCTACTGCATACGTTTCTCATTTTGTTAGCGTTTCCTCCCGCTGTTTTTGCTATTGGTTTGGGTGAGATGGTTGTCCATTCCCATCTGAATCAACCGTTTGATGCTGAAATCAACTTACTTGATGTAGGAAATATTCCACTTGCTGGAATAAAGGCGAATCTTGCTGCTGTTGAGGATTTTCAACGCATAGGTCTCGAACGAAATTTTGTATTGGATCTATTAACTTTTCGCGTTGAAAAAAATAAAACAGGAAAAGCCATTGTACGGATTCAGTCGGTGGAAAGAATCTCTGAGCCTTATCTGGAAATATTAGTAGATTTGGCTTGGGCCAATGGGCAAGTTTATCGAGCTTATACTGTTTTGCTTGACCCGCCCGCTTATCAACTGACGTCTTCGGCAAAAACAATGCGTAGTAACGTAACAAAACATCAAATTTATCAATCCGATTCTTACCAGTCTGGAGTGTTAGAAAAAGAAGTGATAAGCCAGGTTGAGCATGCCCCAGATAGTGAAGCAGCACGTGCTCCCATGATTTACGGGCCAACGATGGCGAATGAAAATATTTGGCAAATAGCTCAGCGCTATAAAACACCGGACGTTACATTGCAGCAAATGATTCTTGCTATCGTAGGCACAAATCTGCAAGCGTTTGAACAAGGCAATTTGAATGGTCTTAAAGCAGGGATAAAATTAATTATTCCTGCCAGTGATGTGGTTAGAAAAATTCCAGAAAAACAGGCAAAACTGGAAGTTTATGCCCATGACAATGCATGGCAATTAAAACAGACGATTCAGCATGTTTTGTTACCCCCTTATATTGATGGAAAGCTGGCTAAGACAGGCGTTGTTATGGAAGAAGATGAACATGCTTCGATATTACCGTCTATACCCGCGGCTTTTCAGCCCACTGCAGCAAACGTTCCGACGTCTTATTTTTCTTCATTTTTACCCAAAGTGACGTCACTCTTATCTGTTCACGGTGATGTTGCGTCAGGATCATCAACGGTTACGGTGGATAATCAGCCAATGCCTGCGCAACAGGGTAAAATTAAGGCAGAAATGGATGTTGCTATTGCGGCCATTGAATCGGTCAGAGAAACAAATGCATTATTGAACGAGCAATTGCGCTTGTTACAAACAGAGAATAAACGTTTGCAACAACAATTAGCGCAACGTGAGCAAGAAATGCAGCAGTTACGCAAGCAAGTTCGCTCTCTTATGATAAGACAAGGATTGGCCGGACAGGCCAATGCTCAGCATGAAACAGAAACGGATTATCGTTGGTTATGGTGGCTATTATTCTTAATTATGGTTATTGCAGGCAGTGGGGCAGGTTATTGGTGGTTTTGGCTAAAAAGAAAAAACGACGTAAAACCACCTGTAAATCATGGCGAACCTGAAGTTAAGGAAGATATTTCCGCTTTGGTACCTGGTGCTAAAATTGATGAACGTATCATCACTAAACAATCTGAAAAGAGGCTAGAGCCGGAGGAGGGACCAGAACCGCAACCAGAACCAAGGCTAGAACCAAAGCTAGAACCAAAGCTAGAACCAAAGTTAGAACCAAAGTTAGAACCAAAGTTAGAACCAAAGTTAGAACCAAAGTTAGAACCAGAGCCAGGGATTGCTGTTGAACCTTCTTTACCAGAAGTGTCTGAACATGGTCTGGTATCAGAAGAATTGCATTTGCCTGAGAAAGCAAATGGTACATCAGAGAATAAAGTGCTACCTGACAAAGCTGAGGGCGATGAGTTTGTCATTGAATATGAACCAGTTTTGCCTCAAGAAATAAAACCAATGATGGATGATGGACATGATAAACCAGCGACCATACAGGAAGAAAAAGATGACAATATCATTGATTTCGACTTAAATTTTAGTGAGCCTGAGCCTGAGCCTGAGCCTGAGCCTGAGCCTGAGCCTGAGCCTGAGCCTGAGCCTGAGCCTGAGCCTGAGCCTGAGCCTGAGCCTGAGCCTAAACCTCATTTAGAAACCGATATGCTCAAACCGGTAAAAAGTAAGCGGGCTTTGGATACTTTAATTGATTTGGCAAAAACATACATTAGTATGGAAGATTTTGAAGCCGCAAGACAATCTTTGCAGGAAGTATTGGAGCATGGCAGCGAAGAGCAACAACAAGAGGCTAAGCGCTTGTTGAATGATTTAAAGTAAAAAGCTAAACCGAAAACATCCTAATCTCCCAATGCGCGAAGATATGTTTACTGAAATAATTGGTTTTCTTCGCGATGTCCCTTGTAGGTTAGGGAAAACTTCATAGAACCTAGACAAACTCTTTCCAGTGTTATACATTGGCCGTTTTTAGTGAGAATTGCGTCATGCGTATTGCCTTAATGGTTGAATACGATGGAAGTCAGTATCATGGCTGGCAAGCGCAAACTGGTCTGCGTACGATTCAGCAAGTCTTGGAAAATGCACTGAGTAATGTTGCTGATCATGAAGTCAGTGTGGTATGTGCTGGCAGAACGGATACCGGTGTGCATGCAACCAGCCAAGTTATTCATTTTGATTGTGAAAAAGAGCGTAACATCCGATCATGGATTCATGGAGCAAATGCATTTTTACCCAAAGATGTGTGTGTAAAATGGGGTAAGAGCGTACCTGATGATTTTCATGCACGTTATTCTGCCTTATCACGACGCTATCGTTACATTATATATAATTCTGCCATAAGACCTGCTTTACTGCGTTCCAATGTGACTTGGCAGTATCGGCAACTTGATCATCGTTTGATGCATGAGGCTGGCCAGTGCCTTTTGGGAGAACAGGATTTTACTTCCTTTCGTTCCATGGAATGTCAATCCAAAACCCCAATGCGAAATGTTCAGACTTTGCAAGTAGGACGTCATGGGGACTTGATTATTATTGATATTAGCGCAAATGCTTTCTTACATCATATGGTAAGAAATATTGCGGGGGTTCTTATTGCAGTAGGTTCCAACCGCAAACCTGTATCATGGGTTAAAGAGGTTTTACACGCCAAGGATCGGAAACTGGGTGCTGAAACAGCGCCTCCCTATGGCCTATACTTGGTGGAAGTAACGTATCCTCAAGAATTTGGTATAATGAAACATTCCCCTGGCCCGATGTTTTTGTGGGAGCCTAATTGATGCATCGCACACGCATAAAAATGTGTGGCATGACGCGTGCTGAAGACATCCTGCATGCAGGAATTTTAGGTGTTGATGCTATTGGCTTGATTTTTTATCCCCGAAGCGTTCGATGCATTGCTGTTGAGCAGGGAAAGGTGTTATTGAAAACCTTACCGCTGTTTGTTGATGTGGTTGCGGTATTTGTTGACCCAGAAGTTGAGTTGGTCAGGCGTGTTCTTAGTGAAATGCCTATCGATTATCTGCAATTTCATGGCGATGAGTCTCCAGAATTTTGTCAGCAATTCCGACAACCCTACATAAAGGCTGTGCCTGCTCTTTCAGCAGAACACATTTTGCAGGCGGCAAAACATCATCAGCAGGCTGTAGCGATATTACTTGATACGCCTTCAGATTCAAGTCGCGGAGGTAGTGGGAAAACATTTGATTGGAAACTGATTCCGCAACAATGTTCTAAACCGCTTATTCTGGCAGGCGGGCTTAATGCTGATAATGTGAAAAAAGCGGTCTCTAGCGGGCTAATTGACGCAGTTGATGTGTGCAGTGGTGTGGAAGCATCTTCCGGGATTAAGGATCATAACAAGATGAGTCAATTTGTCAGCGCTTGCCGCTGATTGACGTTGCATGATCAGGCGAACATCGTTCAGTTCAGCGAATTGATATTTTCTTGGTTTATTCTTTTTTAAAGAAAAGGGCATGATTATTAAAATCAGTGGTATATAGGAGAGAGGATGAGCGAAAAAGAGCTCCCTGATGAATATGGGCATTTTGGCCAATACGGCGGCGTTTTTGTGGCAGATACGTTAATGTTTGCCCTCCAAGAATTGCAACAGGTTTATCAAGAAGTTCGCCATGATCCTGAATTTTGGGCAGAGTTTACTAGTGAATTAAAAAATTATGTCGGCCGCTCAACGCCACTTTATCATGCTCAGCGATTAACCAGTCACGTTGGTGGGGCCCAGCTTTATTTAAAGAGAGAGGATTTAAATCATACGGGTGCTCATAAAATCAATAATACCGTAGGCCAGGCATTACTTGCCAAGCGTATGGGTAAAAAACGCATTATTGCGGAGACTGGGGCAGGTCAGCACGGCGTTGCTTCGGCAACGGTCGCCGCGAAACTGGGACTGGAATGTGTGGTATACATGGGTGCGGAAGACGTTGTGCGCCAATCCAGCAATGTTTATCGTATGAAGCTTCTTGGTGCGGAAGTGGTACCAGTCCATTCAGGCTCGAAAACGTTGAAAGATGCGTTAAATGAGGCCATGCGCGATTGGGTGAGTCATATTGATAATACCTTTTATATTATTGGGACTGTTGCTGGCCCTCATCCTTATCCGCAAATGGTTCGTGATTTCCAATCCATCATTGGTCAGGAAGCTCGTTCGCAATTGCATGAAAAAACAGGGCATTTACCGGATGCATTGGTGGCATGTGTTGGTGGTGGGTCAAACGCTATGGGTTTATTTTATCCCTTTTTACAAGATAAGACAGTCGCCATGTATGGTGTAGAAGCAGGTGGCAAAGGGATT
This sequence comes from Legionella oakridgensis ATCC 33761 = DSM 21215, assembly GCF_000512355.1. Lineage (NCBI taxonomy): Bacteria > Pseudomonadati > Pseudomonadota > Gammaproteobacteria > Legionellales > Legionellaceae > Legionella > Legionella oakridgensis. The sequence goes on along the minus strand of NZ_CP004006.1, from coordinate 1,789,350 downwards.
GAAACAGGTCAGCATGCAGCTTCATTGTTAAAAGGAAGACCTGGGGTTTTGCATGGCAATCGTACGTATTTGTTATGTGATGAATATGGCCAGATTCAAGATACTTACTCCATATCTGCGGGTCTTGATTATCCTGGTGTTGGTCCTGAGCATGCTTATCTTAAAGATATTGGTCGGGTGCAATACGTCACCATTAACGATGATGAAGCGTTAAGCGCTTTTCATACTCTGGCACGAATTGAGGGTATTATTCCAGCGCTTGAATCCAGTCATGCAGTTGCGTATGCGCTAAAATTGGCAAAGCAAATGGATAAACAACGGCAGATTATTGTTAATCTATCAGGACGTGGTGATAAGGACATTCATACGGTAGCAGGTTTGGAGAAGATATCTTTATGAATCGCATTGATCAAACACTTACCCGATTACGTGAAACAGGAAAAAAATATTAAGCCCATACATCACAGCTGGTGACCCTGAGCCTGATATAACTGTGCCGCTTATGCATGCTCTGGTTGAGGCAGGGGCAAACATTTTAGAAATAGGTATTCCTTTTTCTGACCCTATGGCAGAAGGACCTGTGATTCAAGCCGCTATGGAAAGAGCACTTGCTCATGGGGTTCATTGTGCCACTGTGCTGTCTATGGTGAAAGAATTTCGACAAAAAGACAATGAAACGCCCATTATACTCATGGGTTATCTTAATCCGATTGAACAATATGGCTATGAAACTTTTGCGACTCAAGCCAAACAGGCTGGTGTTGATGGCACCATTCTTGTGGATTTGCCTCCAGAAGAAAGCCACGATATTGCCTCCATCTGGCAAGAGGCTGGCTTATATAATATTTATTTATGTTCACCGACCACGACGAATGAACGCATGGCATTAATTGCTGCTTACGCTCGTGGTTACCTTTATTATGTCTCGTTGAAGGGGGTGACTGGTGCTGATACGTTTGAATTGAATTCTGTGCAAGAACAGTATAGACAGCGCAAAGCTCATAGCAAGTTGCCGCTTATGGTAGGATTTGGTATTAAGACTCCGGAAATGGCGGCTCGTGTATCGCAATTTGCCGATGGGGTCATTGTAGGAGCGGCCCTTATTGAAGAGATACAACAGTCATACCTTGAAAATAAAGATGCAATCAAGGCTGGTGCGACAATTATCAATAGCATGCGACAAGCGATGGATATTGGAAGTAAATTATGAATGAACACAGTGAAAAACGATCCCATTTTATCAGACAATTAATTAGTGAAGATTTAGCCAGTGGTAAACATCAGGAAATAGTGACCCGGTTTCCTCCCGAACCCAACGGTTATCTGCACATCGGACATGCCAAGTCAATTTGCTTAAATTTTGGCTTGGCAGAAGAATTTGGCGGGCGATGTTTTCTCCGCTTTGATGATACCAATCCCATTAAGGAAGAAGAAGAATACGTCCATGCCATTATTGATGATGTACGTTGGCTGGGTTTTGATTGGTACGCGTTGACTCATTCATCGGATTATTATCAGCAGTTATATGATTTTGCAGTTATTCTGATTGAGAAAGGATTGGCCTATGTGGATAGCTTAAGTATGGAAGAGATTCGTGCTTATCGTGGAACACTGCAAGAGCCCGGGCGTGAAAGTCCGTATAGAAACCGCTCGGTGGCAGAAAATCTTGATTTATTTGCTCGAATGAAAGCTGGTGAGTTTAAGGATGGATCGTATGTTCTACGCGCTCGAATTGATATGCAATCAGGTAACTTGAACATGCGTGATCCGGTTTTATATCGAATTCGTCATGCACACCATCAGCGTACGGGTAATGATTGGTGTATTTATCCAATGTATGATTTTGCACATCCGCTTTCAGATGCACTAGAGAAGATTACTCATTCTTTGTGTACCCTTGAATTTCAAGATCATCGTCCTTTATATGATTGGCTTATTGATCATTTGCCGGTTCCTGCAAAGCCCGTGCAAACAGAATTTGCCCGGTTAAATTTGTCGCATACGGTAACCAGTAAACGCAAGCTTAGACAACTGGTTGAAGAAAAGATTGTCCGTGGTTGGGATGACCCGCGCCTGCCTACCTTGCGAGGCATGCGGAAACGAGGTTATCCTCCGGCGGCTATTCGTCAGTTTTGTGAAATGATTGGTATTTCACGAAGTGACTCCATCATTGACATGACTTTGCTTGAAGCTTGTGTCCGTGATGAGTTAAATCAGACCGCAAAACGTGCCATGTGCGTTCTTGAGCCCTTGAAAGTCATTATTGAAAATTATCCTGAGCACACCGTGGAGAATCTAACTGCTCCATGCCATCCACAAAATTCTGAGTATGGTCATCGAGTCATTCCTTTTGGCCGTGAAATTTATATTGAACGTAGTGATTTTATGGAGGAGCCGCCTAAGAAATATTTCCGTTTATCTCCTGGCGCCGAAGTGCGTTTACGTCATGCGTATGTGATCCGTTGTAAGGAAGTTATCCATGATGCTCAAGGTGAGATTGTTGAATTACGTTGTACCTATGATGAACATACATTAGGAAAAAATCCTGAAGATAGAAAAGTGAAAGGGGTGATTCATTGGGTCTCAGCCGCTCATGCGCATCCGGTTAATATTTATCAATATGACCGTTTGTTTAAAGATGAAAATCCAGGTCGTGAAGATGATTTTTTGCAATTTTTAAATCCTGATTCATTTCAGATCGTAAAGGGATGGTGTGAGCCATCATTAGCTTCTCAATCATTGGAGGAAGTATTTCAATTTGAGCGTTTAGGTTATTACATGGTTAATGATATTAAAAATGGTCAGGCCACGACATTTCAACGAGTGGTGGATTTGAAGGATTCCTGGGGGCAATCGTAGTCGGAGCATCTATGTTACATGTTTATAACTCATTAACGCGTAAAAAAGAAGAATTTATCCCTATCTCTCCGGGAAAAATTGGCATGTACGTCTGTGGTATTACGGTGTATGACCAGTGTCATCTGGGCCATGCTCGTTCAATGGTGTGTTTTGATGTGATGGTCCGTTTTTTACGTGCACAAGGATATGAGGTCAAATTTGTGCGTAATATTACAGACATTGATGACAAAATCATCATTCGTGCGCTTGAACGCGGAGTGTCCATTCAGGAGTTGACAGCCCACTATATTGCTGAAATGAATGCAGATACCAAGGCTTTGAATATATTGCCGCCAGATAGCGAGCCTCGCGCTACAGAGCATATTGGAGAAATCATCCTGTTGATTCAACGATTGATGGATAATGGCCATGCTTATGTCAGCGATAATGGTGATGTTTGTTTCCAAGTATCCCGTTTCACGAGTTATGGCAAACTTTCTCATAAAGATTTGGATGGTTTGATGGCTGGTGCGCGCGTTGATGTGGTTAAGGAAAAACGTTCTCCTTTGGATTTTGTCTTATGGAAAATGGCAAAATCGGATGAGCCAAGTTGGCCATCTCCTTGGGGAGAAGGACGTCCTGGATGGCATATTGAATGTTCAGCCATGGCCATGGAAGAATTAGGTGAGCAATTTGATATTCATGGGGGGGCGCTGATTTGCAATTTCCTCATCATGAGAATGAAATTGCTCAAAGCGAGGGAGCTACGGGGCATCCGTTTGCCAATTATTGGTTGCATGTTGGCATGTTACAAGTCAATCATGAGAAAATGGCAAAATCAACCGGCAATTTTTTTACCATTGCTGACGTATTAAAAAAGCATCATCCTGAAGTAATACGCTACTTTCTATTAAGCAGTCATTATCGCAGCCCGCTCAATTATTCAGAAGAAAATCTTTTGAATGCGAATAAAGCATTATTGCGTTTATATCAAGCCATTAAGGAAATCGATTGCGCTGATCAGGAACCTGATCAAGCGTGGATAACAAAATTTGTGTCTGCGATGAACGATGATTTCAACACGCCTGAGGCATTGTCTGTGCTTTTTCAGCTAAGCCATGAAATTAATAAAACAAAATCGCCTATGCTAGCTGCGACATTAAAGCAACTTGCGGAGATATTGGGATTGTTGCAAGAATCACCGGAGTTATTTTTACAGGCGGGACTTGCTGATGAAGATAAAGAAGTAATTGAGAAGTTGATAGAGCAACGTAATGAGGCGCGACAAAATCGTGCCTGGGCCAGAGCTGATGAAATCAGGCAGTTGCTTTTAGAGCAAGGAATTGAATTGGAAGATGGTCCGCAAGGAACCACCTGGCGACGGTTATGAGCTAAGGCGGGAGGGGAGGCTATGTTCAGGAAGCTTGAAATGTAAATGACTAGAAAAGCAATCGACGTACCATACACCACATTGAAAAATCTTGCAAAAACAATGTCAATCTGATTAAGGCCGGGAACATCTAAAAGCAATACTACCGTTAAAGCAATGGCCATCGTATTGGCAATTTGTGAAAGCCAGGATTTTACTCTTAAACAATAACCACATAGAAAGAGTCCTATCGTCAGGGGCAGAATAATCAAGTTATTATCTGCCGTAATGAATAATGCCGTTGCCCCGGCAAATAATGCAACGAGAATATGCGTATGAATGCGTTTCCAGGCATTTTTGATGGTTTTACCAACCAGCATTACTGATTGGTTCATTAGGTGCTGGTTACACGCAATATTTCTGCCAGAGACGTTTCCCCTGCTAAAACGCGTTTAAATCCATCTGCGCGAATACTTGGCATCGTTGGGCGAATGTATGTCTCAATGGATTGCAGACTTTCATTTCTGTGAATCATTCCGCGTAAGGTTTCATCAATCATAATCAATTCATAAATACCTGAGCGGCCACGATAACCGGTCTGATTGCAATGATCACACCCTTGTGGTGCATAAACATGAGATATGTCCGTGCCTTCTTTGATATTCATTAATTCTTGCTCATCGTCGCGTAACGCATGAGGAGTTTTACAATGGCTGCACAATTTTCTTACCAATCGCTGGGCGACCAATCCAAGAATGCTTGAGGACAAGAGAAAAGATTCTACTCCCATATCATGCAGTCGAGTGAGTGCGCCTAAAGCCGTATTGGTATGCAGGGTTGAAAGCACCAAATGACCGGTAAGACTTGCTTGGACCGCAATGTCGGCGGTTTCCAAGTCGCGGATTTCTCCTATCATGACCACATCCGGGTCTTGACGCAAAATAGCTCGTAAACCTTTGGCGAACGTCATTTGTACTTTAGTGTTTACTTGTGTTTGGCCAATGCCAGGCAAATCGTATTCGATAGGATCTTCAATGGTTAAAATATTACGACTGACCTGATTTAATTCGGTTAGCATGGCATACAATGAAGTGGTTTTACCCGACCCAGTTGGGCCAGTTACCAATAAAATTCCATGAGGCTGCGCGATTAAATGACGAATTTTACTTAAGATGTCTTGGGGCATGCCTAGTAGGTTTAAGTCAAGCTGAGCGGCTTGCTTATCTAGAATTCTTAATACAACCCGTTCACCGTGGTTTGAGGGCAGCGTTGATACACGCACATCAATATTATGACCACCAACACGCAAAGCAATCCGGCCGTCTTGTGGCACGCGTTTTTCGGCAATATCCAGTTTTGCCATGACTTTTACACGTGAAATAACAAGTGGAGCAATGCCTCGCTGGATTTCAAGAACTTCTTGCAATACGCCATCGATTCGATTGCGTACGAGTACGCGGTTTTCATAGGTTTCAATATGAATATCCGATGCTTTTTGCTTAATAGCCTGAGTGAATAAAGCATTTAACAGGCGAATAATTGGAGCATCATCCTGGTTATCCAGCAAGTCCTCGCTGACTGGAAGTTGGTCCGCTAACTGGTTTAAATCCAGTTCATCTTGCATTCCTTCAGCGGCATCAAGAATAGAGGATTGTGATTGATAGAAATTGGCTAAATGCTGTTGAAATTCTGTCTCGTTTATTTGTTGAAGTTTTAAATTACATCCTAGCATGCGTCTGATTTCAGAAAAAATCTGAAATGGTGTATCGGGCAAATGATACACCAGTATTTTTCCATCCGGTTCTACAGCGGCGGCAACAACGCCGTGCTTTTTGGCAAATAGATAAGGTAAATGTTGTTCCCGAATATCCATGGTTATTTAGTTACTGTTGCCGGTAATACCGCAGGAGGGGCAGGTGGTTTAACCGGAGGATGGCAGAATGGTTTTGGCAAACGTGCTTCCTGTAAAGGCGGTAAGATAACGTCTTTATTTTTTTCATTGTATTCTTCTTCTCGCACGGATTCCAATTGATACTGACGTACGTCATTATATTTACCACCAGTGACTTGCACGGTATCTCGTTCTGTTCTTAGGATAAGGGGACGGATAAAGACCATTAGAACTTTTTTCTCGCGGCTAGTAATATTATGCTGAAATAAGCGGCCAATGCCTGGGATATCACCTAAAATCGGCAAGCGGTTATCTTCATTTCCCAAGCTGTCTTGGGCCAACCCACCAAGCACAACGATGTCACCACTTTCCACATGTACGGAAGTGACGATAGCAGAAATATTAAAGGTGGGATTGGTGTTTGAATCAAGGGTACTGCCTGGATCAAGCGTATCATTGCCCTGATCAATCTGCATTTGAATGCCTTTCCCGCGAGTAATTTGCGGCCTGACGTATAAATGCAATGCGACATTTACCCGGTCAAATGTGGTAAAGGGACTCGCAGTAGTCGTGCCACCCGCATTATTTGGATAAGAAGAGGTAGCGACGGACACTTGTTTACCAATAAGAATTTTGGCTTGGCGATTATCTAATACCACCACGGATGGTGTGGAAAGAATGTTTGCTTTATGTTCTCTGGCAAGTGCATGAATTTGTGCTTGAAATTGATCCAGGGATGTTTGAGAGTTAATAATGGCAAAACCTGGTCTAAACGTAGAGTTTGATAATGTCTCCTGATTCACCGTTCCCCATTCAATACCCAAGTTGTTAATATCGCTTTCATTGATTTCTGCAACCATTGCTTCAATTAGAATCTGAGCGGGTTTTATATCCAGTTGGCTGATGACCACTTTCAGCATGCGAATCAGAGTGGCTGGCGCGTTAATAATAATCGAATTGGTGTTTGGTTCGGCAATGATTTGCACGGTAGGTTTAGTGCTTCCTTCATTTTGAGTTGCCGCTCCTGTTGTGTTTGGTGTCGCTTGAGGATTGGTAGCTGGCGTAAAATTGGCGCTTGCTGCGGCGGTTTGACCGCCGCTGGATGTACCGCTGGCCATATTGGATGCCGGATTGGTGCTGTCCAGCGCTGGTCTGGTGATTGTCCCGATGGTTGTCCCAACAGTACCGCTAAAACTTGCTTGAGCAATGCCGGCCAGAATAGGGACTAAATCTTCAGCGCGCAAATAGTTTAAGTAAATAACCTGGGTATTGCTATTACTACCATATGGTCCTGTTTTGTCCAATTGTAAAATCAGTAATCGTAACCGGATACGCTCCGTTTTTCCGCCACTAATGAGGATGGCGTTATTGCGGTCATCTGCCGCTATCATGGTTTGATTATGGAGTGAGCCAGGTTGCGTTTTGATTAGATCTTTTAAAGTATTGGCGATATCCATGGCTAGGGCATGCTTTAATGGCACTATATCGATACCGTTTGCGCTTGAGCTGTCTACTTGCTTGATGATATTGGCTAACTGTTTAATATTGTTTGCACGGCCCGATAATATTAGCATATTTGAGGGAGCATAAGCGGATATGCTGCTCCATTGTGGCATTAATGGTCGCAGCACCGGAACCAATTGTTCAGCAGGAACGTAATGAACAGGGATGACTTGCACCATCATATCGTCGCCTTGAGGCGGATTTGTCATTTGACTGAGTAAATCGGGTGCTTGCGTCTTTGCGTCAATGTTTGGAATGATTTTTATCACATCACCCGTTGGAACAGCTGCATACCCGGATACTTGTAACATGGAAAGGAATGCTTGATATAATTCCTTATCATTCATTGGGGTTGCGGAAATAATAGAGATTTTCCCTTGCACCCGCGGGTCAATCAGAAAATTTTTATGCGTCAATCGTGAAACCTCGGCAATGACAGCACGGATGTCTGCGTTTCTTAAATTCCAGATTTTCTCAGTATCAGTAGATGAGGAATGAGTCGTTTCTTCAGGAGATTTTTCAGCAGTAATTCTTTCAGCCGCGTTCTTTGGAGGGGTGTCGGGTTTGGGCGATGCAGGGGTTTTAGCCGATGGTTTATGAATAGAGCTTGCAATCATCTTTTTAAGATCAAGCGCAACGGCGTAATCACTGATTGGTCCAATTTGTACCTGATAAGCACTCTTATTGTCGATAGGCTCAATTCTGACAGGTTGTTTCAATGAGGCCGATAATCTTTTTTGAATCTCTTCCGCTTCTTTTTTTTGCGTAAAAGAACCCACTTCAACAAGGTAAGCATGCTTGCTGCCTCGGGTGAGGGTTTTAATATTAATTTCTGTCGCGTTGATCACAGAAGACCAGAACAGAATGACAAGATAAACCAAAAAATTCGCATTGAACAACCGTAAAATCCTAATTACATTCATAATAACCAAAAATAAATGTCTGTAACAGCGATTCCTGCTCTAAAGAGGTTAAATTCTTTTACATTGAACAAAAAATTTATAGGCTTAGATGGTTTAGGGCAAAATCATATTTTGATTGTATTATATCTATTTGTGCTATTTTAGAGCACATTAAAATCCATCTTGCAAACGAAGTCATGATCCATCATAAGGAATAGATTTCCACCTGCGCGAAAATGACAAATTTTTAGTCACTTTATGAAGGCGTTTGGGCTCTACACCAATTAAGGGGGCACTTTAATCAAATTAGTCTAGACTAAGTCCTTGATTTAGCGATCAAAAGGAGATTAAAGTGCCTAAGAACAATCTTATCCTAAATTTACCTGGATTTTCCATATTAAAAGTGAGTGGGTATCAACCCTTATTATTAGATGTAACTTATAACCGATTAGCTCGGTGTAGTCATTGCCAAAGTAAGCAGGTTCGCAAGAAATCATCGTATGTAAGAACAGTACATCATGAGTTAATAGGGCATCGTCGAAGTGTATTGAGGTTTAAAGCGTATAAGCTTTATTGTCATACTTGTTGTCGCTATGGTAATCAACAGTTTCCCGGTATCAATAAACATCAACGTGCTACTTGGCGAGCTCAAGCTGCAGTGTTTCATGAGCATAGCCGCGGGGTATCGCAAAAAGATTTATCAGAGCGTTATAAGAAAGGAAAAGCGACCATAGAGCGCTGGTATCAGCGGCATTATGAAGAGCAACATCGAGAATTAATCAATAAACCATGTCCTGTGGTACTGGGTATTGATGAACATTTTTTCAGTAAGAAAGAAGGGTTTGCAACTACTTTTTGTGACCTAAGAAAACATAAGATATTTGATGTGGTTCGTGGCCGTCGTGAGCAAGAATTAAAAGAATATCTCCAGCAATTACCTGGAAAAGAACGTGTCAAAGTGATTTGTATGGACTTGAGCAGTACATACCGTTCCTTAGTAAAGAAGTACTTTCCTAATGCTATGATAGTGGCTGATAGGTTTCATGTAATCCGTTTAATTCAACATCAGTGTATGATGACCTGTCGAGAACTCTCCACTGAAATTAAAAACAATAGAGGTATCTTAGCCTTATTAAGAACAAGACCTGATAACTTAAGTGATGAGAAGAAAGTCAAAAGAGATGCGTTTTTCACTGAAAATCCTGCAATAGAGGCTATATATCAATTTCAGCAACAACTGCACTCACTATTAATGAAAAGGGCGCTAACACAGCATGAGTGCCGTAAAGTAATACCTACTTTCTTAGAAATGTTGGCTGAGTTAAAGCAAAGTGGTTTTAAAGCATTAGCATCATTAGGTAAAACACTTTGGGCTTGGAAAGATGAAGTGGCCAGAATGTGGCGATTTAGTAAGTCAAATGGAATAACAGAAGGCTTTCATCGCAAAATGAAACTCATTCAGCGAAGAGCTTATGGTTTTAGAAATTTTGAAAATTATAGAGTACGTGTTAAGGTCCTCTGCGGGTGATTAAAGCTGCCCCCTTAAATGGGAAAGAGCCGGCGTTTGTTGCGTAAAATGGTATGATCTTATTTTGCTTAGATGGCTTTAATTAATAGCTTTTCAGGTTGGTTACGAGGATATAATAAGTCATTTCTGAATGAACTGGATAGGTAGGAATAAACATGGTGGCTATGGGTGGACTCGAACCACCGACCTCAGCATTATGAGTGCCGCGCTCTAACCGGCTGAGCTACATAGCCACAAGTGGCGGAGATTTTGTCCTTTTCAGGCGATGATGTCAAGACTGAAATTAAAATTCATAACGGGCCTGTGCAACGGTTTAGTTAGAAAGAAAGTATTGTCTAATATGTCAATACAGAATAGACAAATAGTGGTCAAGCTGATAAGATTTTAATTTCGTGCGCTAGAAACGATAATCCTACAAGAAACTTACAAATAACATCGGATTTCATTTAACTAACGGAGATATGAATATATGGCTTATAGCAATCCGCAATCGGCAGCTTCTGATATACTGTCTTGTAAGGCAATCATGCCTTGGATTGTGTGGGGTTTGGGATGTCTCTTCTATTTCTATGAATGTCTTTTGCAAGTTTCTCCTAGCGTTATGAGTTCGGAATTAATGCGCGATTTTTCAGTCACCAGCCATACCTTGGGAATTTTGTCTGGTGTCTATTTTTATTCTTATGCATCCATGCAGCTTCCGGGCGGTGTATTATTGGATTATTTTGGCCCCAGAAAATTGCTTACCATTGCGACCTCTATCTGTGCTGCCAGTACGATTGCTTTTGGCTTAACCAATAGTTTTTACATGGCTTGTCTGGCCCGACTTATGATTGGGTTTGGCTCAGCTTTTGCGGCGGTTGGTACGATGAAGTTGGCTGCCAATTGGTTTGCATCGGAACGTTTTGCCTTGTTGACAGGAATCATGGTGACCATAGGCATGCTGGGCGCTATTGGTGGTGAAACGCCGTTGGCTTTACTCATTGATTCCTACGGTTGGCGACATAGCATGGTGATTATGGGTAGTATTGGTATTGTGCTTGCATGTCTCATATATATGGTTGCCAGAGATGTTCCCAAAAACAATGGCAAGCAACAAACTGAGGTGTCGCCAAGTACCGATGATGAGCCTTTGCTACGCAGTCTGGTGGCGCTTTTAAAAAATAAGCAATTATGGCTGGTTGCTACCTATGGTGGTTTGATGTACATGGCCACTCCTGTATTTTGTGGCTTATGGGGCGTGCCTTTTTTAATGTTTAAGATGCAGATTGCAAAGGCAACCGCTGCAAATTATATTTCATTGGTTTTTATTGGATGGGCGGTGGCTAGTCCATTATGGGGAATATTTTCTGGTCGCATTGGCCGTCGTAAGCCTCCTATGTGTATTGGAAGCATTGGGGCACTCATTTGCAGCGTTCTTTTCATTTATGCTCCAATTGAATCCGGCATCATAATGCAATTTTTACTGTTTGCCTTTGGTGTTTTTTCAGCAGGATTTTTGCCTGCTTTTGCCGTAGCGAAAGAGTTATGTAATAAACGCTATGTGGCTACTGGTTTAAGTTTCATGAACATGATGAACATGATTGGTATAGCAGTTGCACAACCCGTGATAGGTTACATTCTTGATATGCTTTGGAAAGGAGAAACCGTCAATGGCGTTCGAATCTATCCTATTGAAGCATACCATATTGCTTTGGTATTGTTGCCGGTGGGTATGTTAATTTCACTGTTGGTTTTGCCACTCATACGCGAAACTTATTGTAAAAGTGTCGAGGGGTAGTCGAGCAGGCAATAGAATGATGTTGTTCTGTAACAACACAGCTTCAAACCAGGAACATTCATTGAATTATTATGACAAAAAAACTTTATATTAAAACAAATGGTTGCCAGATGAATGAATACGATTCGTCCAAAATGGCGGAAATATTGCTGCAATCTCATGGTTTAGAGAAAACGGAGCAAGTCGAAGAAGCGGATGTTATTTTATTGAATACGTGTTCGATTCGCGAAAAAGCACAGGAAAAAGTTTTTTCTCAACTAGGGCAATGGCGCGAATATAAACGTAATAATCCACATGTGGTGATAGGGGTTGGCGGTTGCGTGGCAAGCCAGGAAGGGGCGGATATTATCAAGCGTGCTCCATTTGTTGATTTGGTGTTTGGACCGCAGACATTACATCGGTTGCCTAGCATGCTTGAAGAGCGGATGAATACCAGAAAACCAGTGGTGGATATCAGTTTTCCTGAAATAGAAAAATTTGACCACTTACCTGCTCCGCGCGCAGAAGGACCGGTTGCCTTTGTATCGATTATGGAAGGTTGTAGCAAATATTGTAGTTATTGTGTTGTACCTTACACTCGTGGAGAAGAAATTAGTCGACCATTTGACGATGTGCTTGCTGAATGTTATCAATTGGCTGCCCAGGGGGTAAGAGAAATCAATTTGCTTGGTCAAAATGTTAATGATTATCGTGGTGCGATGCATCATGGTGAAGTTGCAGATCTGGCATTGCTTATTCATTATTTGGCTGCAATTGATGGCATCGACAGGATTCGTTTTACGACGTCTCATCCGGTTGCATTCTCGGATAATTTGATTCAGGCTTTTGCTGAAGTGCCTGAGTTGGCTAATCACTTGCATTTACCCGTGCAAAGTGGTTCCGATCGCATTCTTGCGTTAATGAAACGTGGCTATACGGCCATGGAATATAAATCAAAAATTCGTAAGCTGCGTAAAGTTCGTCCAGATATTCGTCTTTCAACGGATATCATTGTTGGATTTCCCGGTGAGACGGATCGTGATTTCCAGGATACCATGGATTTGGTACATGAGTTGGGCTTTGATACATCGTTTAGTTTTATTTACAGCGCAAGACCAGGAACCCCTGCGGCCAATCTACCGGATGAAACTCCAGTGGCGATTAAGAAACAGCGTTTGAAAATCTTGCAAGATCGCCTTTTGTTACAAGCCTCACGTTATAGTCAATCCATGATAGGTAGTACTCAGCGAATTTTAATCACGGGCACTTCCAAAAAAAATATCCAACAGCTGGCTGGACGCACTGAATGCAATCGTGTTGTGAATTTTGATGGTCCAGTTGAGTTAATTGGACAGTTTGCAGACGTTTTGATTACTGAAGCACAACCCAATTCTTTACGTGGTAGGTTGGTGGCAGAACAACCTGTGGCAGTCGCTTAACCCCAGTTGAACGATGGTTGGGACAACGATTCCTACTTATTATTTATCCAGCTTTTGTAAGGCTGAGTATTTTTTTATATGAATGAAAGGTTAACCAAAGAAATCATTGTGCCAGAGCAATATCGTGGCCAACGTATTGATGTGGTGCTTGCACAACTTTTTTCTGAGTTTTCTCGTTCCCAACTCAGTCATTGGTTGAAAGAAGGTGCAATTACCATCAATCAGCGTTTGTTTAAACCAAAGGATAAAGTATATGGCGGCGAGCAAATTCTATTGCAGGTGTTACTGCAAGCGGAAGAGACATCCTGTCATGCAGAACAAATTCCCTTAGATATTGTCTATGAAGATGATTGTTTGATTATTATTAATAAACCAGCGGGCCTGGTCGTTCATCCGGGAGCAGGCAATCCAAATCATACGTTGGTGAATGCGTTACTAAATCATCATGCGGATTTGCATCATTTACCAAGAGCCGGGATTGTTCATCGTCTGGATAAAGATACAACAGGATTGTTGATTGTTGCAAAAACGCTTTCTTCACATACTGCTCTGATACGGCAAATGCAGGCACGAGAAATACAACGGCGTTATTTGGCATTGGTGTATGGGCATGTGATTGCAGGTGGCAAACTGGAAACTTTTTATGGCCGCCATCCAAGAAATCGTTTGAAAATGACGGTATGCCAGCAAGGAAAAGAGGCTATCACTGAGTTTTCAGTGCATAAGCAATATCAGTATTTTACGTTGCTGGAAGTAAAATTGTTGACCGGACGCACCCATCAAATACGTGTCCATATGGAATATATCAATCATCCTATTGTTGGAGACTTGCTTTATGGGGGGCGAACGCGTTTCCCGGGTGGTGCTTCCCTGGAGTTACGTCAAATTTTACAAGCCTTTAAAAGGCAAGCGCTGCATGCCTACTTTTTATCTTTGCGGCATCCTGATTCACAGAAAGAGTTGACATTTTCTATACCATTACCGGATGATTTTCAAAAATTATTAACACAATTGGATGCCTATGTTTAATTTAGCGGCTAATTGGCCTGCTCCTGAAAATATTTTTGCGTTAACAACCACCCGCATTGGTGGTTTTAGCCAGCCTCCATACGATAGCAATAATATAGCGCTGCATGTGGGAGATGATGAAACTCACGTGCAAAAAAATCGTAACCAGTTAAGAACAACCTTGATGTTACCCCAAGAACCGGTTTGGCTGGAGCAAACCCATAGCAATCGCTGTATTGTTGTTGAAGAAGAATCACAACGGCTGGCTGATGCGGCAATTACTCGCGATAAAACGTACCCATTGGCGATTATGACGGCTGATTGTTTGCCAATCATGCTCTGTGATGCTCAAGGTACTGAGATTGCTGCTATTCATGCAGGATGGCGAGGATTAGTGAATGGAATCATTGAAAATACACTTGCAAAAATGCATAGCTCCAGCAGTGATATCATGGCGTGGATTGGGCCTGCCATTTGTCAGACTTGTTTTGAAGTAGGTGACGATGTTTGGGATGTGTATGTAAGTCGTTACCCCTATACAAAAGAGGCGTTTCGTAAACATAATCATCGATGGTTAGCGAATCTGCCGCAAATGGCAGAATTAATACTCAACACTTGCGGGATTGCGGCTGTGTACCAATCTTCTGCCTGTACATTGGAACATGAAAAACAATTTTATTCCTACCGTCGTGAGGCTCAAACCGGTAGAATGGCAACTTTAATTTGGTTTAAACAGGATAAATAGCATGACTTATTATTTTAAATATTGGTTAGCTGGTATATGTTTGTTTTTGGTCTCGTTTGCGCATGCAGCCGATGAACTTAAGCAAATGCCTACGCTGGCTCCCGTTTTAAAGTCTGCCATGCCTGCCATCGTTAACGTGGCAGTGCAAGGCATTATTCCTGGAAATGTTCCTCTTCCAGAGGATGATGATAATAATGATAATCAGGATAAATCGCAAAATGCTCCTGAAAAGCCCAGGAAATTCCAAAGCATCGGTTCTGGTGTGATCGTTGATCCTGAAAATGGTATTATTCTGACCAATGATCATGTGATTCGCAATGCAACACTGGTTACCATTACGTTAAATGATGGACGCCGTCTGAAAGCAAAAATCATCGGTGGTGATAGTGAAACAGATATTGCTGTGCTTAAGATTGATGCAAAAAATTTAAAGAGTTTGCCTATTGGCGATTCGGATAAAATAGAAGTAGGAGATTTTGTTGTTGCCATTGGTAATCCATTTGGTCTTAATAGTTTTGGTAACAGTCAATCGGCTACATTTGGCATCGTTAGTGCTATGAAACGCAGCGATTTGAATATTGAGGGCATAGAGAACTTTATTCAAACCGATGCAGCCATTAATCCTGGAAATTCTGGTGGTGCCTTGGTGAATGCTAAAGGAGAGTTAATTGGTATAAATACGGCGATTATTTCGCTGTACGGCGGCAACGTTGGTATCGGTTTTGCCATTCCTATTAATATGGCAAAAGATGTTGCTGACCAAATTATTAAGTATGGTTCAGTACATCGTGGTTTAATGGGAATTTTTGTTCAACACCTTACACCAGAACTTGCTCAAGCTCTAGGATATGAAGAAAATTTTCAGGGAGCTTTAATTTCTCAAGTCAATGAAAATTCTCCTGCCGAAGCGGCTGGTTTGAAATCAGGGGATGTGATTGTTCAAATCAATGATACAACCATTACCCAGGCATCGCAGGTGAAAACAACCATCAGCTTACTTAGAGTGGGTAGTACGGCTAAAATTAATATTAAACGTCAGGGCAAAGACATGACCTTTGATGTGGTTGTTACTGATGTTAAAAAACATGAGCAGAAGCTACAAGCTAAAAATCCATTCCTTTATGGTCTGGCTCTGCGAGATTTTGAACAAGACTCACCTTTGCATGGCCATATCGTTGGAGTGCAAGTGGTTGGAGCATCTGAAAATAGTTCGGGATGGCGAGCTGGATTAAGGCCTGGAGATATTATTGTATCGGCTAATCATCAGCCAACGAGAACAACTCGATCATTGCAAACTGAAGCTCAAAAGAAAAATAAACAGTTGCTCGTGCAGGTATTACGGGGAGCAGGAGCGCTTTATATTCTGATTATTTAGAAAGCATTTGTCGTAGCTTGGTTAACGCGCAGCGGCTAACCAGGTTTAGGGATGCTCCTGGATATCGCTGCGTACCCAGGCTAAGCAGGATTCACTCACTGTAGCCTGGTCATCATAAGATGATGACCAGGTTTTTTTTACGCGTATGTTTGCCTGGGTTAAAATGGTTTGTAACTCCCCACGTCATCCCGAGTGCAGCGAGGGATCTCCAGCAACTGGCAGGTATTAAATTAATGTAAAAAACACTTGAAAAATTATGCGGTTATGATCAAATAGCTGCATGAAAGACCATGAACAAATCATCATAACGCTTTTGGCAAAGATTGCTGAACTGGAAAAAATCGTAGAACAGCAAGCTGCACGAATAGCAGAGCTGGAAAAACGACTGAACAAGAATAGCAGCAACAGTTCAAAGCCCCCCTCAAGTGACGGGTTAGGCAAACTACCCCATACGACATCACTACGTGAAAATGGGAAACGTAACAGTGGTGGCCAAAAAGGCCACAAGGGCGAAACGTTAAAACAGATTAAATCACCAGATATTGTCAAAAACCATGTATTGCTAACATGCCCGGATTGTTATGGTTCATTAGTTTCAACGCCGGTGATTGGAATTGTGAAGCGCCAGGTTTTTGATATTCCACTACCCAAAATTGAAGTCACGGAACATCAGGCTGAAGTAAAATATTGCGAGTGCTGTAATAAAACGATAACAGCAGCATTTCCTGCAGGTGTTCTTGCCCCTGTCCAATACGGTGAAGTTATTCGTAGTTGGAGCGTGTATTATCAATATCAGCATTTTATTCCAGAAGACAGGCTGCAACAGTTGTTTTATGACCTGTATGGAATTCAACTGGCTACTGCAACACGGACTGGATATAACCGGATTGCCTTTGATACATTGGCATCATTTGAAGAATCGGTATTGTCTGCAGTCAAAACTGCTGCCGTAAAAAACCTGGATGAAACAGGGTTTCGTGTGGCCGGAAAAACACAATGGTTGCATGTGGCATCGACTAAAACGGCAACTTATTATCACATATCTCCAAAATGAAAATCATTACTGGATGGCCTTTCAGGTACCGTCATTCATGATCACTGAAAAGTTATTACAATTTGGGAGGTGTGGAGCATGCCCTATGCAACCAGCATCACTTGCGTGAATTAAAAGCAATAACCGAGCATGACAAAGAACCATGGGCACAGGCTATGACCCGACTATTACGTGTGGCTCTTCGCTGTCGTCATTTTAATGCACATCATGCAATACCTGTTGCTCGCATCAAGCGGTTGACCAACATCTACAAGAAGATTATTCGAGATGGGCTGGCGTATCATGAAACGCTGCCGCCATTGCCATGCAAAGGCAAACAGGTCGACAACCGTCGACGGACAGGTCACAACCTCTTGTGGCGTTTATTTCATTACAAACAAGACGTTTTACGGTTTCTTCATGATCTGGCAGTTCCATTTACCAATAATGATGCTGAGCGTGATTTACGAATGATGAAACGCAAACAAAAAATATCCGGTGGTTTTCGGACCGCTCAAGGCGCTGAACAATTTGCTCGTATCCGAGGATTTATCAGTACGATCCGTAAACAAGGATTAAGCATTATCAGTTCCATCCAATCTATATTTTCTGGTACTATCCCTGTGTTATCAGGAATCTGAGATAACAATACAGTCCAACAGAGCAAGGAATAGTATATGCATACGGAGTCTTACGTTTACCTTCTGACCAATAAACACAATAATGTTTTGTATACCGGTGTTACCCATGATTTGATACGCCGTGTTTATGAACACAAAAATAAACTGGTGGCTGGATTTACCCAAAAATACAATGTGGATCGACTGGTTTATTTTGAAGTTTGTTCAGGCATCGTCATGGCTATTGAGCGAGAAAAACAAGTCAAAGGGTGGTCTTGAAAAAAGAAGCATGATTTGATTAATGCATTGAATCCTGAATGGAACGATTTGTATCCATCGCTACTTTAAAAATTGTGCCACTGCAGGCAGATCCCTCGCTGCACTCGGGATGACGTGGGGAGTTACAATGGTTTTAAAAAGGGGCTCAAATCGGGCCTTTCGTTCATGCGATATTGATAGACAGCATAAAACGCAATGATGTTTTTATGTAATTACGAGTTTCATGCCAGGGAAGGGTTTCAATCCAGATATCAATTTGCTTGGGTGGATGATTTTTCAGCCAGTAATTTACCTGCCTTGGCCCAGCATTATAAGCCGCGGCCATCAACACCGGATGATTGCCAAAGCGTTTTGCCAGATATTGCAGGTAAGCTACTCCAATATTTATATTTTTCTGTGGTGAAAATAATTGTTTTTTGTCTTCATAGGAGATGTGTTGTTGTTTGGCAATATTTTGTGCAGTTGCCGGCATAACCTGCATTAATCCATGTGCGCCAGCAGGAGAAATAACTTGTTCACGAAACATGCTTTCCTGGCGAATAATGGAAAAAACCAAGGTTTGTGGAATTTGATAATTTTTAGCATATTTTGCGATGGTCTGTTGGTGAACGATTGGAAACCTTAAAGACAGTTGATTATTGAGTTCATTATTATTGCTAAGATACAGTGATTTATCATGCCATTGCAGCTCCCGGGCTAGCCAATACGCCAATGCACTTTTTTCTTCTTTCGGCAATTCAATCACAAAATCATTTAATAATCGCGACGCTTCCAAGCTTTGATTTGATAGGTATAATTCTTTGATTTGATTGGTAAATGGTTGGTATGGCTGTATGGTTTTCAGATCAGTGACAACTTGTTCATTTTCAAAGCTAAAATTTTTATTAATTCGTAAACTTGCAAGAAATCCATAATAACTCCTTGTTTTGGCAAGGTGTTCATACAGAGGGAGTGCTTCGGCTTTTTTCCCCCGAGCTTCCTTGGCGCGAGCAAGCCAATATTGCCAACAAGGATTGTCTTTGTCTTGCAATAATGGAATTAAATGTTCAACATCCTTCCAGCGACCTTGCTTTAAGGCAAAACGAATTCGCCAATCTAGTAAAGCATCGTTATAAAATTCAGGCTTTATTTTGGCAAACCACTGCAAGGTGTCTTCATGATTGCGCATGGCTTTATATAAGGCCACATGAGCTAAAAAGGATTGCTGTTGTTGTTTATTGAGTAATTTTTTGTTTTCACATGCTGCCAATATTGGATAGCCTGCTCCATATTGATGGATACCATGCGTTTAAGGCCATACAGATAATAGTCATCGTGTAACTCTCCCGTGTCCAGTAAGGTAATGCGGGATGGGCTTCGATAAATGTCGTTAAGTATTTGAACATCTTGATGCCGTGGAATTTTATATTGTTTTAATAAATGTCGTGCAAGAGATAGATTGCGTTTTTCCAAGGCTAAAACAATACGCTGGGTTATTAAATTCTCATCAAATTCATGACTGGCTAATAACAATTTAAAGAGTTCATTGCATTCGGCGGGCTGGGAAAGGCCAGTTAGCCATAGAGACTTTGCAGACTGCATGGCTTCTTGTGTTTGGCCTTGATGGTAGCGTGCAGTTAATGCATAACACTGAAGACCGATATCATCGAAATTTTGATAATATTGGGTATAAGCACTCCAGTTTTTGTTTCTGCCCAATTGGTAAAGCCATTTTCTTCTTAATTTTTGCGCCAAAGGCGTATTGGTATCAATAAAAGCAAGAAATTCAGGATCTGGAGACGTCGGTAAATTTTTGCTCCAATAAGTATAGGCTTGGAATTTTTCCAGGTAAGTTTCGGCAGGGGTCGCAAAAATTGGCAAACTTAAGCATAATCCACATAAAATAAGTCGAGTTTTATTCATGGTTGTTCAACGGCTAAATACGGCTTAATTGTCGTCGCATCCTTGTGATGGTAGCAGCATAATCAGTAGCATTAAATATAGCAGAACCTGCAACGAACTGAGTAGCTCCTGCTGAAGCTAAATGTGCAATATTTTCTATATTGACACCTCCATCTACACAAATTGGCAATTGCGGGTATTGCTGATGGACAGCAGCAATTTTTTTTATCATTTCAGGAATCAGGGTTTGCCCGCCAAAACCAGGATTAACCGTCATAATCAATAAAAAATCAAGACGATGAATGCACCATGACAAGCATTCGCTGGATGTGGAAGGATTTAATACCAGGCCTGCCTTGCATCCGTATTCATGAATCAATTGTAAACTGCGGTCAAGATGAGTGGTCGCATCAGGATGAATACTGATGCGTGTTGCTCCAGCTTCAGCAAATTGCTGAATTAAGGCATCTACTGGCGATACCATTAAATGAACATCAATCGGAAGGTCAGGGAAGTGTGCCCGCATTTTCTGGCAGATGACTGGCCCGAAGGTAAGATTGGGGACATAATGATTGTCCATGACGTCAAAATGAATCATGTCTGCACCAGCTTGGGTTACAGCACTTACTTCTTCTCCAATGCGCATCATGTCAGCAGAAAGCAGAGAAGGTAGGATTTGAAAACGCATTAACTTCCCCTAAAAAGCCATGAACGTCGTTTTCTACCCTCCTTTAAAAAGGAGGGAAAGAACATGTAAGCAAATTACATTAATCCTAGAGGCAATTGAATATACCATTAAATGAAAAATTAATGGTATGCACTTGCACGCGTGAATCTATAATGCTGTTAATTTTACCCGTGGTAATGTAGCGATAATCAAGGCCAAATGAAGTGAAATCGTCAAGATAATAGGCTGCTCCAATAATACCTTGACCTATAGGACTGCTGGTGCTTTCAGACAGGCTGGTGCAGGTGATCGGCTGGTTATTGCAGTAAAACTTAATGTCATTTTGTACATAGGCATATCCGACACCAGCGCCTATATAAGGAACAAAACTGGAAGCACCACCTGCCGTGTAAAAATCATAATAGCCATTGATTAATACGCCTACGGTGGTAGTGTCTCCTTTCAAACGTAAACCTTCGCTTTGGCTCGGACTCGTATAAGTGATGCCATTAACCGTTATATTTTGATAAGGGTTGTAATTGACCACGGGTTCTAGTTCAGCACGAAAATGGCTAAGGCGAATACCAATTTGGCCTCCTATATTCCCATAGCCATCGTATGAAAAAGAACCGGTTGTGCTCGTAGAACATGAGGCTCCAACGCTACAAGAACCTGTGGTTGGTGTATTGGGCAAATTGAAAGTCAGAGTCCCACCAGGTGCATAACTACCACCCAGAACAATGCCTGCATACCAACCATTGATTGGATTAAAGGCATGCACGGGATTGTTGCTCAGCATTAATATTGCTAAACTCATTTTTAATGACTGCTTCATGTTCTATCCTTATTTATAACGACCTTCATCAAAACGGTAAATTACCCCAACATTAGCCAGATGCACTTGAAAGATTTTACCTAGCTTGTCGGCTTTCTCGGTAGCAACATAACGATATCCGACATTCAGCGCATAATTTTCTGCAAAATTGTAAGTTAAACCGGCTGTCCCCTGGTAGGCAAAAACACTGTTTGAACCTGTAAAACGAGTTGTACCATAAGGGCCTTCGCTGTTTAATTTTGCATTAACCCAAGCATACCCAAGCCCAAGACCTAGAAATGGTTGAATGGAGGGGAGTACTGCCGGAAAATCATAATAAGCATTGGCCATTGCTAAAATGGCATTTGAATAACCACTTGGACTGGTTTGGTAAACGCCATTGATTTTGAAATTTTTAATGTTTGCATTGAGGTACGTAAGTTCTCCTTCATAACGCATGGGATTACTTTTATAGCCAATACTTCCTCCTGCATCAAAACCAGCCTGATAAGAAGCATCCGTTCGTGTAAGACTATACTGTGTGCGGCTGATATTATTGGGGATATAGGCATAACCACCGAAGACGCTTGAATATAAACCATCAATGGGAGTTGCTGCCGCCGCCATATGAGTGGCAAGTAATGCGGTAGAAACAAGAATAATTCTCATGACACTCCTTGTTATCCATCTTAAAATCATTCCATGTTAGCGATTTGGCTTTTTTTTGCAAGCAACTCTGCTTGAGTTTTACTATTTTATTGTCGACCAATAATGATTGCCACAAAATGAGAACCTGATTTCAGAGTTGCTAGACTGAGGCTAAAAGCTTTGATTTTAGAGCACTGTAGTGCAGAAAACCGAAGATTTTAGCCCTGCTAGTTAGACGATGCAGATAGGTTCTTATTTCGTAAATCCTGAAGTAATGGGGTAACGCCAATCGCGCCCAAATGCACAGGAACTGATTTTAATGCCTGGTGCTGACTGGCGCCGTTTATATTCGTTGCGCGTAATGAGTTTAATGACCCGCTGCACGATATCTAACGGATAACCACGTTCACTAATTTCTTCCGCACTTAAATTATATTCCATGTAGTAGGTAATAATGGCATCCAGAATTGTATAGTCGGGCAACGTATCCTGATCCGTTTGATTTTCAGCTAATTCTGCAGAAGGGGCGCGCGTAAACACTCTTTCGGGAATAACCGCTGAAATTGAGTTTCGATAGCGTGCAAGGGCATAAACTTGTGTTTTCAAGACGTCTTTTAAAACAGCAAACCCTCCCACCATGTCCCCATATAAGGTTGCGTAGCCCACGGCAGCTTCGCTTTTATTACTGGTTGTTATGACCATGTTTCCAGTTTTATTAGAAAGAGCCATGAGCAAAAGCCCGCGTATGCGTGCTTGCATATTTTCCTCAGTAACATCGGGTGGTAAGCCGGTAAAAGAAGCGGCAAGTGTTGTAAGTAGTGTCTTAAACGCTGGTTCTATGGATAAAGTGGTGTGTTGAACTTGTAAGGTATTCAATTGTTGCATTGCATCTTCCAGGCTCATGGCGGCAGTATAGCGCGAGGGCATCATCACGGCATGAACGCGTTCGGCACCAAGAGCATCAACGGCAATGGCCAGTGTTAAAGCGGAATCAATTCCCCCTGACAAACCAAGAAGAACACCAGGAAAACCGTTTTTTTCAATATAATCTCGTAAACCGCAGACCAATGCCTGATAAATCAAAGCTTCTTGCACTAATAGCGGTGTAATCGTACCTTGTAGGTGGTGATTCTTGAATTGGATGGTTTGCAAGTGTTCCGTGAAAGCAGGCGCTCGGGCCATGACTTGTCCTTCATGATTCATTGCCAAAGATTGGCCATCAAATAAAAGCTCATCTTGTCCTCCTATTTGATTGACATAAACAATAGATAGGCCTTGCTTTGCATAATGACGCAACAAGGTTTCGCGTTGCGAGTATTTTTCATAATCAAAAGGCGAGGCATTAATACAAATCATGAGATCTGTTTTGGCTTGAATCAACTGGTCCACCGGCCCTGTTTGCCATAGGTCTTCACAAATGCATAACCCTAGCTGATAGCCTTTAACAACCCATACACAAGGGTTGGCTTTTCCGGCTGTGAAATAACGCTCTTCGTCAAATACGCCGTAGTTGGGAAGCATTTGCTTATGATAGTGAGCGATACACATTCCTTTGTGCAGGACGCTGGCGGCATTAAAACGCTGTTCATCGTGAAGGGATGGATGACCGATAACAACATAACAATGCTGCGTATTTTTCTGTATTGTCTCTAAAGCTTGTTCAACTCGCCTATATAACTCATGGCGAAAAAGGAGATCCTCCGGTGGATACCCAGTAATGGTTAATTCCGGAAAAACAATGACATCATGGTGCTCTTGATGAGTCTGAATGACGTTAATTATTTTTTCAGTATTGGCTGTAATTGCACCGACGGTAGGATTAATTTGAGCCATGAGTAAAGTTAATGCTTGTGGCATGTTGCAATAGTTACCCAAAAACAAGGAATGATTATTTTATACTAAATAGAATAAATTTACCCAAGTATGCCCATTTTTTGTTAAAATAGATGGTTTGACTCAGAGTCCATCGTAAGGCTCTTAAATTCAGGTTCTTCATTATGTTGAGAGCAGCTTTGGCTCGGATGGCCGATGTGTTTCCGAATTATGTATTAAATCGAGGACAAGATTATCAGAGAAAAGGTTATGTGCTGAACGTCCGTTTAAGTGATGGCTTAATTAAAGCACGTGTCAAAGGGGATTCCAGCCAAATTTATAATGTGCATTTTGATTTAAAAACCTGGCCTGGTAGAGCTGCACAATGCAGTTGTTCTCATCATACAAATTGTGAGCATGCAGTTGCTTGTTTATTTGAGTTACAGAGTAAGGAAAACCCGAACACCACTTTTTCGCAGCCGCAATGGAGTTATCCAACCGATACGACGGTCTTGAATGCTGAAGAAGTTGAATGGTATTCCCGTCTTGATGAGCATGGTCAGAATTTTTTTTCTTATCAGTTAGGTATTCTGATTGATAGTAAACCGATCAGTATTGTGCCATTAGTGACGGATTTGATTACCCGCTGGGATGAGAAAACGCTTGAAAGTTTATCCGATGATTTGATCGTTAAATTGCCATTAGAGTTAGGTAAAATATTGAAGATCAAGTTAGCACGCATTAAGCCTTTATTGCGAATTTTATTGCAGTACAGCTTAGGAGGAACAGCAAAACAACAGGAGTTGCCTATTAAACGTTATCAACTGCTGTTGATGATGGAAGCAGAACAGGCTTTGGCTGTCACAAGAAATAGATGGCAGGCGACAGAAGACTTACGCACGAAACTGCAGCAGTTGCTGAACATTGACTCTTTGCCTGAAGCGGCAGTACCTAAAGGATTAAAAACACAATTGCGGGATTATCAACAGCAAGGTTTGGATTGGTTGCGATGTTTATCGCAATATCAGTTTGGAGGGGTACTTGCCGATGATATGGGGCTAGGAAAAACCGTGCAAACGCTTGCTCTTTTGCAGCATGAGAAAGAGCAAGGTAATCTTAAGAGTGCAAGTCTTATTCTTGCCCCTACCAGTCTTATGGGAAACTGGTTTGCAGAGGCCAAACGTTTTACTCCGGATTTAAAGGTTTTAATATTTCATGGTACAGAACGTCATCGCGATGAATTTAATGATTATGATTTGATTATTTCAACCTATGGTTTGGTGCAACGTGATAAAAAGCGTTTCCTTAACTATGCATTTAATTATCTTATCCTGGATGAAGCGCAATTTATTAAAAATGCGCGTACAAAAACCACTCAGATAGTTCAACAGCTTCAGGCGACGCACCGCCTTTGTCTAACGGGAACTCCTGTGGAAAATCATCTGGGTGAGTTATGGTCACTTTTCAATTTCTTAATGCCTGGTTTTTTAGGAGGAGCCAGACAATTCAAGCAGATTTTTAAAACACCGATTGAAAAATATGGTGATCAGGAAAAGAAAGAATTATTAACCCACAGAATACAGCCATTTTTGTTGCGTCGTACAAAAAATGAAGTGGCGAGTGAATTACCGCCAAAAACCATGATGACTCGTACTATTGAATTAACGGGCTCTCAACGAGATTTGTATGAGGCAATTCGTCTGAGCATGGAGAAAAAGGTAAGAGATGCTATTGCACAGCAGGGGTTGGGTAAGAGTCATATTGTATTGTTGGATGCTCTGTTGAAATTGCGGCAGATATGTTGTGATCCAAGACTGTTATCTTTGCCTCAGGCAGAAATGGCTTATGGAACCTCAGCGAAACTTGAGGCATTAATGGAATTGCTTGAAAACCTGATGGAAGAGAGACGAAGCGTTCTGGTATTTTCTCAATTTACATCGATGCTCAAATTGATTGAAAAAGAATTGCAGGAACGTCAGTTTGAATATCTAAAACTGACTGGTGATACGCGAAATCGAGCGGAGGTAGTACAAGACTTTCAAGAAGGAAAGGTAGCTATTTTTCTCATCAGTTTGAAAGCAGGGGGTACGGGATTAAATTTAACTCGAGCCGATACTGTTATTCATTATGATCCTTGGTGGAATCCGGCAGTTGAAGAACAGGCAACCGATCGTTCCCATCGTATTGGCCAGGAAAACCCAGTATTTGTTTATAAGTTAATTGCTGAAGGGACGGTAGAGGAAGCCATTTTGCGAATGCAGGAAAAAAAGCGAGCATTGGTGACGGGAATCTTGTCCATGCAGGAATCCGGAAAATTAGTGCTTACTGAAGAAGAGATTGCAGCATTTTTTGCGCCACTTTCATAAAAGTACTATTACTGTTTCCATTTAATTTTGATAGGTTGGGTGGTATCAATGTTTTTCTGTCATCCCCACTTCATCTGTTGTTATTCCCGCGAAGGCAGGGAGCCATTCTGAACAGAACATAGAGCCACATTAACATGGTTTCCGATTTCGCGGGAATGACAGATAATTTGTCAAAATTAAGAACCACATTGTTCACAACGAGCATTGGCGTTAAGGTTTTAGAGTCTGTTTATACAGATCCTGATTTTTCAGATTGAAAAAAAATCCGTCATCGCCTATTCTCTTATCTCTTTCTTTCCTATCTAAAGAACAATTGGAGATTACGTTATGAAACAGTGGAAACAATGCTTTTTGCTGGTTTTGGCTGTGTTGTATCTGCCATCTGGTTTTGCTCAATCTCTAACCGGTCTTTGGACAACCATGGATGATAAAACAGGTAAGAAAAGAGCGGTGGTTCGCCTTAATCTTGATGATGGTGTTTTAAGTGGTACCATCGTTCGTGTGTATAAGCAACCTGAGGATACAGGTATTTGTTCCAAATGTCCTGGTCAGTTTAAAAACCAGCCAATTGAAGGATTAACTTTTCTTTGGGGCTTGAAAGACAAAGGTAAAGGTGTTTGGGAAGGTGGTGAAATCCTGGATCCAAAATCTGGTAAAGTCTATAAAGCCAAGTTAACAGAGAAAGGTGACAAGTTATATGTTCGCGGTTACGTTGGGCTTTCCATGCTTGGAAGAACCCAAGTTTGGTTACGTGCGAAGCAATGACTTGCATGATGGTAAAATGCATCATTCAAGTTACAATAATGTTTTAGATCATAATTATTAGTATTATGTTAGATGTACAGTCGCGGAAAAAAACATCTGATCCATTGAAGCGGCCGCCTCATTCAATTGAGGCGGAGCAGTCAATCATTGGTGGGCTAATGCTTGAAAACCAGGTATGGGACAAGATTAGTTCCAAATTATGTGAAGCAGATTTTTATCGTACCGAACATAGAATTTTATTTCGCGTGATTCTTAGCCTTGCCAATAAAAGTCAGCCTTTTGATGTTGTCACCCTCCTGAATGCATTAAAGTCAACCAATGTTCTTGATGAAGCCGGCGGTGAAGCTTACTTGTTTGAGTTGGCAAATAATACGCCAAGTGTGGCCAATATTTCAGCCTATGCAGACATTGTTCGTGAAAAATCAGTCCACCGTCAATTGATAACCATTGCTAATGAAATTGCAGATTTGGCCTATAATCCCGTGGGACGGGAAGTCTCAGAACTGCTTGATTTTGCAGAGACTAAAGTGTTTGCAATTGCCGAGCAAACCACGACTGAGGGTGGGCCAGAGCCAATTAAATCCATTCTGGTGAAGGCGGTTGAACGTATCGATGAACTGTATCATAACGGTGATTCAATTACCGGATTGGCAACGGGACTTACGGATTTGGATAATCTGACCTCGGGTTTACAATCCTCGGATTTAATTATTGTTGCTGGTCGTCCTTCGATGGGTAAAACAACGCTTGTGATGAATATGGCTGAACATGCCGCAATCAAAGCGGGAAAACCTGTCCTGGTTTTCTCCATGGAAATGCCTGCTGATTCGTTGGCCATGCGAATGATGTCATCACTGGGGCGTATTGATCAGCATCATATTCGCACGGGTAAATTAGACGATGATGATTGGCCGAGGGTAACTTCTGCTGTGCATATGTTGTCTGAGGCGCCATTATTTATTGATGATACGCCAGCATTAAGTCCTGTGGAAATGCGTGCTCGTGCCAGACGACTCATGAAAGAACATGGTCAGTTGGGACTCATCGTCGTTGATTATCTACAGCTTATGAAAGTTCCAGGCTTTAAAGCTGATAACCGCACGGCAGAGATTTCTGAAATTTCTCGTAGTTTGAAATCTTTGGCAAAAGAACTGAATGTACCAGTCATTGCCCTGTCTCAGCTTAACCGTAGTTTGGAACAACGCCATGACAAACGTCCCATCATGTCGGATTTAAGAGAGTCGGGGGCCATAGAGCAAGACGCTGATCTCATTTGTTTTATTTATCGGGATGAAGTCTATAATGAAGACAGTCCAGATAAAGGAACGGCAGAAATTATTGTTGCCAAACAACGTAATGGCCCAATTGGCAAAGTTCGGGTTGCTTTTCTGGGTAAATACACTCGCTTTGAAGACTTGGCATTTAATGGTTATCAAGGGATAGATTAACGTGACCAGGCCTACTCGTGTCTACATTGATTCTACGGCATTGTTACATAACGTTCGTTGTGTAAAATCTTATGCACGCGGTAAAGACATTATTGCGATGGTGAAAGCCAATGCTTATGGTTGTGGACTAGCGGCTGTTTTACCTGTTCTTGATGGCCAGGTTAATGCATTTGGTGTCGCTTCATTAGAAGAAGCAATGAAGCTTCGGAATTTGGGTAGCCGCAGCGAATGCGTGCTGTTTCAGGGAGTATTTGGCGCTGATGAATTGTATCATGTTGCCAGTCAACGATTGCAATGCGTCATTCATCAGAAGCGGCAATTGCAATGGATTCTTGATACACCGCTTCCTCAAACAATTCGTGTATGGGTTAAAGTGAATACTGGTATGCATCGTTTGGGTTTTTTCCTAACGAAGTACCCAATATTATGGCCGCGTTGCTTGCTTGTCCGTGGGTTGATAAAAATATTGGTTTAATGACTCATTTGGCTTGTGCTGATGAGCCTTCTAAAGT
This sequence comes from Legionella oakridgensis ATCC 33761 = DSM 21215, assembly GCF_000512355.1. Taxonomy (NCBI): domain Bacteria; kingdom Pseudomonadati; phylum Pseudomonadota; class Gammaproteobacteria; order Legionellales; family Legionellaceae; genus Legionella; species Legionella oakridgensis. Next base: position 1,760,151 of record NZ_CP004006.1, on the reverse strand, counting down.
CAGCAACCAGCAACAACTGCAAACATTTCAGGAATTATCTTTGACTTTTTTTGAGCATTCGCAAAGTATTGCAAATTCCGCGGCAATCATGGCTTTGCCGGAGTCTCACGCGGACGTTGTGCGTCCTGGCATCATGTTATATGGAGTTTCGCCTTTTGCTCATAGCACGGGAAGAGAGCTTGGATTGATGCCAGTCATGCATTTTATCTCTTCAATCAGTGCAATTCATCGATGTCCCCCTGCCTCTCCTGTTGGTTATGGCGGGATATGGCAAAGTGATAAGTCTTCTATCATTGGTATCGTGCCGGTAGGGTATGGAGATGGTTATCCTCGCCATGTGTCACAGGCATCCATCTGGGTAAATGGTTTTATGGCGCCGGTGGTTGGGCGTGTTTCCATGGATATGTTGATGATTGATTTGACTCATTGTCCTAATGTGCAAGTGGGCGATGCAGTGGAGTTATGGGGTAGAAATATTCCGGTTGAGCATGTGGCGCGAGCTGCGGGGACGATTGCGTATGAGTTACTGTGCCAGGTATCGCCACGGGTTCGTTTATAAGTGGAAACATTTCTTAAAAGTCGTCTATAGTTCAATATTGTCTTCTTGAGGTGGGATGATGGATAATTTCTATCCTTGATGCTAGAATGTCCGTCGTTTTTGCAAACAATTAAACAGGTGAATTAAAATGAAAAAATTAATAGTAGCCTCCTTGTCGTTATCAGTCTTTCTTGCTGGGTGTGCACAAGTGACGAATGAAGGTGTTGGCACGGTAACTGGTGGCGTAGTGGGTGGCTTGTTAGGCAGCCAGTTTGGTGGCGGTTCTGGTAAAGTCGCTGCAGCAGCTGGTGGTGCTTTGCTGGGCGCGTTCCTTGGTGGCAAAATAGGCCAATATATGGACCGTCAAGATAGAATGGAAATGCAGCGTGCGTTAGAGACAGCACCCACCGGTAAAGCAATATCTTGGAAAAACCCGGATACAGGCAATCAATACACTGTGAAGTCAACTCGCACATATTACAGCAATCAGCAACCTTGCCGTGAGTACATTACCAATGCAATGATTGGTGGTAAAAGTCAGCAGATTTATGGAAAAGCCTGTCGGCAGGCGGATGGTTCCTGGCGAGTTGTCAGCTAAGTTTGAAGCAGTGGATCTTTTAGCAGAAGGCTTTGATTACACCAAATCAAGGCCTTTTGTTTTTCTCGGTAATGATTTGTTAATTTGTCCTTTTTATTTCTCCTCACGTTTTTTATTCCTGTTTAAATAATAGAATGCGGCAAAGTCCCTTGTTATTTTGTGCTAAAATTGTACATAAAGGTGCTAGCGTTTGGGTTCACTATCAGCTATTAGCAATATAACGAATGCGGCTAATTCATTACTGCTAATACAAATACAAGGAGTGTGGCATGTCTCAGTTACTGCATTCAATTTTGCCGCAACCAAGACGTCCTATTGTTTACATTCATCCTGATGTGAGTGTTGCTCAGTGCGTTGAGCTGATGATTCAGGATAATATTGGGGCGTTGGTTGTAACAGATGATGAAAATTTACTTGGCATGGTCAGTGAAAGAGATATCGTTCGCTCTCTGGTGCATAAGGGGCTTGCGCCACAATCGACTAAAGTTTCAGACATCTTGCATGCAAATGTTAGTGTATTGCAAATAACGGATACCGTAGAAAAAGCCATGGAAGTCATTACCATGACCAAACGCCGGCATATTTTAGTGGCTGAAGAGGGTCAATTGGTTGCTCTTGTTTCTATTGGTGATCTTTTGTTTAGTTTGCTGGAGGACAAGGCGCGAGTGATTGAAGAGTTACAGAATTATATACATACTTATTAGGTAATAGAGCGGACAACCCTGCATAATCTGCTGGGGGAAATATAAAAAGGGGGCTATTTTGGAACCGAATGAGATACCTGATGTTCCAGCGGAAATACCAGATGCAACGCCGGAAGAGTCGCCGTCTTTACCGGAGCCTGCTGAGCCATTATCACCTGATACACCTGAACCTGAACCCATTGAAACCCCAGAGCCGTCTCCAATAGAAACTCCGGTGGATCCCGGTTCAAGCATGAAAGGAAGGTATTCAGTGAAGCGGTTATAAAATTTTTGCAAAAGCTAGGGTAAAGCAAAGTGCCAATCCATAGTTTTAGATAATTCTTCTAACATGATTTCTCCTCGAATGCTATTGCCTTTGGTGTTCACACGCGGACTTAAGACAACAATGCCGGCTTTACCGGGAAGTACGGCAAGGGTATACCCTGATACCCCACTTTTGGCAGGCATGCCGGTACGCACCATATGAGTTCCCGTTTCATCATATAATCCACAGGTTGCCATAATAGCCAGAGTAATTTTACAAGTCTCTATGGATATGATTTGTTTACCTGTCATGAAATCCTTACCATAATTGGCGAGTAAGCTTGGCAGATACAAAACTTGCTCTATAAGCGCTTCATAAGAACATAAGGAAAAATATAAATCGAGCGTTTCATGGACATTGGTTGCTAAATTATGGCGACTATGTAGCAAATAAGCGAGAGAGCGGTTACGATCGCCGGTGCGTTTTTCAGAAGCAAACACCAAAGGATTGATTCGTAAACGTTGATTGAAGAGTTTTTCGGTCCAATGTTCTAACCAGGCAAATTGTTGTTCTCCTGTGCCGGGAATGTGTGAGCAAAGTGTAATTGCTCCGGCATTAAGCATGGGATTGGATGGTTTTGGTCCAAATTGTTCCAGACGTGTGATGGAGGCAAAATCATCGCCTGACGGTTCTACCTTCACCCATTCAAATAATTGCTTGGCGCCAACGTCTTCGAGAAGACCGATCAATGGGATCAATTTGGCTGCACTTTGCAAAGTGACTGGTGGCAGGGGTGAATTGCTATATACTATTGGCTCACTACCAAGGGGGGCCACTGCAATCGCGGTGATTTCTTTATTCACATTAGCCAGTTCAGGAATGTAATTTGCTACATTACCTTCTTGGTTTTTTTCTGCATGACTTACTATTTTTTTAAGCAGTGCTGCCGTAAGTTTGTGTGGCGTCATAGTTCCCTCGATATTAAAAAATACTCTATGTTAGTGCAAAAGCAAAGTTTGCAGTAAGCGACCAATATCGTTAGAACGCATCAGTGTCTCACCAATCAGGAAGGCATGAATGCCATGAGATTGTAGATACTCAATATCTTCACGTGTGTGAATACCGCTTTCGCTTATCACTATTTTTTCAGAAGGAATGCAAGATTTTAAATCAATACTGCGTCTAATATCTGTATTAAACGTGTGCAGACTACGATTGTTTATCCCTATGAGCGGTGTGGGCAACAGTAATGCTCGTTCCAGTTCCTCTTGCGTGTGGCTTTCAACAAGCACAGCCATATTTAGTTCTAATGCCAGTTGACAATATTCTTGCAGCTGAACATCATCCAGCATGGCTACAATTAATAAGATACAGTCTGCTCCTAACGCACGACTTTCATAGAGCTGGTAGGGATCAATAATAAAATCTTTGCGCAGTATCGGTAGAGAGCAAAGAGACTTGGCAATGGCCAGATAAGACGGGTCGCCCTGAAAATAATGGATATCGGTTAATATCGACAGACAGGCGGCACCATGTTGTGCATACAGTTTTGTAATGGTAGCCACATCAAAATCTTCACGAATGATTCCCTTACTTGGTGAGGCTTTTTTTATTTCGGCAATGATGGCAGGTTTATTTGATTGCAGTGCAGCCACAAAATTACGTACAGGCAAAGGAGCATCATTAATGAATGTTGCAAGAGGCCGAAGACGCTTGGCTTTTGCCACTTCTTCTTTCTTATGAGCCGCGATTTTATTAAGAATACTATTCATGGTTGTTATCACATTGAGTTAGTGCTTTTAATTGCATAAATCGTTTATAAGCTAAGCCGCTATCAATAGCTATGGCGGCTTTATGGATGGCTTCCTCATAGGTAAGGCAGAGGTTAGCGCAATACAAAGCTGCGGCGCTGTTCAGTAAAATAATGTCACGAGCGGGACCCGCATGTCCGGCAAAAACAGATTCTGCTAACGCCAAACTTTGTGCCGGTGTTTCAACCACAATGTCATCCAGACTGGCATGCGCGCAATGATATTTTTTCGGGTCAATGCTCCATTCTTTAAATTCTCCATGAACGTATTCTACGACGTCGGTGATGGCACAGATACTGATTTCATCCAGATGATCTCGGGAATGGATGACCAGTGTACGCTCACTGCCTAAATTTGCCAGTACGTTCGCTGTAGGTTTTAGCCAATGATGGGCGTAGACACCAACCACTTGTTTTTTAACGTTGGCTGGATTTAGTAATGGACCCAGCAAATTAAACAAGGTACGTATGCCTAACTGTTGGCGGGCATGGCGTGCATGTTTGAGAGCTTGATGGAAATGAGGGGCAAATAAAAAAGCAATGTTGCATTCTTGCATACATCGCTTTAAGCCATTATCCGACAGATTAAGTTTAAAACCAGCATGCAATAATAAATCTGCGCTGCCACTTCGGCTTGAGACAGAATGATTACCATGTTTGGCAACATGCGCTCCTGCAGCGGCTGCAACAAAACTGCTGACGGTTGAAACGTTAAAGGTATTGCGACCATCACCACCTGTGCCAACAATGTCAATCAGATCATTGCCCAAATCAATAGAGTGGGCAAATTGTTGCATAACATGAGCGGCTGCGGTTAATTCTTCGGCTGTTTCGCCTTTCATCCGCATGAGCGCTAGGAAAGCAGCGATTTGAATATCATGTAATCGTCCTTCCATGCAATGCTTGATGATCTGTTGCATTTGGGACGTGGATAAATGCTCGCCACTAATCAATTGTTCAAATACTTGCTTTATGTTCATACTGCAAAAAATTGGTTAATAACTGTAACCCATGCTCGCTTAAGATAGCTTCTGGGTGGAATTGTAGACCATATAATGGATATTGACGATGAGAAATTGCCATGATGGTTTCATCGGCCCAGGCGTCGATAGCAAAGCATGCTGGTAATGTGTTGATATCTGCGACTAGAGAATGGTAGCGAGTTGCAAGAAAATGGTTGGGGATTCCTTGAAACAGACCTTGTTTGTGATGATAAATATTGGATGTTTTACCATGCATGATGGAGGGGGCTTGGATGATTTTTCCACCAAAAGCATGTGCGAGGCATTGATGACCAAGACAAATACCAAGAATAGGAATCGTTTGATAAAAATGTTTAATGGCCGATAAGGAAATACCAGCATCTTCTGGCGCTTTCGGGCCTGGAGAAATCACCAAGTAATCAGGGGATAAACGGGCAATGTCATTAACGGTGATTTTATCATGTGGATAAATGAATACCTCTTGTTCTAGGCATTGAAAATATTGAACAAGGTTATAGGTAAAAGAATCATAATTATCAATAATTAATAGCATGATTTAATTAAAGATATCACTGATGTCTATAGGATAATAAGCATTCCACAATTGGATGATTAAATCATCCAGATAGGCAGGAAAAGCATGGTATCCGCTGGCATAATTATTTTCAAGAAGCAGCTGGGCCGATAGATTATGGGCATAAAAAATAGGGTCAATAAAATGCAAGAGAGTTGGGTGTTTTAAGGAAAAATTAATGGCCATACGCTGACAGAGCACGTTTTCTCCGTTAAAGTGTTCGCCTATTTCATCATCAGCTCCCATATTGGCAAGATAGGCATGTTTGCAATCTTCCTGTGTTAAAAATTGCGATAATACATTTGCTTTTCCTGTAGCAGTAACAATACAAAAAGCTTCTTTTACACAATCTTTAATGGTGTCCGAGTGGGACGTATGCAACGTTTGTACGCCTAAGTTCTTCGCTTTTTCCAAGCGCTCCCATGATGGATCAATGACCGTAATTTGTGATGTTTCTTTTAAAAGATACTTAACGATGCCGTGACCAACTTTGCCAAAACCAAATACCACAAATGATTGATGGGTAATATTTTGCTTGGTTTTTTCTTTAATAGCACGTATAAATCCTTCGCCTGTACCGTACATACCTTCCAGTTTTTTTAAATTGGAATCATCGACATTGATCACTGGGAAAGGGAGGGGTATTCGTTTATAACGTTCACCACCACTTTGTGTTAGTTCGACGATTCCTTTCTTGATGGTGATTTTCTTCATGTCCAGAACTTCAGCACAACAATCCAGAGCAATATCAAATTCACCTTGCACGTCGGCATGATCTGCAATAAAAGGAATACCAAGTTGAGCGAGTAATGAGACAATGGATGGTTCTGGAGGAATGGGTAGAAATTTCGTGTGCGTCACGGTTAATTCTGCTCCTGCGGCCAGAAGCGATTCCAGTTTCACGAGTGTTTCGTACGTTAACGGAATATTGTGCAATATCTTCACACCGGCTAAAGAGGGCTTTTTTAACCATTGTTGTTTCAAGTTGGATAAAAGTCTTGCTTCTTGTTCAGAAAAAATGGCGAGATTGTGTTGAGCCAATAAAGAAAAATCGTTCTGCCGATGCATGCTGAAATGGCCTTACCAATAAGTTTGACTACGAATTATATGTTTTCGTAATTTTTTAGGCAAATAAGCTGAAAACTCTTATGACATACAGAAGCAGAAAGCTAATAGGTCGATAATGCAATGAGGCGTTAGATAAAATGCATCAACAAAGATTTTAAGTGGTTCTTCACTTTCTGTATGGAGTAATTTTATATTATTTTGTCTTGAAATATAAAATAGTTATTATTGAAGCATAAGGCTTTGGCCTTACTTTTTTAAAATGGCAAAAATTATAGTGAAAATTCTTCACCGAGATACACAGAGCGTACTTGCTGATTGGCAAGAATGGTTTCGGGAGCACCTTCGCAAAGAATTCTGCCTTGACTGACAATGTAAGCTCGTTCACAGATATCCAATGTTTCACGAACGTTGTGATCAGTGATTAATACTCCAATGTTTTTATCACAAAGATGTAAAATAATTTTTTTTATATCGAGCACAGAAATGGGGTCAACGCCTGCAAAAGGTTCATCAAGCAGAATAAACGCAGGTTCTATGGCGAGTGCGCGGGCGATTTCAACGCGTCGTCGCTCACCTCCTGACAAACTCATGCCAAGACTTTTTGTTAAGTGAGAAATATGAAATTCTTGTAGTAACTGTTCTAGTTTATTCTGACGTTGCTTGTTATTTAAATCGCGCCGCAGTTGTAAAATAGCCATGATGTTTTCAGTGACAGTCATTTTGCGGAAAATGGATGCTTCTTGCGGTAAGTAACCAATGCCCAGACGGGCACGTTGATGCATCGCTGTTTTGGTAATATTTTCTCCGTTTAAAAGAATTTGTCCTTTATCACAAGACTGTAAGCCAACAATCATATAAAAACATGTTGTTTTACCTGCTCCATTAGGACCTAATAATCCCACACATTCTCCTCGACCGATACGTATGCTGACATCATTGACCACGGTTTTTGATTTGAATGATTTTTTTAAATGAAGTGCTAATAACTCACTCATGACTTTTTCTCTGGATAAATAGTAATGACCGTACGGGCTTTTTGATCGCGGTGAGTTAATACATGTTGACGCTCGGTGTCATAGGTGATTTTAGGGGCCAGAAAAGAATTTTGACCCTGCTCAATGCGGGCTTGACCTATCAACTCGATAAGATGGCGTTCCGGATAATAGTAAATTTCATTGGCGTAGGCATGAAGCGGAGGTTTATCCGGTGCAGTAAGCGTCCAATAATGCGCTTGCTCTTCCTTATTTCCTTTGGCAACGGCGCGTATTAATTTATTGTCTGAATTACCTTGCGTGATGGCTTCGGCTGCACGTAAATGGGTAGAGCCTTGATCAAGTTCTACATGACCAATATAAATTCCAAGATGCTTTTCCTGATTAAGATCGGCTGAATCTGCACGTAATTGTAATACTTGCTGGCGATCTTCAGGTAAGGCAAAAGCAGCATTGGCTGCTATAAAAAAAATAAAAACAGTAAGAATTTAGGCAAACTCAAACTTACGATGGCTATGTATGACCTAGCCATGTTGTGGATCATAGGTACCTCTGGCTTGGTTTAACAATTGCACGCGTTTTTCTGCAAGATAAGCTTTCATACCGGTTGATTGGACAATATTACCAGGCTGCTGGTAAGTGACTTCTTTGTCGGTAATTGCCAACTTGTCTTTTGGAAAATAAATCATTTCTTCTGTTGTGAGCGTGCTTTCTGGTGTCTGCCCATGTTGAGATTGATGGATAATAACGTTTTTGTTGAACGTAATTTTCTGACCGCCATATAATGAAATGGCTTGCTTGGAGCGAATTTCCCAAGGCGATTCTTTTGCTTGAGTAATCATAATATGAGGTGTTTTTAACCAGTGTGTGTTGTCCTTTGGGATATGGCGCAATAAAGGGGTTTGCAGATAATTTGCCAATTCTCCATGAGCATCGTATTGACGAACCGTCAATTGACTGATGGTGGTATCAACGGTCGTCGATAATGTTTGAGCATCGAGTTTGATAGCAACGGCGGGCGTGCTTGCAAAATACCAACCTGAGCATGCAAGAGCAATGAGAGCTATGAATAGCCAAACAGCCTGCTTTCCGGCATTCATAGGCTAAAATACCCGTTCAATGCTTCATCGAATTTATTTTGTGCATTTAAAATATAATCACAAACTTCACGCACAGCACCGCGTCCGCCATGTTGCTGGGTCTGCCATATAGCAAACTCTTTTACTTGATTGACAGCGTTTGCCACGGCAATGCCCAAACCGACTTTACGGATGATAGGTATGTCCGGAAGGTCGTCACCAATATAGGCAAATGCCTCATCATTTAAGCCCAGAGACGCCTTCAATCGCTGATAGGCATCTTGTTTTTCTACCTGGCCTTTAAAATAGTGACGTATTCCTAATTGTTGCATTCGGTGTTCAATAACTGCGTTTTGTGATGTTGTGATGACAGCCACTTCAATACCTGCTGCCATTAACAATTTTAAACCCATGCCATCTTGGACATGAAAGGCTTTTAATTCATTGCCATGATTGTCAAGATAGAGGCGTCCATCTGTTAAAACACCATCAACATCGCAGATGACACATTTGATCTTTTTTGCTTTTTCTAACAATTCTTTCATTTTATTCTCATCGATTTAAAATACCCCCGCTCGTAACAAATCATGCAAATGCACTACCGCCAGAGGCCGTTTTTCCTTATCTATGACAATGAGCGAGGTGATGCTGTATTTTTGCATGATAGCCAGAGCTTCAGCAGCAAGCATACCTTGTGGAATAGTACGACAATTTCGAGACATGACGTCTTTTAGACGCGTTGTATTAATATCATGTTGTTGGGTTAATGTCCGACGCACATCTCCATCCGTATAGATACCGGCCAAGTACCCTTGGGTGTCCACCACGCAAGTCATTCCCAATTTTTTGGCAGTCACTTCTATTAATGCTTCACATACGGTTGCATCTTCATGAACAATAGGCAGTTCGTCTCCTGTATGGCTGATTTCATCAATGCGTAATAAAAGACGTTTGCCAAGGGTGCCAGCAGGATGAGATAAGGCAAAATCTTCGGCGGTAAATCCTCTTGCCTGCAATAAGGCAATGGCCAGCGCATCTCCCATGACTAATGAGACGGTTGTACTGGTTGTAGGAGCGAGTCCAAGTGGGCAAGCCTCTTGGCGGATACTGAGATCCAAATGGACATTGGCTGCTTTTGCCAAGAGGGATTCAGGATTACCACTGAGAGTAATCAATGGAACTTCCAGACGTTTCAATAAGGGAAGCAAAACAACAAGTTCGGCGGTATTCCCGGAGTTAGAAATAGCAACGACCGTGTCCTGGCGAGTAATCATGCCTAAATCGCCATGACTCGCTTCTCCTGGATGCATGAAAAACGCAGGGCTACCGGTGCTTGCAAAGGTTGCTGCAATCTTGCTGCCAATATGGCCTGATTTTCCCATGCCGGTCACAACGATTCGGCCTTTACAGGCAAGCAGTATTTCACATGCCTGTTCAAAGCGTTCATCGATTCGCTGTGTGAGTTCAAATACAGCCTGTGCCTCCGTTTCAATAACTGCAAGGCCAAGTTTGCAAAAATTCATATCCTCATCTAGCCTGTAAACGCCGGTTGAAAATAGTAACATATAATTACGAAAAAAGCAGCGATTGGCTAGTCAGGGTAATAGCTAGTGTTACTGGCGCGTCGAAATGAGGCGGATGGATCTGTTATCGATCTCTCGCTATACATGATATTCCGAGTATATAATGCTAAGGTATAGCAATTTAAAGAAAAATCTTATGCGCGATAATTTAGTGGAAATAACAAACCTGACGTTTTCCCACTCTTACGATAGCCGATTGATTTTTAAGGATATAAATATTAATGTTCGGCGTGGGAAAATAACAGCGATCATGGGGCCAAGCGGCAGTGGTAAAACCACCTTATTGCGTTTGATTGGTGGACTTTTAACGCCCAATGATGGACAAATTTTGGTGGATGGCTGTAATATTCATCAGCTTTCCCGCAAAAAATTACATGCAGCTCGACGGAAAATGGGATTATTATTTCAAAGCAGCGCCTTATTTACCCATTTGTCTGTTTTTGACAACGTGGCTTTTCCTTTAAGAGAGCATACCAATCTCAATGAAGCCATTGTACGTAACATCGTTTTAATGAAACTTGAAGCCGTAGGGTTGCGTGGGACAGCGCATTTAATGCCAGATGCCTTATCAGGTGGCATGGCAAGGCGAGTTGCTTTAGCCAGAACGATAGCGCTTGATCCCCAGTTGATGATGTATGATGAACCATTTACTGGGCAAGATCCAATTTCCATGGGGGTTCTGGTTCGGTTGATTAAGCGATTGAACCAATTGCTGGGTACAACAACCATCATTGTTTCACATGATGTGGATGAAACTTGTTCTATTGCTGATTATGCTTATTTAATTGCTGAGGGACAGGTGATTGGCCATGGTGAACCTCAAGAACTTCGACAATCTTCAAATCCGCAAGTCAAACAATTTATGCATGGTGAAGCTGATGGAGTGGTTCCTTTCCATTATCCGGCGCGGCCTTATATGGAGGAATTATTTGATGCTTGATATGATTGCGCGCCTTGGACAAAGCGGCCTTGGAATGCTCCAGATGCTTGGTAATTCGGCCCGATTTTTATTGCAAGTGTTGTTAAGAAAGCCGGATCTATCGCGGCTTTGGCCAGATTTAAGAATTCAACTTTATTATGCTGGTGTTTTATCCTGCTTGATTATCATTGTGTCTGCTTTATTTATTGGAATGGTTGTTGGTTTACAAGGGTATAATACACTTGAGAAATTTGGAGCCGACAGCCAATTGGGACAACTTCTGGCTTTAAGCATTGTGCGAGAATTGGGGCCTGTAATCAGTGCCTTATTATTTGCTGGTCGCGCTGGCTCAGCATTAACTGCTGAAATTGGCTTAATGAAAGCCACGGAGCAAATTGCAAGTATGGATATGATGGGAATCGATCCCCTAGGGCGCATTATTTATCCCAGATTTCTGGCTGGACTTATTGCCTTGCCGGTACTGACTTTAATTTTTTCGGCGGTTTCCATCTATGGTGGGTATTTAATCGGGGTAGAATGGTTGGGTGTTGATGGCGGCAGTTTTTGGTCTAATATGCAAGCGGCAGTAAATTTTCATATAGATGTCGTCAGTGGAATAATTAAAAGCGTCGTTTTTGCTTTCATAGTAATATGGATAGCAGTGTATCAAGGATTTGCCTGCATCCCAACAGCGGAAGGAATCAGTCAGGCAACGACGCGGACTGTGGTTTTTTCTTCGCTGGCAATACTAGGATTTGATTTTTTATTGACAGCGATGATGATTGGAGATTGGTAAATGAATAAGCAGCGATACATTGATATCAGCGTAGGTCTTTTTATGCTGCTAGGGCTGTTGGCTGTGTTTGTTATGGTCATGAAAGTAAGTGGAATGTCTGATTTTTCTTCTGCTGATGATTATCAGGTTACCGCTGAATTTACTGACATAGGTGGTTTAAAGGTACGAGCACCGGTGACTGTGGCTGGGGTGAAAATTGGCGAGGTTACCGCCATTGAGCTGCAGCCTGAACAATTGAATGCCAAAGTGACTATGTCTTTACGCCGCGATAAACCAATTCCTTACGAAGATAGTTCTGCACGTATCTTGACGGAGGGATTGCTTGGTTCAAATTACATCAGTATCGTCCCAGGTTTTGAGGATGACAGCAATAAAGAACATCCGTATTTACGTCAAGGAGACGTCATTGGCAAAACGCAAGAGGCAATTATACTTGAAAATCTGATCGGCCAGCTTTTGTTTAATATTAAAAAATAAATCAGTAATTACTTAAAATTAAAAGGTGATCTATGAAGCAAATTAAAGCCATAATGCTCATGCTGACGGTGTTCTTGACATCGGGAATTTGGGCTCAGTCTTCACCTATTCCTATGTTGGAAAATGCTGCAAATAAAATTATTGCAACACTCAATGAAAATAAATCCAGTCTGAAGAACAATCCGCAAGTCATACATCAAGCGGTAGAGCGTTACTTATTGCCTATTGTTGATGTTCAAGGCATGTCTCGTTCCGTGCTCGGTCGCCAGGCTTGGAATAAGGCTTCTGCTGCTGAGAGAAAACAGTTTACTCAGGAATTTACGCAATTAGTCATTCGTACTTATGCAAGTCCTTTGGCGGAATATACGGATGAAAAAGTCAAATTTTTACCTTTACGAAATTCCGTCGATGGCCGGTTTATTCGAGTAAATAGTATTATTGTGCGTTCAAACGGTCAGAATATCCCTTTAAGCTACAGTTTGATAGCAAAACAAGGACAATGGAAGATTTATGATTTAAGTGTTGAGGGAGTGAGTTTATTACAGAGTTTTCGCTCTCAGTTTGGTCAGGTTTTGCAAAATTCAAACATGCAAAATTTGATAACTCAGATGCGTCAACACAAGGCAGCTTGATGATGCAGCAATCGCTCGAATTTAAGCTGTCAAATGAATTAACATTTGATACCGTGGAATCTGATTACAAGCGACTGCTTAAGGCAATACAGGATAATGATACCAAGAATTTTTGCCTGGATTTGCAGCATGTCACTGAGTGCGACAGTGCCGGGTTAGCTTTATTAATTGAAGCCAAAAGATTGTGCAAGCAATATGACAAATCACTGTTGATTCATGGGATGTCAAAAGATATTTATGCTTTGGCAAAATTTGGTGGTGTGGAAGTAATGATAAATGATAAGCAATGAACAATTAGAACAGTATTTGAGTGCGACCGATGAGGTGGATTATGTGCGGGTAGAAGGGGATGGTTATCATTATCAGCTCACCGTTGTATCCGATGCATTTGTTGGTAAGCCAAAAGTCGCAAGACAGCAGTGGGTGTATGGTCAACTTAAAGATTATATTACGACAGGTCAGTTGCACGCATTAAGCATGAAGACTTGGACAAAAGAAGAATGGGAGAAGCAACATGGATAAGTTAATCATTAATGGTGGCAAGGCGTTGCACGGGGATGTGATTATTTCCGGCGCTAAAAATGCAGCATTGCCTATTATGGCGGCTACTATATTAGCCACTGATAATGTGACTATTTCGAATGTGCCTCATCTTAAAGATGTGACGACCATGATGGAACTATTAGGTCAACTGGGTGCTCATTTGGTCATTGATGAAAAAATGAATGTCCAGATTGATGCTGGTCATATTAATGAACTTGTGGCTCCTTATGAACTGGTAAAGACGATGAGGGCTTCTATTTTGGTGTTAGGCCCATTACTCAGTCGTTTTGGTCAAGCAGATGTGTCTTTACCAGGTGGGTGTGCCATTGGAACTCGCCCAGTTGATTTGCATTTAAAAGCATTAAAAACCATGGGAGCAGACATTACCGTTAAAAATGGTTTTATCAAAGCACGATGCCGAGAGGGGCGTTTACAAGGAAAAACATTGGTGTTTGATACCGTTACCGTGGGTGGAACAGAGAATGTCATGATGGCTGCTGTACTTGCAAAGGGAAAAACGATCATCAAAAATGCGGCTCGTGAACCAGAAATCGTTGATTTAGCTCATTTCTTGGTGCAAATGGGTGCAAATATTTCAGGAGCCGGGACGTCAACCATTGAAATTGAAGGCGTTGAATCTCTTAGTGGTGGTTCTTATGCAGTGATGCCAGATCGAATTGAAGCCGGTACTTACCTTGCAGCCGGCGCAGTTACCCGTGGGCAAGTGACTGTTCGGCGAGTTAAGCCAGATAATTTATTATCTTTGTTATGTAAATTTGAAGAAGCAGGTGCATCCATTACCATCGGGGAAGATTGGGTGACGTTGGATATGCATGGGATGCGCCCACAAGCGGTCAATATTGCAACCGCCCCTTACCCGGCTTTTCCTACGGATATGCAAGCACAATTTATGGTATTGAATTCAATTGCTGAAGGTTCTTCAACGATCGTTGAAACAATTTTTGAAAATCGTTTCATGCACGTTCAGGAATTACAGCGCATGGGTGCTCAGATTCGTTTGCATGGCAATACCGCTATGATCACAGGAATTGAAAAATTAACAGGCGCGCCAGTAATGGCGACAGATCTTCGTGCTTCTGCCAGCCTAATTTTGGCAGGATTGATAGCAGAGGGGGAAACAAGAGTTGAGCGCATTTATCATGTGGATCGTGGTTACGAACGGATTGAAGAAAAACTTTCGATGTTAGGTGCTGATATTAAAAGGTGTTCATTGTCGTGATTACGCGAGACAAGTTGGCAATCTATCTGCGAGATTATCTTGCGTGTGATAACTTCAATGATTATGCGCCAAATGGCCTGCAAATTGAAGGGAAAGAAACCATCGGTTTAATTTGCACGGCGGTGACTGCTTCGGAGGAAATTATACACAAGGCTTTGGCTTTGCAAGCGGACGCTCTTCTTGTGCATCATGGGTATTTCTGGCAAGGAGAGGCACAAATCATTACTGGCATGAAAAAGCGGCGCATTGGGCAGTTATTGAAAGGGGAAATTAATCTCTTTGCATATCATTTGCCATTAGATTGTCATCCTGACGTCGGGAATAATGCTTGCATCGCCGAATTGTTAGGCATAGAAGCAGTAGAAAAACATTGTGCTGGCAAAGTACCTAATCTTTTATGGTCTGGAAGATTCCCGCAACCAATTTCTGCTTATGAATTATCTCGCAATATTACTGAAAAATTAAAGCGAGAGCCTCTAGCAATCACCGTATCGGATAAACCGATTGAACGTTTAGCATGGTGCACTGGCGCTGCTCAGAACCTCATTGAAGATGCCTATCACCTTGGGGTAGATGCTTATTTAAGTGGCGAAATTTCTGAAAGAACATACTACCAGGCACAGGAGTTGGGAATTCATTATTTTGCTTGCGGCCATCACAGCAGCGAGCGCTATGGAATACAGGCTTTAGGTCAACATTTAAGTACAAAATTTGGTTTACGGCATCAATTTATTGATAGTGCCAATCCAGTTTAAAAAATGACAAAAATATCATCGGCTATGATGATTTATTTACAATGCAATACGTATTGTATGTATACTTATGATTTTTGGCCTAGTTCGAGTCAAGGTAATTTTTTAACATGCAAAAATTCACTTCTTATTGGCAAAAAATCTATTCAAAATTACCCGTATTGGCTTTTGATGCAGCATCGATTCCTATAGCTTGGTACGTTGCTTATTGGCTACGCTATAATATGCAGCCTTTCCCAAATTATTTGACCAGCCAGTATTCTTTAACTTCTTTAGGCGTTCTCACGCTTGTACAGATCGTTTGTTACTATCATTTTAAAGTGTATCGTGGACTTTGGCGGTTTTCTTCGCTAAATGACGTGATCCGCATTATAAAAGCAGTTGTTTGTGCTACTTTTCTCGTTATTCCTATATTTTACCTAACATCATTGCTTCAACACATACCACGGTCGGTATTACCTTTATACAGTATGATTTTGGTGACACTCCTATGTGGTGGACGAATGCTTCTGCGGCAATATTGGGATAAACAAAATTACCATGGCGATGTGGCTGACGTAAAGCGGGTATTAATTATTGGAGCCGGACAAGCAGGAGAAGGATTGGTTAGAGATTTAAAACGAGCTCCATCCTATTTGCCTATTGGATTTATTGATGACAATGTGGCAAAACGAGGACTTGAAGTGCATGGAGTACGTGTTTTGGGAACCGTGCGTGAAATAGCAGAATTAGTGGTGTCGCATCAGGCAGACTTAATTTTTATTGCCATTCCTTCTGCGCGTTCTGCTGCTATGCGGCGAATTGTTAGTCATTGTGAACGCTGTAATATTCCTTTTCGTACCTTGCCCAGTATTCAAGCATTGGTATCTGGCCGAGTGGAAGTGAATGCGTTAAGAGAAGTCAATATTGAAGATTTACTGGGTCGTGATCAGGTAGAACTGACTTGGGATAAAATTGCAGCCAGCATAGAGGGTAAATGCGTACTGGTGACTGGCGGAGGCGGTTCCATTGGGTCTGAGTTGTGTCGACAGGTTATGCAGCTAAACCCGGGAAAGTTGCTGATTTTGGATAATAGTGAATTTAATTTATATAAAATTGATCTGGAGCTGCAGGAGCGGTTTCCAATGGTCTCTGTTGAGCTGTCTTTAGCAAGCGTTACGGATTTAGTGGCGGTGGAGGATTTGTTTAAACGGTTTAAACCGGATATTGTTTTTCATGCAGCGTCTTATAAACATGTACCCATGCTGGAGCATCAAGTTCGAGTAGCCGTACAAAATAATGTGATTGGAACTAAAATCATGGCTGAAGCCAGCGTGGCTTTTGGCGTTGAAAAATTTATTCTTATTTCTACAGATAAGGCAGTCAATCCTACGAATGTGATGGGTACAACCAAACGTGCGGCAGAAATTTATTGTCAAAATCTCGATGCTCGGGTTGATACGCAATTTATAACCGTACGCTTTGGGAATGTCTTAGGATCAGTAGGTAGTGTGGTACCTTTATTTCAAAAGCAATTACAACATGGTGGTCCTTTAACCGTAACGCATCCAGACATAGAACGTTATTTTATGACGATATCAGAAGCTTGTCAGCTCATTCTTCAGGCAATGGCAGATGGCAATGGGGGCGAGATTTTTGTGTTAGATATGGGGGAACCTATTAAGATTCGTTATTTGGCTGAACAAATGATTCGTCTGGCGGGTAAAGAACCTGGAAAAGATATTCAAATCAAATACACTGGATTACGCCCAGGAGAGAAATTATTTGAAGAATTGTTTCATATATCCGAGCAGTTGGAACAAACGGAGCATGAAAAATTATTTAAGGCAAAATTTCGACCAATTAATTGGGATGAACTGACCGAAGTCATGCAAATGTTACAGGCGGCGTGCCATGCGCATCAGAATAATGAGCTCCTGATTTTATTGAGAAATTTGGTGCCAGAATTTCATTGTGACGTGGTAATGACTGCTTAAATTAAATATTGACGATTATTTTTATACTGGCATCATTGCTTCAATGGATGTTTCTCAGTGTTGTTATAATAATGGATGGATTTTAAGGATAGTCATGACAATAAGTTACGATGAATTTGCAAACGTTGACTTAAGAGCAGGTACCGTGGTGAAAGTGGAAGAATTTCCCAGGGCTAAAAAGCCAGCTTATAAAGTCTGGGTGGATTTTGGCCCTGTTTTAGGCATCTTACAAACGTCGGCACAAGTGACAGTTCATTATAAACCGGAATCTCTTTTGGGGAAAAAAGTCATTGGTTGTGTGAACCTAGGTGAAAAAAATATTGCAGGATTTACCTCACAGTTTTTATTGGTGGGATTTTCTGATGCTCATGGAGCAATTTCCCTGGCCACCGTTTTGCACGATGTAGCCAATGGAAGTAAATTGCATTAATTATACTTCCTATTTTCTTGAAAATAATACAGATTTAAGTTGATGGTCTTGCCCAAAATAACCAACATTCGCTAACGTTTGGGAAATATGTCATTAAAATGAGCATGACCATTTTCTGCCATTCGAACTTCCCGATATTTATGCAAGCCAAAATATTTATAGATAAGCATAGGCGCAGTCAGGCTGATAAAGCCAATGATAAAAGCCACTTTATAGCTTGGATCATCATTCATAACAAGAAAAACCAGGCATACCAACATTAGAGTAATGGCAATGATGCCTGTGTAAGGGGAACCAGGGGTTTTGTAACGGAGGTCGGCGGTTGTGTAACCGGCTTTATATAACCGACGACGAAAATTAATTTGTGCCCAACACAACGAAATCCAGGCAATGGCTCCGGTAAATCCTGAAACCAGCAATAAGGCAATGTATAACATGGATTGACCAAAAAAGTAGCCTGCAAGCAGCAGAATCCAGATGGAAATAAGGGTGACAACGCCAGCATTTTGCGGTACGGCATTCCGATTTAATTTTGCTAGCCTTTTAGGAGCCATGCCGTTGCGGGCCAAAGCATGTAAGGAACGAACAATGCCATATACACCGGAGTTGGAGCAGGACAAAGTGGCTGTGAGAGTCACAAAACTGGTTGCAGCACCAGCCCATCTCAAGCCATAGAGATTAAGAGCTTCGGCAAAGACAGAGTTGCTTAAGTTTGCTTTTTGCCAGGGGAAAATTAACACTAAGCAAAACACTGGGATGATGTAGATAAATAAAATACGGAAAGTAACGTTGCGTATAGCGCTTGGTATCATGCGGGCGGGATCAATGGATTCTCCGGCGGCAAGTCCAATGATTTCCGAACCTTGATAATTGACTAACAGAAGAACCATTGCGGTTAATAAGGCCATACCTCCATTGGGAAAAAGTCCACCCTGGTCAAAAATATATTTCCCGCCAATCATGCCTGGAGGTTGGGGACCATGAATAAATCCAAAGAAAATTAAGAGAGAAAGAACTACAAAGCCAAACAGAGCAAGGATTTTAATGAGAGCTAACCAGAATTCAATTTCACCAAATGTGCCTACTTTGGCAATATTAATGTAAGTAATTAATAAACCAAACCCTACTGCCCACACATAACCATTAATGCCGGTAAAATGCTCCATGATGATCCCACCGGCAACGCATTCTGCAGGAATATAGGCAACCCAACTGATCCAATAAGACCACCCGACCCCACAAGCAAGAGCAGGGGATATAAAATCAGCGGTATAATTGATAAAGGAGCCGGAAATTGGAATAGCAACAGCAAGCTCTCCCATACATAGCATGGTCAAATAAATAATTAGTCCTCCGAGTATATAGGCAAGAAAAACGGATGGTCCAACTTGATTAACAACTTCCCCTGTTCCCAGAAAATAACCGGAACCAATAATGCCACCCAATGCAATTAATTGAACATGACGGATTTTTAATGCCCGGCGAAATTCTCCATCGTGAATAGGCTTGATATTGCTTGCTTGTCGATCGGTCACTAGCTGTTTAATTCCTTAAAATATACACCTCAAAAGCGAGAGATGATGGATTTTAAATTCATTCGTCTGGATGTTAAGATCTAAGGACGAATGGCACTAAATTTAAGATCATTTAAGATCAATTTTTAACATCAGGCAAAAAATTAAGAAAATAGTCCTGCTTTTTGCGTAAATGAAATCCTAGAAACGGATTGACCGTTTAGGTTTTCCGTCTGCAAATCACGAGGGCTTATTTTTCGTCGTTTAGCGCCGTAAACCAAGCAGGAATTGTAAAATATTTTTATCTTTTGTCCATATTTTTAAATAGAGATTTCTAAAAAATTTTAAGGTTTGCCATTCGTTGAATTGACAAGAGGGTACGAGAGAGGAAATGGCAAGAATTTAACTAAAAATAGGAGTGGAATTAATACATAATGAAGCGATGCGTCTGGGCAGAACAGGTTAAGCCATATTATGAACAATATCATGATACAGAATGGGGCGTCCCTGTGCATGATGATGATAAGCTGTTTGAAATGCTCGTGCTGGAAGGGGCTCAAGCTGGTTTAAGTTGGAAAACGATATTAAAACGACGGGAAGGTTATCGTAAGGCATTTAAGCAATTTGACCCTCACAAAGTGGCCAATATGACCGATGAAGAATTAGAGGTTTTATTAAGCAATCCTGACATTATTCGCAATCGCCTCAAAATATTTTCTGCACGTAAAAACGCCATAATATTTTTATCCATACAGAAGGAATTTGGCTCATTTGATGCCTATGTCTGGCGTTTTGTCGGGGGGAAGCCTAAGGAAAACTTTCCTAAAAATCAGTATGAGGTACCAACGTCCACAAAAGAATCAGATGCCTTATCTAAGGATTTAAAAGCACGCGGAATGAATTTTGTTGGTTCTACTATTATGTATGCTTACATGCAGGCGGTGGGTATGGTAAATGATCATACGGCGGACTGTTTTAAATCGCACAGGTAAAGAGTTCAGTGCATTTGGCGGAGAGAGAGGGATTCGAACCCTCGATACGTTTCCGTATACACACTTTCCAGGCGTGCGCCTTCGACCGCTCGGCCATCTCTCCAACGCCGCAAGAGTATACTTGAACGCAGAAAAAATCAACTCGACGTTGGCATTTTAGGATCCAGGAGTATCTTTTATTCTGAAAATAATCATAAATGGATGATTTGTCTTGCAAGATATGGATAATTAAACAATAGGTTATGAGATGCATATTTATTGAATTAAAATCTATTCAATATTAACATCCGATTTGGATAAAAACAAAATCTGTATATAATTTATACAAAATAGATTCAAGGTATGGGCGATCATGATTAAAATAATAATCTTGTTTTTTAACATGAGTTTTATGGTTGCTGCACATGCTTTTCCGTGCTTTATTACCGTGATAAAAGACAATTGCTGGACTGATTATAATGTCACTGTAAATGTTCTTGATGCATCGAATGAAAATAATAATTTAGTAACGGTTATTGTCCCGGAGGGTTCCTCTTGGGCCAGACAAAAATTTACTTGCCAACCTAGCCAGAAACTAAAATTTCAAGCACAATTTACACCCGTATTTTGGGAGTCGGATGAGGGAAAATCTTACGATGGGCAACATTATTGGACATTGCCTCAACAAATTACGAAAGATGAAACCGCATGGAGTCTTACTATTTGTTATCCGGAACAATTCTCCGAAGTGCCACTTCCACCAACCGCAGGTGGACAATGTAAATGCAGTACTGCGGGTATTCCACCGGTTCCACCTCAATAATATACCGCACTGAAGTGGGATAGCATGCATTATTTTATTCAGGAGTATGATGCCGAGCTTAAGACATAAAATTGGCCAAATGTTAATCATGGGATTTTCCGGCCTGACAGTAGATGACAATAGCCCCGTTGCAAAATGGTTGCAGACGGACGGATTGGGTGGCGTATTATTGTTTAATTTTGATTTAATGACGAAACGCTATGGTAAAAATCTGAATGATAAAGAACAAATTAAGCGATTAAACGAGCAATTAAATCACTACTCCAAACAGGAAAATAATCTACCTCTTTTTATTGCATTGGATTATGAAGGAGGAGCGGTTGACCGTTTGGCGACGATTGATGGTTGCATGAAGACATTAAAAGCTTGTGAACAGGCCTCTCTTTCAAATGATGCTTTATACGCTGAAAGTGAAAAAATGGCTCTTACCTGTAAAGAACTTGGATTTAATCTTAATTTTGCTCCTGTTATTGATCTCAATTTAAACCAAGAACAAGGCATTATTGGCAAGCTTGGTCGTAGTTATTCTAACGATCCTGCGCAGGTTATTCGTGCTGCCAGCCAGTTTGTAAAAGCATTTAATCATCATAATATTGTTTGTGCTTATAAACATTTTCCTGGACATGGAAGCGCTGTCGGAGATACACATGAAGGTTTTGTCGATGTCAGTGGTTATTATCAGAACAGTGAGCTGCAACCTTATGAAAGCTTGCTGAAGCAAGATGCAGCGGCTATGGTTATGACGGCGCACGTCATTAACCGTCATTTGGATGCTGATGGATTACCGGCTACTTTATCATTTCCAATTCTGACCGGTTTATTGCGGCAACAAATGGGCTTTAATGGGGTCATTGTGAGTGATGATTTGCAAATGCAGGCAATCAGCCATCATTACGCAATTGATGAAGCTTTACGTATGACGATTCATGCTGGGGCTGATATGTTGATATTTGCCAATCAATTAGGACAGATAAGCGCAACAGAAGTTATTGATCGCATTGAACAGTTGACGCGAGCAGGTGAAATCAAAGTTTCCAGAATTGATGAATCGTATCATCGCATCATGCGCTTAAAAGAAAGGCTGACTATAGCTACTTTGTAGTTTCAAGCGAAAACCAGGAGAAATAAGTCTTGGTGCAATTGACATTGCCTTGCAATATGCTAAAATATGACCTTAATGTTCAAAATTAGTACTGTTTATATGAATGATTTAATAAGCGCAATAGGTCATACAATCTGCTGTATTTGCACTCTTCATCCTTGTTGTAGTTGTTAATATAAATTCATTCTTATTTTTCCTCTTATCCGTTGATTAAAAGGGTTGCAAATGTGCGCACAACATTCAGTTCAAAAAAATAATCTTTGGTTGAGTACCCCAGTTTTGTATTTTCTGATGATTTTGTTGGGTATTTTTAGTGGATTATCCGATATTAGTTTATTGAAAAATGTAGGATTGTTTATTGCTGATGTATTCATCAAAATTTTTAAATGCATCAGTTTGCCAATCATTGCGCTTTCCATCATTGTGACCCTATCCAATTATCGTACGGATGGTATGATGAAAAGTATTTGGCGCCGAACGATGTGCTATACGCTGGGTACAACATTGATTGCGGCGGCAATTAGTTGCTTGTTATATATCGTGATTCACCCAACCATGACGGGCGTTGTTTCCCAGGCTGCTTTTTTACCAACAAATCACGTGAATTATTTTCAGCATGTTGCCAATCTTATTCCATCCACTATTTTTTCACCATTTCTTGAGCATCAGGTTTTAAGTGTATTATTTTTAGGGATTGTTATTGGTATTGCCATACGATTTATTCCGGATGCTGAAGCAAGGCAGACCATTACGCAGTTTTTTCGTGGTGCGCATGGGTTGTTTATGGTCATAACCCGATGGGTAATCGCAATTATTCCTCTTGGTCTGTATGGGTTTATCACGACTTCTGTTGTGCAGTTGCGGGGTGGTACTTCCATCAAAGGCATAGGAGAATATTTATTAATTATTGTATTGGCTAATTTAATCCAAGGGTTTGTTATCCTGCCTCTTTGGTTAAAATCGCATGGCATTAAACCCTTTGCCGCCATGCGTGGTATGCTCCCGGCGTTATCCTTGGCTTTTTTCTCCAAATCATCGGTAGGCAGTTTACCGGTGACCATGGATACGGTGGAAAAAGCATTAAAAGTAAAACCGGAAATCAGTCGTTTTGTCTTGCCTTTATGCACCAGTATTAATATGAATGGGTGTGCAGCATTTATTTTTGTTACTGTGATTTATCTGATGCAGAATAATGGGATAGATGTGTCATTGGCTTCCATGGCGTTATGGGTAGTTGTGGCAACGGTCGCAGCCATTGGGAATGCTGGCGTGCCTATGGGATGTTTTTTCTTAGTGCAAGTCTGCTTGCAAGCATGAATGTACCCATCACGCTCATGGGAATCATTCTGCCTTTTTACAGCTTGATTGATATGCTGGAAACATCACTGAACGTATGGTCTGATTCTTGTGTGGCCAAGATAGTGGATGCAAAGCATACATCAGTAGAGGTCAATGAAACGCAGAAAGAAGAGTTAACACAAGCCGTTTATTGATTTTACCATCACGTACAAAACATGGCTTTACTGTAATAAAGCCATGCATTTATATTTATAGCAACAGTGCTTTGCAAAGTGAGTAATACATATCAGCGAGTATTGTTAAATCAGCAAGTGCCACGCATTCATTGACTTGATGTATCGTTTCATTGACTGGTCCAAGTTCAATGACTTCCACGCCATAAGGTGCAATGAAGCGGCCATCTGATGTCCCCCCGCTGGTCGATAATTCCGGTGTTTGGCCTGTTTGTGAGGTAATGACCTCAATACAGGCATCCAACAGGCGACCCTTCATGGTTAAAAAAGGCTCACCATTTAACCGCCATTCAATCAATGGCTGCAGGCCATGACGCTTAAAATATGTTTGTACGGTCTGTTTTAACGTTTCGGCATTTTGCTCAGTGGAATAGCGAAAATTAAATTGCAAAAGAAGTTCACCCGGAATGATATTGCTCGCTTGTCCACCAGACTGGATGTGGGTTATTTGTAATGAAGTGGGGGGGAAAAATGCATTTCCTTTATCCCATTCCGTGGATACTAATTCGACCAGCACAGGACTTATCGTATGAATAGGATTTTCAGCCAACTGTGGGTAAGCAACATGGCCTTGCTTGCCATGCAAGACTAATTTGGCGGTTAACGAACCGCGGCGACCAATTTTTACGACGTCTCCAATCCGTTTGCTGCTGGAAGGTTCACCGACAATACAATAGTCCGGATGGATGCCTTTTTGTTGTAGTTGCGACATGACATAGGGTGTACCTAGATTGAAATGGTCACCTTCTTCTCCACTGGTAATGAGAAAAGCAAGCCTGCCAGGAAAATCAGGATGTGCTTTTACAAATTGCGAGGCGGCGATGAGCATGCAGGCGAGGCTGCCCTTCATATCTGCTGTTCCTCGACCATACAGTAAACCGTTATGTTGATGCAACACAAATGGATCATGCAGCCATTTGGTTAAATCACCGCTGGGGACGACGTCGGTATGTCCAGCAAACATTAAGAGAGGCCCACGTTTACCAATGATAGCAAAAAAATTGGCAACAGGCGGGCTATCGAATTTTTGGCAATGAAACCCAAGTGCTTCCAGATAGTGAATCATGAAATCTTGGCAGCCATTATCATGAGGTGAGATTGACTGGTAACTAATTAAAGAGGTCAATAATTCTTGAAGGGAGTTCATGCCTTAATATCTCTCAATAACTCATTAATGCTTACTTTAGCACGTGTTTTTTCATCCACTTGTTTGACAATAATGGCACAATATAAGCTATGGCTTTTATCTTCGCTCGGCAAATTACCCGGTACGACAACAGAACCAGCCGGGATACGGCCATAGCTAATGTTGCCAGTCAAACGGTTGTATATTTTTGTGCTTTGTCCCAGAAAAACACCCATTGAGAGCACTGAACCACGTTCGACAATAACGCCTTCCACGACCTCGGAACGTGCGCCAATAAAGCAATCATCCTCAATGATGGTTGGATTTGCTTGTAAGGGTTCGAGAACTCCGCCAATACCTACGCCGCCAGATAAATGAACGTTTTTACCAATCTGCGCACAGGAACCGACAGTAGCCCAGGTATCAACCATGACGTTTTCATCAATATAGGCGCCAATATTGACGTAAGAGGGCATGAGAACACTATTTTTTCCAATAAATGCCCCGCGACGAACCATGGCATGAGGTACGATTCTCACGCCGAGCTTGTTATATTCTTCAGAATTTAAATGATTAAATTTAAGAGGAACCTTATCGTAAAATTGACAAAAACCAGCATCAATCATTTGATTAGAGTATATCCTGAACGACAAAAGAACGGCTTTTTTTATCCACTGATGAACGACCCAGTGATCTTCTATTTTTTCAGCGACACGAAGATGCCCTTGATCCAGCCCATGCAGCACTTCCTCAATGGCGTTGATAATTTCAGGCGAAGCCGTGGCCATTGAAAGCTGTTGTCGTTGTTCAAACTGATGTTCAATGATTTGTTGCAATGATGACATGTTTAACCTTGGTGGATGCAAAAATGCAAGTATAACTAACTTTTTATAGGAGTGTCTGCTACCAATCATCATGGTGCCAGCTGTTTTGTATATTCAGTCATAGGAAGTTTGCACAGGATGCAATAGGGAGTATACTGCATAAATTGTAGAGATAAGGTTTTATAATGCAGTTGTTAATTACTGGAAGCGCAGGATTTATTGGTTATCACTTGGCTCAAAAGCGCCTACAACAAGGTGATGTTGTTATTGGTGTGGATAACTTGAATGATTATTATGATGTTCGTTTGAAACTTGCCCGATTAGAGCAATTGCAACGTCATAAAAATTTTATTTTTTATAAAGCGAATATCAGTGATGCCAAAGAGGTAGATAAGATTTTTTCTAATCATCAACCACAGAGGGTGGTGAATTTGGCAGCACAAGCAGGAGTTCGCTATTCCCTTAAAAATCCACATGCTTATATTCAATCAAATTTGGTTGGTTTTACCAATGTTATTGAAGCTTGCCGTCATCATCAGGTTGAACATCTTGTGTATGCCTCAACCAGCTCGGTCTACGGTGCTAACAGTAAGCAGCCTTATGCAGAAAGTGATGGTACCAATCATCCTTTGGCTATTTATGCTGCGACTAAAAAAGCAAATGAATTGATTGCTCATTCTTATTCCCATTTATATCGATTGCCAACGACGGGCTTACGTTTTTTTACGGTATACGGCCCATGGGGAAGGCCTGACATGGCGTTTTTTTCCTTACTCGCGATATTCTCGCAGGCCATCCCATTAAAATTTACAATCATGGCCACATGCAGCGAGATTTTACTTATATTGATGATATTGTGGCTGGCATTTCCCTGGCTATTAATAATCCTGCAACTCCCGATCAGACCTGGTCAGCTGCGGCGCCAAACCCCGCAACCAGTAATGCACCTTATCGAATTTATAACATCGGTCATGGACATCCGGTGAATTTAATGGATTACATTCACGCTATTGAATTGGCGACAGGTAAACAAGCCATTAAAGAATTTTTACCAATGCAGGATGGTGATGTTTTGGCAACTCATGCAGATACTGAGCGTTTGCAGCAAGATTTAGGGTATGTAGCGCGTATTGATGTTAAGGAAGGCATTGCACGTTTTGTAGAATGGTATTTGAATTTTTATCATTAAAAAGGAGGGCGCTTACATGAAGTTAGCAAAATTATTTGTTGCTATGACGTTTGCAAGTGGAAGTGTATTTGCAAACAACATTGAAATTATTGGTAATATTCATCAACCAATCCAATCTCTTCATGCGCACGGAGACACCGTGACATTATTAAAGATGAAGCTGTCGGACAAGGCGTTAAAAGTTGTCCATAATCGAGCACAAAGGCAATATAAGCAACATGAAACAGTTGTTTCATCATCAAAATATCCAGCAAGAATTCAATTAGGCATGAATCAAGTTCCGGTGCTCAATCAAGGTACTCATGGTTCATGCGTTACATTTGCTAATACCGCTGCTGTTGATGCGGTGTTGGGTAAAGGGGATTACATCAGTCAATTATGCCAGCTGCAATTGGGTCGTTACCTTGAATACAACGCCTATGGTCACAGTGGCTGGAATGGTGCTTATGGCCCAGATGTTTTGAACCAGATGACCTTATTTGGAATCGTTAATAAAGAACAACAAAGAATGTATGGCTGCGGTGGTTTAACCGAATATCCTGTTATTGGCATGGATCCGGATACGGAAATGTCCTTGACGGATTATCATAACCTGAGTGAAAAAATACCTGATGATGAGGTTAGGTGGTCGTCTATTCTCGATGTGGACTCTTCTACCAGAGACCGAACTGATACAAATAAAACGTTGCAAGAGATTAAAAAGGCATTAAACGCTGGTGATCGAGTGACTTTTGGTTCTTTATTGATGGATGTTGAATTAGGAGTGGCCGGGGCTGTAGGTAGATACCATGCGGAGAATGATACGTGGGTGCTTACTACAGAAATTGCACGAGATATTTATTTGCGAGACAGCATTGCCGGGCATGAAATGATCATTACCGGTTATGATGATGATGCTATTGCTTTCGATGAGGAAGGACGTCAATATCGAGGATTACTCACGTTGCGAAATTCGTGGGGGGAAAAACGAGGTAATCATGGCGATTTTTACATGTCTTATGATTATTTCAGAACATTTGTATTGGAAGCACAGCGGATTAGAGCTTTGCAGCCAGAATGGATTGAACGTTATAAAGCTTAATATAGGATTAAAAATCCCTGCCAGCCCTTTCTATAAAAAAAGCTGGCAGAGATGCACTGCAATTGTTGCAAAATTTAGGTTAAGGCATACTCTAGATCAGCTTTCAGGTCGTCTATATGTTCGATGCCCACTGATAAACGGATAAATCCATCTTCAATGCCTAATGCTTTACGTTTTTCTGCAGGGATGGAAGCATGTGTCATGATGGCAGGGTGCTCAATTAAGCTTTCCACACCACCTAAGCTTTCTGCTAATGTAAATAGTTCACATCGTGATAAAAAGCGCTTGGCGCTGTTGAGATCACCATCAATGACCATGGAAATCATACCGCCAAATGCCTGCATTTGTTCTTTAGCCAACGAATGTTGTACATGACTCTTAAGCCCCGGATATATTACTTTTTGAATGCGTGGATGGCGTTCTAGCCAGTGGGCTAAAGCAGAAGCATTTTCACAATGCCTTTGCATGCGTAATGGTAATGTTTTTAAGC
This sequence comes from Legionella oakridgensis ATCC 33761 = DSM 21215, assembly GCF_000512355.1. NCBI lineage: Bacteria > Pseudomonadati > Pseudomonadota > Gammaproteobacteria > Legionellales > Legionellaceae > Legionella > Legionella oakridgensis. The sequence goes on along the minus strand of NZ_CP004006.1, from coordinate 1,731,561 downwards.
TTCTAAGAACCAGAAAACTGTCAAATGGTGCAGCGACACCACCGCAGGAATTTTGTAAAAAAGCCAGTTTTTCCGCAAGGTCTGGTCGATCACCTACAACAATCACACCGCTTATAACATCCGAATGACCATTTAAATATTTTGTTGCTGAATGCAATACCAAATCAAAACCCAATTCTAGAGGTCTTTGAATCCAAGGGGTGGCAAAAGTATTGTCAACGACACTAATGAGATTATGACGTTTGGCCATGGTTGCAATGTGACGCAAATCAGCAAGTTTAAGCATGGGATTTGAAGGAGTCTCTACCCAGATCATACGGGTCTGCGGACGAATCGCTTGTTCAATGCGTTCAGGATGACGCATGTCTATAAAAGAAAAGGAAAGATTAGAAGTGCGGGTTTTAACTTTATCGAATAAACGAAAAGTACCACCATAGAGATCATCCATCGCAATAACGTGGTCTCCTGCGTCAAGCAAATCAATTAATGTATTGATTGCTGCCATTCCGGAAGCAAAAGCAAATCCTCGCATTCCTGATTCAAGGCTGGCAATGCAGGCTTCATAAGCAGTACGAGTTGGATTATGTGTGCGTGAATATTCATATCCTTGATGGACACCTGGCGATGTTTGTCGGTAAGTCGAGGTTGCATAAATAGGTGTCATGACGGCACCAGTGCTGGGATCTGGATTTTGTCCGGCATGAATTGCGCGCGTGTCAAAGTGTTTATTTTCCATAAAAAACTCCAATAAAAAATTAATGTGGGGTAGGATCGAACAAAACATTTAAAATGGTATAAAATTAAATCAAAATGATCATTAATTACACGCTAAAGTGTAACCATCGATTGGCCGTTAATAACTAAAGAATGTCATTCTAGTGAGGGATGCATGGGTAAGCAAGGAATCAATTTTGAAAAAGTTGCAGCGATTGCTGCGCGTATAAAAAAGCAAGGCAAAGAACCTTCATTAATGGACGTTTGTGAGGAGATGGGTTTATTATCCATTATCTCAGAGGTGGCTTTTTTACTTGAGAAATGGCATCACTTACAACCAGAGTTTAAGCAAAGCCATGCCAAGTTACTTCTTGAAAACATGCCAATTGATGTGCTGTGGTCAGCAGAAAATCCGGAATTTGAGAAATCCATGGTATTACTTTATGCTTTCTTGGAGTCTACAGTAAATAACATTCTGATAACAGAAGCGGCGAATCAGGTACAAATTGATAAGGCCTTAAAGCACGCATTGGCAAATGAAGAGTTTTATCTTGTTTACCAGCCCCTTATTAATATAAAAAAACTTTCTACGGCAGGGTTTGAAGCATTGTTACGCTGGAATAGCCCTATGCTTGGGGCTATTTCTCCTTTTGAATTTATTCCTGTTGCTGAGAAAAATGGTTTAATCATTGAGATAGGCACTTGGGTGCTTGAGGAAGCCTGTACACAAATGATGCATTGGCATGAGCAAGGTTTTTCTGAGTTGACCATAGCTGTCAATATTTCAGGCCGACAATTGTATCAGACTAATTTTCCTCAGTTGATTGATGACGTGTTGCGTAAAACAGGATTATTACCAAAATATCTTGAATTAGAGTTGACCGAAAGTTTGTTTATTACCAATATTGCCCATGCAGTTAAGATTATGCATCAGTTTAAGGAAATTGGACTTAAGCTTGCCATTGATGATTTTGGAACTGGTTATTCCAGTTTATCTTATTTAAAGCAATTTCCGGTTGATAAATTAAAAATTGATAAATCTTTTATTCATGACTTGGTCAATAATGTCTACGATGCAGCGATTGTCAAAGCAGTGATTAATCTTGGACACAGTCTTAATTTACAAGTTCTGGCAGAAGGCGTGGAAAGTGAAGATCAGAAAAATTTTATTATCACGCATGGCTGTGATTTTGCCCAAGGCTTTTATTTTAATCCACCAGCCAAACCAGAAACGCTCAGTAACTACCTCAATCAATATTTATCTTGATGAATTGCTGAAAATAGAGCAGGAATATGAATGTTTCTTCATACCAATTTGAGCGCATGTGGGATATGATGAGTCTGAAACAATCTGTTGGTCCTGTCAATCGCCGACAGTCCTGTATTTTAAAGGGAAGGAAATTTTTTCGTGTTTTCAGAGCTAAAAGCACTTTTAGTAAAGCCTATAGTCCCTCAATTAATAGCGGTTGGCTTTATTATTCTGATTGTATGGCAAATCGGTGTTGGAATGATATCTGTCATTTTTCGTGATAAATCCATGAGCTCTACGATGACGCCTCCTCTGATAAATGGCGTTACAGTGAACCAGGATTCAACAATAAGCAGCATAACGACTCCTTTTTTTGGTGAATACGTACCTGCCAGTTTAAATGATGCCACCATCAAGCAGTCCATGTTAAATCTGAATGTGGTTGGCATTATCTTTGCGGAGCGTGAGCAGGATTCCAAAGTCATCATCAGTACGGCAAGTGGTAATGAGGAAGCGTATCAAGTGGGGGACTCTTTGCCTGGAGGGGTTGTCATTAAACGGATTACTCCACAAGGGGTCTTGGTCAGCCGTCATGGAGTCATTGAAAGTTTAAGTTTACCTAAAAATGAATTAATCTTTGAACCACCTGCTAAGCCGTTAATGAAGGAATAGAATGTATGTTTTTTAAATGCAGAATTTTTGTTTTTATTGGGGTTTTGTGTTTGTTAAATGGTTGTTCAATTTCCCACCTTAATTTTCAGGAAGGGATTAAAAGCTTTCAAATTCAAGATTATCGTCAGGCATTTATACGCTTAAAGCCTGAAGCAGAAAAAGGACAGCCTGATGCCCAGTATGCTGTTGGGTATATGTATTATTATGGGCAGGGAGTCGTGGAAGACAGAAAAAAGGCGCTTTATTGGATTAAATGTGCTGCCAATGCCGGGCAGCCAGATGCGATTGCTGCGTTGAAAATATTAGGTCATTCAAAATAAAGAAAGTTTAATAAGCATTCCTTATATTGAAATGCTTTTCTTGTGTGGCGTAAAAGGAAAAGTAACCAGTCATGCATGAACGACGAGAGATAGAATATAGCAACCGTAAATGAGAAGCAGTAATCCGCCATGCCAGCGAGTAATTTTTTTTTCTCGCGATAATTAATTAATAGCAATACTCCTGTAATGATGAACATGATTGGAATATCCCGCCAAAGGATTGCATGATTAATGGCTGATGGATTAATAATTCCAGGAAATGCCATGACTAGTAAAAGGTTATACATATTAGAGCCTAGTATATTACCAACGGCAATATCGTCCAGGCCTTTGAATGCTGCGACCAGGGAAGTGGTTATCTGCGGAAGACTGGTGCCAATGGCAATAATGGTTAGGCCTATCTTTAATTCATTGACGCCAAACCACGTCGCCAATTGAACAGCACTGTTCACAACAAAATGCGCACTGAAAGGAAGTACTATCATACCCAGCAGTAAACTGAGTACATTGGCTTTCACCGAACGTGTAGTGACCATGTATTGTTTGTATTCTCTGGCAAAGATATCTCGGCTTGAATGTTGTGCTATAAAAATAAAATAACCAATCAGCACAATACAGCCCAAGATTAAAAGGCAGCCATCCAAAACGCCTAAATAACCATCAATCACTAAAGAGTAAGCAAACAACATACTTAAAATAAGCAGAGGATATTCACGCCGCAACAGAGATGAACGTGTTGTCAAAGGGCGCAGTAAGAGAATAAGACCGAGGATTAAACCAATGTTGGCGATGTTTGAGCCCACTGCATTCCCAATAGCCAAATCATTACGGCCTTCCATCGCAGAGAAAAGGCTGATGGTAATTTCTGGTGCAGAAGTAGCGATTGCAACGATTGTTAATCCTATGATTAATGGGGTAAGGCGGTAGTGGATGGCAATGCCGCTTGCACCAGTAATTAAATGATTTGCTGCCCAAATTAATCCTATAAAACCAAATAATAGGACAAGAATTATAATCATGCTCACTCTCACAAAAAGTTAGGACTTAACAGATTTTTTCTATTATAAGAATTTTTAATCGGTTATTGTTTTACAGTCCCTTGCTCAAATTCTTATTAAAATTTATTCTCTTCATAAGTCCCGAAAGTACAGATATCTAGCTCATCCTATATCGCCGCTCATAGTAAATAATAGAGGCTGGTATTGAGGATTGTTTTCAAGAATTGAGTCGTGTTAGGCCATCACCATTTTTAGCTTCATACAAGTAATTGTCAACCGCTTCTGCAAAGATAGATTAATTTACAAATTAAATTTTATAAGCTAGATATTAGCTATGGTAGAAAAAAATTTATGAGTGTATTGTGGTGCTCACAAGACAAGTTATTCGCACAGAAGGGGAGCAAGTTTCCTCCTCAGCATCACCTGGATTGGAAGCGTCAGCTGAACCTGTTTCTGCCTCACTGGCTGGTCCTTCTCAACCAAAAGCTATTTTAATTGCAGTCAGTGATGGTTTTGGTGGTTATGGAGATTTTTATTTGCCTTAAAGTTATCGGAGCAATTAAGAAAGCAGTATGCTGATGCTGGTGCAACCGTACCGCCTGTTTATCTGGTTACTCAGCCAAGTGGGCAACAAAAAATTCGCTCTCTCAAGGGGGATGTTGAATTTGGCGTGGATGTTTTATCGCCAGATGAACTGCAGGCAAAAGTAGACACAAGAGAAATTGAAGTAGGCACGCTTATCGAAGCCCCTGTTTTTCAGGCCGAGCTGATAGAAAGAATTGATAGCGCTCTGGAGAATGCGCGCGGTCGAATACCACTCATTATGATGCCCGAGTATGGCTATAATAGTGGATCAGACAGGGAAAGAATTGCTTTTCATTGCCGCTTACGCCAACTTCGATGTTCTCATCTTGAATACGCTAGTACCATTTATTCAGGATTTAAAGAAGACGCTGCCGAGTGTGGAATCTTGCTTAGTGAAGCCCTGGTTCATCCTGCCCCTCCTGAAGAATTGGTAAGCCAATTAGATGAAAAGGTTCGTAGGCCTCTTTTAGGTGCGTTAGATGCTATAGATATTGCTCGCTATCAGGAAACGACTGAATTGTGTATGCAATACAGCCATGATACTTATACCTCTGGTAAAAAACCAGCTGCTCATTTTCTGCAAATTCATCGTGAATTCTGTAAAACCAGCGATAAAAATCAAGACGTTGTGATGGTGGGTAAAAGCCAGGATGATAAACGCGCTGCTTTGGAAAGTATTAAAGACAAACTTATTGCCGATGGGTTTAAACGCATTAGCTTTTATAATTCAGAGAGCGGCGAAGAAGAGATTCTTTATGATGCTGGAGAAGTTGGTAAAGCCTATCGAGTTATTTACGCCAGTGGTATGTCACACACCTCCATGATTGCTTGCAATGCTTTATCTGGTCCATTAATTGGTTCTACTGGAGACCAATCTTTTGGTGAAGCATTAAGTAGCGGTAAAATGATGGTGTATGAATGCCTTTTTATCTTTAGAGTCTGTTTACATTTCATTTCACGGCTGCAAATTTATCTGATTGGCGCCACATGGCGTTTGAATTCGTTAAATAGGGCTTGCTATTCGCGGCATTCAAACGCAAAGTGACTCTGAATCACCTAAATTTTCGCTTTGTGAAATGAAATGTAAACAGCCCCTAATCTCATGATATTGAATTTCGGCCATTAAAAAATTGATCGATGATGACCCTTATAGGTTTTGCAAGTCCAAGGTGTTCAATGTCTTTGACCGAAAACCAACGTCCGGATGGTTCTGCAAGAGTAGTATCATGTGCCGGATGTACTTTCATAGAAATGGCTTCAATGTTTAAATGAAAATGGCTGAAGGTGTGTTTCATTGTTAGCAGTGTGGCCATTATGTCAGTCTCCAAGCCGTAGGTATTGAGTACATGGGTTACAGGACATGTTGCTTTATCAATTTTGGGCGTGCACCAAAGACTACCCCATAGACCTGAAGCTGGCTGTTTTTCAAGGTAGAATAAGTTATTCTCAGTGTACATGAGTAAAAATTGCTGCTCTTTAACAGGTTTTATTTTTTCAATTTTTTATGTGGATAATGAGCGACTTCATTCGTTTGATAGGCAAGGCATGTTGTATGTAAAGGGCAATTTGAGCAGTTTGGACTTTTTATGGTGCAGCACGTTGCTCCCAAGTCCATAATGGCTTGGGTATAAGCTGCGCAATCATGAAGGGGCATGCATTGCTTGGCAAGTTGCCAGAGTTGGCGAGTGACGGATGTTTGTTCCATTGAGCCTGCAATTAAAAAGTAGCGGCATAAAACCCGTTTGACATTGCCGTCCAAAATGGCGGTGGGTTTATTAAATGCTAATGAAGCAATTGCAGCAGCGGTGGATGGGCCGATGCCAGGCAATTTCATTAATGTTTCTATATCATCGGGAAAATAGTCGTGAAAATCATTGCAAATGATTTTGGCGGTTTTATGCAGGTTTCTTGCCCGACTGTAATAACCAAGACCAGACCACTGGGCTAATACTTGATCTTCTGAAGCACAGGCCAGAGTTCTCAACGTAGGAAACGTATTCATGAAACGCAGAAAATAGGGAATAACAGTTCTCACTTGAGTTTGCTGCAACATGATTTCAGATATCCAGACGGCATACGCATTACCTGGAATCTGCCAAGGCAAATCTTTGCGTCCATACTGATGAAACCACTGAAGTAAAGGAAGGGTAAAATGCTCGTAAATTTCCTGAGTACTCATGATGATTTAGCGAATTGATTTGAACATAAGCGAAACGTTGCAATAGAACCCGTCACGGCAAATAGAAGTGGTACAAGAAAACTAAGTTTCATATGGGTAAATTCAAACATAAGTACGATGGCAGTAATTGGCATCTTTTGAGCTGCTGCAAGAAAAGCTGTGGCGCCGACCACGGAAAAAGCATTCATTGAAGAACCCGGCCATAAGGTATTCCACAAACCGCCCAGTATCACACCTAATAGTGCGCCATTAGCTAATGAAGGGGTTAACAGACCTCCGTAACTTCCTGCTCTGAGACTCGACCAGGTGATTAATAGTCTAAGTATGAGTAGAATGCAACTGATTCCAACTCCTATCTCATCATCGAATTCTAGTTGTACTGGGCTTTTGCCATTTCCCAGTATGGCAGGAAAATACATGGCCAGAACACCAATGATGATGAAATTAAGCAAACATAATAAAGGCAGTGACCAACCACCGCGCGGTGCTTTGTGACGGCAGAGATTGGCAATGCGGATATACCAGAAAGCGGATAAACCGAAGACAGGACTTGAAAGAATGGACCAAAAAGTCAAGCTATGACTAACATGGTAGGTAGCAAGAGCGTATTGTGAGTGATTTCCAAGTCCAATCCATGATACCACGACGGCAATGGTTGATGTAGCAAAGGCCGGGATTAAAATGGACCAGTTAAGCGTGCATAATAACACTTCCAGGATGAATAATGCGCCTCCCAGGGGAACATTGTATACCGCGGCAAAACCAGCACCAGCACCGCAGGCCACCATAATTTGCGTATCTTTTATACTTAGTCCGGCTTTTGCTGAAAGCCATTCGGCAAAGACAGCGCTCATTTCCCTTGGGGCCGTTTCACGGCCAAGAGGTGATCCTAATGCGATGGTAATAATTTGTAATAATGCATGAATGATGGTTGTCCATTTTGGCATGGATATTTTATTTTTTACTGCATCGCCGACGCTAACCAACGGGTTGCCATAGCGGTGAAGCAACCACCAGCCACCACCGGCGATTACACCGCATAAAGTGAGGATAAGAAAGCGTCGTTGAGGCGAGGCGGCACGGACTCCTTCCAGGAATGTTTCATTGCTGACGATTTGCAAGGGGCTATAACCATAGGCCAAATGCTGGATGGAACGAAGAAGTAAAGCCAGCAACATACCAGCAAATCCCGAACTGATTCCAACCAGGATAATGATGCCAATGAGGACAGGGATTCTATTGGTCTTCATGGTTGTTTATCGCAGCCATTCTTCAAGCCCTTTTTGTAATTTTTTCAATGGCTTATCAAAAGATTTTTTTAATAAATATGTGGATATAACTGGACTGATTTTGCGTAAATCCGGATAAATCATTGGCATTGACATTTTTCCACTGAGTTTAAAAGGCAAGCCGTTATCGAATAATTCCTGAATTTTATTAATGGTTTTATCGGATGTGAGTAGTTTTATTAATAATTCGTTTGCAATCGAAAGATTGTTCAAATCAATTTGACCATAACCTTTAACTTGCAGTTGCTCGGCTTGCAGCAACAAAGAATCATTAAATAAAAGATCATGTTTTAAATCATATTGGATGCTAAGTAATTGAAATTTTGTTTTGCCTTCCTGGTACGCGGCCAGATTCATGTTATCTAGCAGTGAAGCGAGCGATGCATCAAAAGATTTTTGGGTCATTAAAAGGTCAATGGTTTCGGCGATATGGTTAACCAGTTTTTTGATATCGGCAAAATTTAAAAATCCATCTTTAATGGTTACATTTCCTTTCGCTTGCAAGCGATTTTGCCAGTTAGGTTCACTTAAATTACCGGAAGCATGCAAGGAAAAGTCCAGTTTTCCTTTAAGAAGATTATTACCCGTCAAATCATTTAGCAATTGTTTGGCATTAAGGCCTGTAGCAGTCTGACTTAGCGTAAATGCTTTGGATGTCATTCGATAATTTAAATGACCTATGGCTTCTCCCTCATATAATGAGAGATTTAAGGGATTTAAGGTAATTTCCCCTGATTTTGACATGGCATTGGCATTGATTTTGCCAATTTTAAATTGATTAAACTGGAGATTTTGCAGGAACAGTTGCCCATCAAGAGACAAATTTTGCATGATGGATTGTGGATGCGTCAGTGCCTCTGTGGTCAGGCGCGTTTTACCCTTGAAATTCAGTGTGGCATTGACCTGATTGTTCAGTAAGGATCCGGCAATATTACCTTTTAGCTGTATAGAGAAATAATGATTGTTTAAATTCAGTTGATCCACACCAATTTGCAAATCAGTCAGTGCAATATGGTTTTGATGATCCGTAATGATAAGTTGGCCATGGGTTAAAAGTAGAGTATCAATAGCAAATCTTGTCATGAATTGACTAGAGGATTTTGTTTCTGATGGCGCGTGTTTTGTTGATGTTTTATCTGGTTGCGGGGTGGCAGCGATTTCAGGATTGATATTGGCTGTAAAACCGTCAACGTTGATTTCATTAAAAATCAGCTTGCCTTTCATCAGCGGTGTCAGCTGTAAATTAAGATGCAAATTATCTATGAATAAAAAATAATAAGCTTTCTGTTTACTTTCACCAATTTGGATGTTGGTTACTTTTATTCCTGGCCGAGGGAACAATTGCCAATGGATATCCCCATCAATACGACTGTCTTGTCCAGTCAGAGAGGTAATTTGCTTATTCAATAACTCTTTTACAGATTCTGGTTTGATGAATTGAATGAGGGCCCAAAATACAAAGACTACTATGATAAGAAACATCCACAGGAGCAAGAAGGATTTTTTAATTAATTTCATAATGACTACAGCATGTTAATAAAATAAAAAAGATAATAATTGGTGCTAAACCACAAGCATATAGGCATACACCTTGTAAATCAATTTACCCCGTCACTTCTAGGTAAGAAACCTTATTTTTGGCTGAGCTTTTCCTTATAATGAAACAAGCCATTTTGCTCATGCAATCAACGTATGGCTGTATACCATAATCGGTTGTATCGTCAAATAATTTTAGTATTAAGCATGTTGCAATTTTACATATGGAAATGTTAATCTGATAGCCTTCCCCAATGAAAAAAGTAGTTGATTTAGCTTTCAAGTTGTACTCAGGATGAGACACTAAATAAAGGAGAGCATCATGCAACCGAGTCAATGGGAAGTTGTCATTTTAAAACCCACATCTGTCTTTCAATCATTTTTGGCTTCTCAGTTATCGGATATCGAATTGCCGGCCCTTAAGGTGTTGCAAACGGACACAACGGCTTACACCATCCGTAGACACGATAACGAAGAAGACACCTTAGATGAAATCGAGCGGCATTTTCCTTCCATGTTTCGCTATGAAATAAGCCGGTGGTTAGGAAAAGATGCTCGTAATGAGATTGAAGGCAGTTTTCTTGATTTTCTCTGTTGTTTCAAATTTGAATTACATTCGCAAATTGTATTGATGGAGCCATCCATACAGGACGGACAACAGTTAATTTGTATCAAACCACGGTCAGTCTTATTAAAATGGATGAAATCTTCTGTAGAAGACCAAAGCGAATTGGCAACGGTACTGGAGCAAGTCAATTTGTCGCATCTTGCTGAAAATGCAACGGTAGTGGTCAAGAATTTCAAACAACTCTCAGACATTAAACCTTTTATTAAACATTATTATCGACCAATCTACAAAGCTGAAATGCTGCGCATGTGTGACCGGGCAGAGCAATGGCCTGAAGTAGATTCTTTCCAAACATTTAGCCGATATTTTGCGGTTGAAATACATACTCAGTTGATTCATTTGCACTAAGGAGAGTGGGCTATGGAACCCGTTACTATAGCTATCATTGGTACAATGGTATTTGGTGCGGTGACTGCCTTATCTATATTTATTCGTCAGCTTTTATTAAGTCGAGACAAAATGCTGAATGATAAAGCACAGATGAGAGCATTGACGCAAGAGACACGAGAGCTGGAAAAAATGCGAATGCAGATGGAAAATGGCAGACGGTTTGATTCGCATTACCAGGTTCTTGGTGCAAATAAAGATGCGATTCAATATCTTGATCAAAAAATTGAAGAAATTCTCAGTAAGAAACTGGCTTTGATTCATCGGTATGCTGAGGCAGCATCCAAACAATCTCTGGCAACTATTCAGGGAGAAACGCCTGAAGAGCGTAAAATCATTTGCGATAAACTAAGACAGGAAGTGGATTATGAAATTGCGTTTTACGATAAGGAGTTAGAGCAATTACAAGCACGACGCGCTTCCATATGGGATTCACACGCTGACCTTCAGGGGTATTTATTGGAGCAAGAAAAAACCCGTAATCGCCAATTGGATGACATTTATCGGCGTCATACAAGTGTTCTGGAAAAAGTGTATATTCGACATAACGAAAATTCGGAACATGTGGCTACAGCATCCATTGATGCAGGAACGCAAGCGTTTAAATTACTAACCCAACCCTTACAGTTTCTGCTGCAGTTTTTCAGGCTATCGTCCAATATTACGCCCCAGAAAGCGAAAGAGGAGGCAGATTCCAGAAGTGAGGTTGAAGACGCTGAGCGTGATATTAACGAAGGTAACGATTATGAAGAGGATGATGAGAATAATTATTATGCTTCTGAAGAGTCCGCTTCAGAGTTAATGACTTAAAGCATTATCATGATTTGTTTTGATTGTTCTGATTATTTTTCGGACTTATCGAAAGATAATCAGAACAGTTTTTTAAGTTTTTTCAACCATCTTGTATTTACTCATAGAAATTTCAATTTGTTGGCTGAATGTTTGGAAGTAGCATTGGAGTGGTTTCTTTAGAACATTCATCTAGAACATTAACTATTTGACAGGTTGCTTATTATTAAAGCATAATCGGGTCGCTATATCATTAGATTTTACACACCTTATTCATTCCATATGTTTTTATGATGGAGGATTATAATGAAACTCAATGGATTCCGTTTTATCTGCCTGTTTGTTGCCTATTGCGTTTCCCTGTCTGCTTCCGCCGCTAAAATGGATGAATTATTGGCTTATGAAAGAAACACGATTGAAATCTTTCAAAAAGCTTCTCCCAAAGTCATTTATGTTCATCGCATAAAAACTGTGGTGAATGGTTCTTACGAATTGTTGCATATTCCCTCAGGGGCGGGATCAGGAATCATCTGGGATAAAGAAGGTCATGTGGTCACTAACTTTCATGTGATCAACGGCGCTGATAATTTAGCCGTCAGCATTGGAAAGTATACTTTTCCGGCAAAAGTGATAGGGGCAGAGCCACGTAAGGATATTGCAGTGCTTGCTTTAACTTCCCCTAAAGCTCGTGAATTGTTGCAATCATTTACGCCGTTTGAGATAGCTCATACGGATGAGTTATTGGTGGGGCAAAAAGCCATTGCTATTGGTAACCCTTTTGGCCTGGATCATAGCTTAACCATGGGCGTGATTTCTGCGCTTGGTAGGCAAATGCCTGGTATAGGGGGCGTGACGATTCGAGATATGATTCAAACGGATGCTTCTATTAATCCGGGTAATTCTGGTGGCCCATTGTTAGACAGTTCAGGGCGATTAATAGGAATGAATACAGCCATTTATTCACAATCTGGATCGTCTGCAGGTGTAGGATTTGCGGTTCCTGCCGATGAAATTGTGCGTATTGTCAGTCAGATTATAAAAAATGGGCGAGTGGTTTTGGCAGGCATTGGTGTACAGCGTGTCGATCCAAGCGTTGCTTTGCGACTTGGAGTTAAAAAAGGTATTTTAATTTCGGAGGTATTGCCTAACTCACCAGCAGCTCAGGCAGGATTACGCGGTACCTATCGTGATCATTGGGGACGAATCCATTTGGGGGATGTGATTGTTGCCTTAGATGGTCAACCAGTGGGTAATTATGATACTTTGTATAATTTGCAGACGAAGTTGAACATAGGGCAGGAAATTACTTTGACCGTATTACGCAATGGAAAGCGTCTTAACTATAAGATGAAAACCATTGATATTGCTGCCTATTGAAGACAAGTTAAGAATTTTTTAAAAAGGGGTAAAGTGAATGAGACATGAAGTGTTATTGGTTACATTGGAGGATAAACCACAAGGATTTACCGACGGTGATATGCGGTTATTTGCTACACTGGATGCTGTTGAATTAAGGGCGATGGCGCAACATCGTTCACTGAAGGCAAATCGAACGATTTTACATCGTTTGGTGTTGACAGAAGGTGCTTGCCCTGAAGAAATAAAAGAACAATTTTTTAGAAATCTTGCAACATTATTGTCTTTAATGAAGCCTGTCTTAACGGAGGATGATACAAAACGCTTAACGCATCATGTTCTGATTACGGCTAATGTACCTTATGTTAAAGAGCTTGTTCGTACAGCCACAGAGCTTGAATTGGAGGTATTTTCGAATCGAGCGGTTATTGCAACTCATTTGGATTCACAGGAGTATTCTCATCGAGCAATGCGGTGTAGGGAGCTTGGTATAACCGTTCCCACAAAAGAAGAAATCAGACGACATAGTCAAAAAGTACTTCGTACAGAGGTTGCTGTGGCCAGTGTTTCGGTTGCTCCGGTGGTTGCGGAGAAAGAATCTGAATTTCTTCGCGAAATGTTGCTTGCGGTAGAAAGCAAGCTCGCTCGTGTGGAAAGAGAAAAGACGACCGCTGCAGAAGAACTTAGAAAGCTGCAAGAGCAACATGCTGAAACCCAGGCTTTATTAGGAGAAGCACAAGAGCGTTTGGCTAAAGTAGATGGTTTGGACAGTGAATTGGCACGTGAAAAAGAGCAACGAGAAACAGTGCAGGCACAATTACAGAGAACGAGAGCCAAGCTGCAACAAGCCAAAGACAGGGAAGCGCTTCTTAATGATAACCTGGATAAAGCTAACGAAAAAGCAGCTAGCTTGGAAGATGAATTGGCTCAGGCGGTGGCTGAGGCCAGAGAGTTGCAGCGATTAAATCAGCAGTTAACCGTTCAAAGTGGTGAGTTTCGTCGTCGAGAAAGGGCGACTACATTGCAACTGGAGCATGCCCAGCGCGCACAAACCCTGCTTCAGCAAGGCATGACTGCCTTAGCTATGGCCAATGGTGCCACGCCTGAGATTTCAGAAGGGGATGTTGTGTCGGCTGCGGCAAGAACAACTCACAGACGTCCTGCAGCACGTGAGGATCTTGCTGAAGCCGCAGCAGCATCTTTTTCAGGCGAAAGAATGTCTTCTCGTAAACGCTCAGCCGCACAACCGTCTGATGATTTAGAATTGGATAGCAGACAAGCTCCTACAGCTGCAGCGCCATCGGTAGCTCATTCTTCAAGCAGTATGTTTGCTAGTCGTAAACGCGCTGCGGCAAGCGAAGTATTGCCTGAGGCACCGGAATTTAAGCGCGTTCCCTCTCTACTCTGATGACAAGCAGCATTTGAAATCTACCATGTACACATACTCCGCAGAAGGGGAGTATGTGTTTTTGCCATTGAATATGGCCGAGGAAAAAAGCAGTTTGCAAGAAAGGCTGAATTTGATATTAATAACCGTATTGTTTTTGATAAGAGAGCAGTTTTTCAACTTTTTGATGTTCTTCTTGTTTTTCAAATAATCAATCAAATCGAACAGCGTGAGGATAGAAAATACCTGGATTCCTTGCTGTTGAATGTCTTGTATTGCTGATTGATGACTTAGACCTCGCTCACAACGATCGAGCGCAATGATAACCGTCGTTAATTGCCCGCCGTTTTCTTTAATTAATTGCTGTGCTTCACGAAATGCAGTGCCAGCTGTGATGACATCATCAATAATTACTGTTTTACCACTTAGTGGTGCCCCAATCAAATGCCCTCCCTCGCCATGGTCTTTGGCTTCTTTGCGATTAAAGGTAACCGTTGTGGTGATATTCAGGCTCGCAAGGGCAATGGCTGTTGCCGTGGCCAAAGGTAAGCCTTTATAGGCGGGACCAAAAAGATGCTGAAAATCCACTTTATTCTGCATAAGAACATTCGCATAAAATATCCCAAGGCGGCGTAAAGCATCACCTTGATAAAATAATCCGGCATTGAAAAAATAAGGACTTATCCGACCTGACTTCAGAGTAAATTCACCAAATTTTAATGCATTACATTGTAATGCTAGTTTTATAAAAGCTTCTTTTGACGTATTCATACATACTCCTAGGCAATTAAATTTATATTTATAATAGAGTGGTGAGGGAGCCCTTGGATGGCCATCCAGTTACAAACATATTGTCATACATAGAAAAACCATTAATAATCAATAAAAAAATGATATGCTGGTATTGTTGAAATCGTGATAATGATGGTATTTTAACGCAAGTTCACTGATTATTTTGATTTGAACTGAATTAAAAATGGAATTTATAATTCTTGAAAGCAACAAGTCTCAGAAAATACGCTTTTATGACACATCTTTGTAGCGTATCATTGATTTTTCTTGGATAATCTTCAAGAACTTATTTGTAAATTTCACTTATAGCAGATTTAAAGACTAAGAAGAGGAATAGTGAAAATGTCGCAGAGAGAAACTGGACAAGTAAAGTGGTTTAATGAAAAAAAAGGATTTGGTTTTATCATTAATCAGCAAGGGGACGATATCTTTGTCCATTATAAGGATATACAGGGTGTTGGTTTTAAAACTCTGCGTGAAAACGACATAGTAAGTTTTATTCTTGATAAAGGGCCTAAAGGTTTAAAGGCCCAAGACGTCATTATCATGAATGAATGAAAATAAGCAAATTGCGGTAATCACTGGTGCTGCGGACGGCATTGGTCTGGCTTTGGCAAAAATTTGCCTGCAGAGACAAATGCAAGTGGTTATGGCAGATAATGCAAAAGATGACTTGCAAGCTCGCGTCAATGAGTTAAGTCAACAAGCAGCTACGGAAGTGCTTGGCATTGTCTGTGATGTAAGCCGGGAAGAAGAAGTTAGACGATTAGCAGACCATAGTATGGGCCATTTTGGGCGCATTGATTTGCTTATTAACAATGCTGGAATCAGCGGTCGTTTGGCACCAGTGTGGAAGTTATCTGCGGCAGAAATTCGACAGGTGTTCGATGTCAATGTATTTGGCGTGATTCATGGAGTACAAGCTTTTCTGCCTTATATGCTTAAACAACAGCATTCTTCTCATATTGTTAATATGGCAAGTTTTTACGGCCTATGCAGTGGATCGAATATGTCTGCCTATGCCATGTCCAAACATGCTATTGTTAGTTTATCAGAATCCTTGTATTTTGAGTTGCAACCATTAAACCCGAGCATTCATGTTTCCGTTGTTTGTCCTTCATTTGTTAACACCAATCTATTAATTAATTCTTTTTCCGCTAACGCGGAACCTATCCATAAGAAAGTCATGGAGCTTATGGGGCGTGGGCGACCGACGGAAGATGTAGCACAGCATATTATGCATGAAATCAATAAAAAAACGTTTTATATCCTGCCAGATAAAGAGGTTAAGGAATATTGTGTACAGCGTACGCAAGCCATTATCGAGCAAACAATGCCTAATGAATATGCTATGGAAAAAATTATGAGGGCATTAAGTAGAAGGCATCCATCATAATCCCTAGATTCCTTGTTAGATAGATAAAGGGACTCGTTACATCATGACACCAATATTTTTTATTTTAATGGAATAGTCAGTCGAATAACAAACAGGCGCACCAGTTTTTAAAGAATACAATTAGGATAGGCATGGGATTATTATTACAGCTTTTAAGAAAAAAAATTTCTTTCCTCTTTTCTGTACCCAATTTTTTGGTGCATTTAATGATAATGCTTATAAGTTGGCCATGTTAACGTTAATCAGCTATTTTTTAAGTACTTCACAAGCTCAATCTGAAACCTATCAGGCCATAGCTGGTGGACTATTTATTTTCCCTTTTTCTTATTTTCGGCCACTGCGGGTCAAATGGCAGATAAGTATGATAAGGCGCGAATGACGCGCTTTATTAAGTTGTTTGAAATGTTCTTGATGATTCTTGGTGGGTTTGGTCTTTATTGGGGCCATGTTACGATGATGATGATCATTTTGACCGGTATGGGCATCCATTCAACTTTTTTTGGACCAATCAAATACGCCATTTTGCCTACCCATTTACCCAAAAAAGAATTATTAGGAGCAACAGCGTTAATTGAGGGAAGTACTTTCCTTGCCATCCTTCTTGGTACTACTTTAGGTGCACTAAGCATTGGCGGTATATCAGGAGGAGTAATCTATGCCATTTTTTTAACCTGTATGGCGGCTCTGCTTGGGTTAGTTGCAAGCTTTTTTATTCCATCAGCGCCATCCAAGGCAAAGGATTTATACATTGACTGGCGGCTGCTGCGAGCGACTTATCGTATGCTTAAAGACATCATGCGCAATAAGCATATTATTCCTGTGCTGTTAGCCATATCCTGGTTTTGGTTGATAGGTACTGTGATCCTGACCAAGCTGCCTGATTATACAAATTACGTGTTAAAAGCGGAAACATCCGTTTTTGCAGTATTTCTTGCCTTGTTTTCCATCGGCATTGCTGCAGGTTCTCTTACCATTAGTCAGCTATTAAAAGGCAGAATAACATTAAAATATGTACCACATGCAATGATTATCTTGTCAATCTTTGCCTGCGATTTATACTGGGCAACGCCATCTGCGAATACAGAGGATTCTTTGCAATTGCTGCAGGAGTTTTTTAGTCGGATTGCTCACGTGCGTGTGGCGGTTGATTTGTTCCTTATTGCGTTTTCAGGGGGATGTTTATAGTCCCATTGTACACGTTTTTGCAAATTGTCAGTGAAGAAACGTTTAGAGCGCGAACAATTGCAGCCAATAATATCCTAAATGCATTATTCATGGTGGCTGGAACCATATTCGTGATGATGCTTTTGTATTTTCATATGGCAATTTCGGAAGTGTTTCTTATTCTGGGTCTGTTAAATATTTGTGCAGCGGCAATATTTTGGCGTCCACTTACGAAACACTCCTAATGCGATTGGCTTACGACTTGTTTGCCAGCCAGTCACGTGCAGGCAAAAAATCAGTATATAAGGTTGCTTCAGGACTATTTTCTTCCGGTTGCCAATTGTAATGCCAGTGTACTTGCGGGGGGAGAGACATAAGAATCGATTCAGTACGTCCTCCTGATTGCAGGCCAAACAATGTGCCGCGATCATAAATAAGATTAAATTCCACATAACGTCCACGACGATAGAGTTGGAATGCTTTTTCTTTTGCGCCAAATGACAGTGATTTACGTTTTTCCACAATAGGGGCGTATGCTTTCATGAAATGGTTGCCTATGCTTTTCATTAAATCAAAACTGTGTTCAAATCCCTGTTCATTATAGTCATCAAAGAAAAGACCACCAATTCCGCGTGCTTCATGGCGGTGTGGAAGATAAAAATAGCGGTCACACCATTCTTTAAACCGGGGATAAACGTCTTTACCATAAGGTTCGCATGCCTGATGAGCCATGTGATGCCAGTGTTGGCAATCTTCTTGAAATCCATAATAGGGGGTTAAATCAAATCCGCCACCAAACCACCAGATAGGGGACATTCCTTGTTTTTCAGCAACAAAAAATCGAACATTTGCATGCGTGGTAGGTACATAAGGGTTATCAGGATGGATGACAAGGGAAACACCTAACGCTGAAAATTGACATCCAGCCAGTTCGGGTCGAATGGCACTGGCAGAGGGGGGGAGTTGCTCGCCACTGACGTGTGAAAAATTTACACCAGCTTTTTCAAACGTTGCACCTGCAGAAAGCACACGCGAAATACCGCCCCCGCCTTGCGAGCGAGTCCAGGAATCCTCTATGAATCTGGTTGCTCCGTCCAAGGCTTCCAGTTCATTGCAAATGTTGGTTTGCAATTGTAAAAGATATGTTTTGACCAATTCAATGGCGTTGTTTGGCAATGGATGTACATCAGTCATGATTATATAACTCCTAGCTCAATTAGACGCTCTTGTAAAAATTGTCCCGCTGTTTTTTGTAAAGAAAGTTGCACTTCGGGACGAGGATGCAGAAATAATGGCATGGAGAGCCGAGCTTCATTGCTCCCCTCGGGATTGACTACTTGATGAGTGGTGGAACGATAAAAGTCATTGGTTGCCAGTGCAAGCATGTCTCCTACGTTAACCACGATGTTTTCTTTTGAACAAGGAACTTCATGCCATTGCCCTTGGTTGTCTTTTACCTGTAAACCCGACGTTGTTGCACCAACTAAAAGAGTTAGTAAATTAATGTCTTCGTGGGCTGCAGCGCGCACAGCACCAACAGGTTCGTCACCCGATAATGCCGGATAATGCAGGATGCGTAGCATCGTTTGTTCACTGTCTCTGATCATTGCAGATAATGGCATGGATAATTGTTCGGCAATAACCACCGGCAATTCGACCTCTAGCCAATTCAGCAGAGTGGCTGCTAACTCGGTTAATTGGCGGTATAATGCTTTCGTGTTGGCACTCACCGAGGAAGGATATTGTCCCCACGGATAATATTGATAAAATTCCTTTAAATCTTTTAATGTGGCGCCTTTGGCTTTTTCCGAAATGGTCATGGGAAAATAGCCGTCTTGCGTTTCTTTTTTGTAAAGATAATCGTGCTTGTCTTGCCGATTAAAAAATTCGTGCCACTCGTCATAGATAGAGTCAATCAAATCGTTGTCAATTGGGTGATTTTCCAGAATGGCAAAACCGGTATGTCTGAGGGATTCACTGAATATTTTTGCTGCTTGCGGTTGGGTAAAATCGATTTTTAAAACACGCATGTCACAACCTGTCAAGGTAAGTTTCATATTACTGCCGCCATTATACCATGGCTAATCGCAGTAAATCTCTTTTTATTATCCATGACAGGGCAAAATCATACTTTGATTGTATTACACCTTAATTTGTGCCATATGTTCGTACATATTTTGGTCAAAATTGGAATGATGTATAATCTTTCATTTGTCAGGAAGTTTATTCGTGTCTGCCGTACTTTGTTCGCAATCTCCTCTCATATCTTCTCTGGCCATTGCGCCTATGATTGATTGGACTTATACCCATTTTAGGGTTTTTATGCGCATGCTTGCTCCCAAAGCGCTTTTATATACGGATATGCAAACTCCAGGCGCCGTTTTTAATAATTCATCTCGAGCCTTGGGATTTCATCCCATGGAAAATCCTTTGGCTCTACAACTTGGTGGGGCGGATAAAAAAGCATTAGTTTTAAGCGCAAAAAAAGCAGAGCAGCAAGGTTTTAATGAAATAAATTTAAATTTGGGTTGCCCCAGTGATCGAGTTCAGGCTGGACGTTTCGGTGCTTGTTTAATGGCAGAGCCTGAGCATGTTGCTGATTGCATTACTGCGATAAAACAGGCTGTGTCTATTCCGGTGACTGCCAAAACTCGTATTGGCATTGATCACCAGGACAGTTACGATTTTTTTTCGGCGTTTGCACATCGCTTGATTGCCTCTGGATGCGATAAACTTCTTGTGCATGCGCGCAAAGCATGGTTGCGGGGATTAAATCCAAAACAAAATCGTACTATTCCTCCCTTACATTACGAGTACGTATACAACATTAAACAGGAATTACCATCCGTACCAATAGTCATCAATGGAAACATTAATAGTTTGGAAGCTATCCGCCTGCATCTTCAGCAGGTGGATGGTGTCATGCTTGGAAGATTGGCTTGTCAAAATCCTTATGCAATTGCCATCATTCATCATGGCTTATACCCACAGATACCGTTGTTAAAACGTTCTGTCGTTTTGCAACAGTATTTGGATTATCTCAAAACCGCTTATGCCCATGGAGTGGCGATGAGTATTTTGCTCAAACCCATATTGGGATTAGCCCATGGTTTACCAGGGGCAAAATTATGGAAAGAGTTGTTGAGCAATGCCCAACGTGGGGGGGTAATTCCAGAGCATCGAAATGCAATTTCAATGATGGAAAACATGGAACAGCATGATTCGGATGATGTTTCATTGCTATCTTGTCAGGCATTAAATGATGGCTGATGCTATGATAATCATGTAGGACTTATGAAAAACGCCTATCTTTATGTTAAAAAGAAATTTTGATTTGGTCATTAGGTAATCTAAACTCCCGCCTCAAAATTTATTTTTGCTTTAACTTTGTGATTTTTTGTAAGTCACTTTCGCAGTGAGATTGTTTATTTTATTATCAGAAGTCTTTCCCGCAAGTGGTTATTCATGGCTTTTGTAGCTGATTTCTAGTAAATTAAGCAATTTTGAAATTTGGATTGTTGAGAGGATTGTAAAGGCCATGCTGAATACGTTGATGAAGAAGATGTTTGGTAGCCGCAATGAGCGCACTTTAAGGCGCATGGAAAAAACTGTATCAGCTATTAATGCCTTTGAATCTCAAATGCAGGCTTTGACTAATGAACAATTGGCAGCAAAAACTGCACATTTTAAAGCCCGTATGGCGGATGGAGAAACACTTGATGAATTATTGGCGGAAGCATTTGCAGTAGTTAGGGAGGTATCGGTACGTACCCTGGGGCTGCGTCATTTTGATGTGCAATTGATCGGCGGGATGGTGTTGCATGAAGGTAATATTGCGGAAATGCGTACGGGTGAAGGTAAAACGTTGGTGGCGACTTTACCCGCTTATCTTAATGCTCTTACTGGTCGGGGTGTGCATGTAGTGACCGTCAATGATTACCTTGCCAAACGGGACAGCCAATGGATGAAACCTATTTATGAATTTTTAGGTTTAAGCGTTGGGGTAATCTATCCGGACATGCCGCATGCAGAAAAACAAGCGGCTTATCAGGCGGATGTTCTTTATGGCACAAACAATGAATTTGGTTTCGATTATCTGCGCGATAACATGGCATTCAGTCTTGAAGATAAAGTTCAGCGCGAGCTGCATTTTGCAATCGTTGATGAAGTTGATTCCATTTTAATTGATGAAGCACGCACACCGTTAATTATTTCTGGTGCAGCAGAGGATAGCTCGGATCTTTACATGAAGATCAATCAACTTATTCCTCAGTTAAAACAGCAACAGGAAGAAGGAGATGGTGGGGATTACACGATTGATGAAAAACAAAAACAAGCGCATCTGACGGAGACAGGCCACCAGCGTATTGAAGAATTATTGGCTAAAGCGAAGCTTCTGGACCCTGGTGAAAGCCTTTATCATGCCAGCAATATCATGCTCATGCATCATGTCAACGCTGCCTTGAGAGCGCATACGATGTTTCATCGTGATGTGGATTATATCGTGCAAAACAAGCAAGTCGTGATTGTGGATGAGCATACGGGTCGAACCATGCCAGGCAGACGTTGGTCTGAAGGGTTGCATCAGGCGGTTGAAGCCAAAGAAAATGTGCCAATTCAGAACGAGAATCAGACATTAGCTTCCATTACATTCCAGAATTTTTTCCGTCTTTACGATAAATTATCAGGAATGACCGGCACAGCAGATACAGAGGCTTATGAGTTTCAGCAAATCTATCATCTGGATGTGGTGGTTATTCCAACCAATAAGCCAATGCTTCGTGTGGATCAGCCAGATTTAGTTTATTTAACTCAACAGGATAAATACCTGGCAATCATTGAAGACGTTCGTGATTGCGTGGCTCGTAAACAGCCGGTACTGGTCGGAACGGCGTCTATTGAAGCGTCTGAGTTATTGAGCAATTTATTAAAAAAATCAAATATTAAGCATCAGGTATTAAATGCCAAATTTCATGAAAAAGAGGCGCAGATTATTGCTGAAGCAGGGCGTCCAGGGGTAGTGACCATTGCCACCAACATGGCTGGCCGAGGAACGGACATTGTATTGGGTGGTAATCTTGCTGCTGAACTTGGCGAGTTGTCAGACGATGCAAGTGAAGCGGATCACGATGCAGTGAAAAAAGACTGGCAAAAGAGGCATGAAGCGGTGGTTGCTGCTGGTGGCTTGCGTATTATTGGTTCTGAGCGTCATGAGTCACGCCGTATTGACAATCAATTACGTGGTCGTGCTGGTCGTCAAGGGGATCCGGGAAGCAGTCGTTTTTATTTATCTCTTGATGATAATTTAATGCGTATTTTTGCGTCGGAACGCGTCGCTGCCATGATGCGTCGATTGGGTATGAAACCTGGCGAGCCAATAGAACATAATTTGGTCACAAGAGCCATTGAAAATGCCCAGCGAAAATTGGAAGGACATAACTTTGATATAAGAAAACAATTACTCGAATACGATAATGTGGCAAATGATCAAAGAAAAGTGATTTATTCACAACGGTCAGACATGATGGCAATGCATGACCCATTAGAGTCCGTCCAAGCGATTCGTGAAGATGTTTTGGGTGCTCTGGTGGACAGTTATATTCCTCCACAAAGCATGGAAGATCAATGGGATGTAAAATCATTACAGCAAGTTTTACGTGATGATTTTAAATTAAACACACCCGTTCAACAGTGGGTAGAGCAAGATCACAGCATTCAGCCAGAACAAATCAAGGAAAAAATAATAGCATCTTGCACAGAACAATATCGGGAAAAGGAAAAACAGATAGGTCGGGATGTTTTGGCGCAATTTGAGAAGTCAGTGATTTTACAAACGTTGGATAATCACTGGCGGGAGCACTTGGCAGCGATGGATCATTTGCGCCAAGGCATTCATTTACGTGGCTATGCGCAAAAAGATCCTAAGCAAGAGTATAAACGTGAAGCATTTACTTTATTTTCTATGATGCTGGATAATATGAAATACGACATCATTCGCTTGCTTTCTTCTCTTGAGGTGCAGACCGAAGATGATGTGGATGCGGTGGAAGAACAACGTCGTGCTGAACAAATTCAAAAAATGCAGTTTATCCACCAGAGTGACGTTCAAGCTTCTGAAGAAGATGAGGGTGGTGTGACTACATTTAAACGCTCCGAGAAAAAGATTGGCCGTAACGAGCCATGTCCATGCGGCTCCGGAAAAAAATATAAAACCTGTCATGGTACGATAAAATGAACGTTGCAGTGGCTGTAATTATTGATGCTGAAAAACGGGTTCTGATTACCAGGCGTCCAGAACAGGCTTCTTATGGTGGGCTGTGGGAATTCCCTGGCGGAAAATTAGAACTGGGTGAAAGCCCAGTTTCGGCTTTAATGCGCGAAATCAAGGAAGAAGTCGGGCTGGACGTCATTGATTGTGATTTTTTAGGCAATGTTCATTACACCTATGACCAATGCGAAGTTAATTTATTGATCTATCATGTGACTCATTTTACTGGCCATGCGACCTGTCGTGAGTCACAGATGGATTTGTGTTGGGCGGATTTGGTGTCTTTGCCCCAATTTGAATTTCCTGCTGCCAACATGAGTATTATTCATATGATTCGGCAAAAATTGTATTCTGAAGAAATGGCCTGATTTTTTATTCCTAGCTTAAAAGAGAAGGTGTGATAAAGGGCATTTAATTGTTAGAGTTGACAAATGGCTAAATCAATAGCGGTATTGGTATGACGTACTTCATTCATTGATTTAGCTTCACATAGTCTCAAACTTAAGCCATGATGACCAAGCTGCATTTGAGGCACAATCCCGCAATCTTTGTCCATTCTTAATAAAATTAAATGGCATGAAGTTTTTGATGGTAAAGAACGTTGATAAAAACCACTAAGCATATCAATTTTGTCAAATTCTGCAGTATTTCGTAATAAAGCCAAATAAATTGAAACCGTATCGGATAAGGATTGCAATTGTTTTAGCCAGGCATTCAAATCATATTGCCTTTTTTTAGGCTCATTTTCCAGCCACATTAAAAGTTGCGGTGAATGTAATTCACAGTCATTGTGCTCGCCTGCCTGAGCAAGCCGGATGGATTGTAGAAAAGGATCGCTATGAATGTTTTCACCAAATCGTCCTGCGGCATGACTAAGAAATTGAATTTGTACAAAGAGATTGGCATAGAGTGAGTTTGATATGATGATTTCAGCTTTATTCAAAATATGTTCGATACGCATCAATTCTTTTAAAAATCGACTTTTAAGTTCAGGTTTTTCAATCAATTTAATGACTTCAATGATATTTTTTAAAGCATAATGATGAATAACCGGATGCGTTTCTTCGCATGCCTGATTAATCGTAAGAAAAAGACATTCCAGCCGTAAGGCTACCTTGGATAAAAATGGGTTGCTAATTGAAAAGTTATCGTATCATGATGCATAAATGGATGCTGTCCTTTGCTTGTTTGAACAAGCCTATCATAAAATTAATTGAACACAAAAAATATGGCTAATTTATTAGCATTTAATATCTTGCATAAAAAAATAATATTCTTTAGCAAACAGGAACTTACTTAATTCATAAATTCCAAATGTTATAAAAGGTGCCGCAAATACATCAATACTGTAATGGATATGGCCAATAAGTACAATATACGCAAAAAATAGACTGGCTGCGAGCGAAAAATAACGCAGGGTTTTATTTCGCCAGAATAAAAGTGCAAGCAAGAAAGGTCCTCCAACATGCCCAGAAAAAAACAAGTCACCATTAAAGAGAAAGAATGATGAAAAATTTTCAGGAATGATTAACTGATTTGGTGGTGCACCAAGATGAGTCAAGCAAATAAAGGCGCTGCGGGTTATAATAAACACACTGGCTGTTTTGGTTATGAATGGAATCATTCCCGGTCGCATTAAAATATACATAGCAACGACAAACCAAAATAACAACGCTGCATACACATGAACAAATGTGACATCATACACAGGTAAGAGATTAAGAAGCAAATCATCGACCGGGTTTCCTGCTATGGCAGAAGCGTACAATCCAGCGCTATTGGCGATAAAAAACTGATGATTAATAAGGAAAATCCGGTTGTTAACGATCGTAAAAAACCGGGTTTTTGTGAGAGTGTTATGTAACGATCGACTAATATTTTCATTGGCTCATCATCTTTAAATAAAGCTGCTCATAGTGTTTGGTCGTTGCATGAATGTTATGAGACTCCGCTTTTTTTCTACTTTCAATGCCCATGCGTCGACTTTTTTCGGGATGACCAAGAACCTCAGCGAGATAGTATGACAAACTTGCAATGTCATTAGGTGGGAAAAGATAACCATTGACATCCGGTTGGACCAGCTCAGGCAATGCCATGGCATTCGCAGCAACCAGAGGCAAGCCAGAAGCAATTGCTTCAAGGGCGACAATACTTTGTAATTCAGCGGTTCCTGCATTTACAAAGCAATCGGCCAATCCATAAATTAGAGGATATTCCTCATCGCTCAAATACCCCGTAAAAGTGACGTGCTGGTCTATATTCAGATGTTTTGCTAGTTTTTCCAATGCGGGCTGTTCTTTACCACGGCCGGTTAAAATAAAATGGGCGTCTACTTGCTGCCTAACTAAATGAAATGCTTTAAGTACTATGTCCAGATTTTTTTCCCGATCAAGACGTCCTGTGTATAACAGGATTGGTTTATCGGGAATTTGGAATCGTTGACGAAGCGTCTTCGCATCCTGGTGGGGGCTGAATTTTTTTAAATCCACCCCACAAGAAATAACATGAATGGTTTTATGTAAATGAACTGATTTTAACAGGTTAGCCGCGGTTTCAGTCGGCGTAGTCACCATATTTACGTGCGATAGCATATCAACCACAATACGCCAAGTGTAACGCTTGAACCAGGTTTCATACTTTTTGGGAAGATGGGTATAGTGAAAAAAATTTTCTGGCATGAAGTGATTGGTAGCCATTAAAGGGATATTGAGCTTGCGACATGCCCTGTAACATAATCCACCCAGGAAAAACTTTCCTTGTAAGTGGACCACATCGGGTTTAAAGTTTAGGATGGCCTTGATGATATGACGTTTAATAAAAATAGGCCAGCAGACCCGAAAATTCTTATAGTTCGGAATTGGCCATGAGCGTATGGTACAAAGTGGAACCCCATCATAGGTAGTGTAGCCTTGTTTTAAGCTTCTCGATGGGCATAAGACTAAAACGTCATGTCCTCTTGCTTGTAATGATTTAGCCAGGCGATGAGTAAAGTAGGCCCCTCCGTTTAGGTCTGGTGGATAGCTGTCTAGTACAGTCAATATCTTCATAAAAAAGTTATTAGTCCAATTAATAGCCTATAAGATTAACATTTGCTCATATTGATCGCAAGAAAAATTGAATGCATGATAGAGCCCTCTGTTTTATCATCCATTAAAAATAGAAACCAAATAGAAACAAAATCAATCT
Source organism: Legionella oakridgensis ATCC 33761 = DSM 21215 (assembly GCF_000512355.1). Lineage (NCBI taxonomy): Bacteria > Pseudomonadati > Pseudomonadota > Gammaproteobacteria > Legionellales > Legionellaceae > Legionella > Legionella oakridgensis. The sequence continues at coordinate 1,704,666 of NZ_CP004006.1, read as the reverse complement.
TATTGATTATAAAGTATACTCGAAGTATAATAAATGTTCTTTTGTGCTTGGGAAGCGTTTCATGCCTGCCGTAAAAATAACTGGAATGGGGCAATATTTGCCTGTAAATAAAATCCTGTCTGTGGAATTAGATCAAAAACTTGGTCTTGCAAGAGGAAGTGTCGAAAAAAAATCAGGACTTGTTTCCCGCCATTTTGCACAAGAGCATGAAACCACGTCTTTTATGGCTGCTCAAGCAGCTCTGGCTGCAATTAAACAGGCTAAAATAGAGTTATTCGAACTCGATGCGATTATTGGTGCCTGCGGTGCAGGTGAACAATTACTCCCATGCTCAGCCGCTTTAATACAAAAAAAGCTTGGTCTTGAACAGTCTGGTATTCCTTGTTTTGATATTAATAGCACCTGCTTAAGCTTTTTAACGGCGCTGGATACTGCGTCTTATTTGATTGCTGGTGGACGGTTTAAACGGGTATTAATTGTTGCCAGCGATATTCCATCGGCAGGATTAAATTGGCAAGACATGGAAAGTTGTACTATTTTTGGTGACGGGGCAGCAGCTTGTATCCTTGAGCAAAGTGATGGTTCGAGTCGAATTCTAGCAAGTCATATGAGAACGTATAGTGCAGGAGCCAGCTTTTGTCAGGTTGAAGCTGGAGGAACACGAATTCCACCGGCTTCAGACTATGATAGGAAATATGGTTTGTTTGCGATGGATGGGAAAAAAGTATTTAAATTAGCTACCCATCTGGTGGTTGAGCTTCATGAATGCTTACTGAGCCAAATTGGTGTAACGCTTGCTGACATTGATTGGGTGGTTCCACATCAAGCCAGTATGCTTGCCATGCATCATTTAAGAAAGCGGCTTAACATTTCTGAAGAAAAATTTGTCGATATTTATGCAACTCATGGCAATCAAATGGCTGCTTCCATCCCGTCTGCGTTTTATCATCTGGTGCAAACCGGAAAAATACAACGAGGACAACTGGTCTATTTACTGGGTACCGGTGCAGGATTATCAGCGGCTGGGATGATCCTGGAGTATTAACATGAGGTATGTCGTAACGGGAGCAACCGGTTGTCTGGGACTAAATTTGACCCGGCGTTTGGTGCAAGAGGGGCATGAAGTCATTGCGATTGGACGAAATAAACAATTGGGGCATATCCTTACGGGCATGGGAGCAACATTCCATGCCTTGGACTTACATGAAAGAGCGCGGTTAGCAACGACAGTGCGTCGTGCGGATGTTATTTTTCATTGTGCGGCTTTCTCGAGTCCCTGGGGGAAATATAAAGATTTTTATCAGGCGAACGTGGTGGGTACCCAACACGTCATTGCCGTAACGCCACCTGGTAGGCGTCTTGTGCATGTTTCTACTCCCAGTATTTATTTTGATTTTATTGAAAAACATGACGTCAAAGAGGATGCAGTTTTACCTTTGCGGCCTGCCAATCACTATATAAAAACCAAATTATTAGCAGAATCACTGGTGGATAAAGCTTGGCAGGAAAACAAGCTTAATGTTATTACGGTGCGTCCCCGAGCTATCTTTGGACCGTATGATCGTGCCATTTTACCAAGATTGTTAAACGCTGAAAAACATGGAATTTTGCCAATAGTTGGGACAGGAGACAATGTGATCGATATTACTTACGTGGACAATGTAGTGGATAGCCTTATTTTGGCGGCCCAAGCTAAAGAACAGTTTTGTGGGAAAAAATATAATATTACCAATGATGAGCCTCGATCTTTAATCAGTATTCTTTCTGCTTTATATGCTGCATTGCAACGACCATTGAATGTTAAATGCGTTCCCTATTCATTAGCGAAATCCATGGCGTATATTTTGGAGAAGCTACATCGCTTGTTTTTATTGAAATCAGAACCACGATTAACTCAATACAGTGCTGCTGTCCTGGCGTTAGGGCAAACGTTAAATATAGAGGCAGCAAAAAATGATTTAGGTTATCGTCCCAAAATAACGCTCGATGAAGGCATGCAATTGTTTGCTCAATGGTATCAGTCATGACGATTACTTATCAGTTGTTTGAGGCCGGTTTTTGTAAACATTGTGAACGGATGACTTTAACGACTGGGCGATTTAAACAGTGCGAATATCCAGCACTTTGCGCTCTTATAAATCATCCTGAACGAGGCTATATTTTATTTGATACCGGTTATACGCAGAAATTTTATCATTTGACCAAAAAATTTCCTGCCTCTTTATACCGGCGTTTAACACCTGTTTTTTGAAAAAATCATTAAAAGAGCAATTAGCTGACAAGGGTATTTCATCGGAAGCCATTCGTTACGTCATCATTTCGCATTTTCATGCAGATCATATTGGTGGGTTGTGTGATTTTCCTCAAGCCCAGTTTATTTGTCATCGAGAGGCTGTCGATGCGATTCGCCATAAAAAGGGCTGGTCCGCTTTGATTAAAGGGTTTTTGCCAGGCTTACTGCCATCTGATTTTTATGAACGCTTAATTTTTTTGGAAAATGAAGTCAAGCTTGATGCAAACCTTGCTCCATTTTCTTTGGGGTTTGATGTGTTTAATGATGGTCGGTTAATGGCTATTTCTCTACCTGGACACGCGCCGGGCCATATTGGGTTATATTTTAAATCAATAAACGATACTTTTTTAATCGCAGACAGCTGCTGGCATCAGGAAACATTTCAAACATTGGTTTATCCCAGTGAGCTAACCTATTTGGTTCATCATGACCGAATGGCTTACCGGAAGACGATTCAAAATTTGCATGCTCTGTATCAGCAGAATAAGGCAATTCGCATGATTCCTGCGCATTGCACGCATGCCCGAAGAGAGATACAAGGAAATATGTGATGATACCTCGAGTTCTTTATTATTATTTTAAGGCGAACTCTTTAAGAGGTCGTTTAAAAACTCGAGCTCAATTGCGTCATTATCAGGAAAAACAATTCAAAAGGCTGGTTAAGCATACATTAAAATACTCACCTTTTTATCAGAATTATCTGGATAAACCGTTGCATCAATGGCCTGTCATCAATAAAAAAATCATGATGGAACATTTTGATGAAATTAATACGGTCCATATCAAAAAAAGGGACGCATTAGAGGTTGCCTTGCAGGCAGAGCATACACGTGATTTTTCTCCTATGCTGACCAATATTGCTGTTGGCCTGTCTTCTGGAACATCAGGAAACAGAGGGCTTTTTCTGGCCAGTGCGAAGGAGCGCGATGCATGGGCAGGCATCATGCTTGCTAAGGCAATGCCTAATGGGATATGGGCAAAAGAGCGTGTTGCCTTTTTTTTGCGGGCGAATAACCGTTTGTATACAACGTTGAATAAAAGCAAAAACATTCAGTTTATTTTTTGATTTATTGATGGATTTTGATGAGCATCTCCAGCGATTAAATCAAATTCAGCCGACCATACTCTCGGCCCCGGCCAGTGTTTTGCTGATGCTTGCAAGCCAACGATATCGATTAAAGATCAGGCCTAAAAAAATATTTTCTGTTGCTGAAGTGTTGGAAAAAGAGGAGGAAGAACAGTTATCTCATTGTTTTAGTTGTAAAATCTCACAAATTTATCAGTGTACAGAGGGATTTCTTGCCATCAGTGATAACAAGTCGAATCATTTGGTGATGAATGAAGAATTTCTCATTATTGAAAAAGAATGGCTGGATGAGAAACGATTTGTGCCAGTCATTACCGATTTAATGCGGACAACGCAGCCAATCATCCGTTATCGTCTTGATGATGTGTTGGTTACCAAAAATTCAACGTCGATTTTTACGGAACTCGATGCCATTGAAGGACGATTAGGGGATGTTTGTTTTGCAAAACAAGGAAATAAAGAAATTCCTTTGTTTGCCGATGTCATTCGTCAGCGGATGACAAGCAGTGGTGTTGATTTTGAAGATTATCGGATATGTCAACATGATATGGGTCAATTCAGCATTCAGGTTTATCCGAATGTGATGGACAAAGAGGCACTTATTCAGCATTTAAATCAGCTGTTTATTCAAAAAAATTGTGAAATTCCTCAATGGCACTGGCAAGCATTTAATCCTGATGAGCCTGGGGTAAAGCGACGAAGAATCTTGTCTTTAATTAATAAAGTTGCGTTAAAGAATGCCTAAATATAGTAATTTTCTTTTTTCCATAATTACGTATACTCGGTAATATAGCGTTGGTGCAGAGTCTCGATCTGATTTTTTAATTGTTGCAGGCTGCCGTTGTTAATTAATACATCATCGGCTATCTGCAAATGTTTTTCGGTGGCTGCTTGAGTTGTCAAGATGGTCTGGGCTTCTTGTCGAGTACACTGATCTCTTGCAATAAGTCTTGCGATTTGGATTTCTTTATCTGCTTGAATAAATAAAATACGGTCAAGATAAGGATAATCTTTTTTATCAGGGAGCAGAGGAATTTCAATGATGCAATAAGGACTTTGGCAATAATTGATTTCACGAGCAATTTCTTGGCGTATTAAAGGGTGCAATAGATTTTCCAGCCATTGTCTTTCTTTGGGTTTGTCAAAGACCAATTGTCGTAACTGACGACGATTGATATTCCCGGATTCCTCTTTAATGGTGTCTCCAAAATGCTCGATAATTTTATAGAACGCCGGTTGACCTTGCTGTGTTAGCTTTTTTGCAATCGTATCCGCACTAATAACATCAATGCCAAGCTTTGCAAACAACGCTGCAACCGTTGACTTGCCGCTGCCTATATTGCCTGTTAAACCAATGCAAAACAAAATAATCTTCTCCTTTAGGGTTGGGCATTAAGATTCTTACAGGTCACCATATTCACATAACAGGTGGTTGGAACAGTGCTGCGTTCTTGGCAATAAGCTTTTGCGCCCAGGGCAGCATCATCTTGATTTGAATAGACAGCACTAACCCATGGTTTGGCCATACGATCTAAGGCGGTACATTGCCACATTGGTCGAGTACTTATTCCATTAATAAAGCCTTCACAATATTCTTTTGCCGTTTTGCAAGTTTCTGGTTTTTTGCTTTGCTTTTTACAGGCCTCATAAGCTTTATTGACAGCGGTGCGTTCATAAGTGCTTTTTGCTGTCCATTGATAATTGTCTTGATCATAGGCACGACACTGCCAATAGCTGTTATCGCCTGTCGTCATCTTATTTTCCTGAGCCCATGCCAATGAAAACGAACAAGATAAGACAACAATCATAAGATAAGATTTACTCATATTTTCCCCTGCGCAGAAGTGTCAATAATTGTTCAATGGTCAATGCTTTAGCAAAGTACCATCCTTGCATTAAGGTAACACCATGGTCTTGTAAAAATTCAAGCTGCATTAATGTTTCAACCCCTTCAGCAATAATTTGCAGATTTAAATTTTTTGCCAAGTGAATAATGGATTGATTTAATGATTCGGTGATTGCTCCCGTACCAATGGCTCCAACAAATAATTGGTCAATTTTTAAATAATTAAAAGGAAAATGTTGCAAATAACTGATGCTGGCATGTCCCGTACCAAAATCATCCACGGCTAAAGAAAAACCAGCGTGGCGTAGTTCTTTCATATATTTAACAAGTTTAATGTCATGTTTACTTAATAAATCGCGTTCTGTTATTTCAAATATTAACTGATGAGAAGAAACTTTATATTGCTTACATAAATTAAAAAACGACTCAAAGAATTGATTATTGGCAAAGTGGACGGCAGAAAGATTAAAAGCCAGATGGAAATGTTTATATGCTTGCAATGCATGTTGGCATTGTTGAAATGTTGTTTCAACCAACTGCAAGGTAATAGGAACAATCAGTCCAGATTGCTCGGCTTCTTCAATAAAAAAATCAGGCATGATAATTTTTGGGTATCTTGCCAACGTAATAGAACCTCAGCACCAATACAAACATCACGATCATTATCAAAAATAGGTTGATATACTGGGAAAAAACGCTTGTCTTTAATGGCTTTAATCAGTTCACGATGAAGAGAAAAATGCCTGTTGATGAGATGGCGCAAGATAAAATAAATGAGAAATGAGCCCAGGATCATCAATAGAGCAATCATCACAATTCCGCCCCATGCCAGTTGGCTTATTTGTTGAGGATTTGCGAATAAAATAAGTTGAAAATGCTCCAAAGAGTTTAAGTTATCTCGTATTGAAAAAGATGGTTGGTCGCTATTAGCAGAAAAATGAATAAATTGTTGGGGACTATCAGTTTGCCAGACAGTACTTTGTGATTCTCTTGTGATTTGCAAAAGAACTTTATTTTGATTGCTGTTATAAAGAGCAATACGAAATATTGATGGAGAGGTAGTTTTTAATTGCTGTTCAATCAGGTATTGCAATACATACACGTCAATAAAATAATCGCCAAGTTGTTGTTGCAGAATAAAAGCAGGTTTGTCCTCGGTGCTGAATTTTATTGGTCCATATAAATTTAATGATTGAGCATTAGGAACGATTTGTTTGTCAGCTTGAAGGAGGGTGCTGCAAATTACTTGGTTTTGTTTATTTTTAATAGTCAATCCAGAGATTTGCGGATTATTAAACACGGTATGTTTCAAATATGATAAAAGAACTGTACTGCATTGATTAAAGTCGTGACCATGGATTGGCATGGTATACACGGATTGCATGATGTCCGTAATAAAATCATCCAATTGATCCGTCATTTCATTGGCGGCATGCCATAAGGATTGATGATTTTCCAGTTGGGCTTTTTCCCATGAGGAATACAACACAAACACTAGAAGAATGGCAGAAAGTACCCCCCAAATAATGTTGAGTACTACATGGGCGGTTGCTCGCTTTTCATGTACGGCATTCATGAATTATCCGCAATTAATAGACGGCTCTAATGGAGTTTAATGTGATTTCAGCTAATTTCTCAATGGTTTCTTTATCAGTCGTTAGGGGAGGGAGCCAATAAAGCGTATTTCCCATGGGGCGTAAGAGCGCACCTCGATTTAATGCTTCCTGGTAGAGTTGAAAGCCGATGCGTTTATCGACAATACCATCCAAATCACCTGCTACACAGGCACCAAGAGAGCGGATATTGCTGATTTTGCCAGTTTGTTTTGCTACTTCGGAAAAACACTGCTGCATCCATAGACCAAGCGTCTTGGCTTTTTGGTTTATAGCATGTTGCTGCATGACCTGGATAGTAGCCAAGGCAGCACTGACCGCCAATGGATTGCCGCTGTAAGTATGAGAGTGTAAAAAGGATTTACCCTGGGCAAAGTCATCGTAGAAAAGATCATAAATGGAATGATCAATTAACACACAACTTAGAGGTAAGGTTCCAGAGGTCAATCCTTTTGACAGACAAATCAAATCGGCATCAACTCCAGCATGATGACAGGCAAGCCATTGTCCGGTTCTGCCTAAGCCGGTCATAATTTCATCAGCAATGAGATAAATGCCATTTGCCTTCGTCCATAAGGCCAATTTACGCAAGAAATCTGCACTATAGCAACGCATGCCTCCGGCTCCTTGAATAAGCGGTTCAACAAGAAGAGCACATGCTTTATCCTTAATTTTTTCAAGTTCAGCAAGCGTGTGTTCCCATATGGAGTCACAGGTTTGCCATAATGAGTCTTCTTCACCACTGACGTAGGGAATTGTTTGTAAAAAATGACAATCGAGGCTAAAACTCTGGTATGGCTTTTTATAAAGCCCTAAATCACTGACGCTTAATGTTGCAAGGGTTTCGCCGTGATAGCTATTTTTCAAGGAGATAAATTGATTGCGTTCTGGATGGCCTTGTAATTGGCTGGCATGCAAGGCCAGTTTCATGGCGATTTCAACGGCGCTTGAGCCGTCACTGGCGAAAAACACATGCTGGCGATTGCTCAATGCGGCCAGTTCTTCTGCAAGCATGACAATTTCAGGGTAGGTAGTGGTCGCGCTAATGATGTGTTCAAAGCGATTTAATTGGTTTTGTATAGCCGTAATGACTTCAGGATAACCATGACCTAATGATTTGCACCACCAGCTGGAAATGGCATCAATGATTGGGCCGTGATTGGTTTCAAGATAACTACCTTTGGCTCCATATACGATAAACGGCGGTGATTGTTCAAAATCTTTCATTTGTGAACATGGATGCCAGATGTGCTTCAAGTCACGCTCAATTAATCCTGTGTTAACCATATAAAAAAAATTAGTTGACAATAGATGTCGTCACTCTATCATGTTCGGTTTTCAGTCTCAATTTAATGCTGATAAAAAGATATAAATACAGGAGTCATCATGACCGAATGCAAACAATCCTGGAACTTTGAGGAAGTGGCTCGAATTTATGAACAGCCATTTAATGATTTACTGCATAAAGCTCATACCATTCATCGTCAGCATCATCCGGCAAATGCGCTGCAATTGGCTACCTTATTAAGTATAAAAACGGGTGCTTGTCCGGAAGATTGTGGTTATTGCTCGCAAAGCGGTCATCATGCCACACATGTTGAAAAAGAAAAATTAATGTCAGTAGAACAAGTTGTGGCAAGTGCTCGCGACGCGAAAGCCGGGGGGGCTAAACGCTTTTGTATGGGAGCAGCCTGGCGATGCCCACCGGTTAAAGTGATGCCAGAGTTAAAAGCCATGATCGCAGAAGTTAAAAATCTTGGTATGGAAACTTGTATGACGCTAGGCATGTTGACGGAAGAGCAAGCGCAAGAGTTAAAAAAAGCAGGTCTTGATTATTACAATCATAACATTGATACTTCGCCAAGTTATTACGATAAAGTGGTTACTACGCGTAAATTCAGTGATCGGTTGCAAACGCTGGAGAACGTCCGGAATGCTGGAATCCAGGTGTGTTGTGGGGGGATTTTGGGACTTGGTGAAACACGCAGTGATCGTATTGAATTTCTATTGACGTTGGCAAATCTGGAAAAACCACCGGAAAGTGTTCCCATTAATCGCTTGATTCCTGTTCAAGGCACGCCATTGGCTTCAGCGACACCAGTTGACAGCATAGAGCTGGTACGTACTGTGGCCACAGCTCGGATATTAATGCCTGAAAGTGTGATTCGCTTAACGGCTGGCCGTACGGAAATGAGTGATGAATTACAAGCTCTGTGTTTTTATGTTGGCGCTAATTCCGTTTTTATTGGCGATAAATTATTAACTGAAGAAAACCCGCAAAGGGAAAAAGACAAATCCTTATTTGCAAGACTGGGTCTTCAAGCTGCCATGACAGAGGATGCTTCAATCTAGAGGCGTTACTGATTGTTTAAGGATTAAATTAAAGTTAATAACAGTCATTGAATTTGAATCATCGGCAAATTTATTAAAATCCATGTTGGCTATTAAACTTCAGAAATTCATATCTCAAATACAGGAGCATGGTCTGCATCGTCAGCGTCGGTTGGCTGGCCCAAGTGAAATGATTAATTTCAGCAGTAACGATTATTTATCATTTTCCAATGATCGTCGCGTCAAACATGCCTATGAAGAAGGGTTTCGCCGCTATGGTACTGGTAGTGGCGGTTCTATGGTGGTGTGTGGTTATCATCCCATACATCAGTCGTTGGAACAGGCTTTTGCCGAAGCTTTGGCCGTGGATCGCTGCCTTCTATTTTCTTCTGGCTATGCAGCCAATTTAAGTGTGGCTGGATTATTAGGGCAGCTTGGTATGCAGGCAGTGATTGATAAAGCCGTACATGCTTCTATATACGATGGTTTGAAATTAGCTCGGGTTCAGTATTTCCGCTATCGACATAATGATCTAATGGATTTATCAGCTAAAATAAAACGCGCTGAGGGTGATGCTGTTATTATGACAGAAAGCATCTTTAGCATGAGCGGGCAACAGGCACCGTTGGCTGCGATAGCTAAACTCAGTCAAAGTCATGTGAGCGCCATGATAGTGGATGAAGCTCATGCCTTTGGAGTTATAGGTACACAGGGATTAGGTGCTGTCATGCAGGATAATTTAACGCAAGAGGATGTTCCACTCCGAATTATTCCGTTTGGTAAGGCCTATGCTTCGGCAGGTGCTATTGTAGCAGGTCAAGCACTCTGGATAGAGGCTCTTTTGCAATGCGCCCGTCCATATATTTATTCTACGGCAATTAGCCCTGCTGTTGCTTATGGTTTATTGCAGACTTTGGAAATAATTCGTGGCGCTGAAGAGCGCCGGGCAATGCTTCGGGAAGCCATCTGTTATTTCAGAAATGCCTTATATGATTCACCACTGATGTGGCGAAATTCATCCACCGCGATTCAACAATTAAAGTTGGGATGCCCTTATCGTGCGCAAGAATATGCTGTGAAATTACGCGAGCAGGGGATCCTTTGCATGCCTATGCGTCAACCCACGGTCAGCAAACAAGAGACTGGATTACGCATCATTTTAAATTATGCACATCAAGCAGAACATATTGACTATTTAATGAAATGTCTTCATCAATTATGAAAATTAATCTCATGACAGCCGGACAGGGGTTGCCTCTGGTTTTATTTCATGGCTGGGGATTTGACTATACGATCTGGTCCTCTTTATTACCAGAGCTAATGATTCATCATCAAGTTTATTTAGTAGACTTACCAGGATTCGGATTAACACCTCTAATGGATTGGAATGATTTTAAAGCGTTGCTGTTAAAGCAATTGCCTGCGCATTTTGCTGTTGCCGGCTGGTCTCTGGGCGGTTTATTTGCAACTCGATTGGCGATTGAGGAATCATCACGCATTACGCATTTGCTGAACATTGCTTCTTCACCCTATTTTGTTAAAGAAGATCAATGGCCTGGGGTAGAAGGCAAAATCTTGACAGCATTTTATCGGATGCTAGAGCGAGATCCGCAAAAATCACTAACGCAGTTCATTGCATTACAATTGCAGGGGCAGACTGCGGGTGATCTTGTCCCTAAGCATTCATCATTACCAGGGTTACGGACGGGGCTTGATATTTTAATAGATTGGGATTTACGGCAGGCACTGCATCAGCTCGGCATCCCTGTTGGATATTTATTTGGTCGACTGGATGCCATAATCCCTTTCAAGACATTGATGGTCATGAAAGACCGATATCCTGAATTTAATTATTATTTATTTTCCAAGTCAGCTCATGTGCCTTTTTTATCAGAGCAAGAAAACTTTCTGGCGACGTTAGAGGACTTTTTGCAATGAAACGTTATTTTATTACTGGAACGGATACGAATTGCGGAAAAACGTATATTACGTGTCAGTTACTGCATCATTTTCAACAGCATTGTTATAATGCGATGGCAGTAAAACCTGTGGCAAGTGGCTGTTGGCAAGAAGGAAATGAGCGGCTTTGTGAGGATCTTCTTTTATTGCAACAATACAATCAGATATCAGAACAGGAGATATGTCCATGGCGTTTATCACTTGCAGTTTCTCCGCACTTGGCCGCTATGCATGAGCAACGATATTTATCCGCTCAGGAAATCACTGATTTTTGTTATCGCGCCGGATGTGAAGACACCGACTATTTATTCATTGAAGGTGCTGGTGGTTTGATGGTGCCCCTAAATAATCATGAAACCTGGATTGATTTTTTAATGCTCAGTCAAATTCCTGTGATTTTGGTGGTTGGTATGCGTTTAGGGTGTTTGAATCATGCCTTGCTGACTGAATCTGTTTTAAAAATGCATAACGTTGCTTGTGCAGGGTGGATCGCGAATTGTTTGGATAAGGATATGTTAATGTTGGAAGATAACATTGAAACATTATCGCAGCGCCTGCATTCACCTTTATTGGCGACAGTCTCTTATGGGGGGAACTTATTGAGCCATCACTCTTTTAAGGCGCTATGATGGCTGAATAGGAATTCAGATAGGAATGAGTTCTTTCCATGATGTTCACAGAATTATCCACAGAATTTGAGGATAGAATACTTTTTAAGATTGCTTTTATTTGGGAAAAAATTTATATTTTTCAATGTCGTTATAACCTTTTGTTACAGATCAAGACATGATAGAAAAATAATTATCCACAGCAATGAAGCACGTTGGAAAAAACCACCTTGCCCATCATAATCAAAGAACATTTAAAAAAACAGTCTTGACTTCTAATTTTTTTACTTGTCATTTAGAACCTGTCTGCATAATCCAACGATGCAAGGCTAAACGCTTAGCGATTCTGAAGGTAAGTTTTTTAACAAATACATGTTCAAAATTTAGATGCGTTTGCCCTGGGAGACGCGTATAAAGATTGTGTCATCAGAGGATGTTAGCTATAATTTACGCCTCATTTGTTGAGTTGAGTTTGGACATTTTGATAAAATATCGTTATTCAAGTGTTAAAGATTAGGGAGTGTTTTGATGCCAATTTATGAATACCAATGTACAGGTTGTCATCATCAGTTTGATTTGATGCAAAAAATCCATGATGAACCGGTTAAGCAATGTCCGCAGTGCTCAAAGAATACTGCCGTGCGTTTGGTATCCGCGGCAGGATTTCAGCTCAAAGGTACTGGATGGTATGCGACTGATTTTAAAAATAAGGGAAAGCCTGAAAAGCCAGCTGAAAAAACATCTTCAGAGCAGGGCACTGCAGGCAAGAGTTCAGACACTGCAACCAAAAGTCAAGGTGAATCGGTTTGAAAAGTAAATCCATCCGTAGCTACCTGCTTGCCGGTTTGGTGGTGTGGTTACCTATCTTAGTGACGTTTGTTATTCTTCGTTTCCTGGTTGATTTACTGGATCAAACCATGGCGCTTTTGCCAAAAGCATATCAGCCGGAGCAATTATTTGGGATTCATTTGCCAGGGCTTGGGGTATTGCTTTCTTTGCTGCTATTACTGGTTACTGGCATTATTGCTACTAATATTCTGGGGCAGCGCTTGGTTTCCTGGAGTGAGTCTATCTTGGAGCGAATTCCGTTGGTGCGTTCGATATATAATGCCACCAAGCAGGTTATTCAGGCAATCTTTGCAACGAATAGCCAGGCGTTTCGCAAAGTACTTTTAGTAGAATACCCACGTAAAGATATGTGGAGCCTTGCATTTCAAACTGGTGTGACGAATGCTGAATTAAATCGCCACTCAAAATCAGAATTGATTTCCATTTTTATTCCAACCACACCAAATCCTACCTCAGGCTATTTAATGATGGTGCCAAAATCGGATGTGATTGAGTTGGCAATGACGATTGATGAAGCGTTAAAATTCATTATTTCTTTGGGCGTGATGCAACCGCTTTCACCGGCTGCATTTGAAGTAAAAGAACAATTATCCAAATAGGCGGTTTTTATGAGATCACACTATTGCTCTGACGTGAATGAAGCGATGATAGATACCCTGACTACGGTATGTGGTTGGGTACATAATCGTCGTGATCATGGCGGTGTTATTTTTCTTGATGTCCGTGATCGTTCAGGGCTGGTGCAGGTAGTTTATGAACCAGAAAAACCGGAAACGTTTGCGATTGCAGAAAAATTGCGACATGAATACGTTGTACGCATCACAGGAAAGGTACGCTTGCGGCCTAGTGGTATGGTGAATGAGAAGATGGCAACTGGACATATTGAAATTGTCGGTACGGAGCTGGATATTTTAAATCAGTCACAAACACCACCATTTTTGCCGGATGAGCATCAATTAGTCAGCGAAGACTTGCGCTACCGTTATCGTTATCTGGATTTACGTCGCGCTGACATGCAGCATAATCTGACCATGCGCCACAAGTTAGTACGCGTCATTCGTGAATATTTAAATGACAGGGACTTTATCGACATTGAAACACCAATGCTTACCAAGGCAACACCAGAAGGTGCTCGTGATTATCTGGTTCCTTCCCGTGTTCATCCAGGGCAATTTTATGCATTGCCGCAATCTCCGCAATTATTTAAACAATTATTAATGATGTCGGGATTTGATAAATATTATCAAATTGTTCGTTGTTTCCGTGATGAAGATTTGCGTGCCGATCGCCAGCCGGAATTTACCCAGCTTGATTTGGAAATGGCATTCATTGACGAAAAAAACATCATAGAACTCATTGAAGGGTTGTTGAAAACCGTGTTTTTTGAGCTGCTGCAGGTTGAGTTGCCAGAAACATTGCCAAGAATTACTTACGCTGAAGCCATGCGGCGTTACGGCAGTGATAAGCCAGATCTCCGCAATCCACTTGAGTTAGTGGATATTGCTGATTTGGTATTGGATTGTAATTTCAATGTCTTTTCTTCTGCAGCGAATGATCCGGAAGGAAGGGTAGTTGCTCTGAAATTGCCTCAAGGCTGTCAGTTAACCCGTAAAGAATTAGATAACTATGGCCAGTTTGTTGGTATTTATGGTGCTAAAGGACTGGCTTACATTAAAGTGAATGATCGCACACAAGGGATAGATGGCTTGCAGTCTCCTATCCTTAAATTCCTCTCTCAACAACACATCGACGCCATTCTTGACCGTGTCCATGCCCAAACCGGTGATGTTATCTTTTTTGGTGCGGATAAGGAAAAAATAGTTAATGAGTCCATGGGGGCTTTGCGCATTCGCTTAGGACAAGATTGCCATTTAATTGAACCAGGATGGAAACTCTTATGGGTTGTTGATTGGCCTATGTTTGAATTAGACGTCGATACGCATAAATTGCAAGCCATGCATCATCCGTTCACGTCGCCAAGAAACCTGTCTGCAGATTCTTTAAAAGCGAATCCCTTAGGTACTCTGGCCAAGGCCTATGATATTGTCATTAATGGATTTGAAATAGGGGGCGGTTCCATTCGTATTCATCAACCAGAGCTTCAGCAAACCGTATTTGAGTTGCTTGGTATTCAGGAAGAAGAAGCAAAAGACAAATTCGGCTTTTTACTGGATGCATTGCAATATGGGTGCCCCCCTCATGGGGGCATTGCCTTAGGCGTAGACCGATTGGCTATGCTGTTGACCGCCTCAAGTTCTATTCGTGACGTAATTGCTTTCCCTAAAACGCAGTCTGCGTCTTGTCTTTTAACCAGTGCTCCTTCAGCGACAGGGCACGCACAATTGAATGAATTGGGAATACGCCTTGCTCCAACTGTACAGACAAAATAGAAGAAATGATACCAACACGGCACTTAAGTGTCTGTGTTGGCTTCAGGTTGTATTTTTTATTATTGGCTGTTTTTTTATTTCCATTGTTAGCTTATCTGCAGCACATGCAAAATCCTACGAAAACAACAACCGTCTCATTGAATTTCTGGCTCAAGAAAAAATCAATTTAACCATTGCCAACAATGAGCTTAAACAATTTTCTCCTCCTTACGACTATGAGAATTATTTAAAGCGTAGACAACAAAATAACACTCTTTTGGCATTAACTCGTGGCAAAATAGCCAATCTTGAAATTTTTTTGGCTAATCAGCACAAGCAACAAGAACAATTGATTCATCGTTTAAAGAAATTGCAGCAATCGCCACCGGGCAAATTGGAAGAAATGGTTGTTCAGGAGCAAATTGGCAAATTAAATACTTTAAATGATGTCAATAAAAAACCATAGAGTTAATGAATGATAATCTGGAATTTGCTCAGCGTTATGAAACAGCCTTACGGGCGGAACGTCATCAATTGGATTTATGGAAGGCTGATTTTGACAAAAAACAGCAATTGAAATCATTGAATAAAAAAATAGCTGGTTTAAGAGAAGAGCTTGATGGTTTATATCAACACAGCATTGCGTTGCAGCAAGAAAAGAAAACCGACGCTAATTTTAATGTGATATTTAATTATGAAGCCAGGTTATTACTTAATAATCAGACAATTAGTCTGATTCAAAACGAGATTTCCTCGCTTGAACTCCGTAAAAAACTAATAAAAGCAGATAATTTATTTTTTAAAAATCAGGATATTAAATCTATACAATCGGCTATTGAAACTTATAAGCAAGCCATTGAACAATTAATGGCCACGGAGCTGTCTTTAAAAAAGATGGTGGATTTGCTTGAGAACGAACAATCTTTATTGGCTGATAATGCGTTGAAGCAACCTTATCTGCAATTGCAAAGAACCATTATGGATCATCTTCAGGAAACTTCCGAACAGCAAGCCATGCTGAAGGGCGTTTTAGAGAAGAAGCAACAGCAGTTAAAAAACGATTATCGACTCGCCAGAGTCTCGCAGAATATCATTTAGACGTTTGGCCTTCCATCTTAAAGCAATTGGTTCTCATTCCTGGTCAATTTTATGATTATTTGAAAATCCTGGTTATCAAAGTCAAAGAAAATTACATTTGGCAGGATGCATTGCCGGCTGGTTTATATTGGCTTTGTCTAATGTTTATTTTATTTGCAGCAGTTGGTTTAAATCGTTTATTAAAAACAATGATTCAGGATAAGGAGCGTTCCAGATTATCTGCTCATCTGTATGATGGGGTGCTCATTCTTTTGCAACGAAATATTCCGCATTTAATGCTGATGGCAATGGTAATCACCACGTTATCTCTGAATCATGTCCCGATGATTAATTACCGGTTATTGATTAATTTGTTTTTGGTGTGGTTGACTTATCGTAACTTGATTTTAATTGCACGTCGGATGCTTTTGGAGCGTATCAGCGATGCTTCGGGAAAAGACGTTCGCTTATATTATCGCTTGAAATGGTTATTGCTTGCCGGGGGCTGGTCAACGGCACTTATGGTATTTAGCCATCAACTGCCATTGTCTTCGTTGTTGCAAGATATTTTCAACCGGATTTTTATGTTGTTTTTACTTGCATTATCTATTGTGGTATGGAAAAGTAAAGATGTTATTCCTTACCTGCTTCGTCCTTTTTTAAAAACAAGAAAACGGTATATCCGAAATGCCATTTCTTTATTGGTGATTCTTATTCCTCTAACGTTGTTTACCACGGCATTCATTGGCATGGCAGGGTACATCAGCCTGGCCTGGACGATGAGTCAATATCAAGTATACCTTTTACTGGTTATTACTGGTTATGTTTTGGCACGCGGCTTGATTTTTGATGCCCTTGAACTTTTATCCGAATGGATGATTTCAGCATTACGTAATGGCTGGTTATGGATAGAGGTTTTATTAAAACCACTGGATAAAATTCTCAGGGCCTTGTTATTACTGGCAAGTACGGTTCTTTTATTTCAATTGTTTGGTTGGTATTCCGATTCCTGGGTGATGACGCACTTGAAGGAGTTTGCGAGTTATCCGCTGGTCAATATTTCGGGCATACATATTACTTTTCTCAGTACGGTGGAATTCTTTATTTTATTGTTTATTTTTATCTGGATGGCAAAATGGACACGAGAATTTTGTTACCGGTGGTTATATCGTCATGCCCGAGATGCTGGTATTCGTAACAGTCTTTCAGTATTTACTCAATATGCAGTTATCTTAATTGGTGGCTTGATTACGTTACGTGTCCTTGGACTTGATTTTAGTGGCATGTCGATGGTGTTAGGTGGTCTTGCTGTAGGAATGGGATTTGGCTTACGTGATTTTGCCAGTAATATTGTTGGAGGTATCATGTTGCTTATTGAGCGACCGGTGCGTGAAGGCGATTTGATTACCTTGGGAGAGTACGAAGGGCGGGTCGCTCATATTGGTATACGATCGATGCGGGTTTCCTCCTGGGATAATATGGAAGTACTTATTCCCAATGCGGAGACATTCAACAAGCCATTCACCAACTGGACTCATCAAGACAGTGTGGTAAGAACCGTTATCCCTATAAAAGTCAGCCGCAGTGACGATCCTGTCATGATCCAGCAATTAATTTTGGATGTTTTAGCCATTATTCCTGAAATTCTTGATGATCCGCCACCGCAAGTTTTTCTGAAGCAAATTGATGATGCATTGATTGAGTTTGAAGTGCGTTATTTTATTAATGTTCAATTACATACCCGTTTTGAAATACGTTCCAAGGTGTTATTTGCCATTACTGCGCAGTTTAAAGCGGCTGGGGTGAAGCCGCCAATACCGCCACTGAGCATAGAGCTCAAAGACAGAGAACGCGATCATGTTAATCAGAAGCCTGTTAAAGAACGAAGCTGATTTATTGGCACGCTGCCAGCAAATAGAGGGACTTACATTAGCCCAGCTGGCAGTGGCATTGCAGTCAAATATTCCGAATCATCCTTTGCAGCGCAAGGGATGGGCTGGTCAGGCGATTGAATTGGCTTTGGGAGCAACGGCGGGCTCGCATGCTCAACCTGATTTTTTCGATTTAGGCATTGAGCTTAAAACCTTGCCAGTCAATCATTTGGGAAAACCTGCCGAATCCACGTTTGTGACATCGATTTCCCTACTTACTATTCATCAGGAAACTTGGGAAACTTCTCAATGTTTTGCCAAACTTAAACGCGTCTTATGGTTACCGATTGAGGCAGATAAGCGCCTTGCCTTTCCTCATCGCCGTATAGGCCGTGCCATTCTCTGGTCGCCCAGTCAAGAGCAGGAAGCGATTTTGGCGGAAGATTGGTCGGAGCTTTCTTGGATGATTAGTTCAGGCAAGCTTGCCGAAATTGATGCACGCTTGGGACAATATTTGCAGGTTCGGCCAAAGGCGGCAAATGGCCAATCATTATGTTATGGCTATGATGAATCAGGAAACAAAATATTAACGTTGCCACGCGGATTTTATCTACGCAGCAGTTTTACCGCCACGATACTATCTTAACTTATACGCTAACGGTCTGGGGATGGTATAGCCTAGGGTTTCTCCTGTAGCGTTTATCTGTGATTAGTCTAGCGGGTGATGGGTGGCGATGCGCGATGTGAGAGCAGAAAAACAAGACTGCCGAGGGTAGCCGAGATCAGTGAGCCTGTGACCACTCCAATTTTAACCATATTCATAAGATTAGAGCCGTTTTGAAATGCTAAGGAGCCGATAAATAAACTCATGGTAAAACCAACACCGCAAATTAAAGCAATGCCATAGATTTGCGTCAGAGTAATTTGATAGCTTTTATAAGATTTTATGTAATGGTCCTGTTTTATAAAAAACCATAGGGGTAAAAAAATCCCAATTTGTTTACCAAAAAATAACCCAGCGGCAATTCCTAAAACAATGGTATTGGTCAGCATGCTGCTGTCAATGCCAATAAAGCTAACACCAGCGTTAGCAAAGGCAAAAAGAGGCAGGATGAGGAACACCACCCACGGATGAATGCCATTTTCCAATTGTGCCAAGAGCGAGTGGGATGATTTATCGGGAATGGTCATGGCGATGACGATGCCGGCCAGTGTGGCATGAACCCCGGATTTTAATACGGCGGCCCAAAGCAGCACCCCAATCACCAGATAAATTGAGAGTCGCTTACAATCGAAGTAATTCAGGGCAATTAGAGCGCTGGTGAAAAAACCGGCTAATGCCAATGAAAGCCATGATAATTTATGCGTAAAAAATATGGCAATAATGACAATGGCGCCAATGTCATCAAAAATGGCAATGGCGGTTAATAAAATTTTTAGTGAGAAAGGAACTTTGGTATTCAGTAAGGATAGTATTCCTAAGGTGAATGCAATGTCCGTTGCTGTGGGTATCGCCCATCCTCTTAAATAAAAAGAATTACCGGAGTTAATTAGAGAATAAATGATGGCTGGAACCAGTAGACCGCATAAGGCAGTGATTGCTGGAACGAGGATGCTGGTTTTACTACTTAAGATGCCTCGTTTGATTTCACGCTTGATTTCAAGCCCTACCAGCATAAAGTAAATGGCCATTAAGCCGTCATTAATCCAAATATGCAGCGGCTTTTTGATTTCAAAGTCACCGATGTTAAGGTTAATGGGTAAGTGAAATAATTTGTCGTAAGCTTCTCGCAGAGGCGTATTAGCAATGATGATTGCCAGTAAAGCAGCAGCAAACAGTAATAGTCCGCCGATGGTTTCTAAATTATAAAAAGACTTCGGTTTATTCATGTCATGTCAGTAAAGATAATTTTGTCTTGGATAAGGGTAGCCTGGATAGTGCGCAGCAATATCCGGGAGCACATCAACCCTGGTTATTGCTGCGCATAACCAGGCTACATGGCTAATCCTGGTGCAAGTCTTAGGTTCTCTAAGGCACTTAGCCTTCTTGCAATTTAACATCAATTAGTTAAAGCTTAAATAGGTATAAAATTATTTTTACAAGGGAGTTAAAGATGAACAGAAGAATAATAATGGGTGGGGCTTGCTTATTGATGTTATCCAGTCTTAGTAATGCCTATGCGGATGATAATACCACCAAGCAAATTCAATTATTAAATAGTCAGATTCAGGCGCAATTGCAAAAGATTCAAGCGGATCAACAAAATCAAATCAAACAGCTTAATACTCAGATTCAGACGCAGCTAAAGCAATTACAACAACAATTGCAAGACCAAATACAGCAGGTAAATACGGATACGCAAAAGCAGATTCAGACATTGCAAACGACCTTGCAGAATCAAATTAAACAAGTACAGCAACAAGCAACACAAGCCGCGAAACAATAATCTCTTAATTCAATTTTGAAACGATGATGCATTTCCTTCTCCTTGACTTGAAAGGAGGAGGAAAATTCTTGTACTATTATTTCTGGTATGTTAATTGTCATGACGTACCTGTTTTAACGCATAGCAAGCATTTCAGTAGTCGCAATATTTGAAAAATCCCAACCTTCATCTGTCTTCTTACCATTTACATATAGGCAGGCTTGAATTTCAAGATAAGGAATATCATGTTTAAAAAGTGCCACATTGTCACCTTACTTTTAATGTTTCCCTGGGTGGAGGCTGTGTATGCAGCTAACCATGCTACTAAAGAATACGTAGACGCTCAAGTAAATAGGTTGCAGTCGCAAATTGCTGCCATTCCGGCTGGCCCTCAGGGCTCTCAAGGCCCTCAGGGACCCCAAGGTGCGCAGGGTCCTCAGGGGCCCCAAGGTGAGCAAGGCCCTCAGGGTGAACAAGGTGAGCAGGGTCCTCAGGGGCCCCAAGGTGAGCAAGGCCCTCAGGGCGAACAAGGTGAACAAGGCCCTCAAGGAGTACAAGGCGACCCAGGGCCTGGCGTTGCGGCTGGTGGGACTACCGGTCAGGTGCTCGCTAAAGCCAGCAATGCGGATTACGATACTGAATGGGTTGATCAAGGGGGAACCGTATATGCAGTTGGTGATTCATACCCTGCTGGAGGACCTCAAGAAGGAGTTGTATTTTGGATTGACGCCACCGGCCAGCATGGCTTGATTGCACAAACCGCAGATACTGGAGGACCTCTTGCCTGGGATAGTACAGTTCCCGTTCCTGTGCCTCCGATCTTTATAGGTGCGCAGGCAGATGGTGTAGGCGTAGGATTAGCCAATACAACTGCTATTCAGGCTGTACTTGGTGCGAACGGCCAAGCGGCAGCGGCGTGTATTGGTATTGGCGACGGCTGGTATTTGCCAAGCAAAACGGAGCTTAGCCTTTTATATCAACAAAGAAATTTGCAAGGCTTGGGTGGGTTTCAGCCAGCTCCTTACTGGAGTTCTACGGAAAGCAACAATGCTGGTAACACTGCATGGGATCAAAATTTTGTCAATAATGTGGGAGGAAATCAAATAGAGATTGCTAAAAATAATCCACTCTTTGTTCGCTGCATTAAAGCTTTTTAATTGCCTTCCTTTTGGCACAGCATTCGGCAAATCAAGGACTTTAAACCTGGTTACCGCTTGTGCGTTAACCAGGCTACCATAAACGTAGCCTGGATAGCGCGCAGCGATATCCGGGAAATCAAGAATCTTAAACCTGATTATCGCTGAGCATTCATTAGATTGCCAAAGAAATCTTAGCCTGAAAATAAACTCATTATTAATATGGCTTAATTTAATTCTTTTATACTATGCATAAAAAAATTACTCCAAGTTATGATTATGTTTGATGCGGAAATTTTCCAGCAAACGGTGACTCTTCTATCCAGTTATTGCGGTGTAAAAAAAGTCGATCCAGCTTTTGGTCAATATCAACAAGGTATCGAACGTGCTTTAAACGAGTTTATTGCAAATAGCATGGAGCAGCCGCTTGCTGAGCAACTTACGTACATCGAGCGGGAATTGAAGAAAAGAGACGGTATTCCTGCAGCACTGGAAGAAGCGAGTGATGGCAAATGTAGCTGAACATGGATTTTTGCGCTGGTTGCTGTTGCGGTTGAGCGAAAGAATGCTTTACCAGAAGATGGCCGAGAAAGAGAGGCTGTTGATGAACTCTTATCTCGGTTAAGCAATGCCTGGATAAACAACTTTGGTTCTTTGAGACTTACTGGCATTCGGCTTAATAAGAAGTGAGAAACTTAGCTGGAGAAGAGGTATCTATTGATAAGCCTGAAGACTTTAAGGGGCCTCTCCAACGAATGCAGGAGAGGCCAGGACATTCTATTTCGCTTATAGAAGCGATAGAAAAGTAACTAGAAGCGTTGGCTGATTTACAAAAAATGGATGTTGCATCATTGATCGAACAATGGGAAACACTTATCTCTAAATCTAGAGCTAAGAAACAAGATGTAGATGAAATTTACATGACTTATCGGCAAGTGCTTGTGGATATTGATAAAGCAAAAAATATTTTATTAATAAGTGATGAAGAGCGTTTTGAATCCATAACTCGTATATTCGGCTTATCGGAAGAGCCTCAAAGCCCAATACCTGTAGTCAGGCAATTTAAACTATTAAGAACGACGATTGAAACAGCTGTGCAAGCCAAAGCGATTGTTGTTGAAGATGGGGTATCAGTTATTTCTGCGAGGGCTGGTTAATAAAGCTCTGAATTATGCGAAGCAGGATTTGGGAAACCAATCTTGATCAGATTTTTTCTTTGCGTGACTTGCAAGCCACAAAGTATATTGCATTAATTTAATGAGAAGCCTGCTACAATATACTCTTTAACTCACAATCAGTTCCGTTATGTTCAAGCCATTGGCATTATATGTAGGATTGCGCTACACGCGCGCTAAAAAGAAAAATCATTTTGTATCGTTTATCTCATTGAGTTCAATGTTGGGAATTGGGCTGGGCGTCATGGTGCTTATTACCGTTCTGTCTGTGATGAATGGTTTTGATGAAGAAATACATAAACGATTTTTTGGCATGGCTCCTGAAATCACCGTGACTGGCCAGGAGGGTAAAATTAACAACTGGAAGGCATTGGCTAGCCAATTGGAAAAAGAGCCGGGTATTGTCGCCATCGCTCCTTACGTTGGCGGCCAGGGATTGTTGACGCATGAGGGGCAAGTATTACCCATTGTTTTAACAGGTATTGCGCCTGATTATGAACAGCGTGTCAATCATTTACAGGATAAGCTGCTCATCGGGGATATGAAGGAATTACAACATTTCGGCATTATCTTAGGTCGTGGTTTGGCAGATAGCTTAGGCGTCATGGTTGGTGATAAAGTGACGATCATGATTCCTCAGGCAACGGTGACTCCGGCAGGCATGATTCCCCGTTTTAAGCGATTTACGGTTAAAGGAGTATTTTCTGCCGGTTCTGGATTTAATTTTGATACAAAATTGGCGTTTATTAATTTGGAAGATGCGCAAAAGCTACTGCAGCTTGGTACGGCGGTGAGTGGTATCAAAATGAAAATTGCCAATATATATCAAGCGCCCCAACTGTCTGAACAACTGGCCGCAAAATTAGGACCAGATTATGAAGTGGGCAACTGGACTCAACAATTCGGCGCTTTTTTTCAGGCGGTAAAGATGGAAAAAACCATGATGTTTCTGATTTTACTGTTGATCATTGCCGTTGCTGCCTTTAACCTCGTGTCGTCATTAGTCATGGTGGTGAATGACAAACAAGCAGAAATCGCTATTTTACGAACGATTGGGGCAACGCCATCTTTGATCTTATGGATTTTTATTGTGCAAGGAATGATGGTGGGGTTTGTAGGAACGTTGTTGGGATTGATTGGCGGATTATTATTAGCCAGTAACGCAACCGACATCGTCAACTTTTTGCAATCTTTATTTGGTGTACAGTTGTTATCGTCCAACATTTATTTTGTCGATTATCTGCCTTCAAAAATTTTATTCCGCGATCTATGGCAAATCTGTGCTGCAGCGCTCTTGATGAGTTTTGCAGCAACCATTTATCCTTCCTGGCGCGCGTCAAAAACAGTTATTGCGGAGGCATTGCATTATGAGTAAGAACATTGTAAGTTGCCGCGCACTGAGTAAGTCCTACCATGATGGCAATACTTCGATTGAGGTATTAAAAGCGTTGGATTTTACTGTCAATGAAGGCGACAGGATTGCAATCGTTGGTCCTTCAGGCTCGGGTAAAAGTACCTTGCTGCATTTACTGGGAGGGTTAGACAAACCCAGTGACGGGCAAGTATTCATGCAGGATATTAATTGGCAAACTCTAACTGAAAAGCAACGTTGCCAGGTACGAAATAAATATTTAGGTTTCATTTATCAGTTTCATCATCTGTTGCCTGAGTTTAGTGCACTTGAAAACATCGCTTTGCCTTTGTTATTAGCCGGGCAATCCATTGAGGCAGCTGCGGCCGCGGCACGGCATATTCTAGAACAAGTAGGTTTAAGCGCACGGGAGGAGCATAAGCCGGCCCAGTTGTCTGGCGGAGAAAGGCAAAGAGTGGCTATCGCACGGGCACTGGTTCATCAACCGCAATGTGTGTTTGCTGATGAACCAACGGGGAACTTGGATCATGCAACGGCCGTGCGGATTTTTGAATTGATGCTGCATTTAAATAGCCAGAGGAATACAGCGTTGGTGATTGTGACCCATGACATGGAATTGGCCAAGAGAATGGATAGAATTATGAGCTTGCAGAACGGGTGTTTAATAGAGAGTTTGTAATTTGTGCTTTAGAAAAATACTTTAAAAGAGAAGAAAATTTAAACGGTTAAAACGTGTAAGTCCCCTCTTTTTTAAAAGAGGGGAAGAGGTTTTTTAATAGTCTGCATGACCAGGCGTGCGTGGGAAAGGAATGACGTCGCGGACGTTACTGACGCCAGTAACATAACTCACCAGACGCTCAAGACCTAACCCAAACCCTGCATGAGGAACGGTTCCATAGCGGCGTAAATCCCGATACCAACTGTATGTTCCTTTGTCTAAATGGCATTCATCCATGCGTTGGTCTAGTACATCAAGGCGCTCTTCCCGTTGGCTGCCACCAATAATTTCACCAATTCCGGGTGCGAGAACATCCATCGCAGCAACGGTGCGGCCATCTTCATTTAGCCGCATATAAAAGCCTTTGATGTCTTTGGGGTAGTTTGTGATGATGACTGGTTTCTTGCATAATTCTTCTGCAAGATAGCGCTCATGTTCAGATTGCAGATCCAATCCCCAATGAACCGGGAATTCAAATTTGATGGTAGCCTTTTGCAGCGCGTTAATTGCATCAGTATAAGTCATGATTTCAAAATCGGAGCGGACAAGATGCTCAAGTCGATCAATGCAAGCTTGGTCTACAAATTGATTAAAGAAACTCATGTCATCGCTGCGTTCATCGAGAACACTTTTACATAGGTAATGTAATAAATCCTGGCTGAGGGCGCAAATGTCTTTAAGAGAGGCAAACGCTAATTCAGGTTCAACCATCCAAAATTCAGCCAGATGCCGACTGGTGTTGGAGTTTTCAGCGCGAAAAGTAGGACCGAAGGTGTACACTTTAGACATTGCCAAACAGTAGGCTTCTACGTTTAATTGTCCGGATACAGTCAAGAATGTTTCTTTCCCGAAAAAATCGCTGGAAAAATCAATTTGACCTTGTTCGTTTTTGCGCAAGTTTTGTAAATCCAGGGTGCTAACTCGAAATAGTTCGCCGGCTCCTTCACAGTCGCTAGCCGTGATGATGGGAGTATGAATCCAAAAATAACCGCGCTCATGAAAAAATCGATGAATCGCTTGCGATAGACAATGCCTGATACGAGTTACGGCGCTGATGGTGTTTGTACGAGGACGTAAATGAGCTACTTCTCTTAAAAATTCAAGCGTATGGCGTTTAGCTTGAATTGGGTAAGTGTCTGGATTTTCTATCCAGCCAACCACTTCAATCCGTTCGGCTTGAATTTCAAACGTCTGTCCTTTGCCTTGTGAAGCCACTAATTTTCCAGACACAATGAGCGAACAGCCAGTTGTTAATTTAAGAATGTCTTGCTGATAATTTGGCAATTCAGTAGGGGCTACGATCTGAATGGGTGCAAAGCATGAACCATCATGCAGGCTGATAAAAGATAGACCGGCTTTTGAATCGCGCCTGGTTTTTACCCAACCTTGCACCGTCACGGTTTCATCAACACGGATATCACCGTCCAAACATTGTTTTATTGTGTAAACGTCAGTCATAATATACTCCAAATGATACTGTACTGGCCAACTTCTAGAGGCTTGTCGATACCTCTTTCTTGATATGTGCAGGAGAAGTGTTTGACAGAGGCACGATTGTCTTGCTGATGACAATAAAGGGAGAATAATACATCAGGCGTATTCAAAAACTCAATGAACGTTTAAGTATAAAATAGCATGAAATAAGGACAGGAATAAAAATATCATGAGGCAGAAGTTTTTCAAAAATGATTCTACACGTTGGATTCGCAGATTATTGGTATTAACAATGTGGCCAGCCGCTTTATTGGCTGAAGATACCGAATTATTGTTTTATCGACCGTTTGCTGAGACAACACATCATCCTTCTTTGATCATTGGCAGGAATGTAAAAGGTCACTGTCGTCAGCAATCGCAACTCATTGTTCGTGAAGACGCTTGGCAATGTATGGCGGAAGGTAAAATGTACGATCCCTGTTTTGTGAAACGTTTTGGTCCTAATAATGAAGCCGTGTGTACGGAATCTCCCTGGGCTGGGCAGGGAATAAAAATCACGGTGGACATGCCTTTGGATGACCGCATGCACAAGAGCCTGGATATTTCAAAGGCATATCCGTGGGCTATTGAATTGAGTCACGGCGAGCATTGTTTGGCCGTGGTTCCTACTGAAGTGTATGATGGCTTGGATGTACACTATCATTGCAACAATGAGGCGACGCTATTTGGTCGCATTCAGCGGTGTGCAACGACATGGACGGTGTTGCAGCGAACTTCTCAAGGTACTTCCACGGTAGAAATTACCAAAGCGTGGTTTTAGGAGTGTCTGGCTATAACAGACATTAAACCTAAAATAACATGCTGATGGTATGGTAGACAGTGCGCCCCGTAAAGTTTGTTGTTTTCATCGTCAAATAGTTGCAAAATAAGGGAATTCAGTCTATTAATTATAATAGAACAGTCAGCAGGGAGCGAGCTATGTTTGGTGCACTTTTTCATTCTTATTTGTTTGCCCAGATTTTCGGGCTATATATGGTTATAACCGCCATCGTCTTATTAAGTAAAGTTCAGTATTACCGTGACATCATTTCTAATCTGCAAGCGAATAATGTTTCTATTGTTTGCAGTGCATCATTTGGTTTAATGCTAGGGTTATTTCTTGTTCTCGTGCATAACATATGGGTATGGGAACCGCGGGTGGTTGTTACTATTGTTTCCTGGTTTATTCTCATTAAGTCCGTATTATGGTTGGCCATGCCGGAATCATTGCTTGCATGGAGTAAAAAGGCATATGCAGGCTCTGGGTATTATATTGCCGCAGTCATTCTGTTTGTAGTAGGGTTTTTTCTAATGACTCACGGATTTTATTTCTATATCCCGGACAGTCATGTACCATTTGATTAATGAGAAATCAATAAATCTGGAATAACCCGGAGGCTAGGCCTCCGGAGCTGCATCAATAAATGCTGGTAATTCGCGGCAATAATCATTAATTTCATTGATGAGTGGATAATCATTCATCGGGAAATTAAATCGTTTGGCGTTGTACACTTGGGGAATTAAGCATAGATCGGCAAGGGATACGTCATTGCCGTAGCAAACATGATTTTTTCGGGGTAAGTCTTTTAGCCGTTTTTCCAAAGCATCAAATCCCTTTTTTAACCAGAGATGATACCATTCGTTGACTTGCTCCTCGGTCGCTTGAAATTGTTGACGTAATTGCTGCAAAACCCTGAGATTATTAATGGGATGTATATCGCAGGCAATAATTAAACTAAGGCTTCTCACCAGAGCCCGCCCTAAGGGATGTTGTGGCAGTAAAGCCGGTTCTGGATTAATTTCGTCTAAGTATTCGATGATAGCCAACGATTGGCTTAGAATGTGACCGTTTTCATCCAGAGTAGGAACCAGCCCCTGTGGATTGATTTTAAGATAGTCCAAATGATGTTGTTCTCCCCCATGATTAATTAAATGCACAGGGATGGTTTCATAATTAATATTTTTTAAATTCAGAGCAATGCGTACTCGATAGCTCGCTGTGGAGCGATAATAATCATATAATTTCACGGTGGTCCTTGACTTTGTGGTGAGCGGTATGGTTATTGACAGAGCAAACCTGTTGTTCTATGGCACCAAAAATGCTTTGTCCTTGTTCATCGTGCATTTCAATGCGAATGGTGTCACCGAAATGCATAAAAGGTGTATTTGGTTTTCCTGTAGCAAGGATTTCCAGCATCCGTTTCTCAGCAATGCAGGAGGAACCTTTGCTGCGATCAAGATTTGACACGGTTCCAGAACCGATAATGGTTCCAGCACTCAGTGTTCTGGTTTTAGCAGCATGGGCAATAAGTTCTGGAAAAGAGAAGGTCATATCAATTCCAGCATTGGGTTGGCCGAATAATTTGCCATTTAAATAACTGTACAATGGTAAATGGAGGCGTTTTCCATCCCAATAGGAACCCAACTCCTCTGGAGTCACGGCAACGGGTGAAAAACTACTTGCCGGTTTTGATTGGAAAAATCCAAATCCTTTTGCTATTTCATTGGGGATGAGGTTACGTAAAGAAACATCGTTCACTAACATCAGCAAACAGATGTGTTGTTCTGCCGAGGTGGCATCAATGCCCATTTTTACATCCTCTGTGATGATGGCAACCTCAGCTTCAAAATCAACCCCATAAGCTTCATCGGTAACCACGATGGGATCGTTAGGAGCAAGAAAGCCATCTGATCCTCCTTGATACATTAATGGATCCGTCCAGAAATTGGCAGGCATTTCTGCGCCACGAGCTTTTCTTACTAATTCCACATGATTGACATAAGCGCTACCATCAGCCCATTGATAAGCTCGTGGTAAGGGAGAGGCCAGTGCGTGCGAATCAAAAGCAAATGTTTCTTTAAGGGAATCTTCATTTAATTGCTGATAAATTTCTTCAAGCTTCTTTTTAGTATGCGTCCAGTTTTCAATGGCTGCTTGCAGCGTTGGGACAATATGTGACACACAAATTGCTTTGGTCAGAGATTTATTAACGACGCATAATTCGCCATCGCGAGATTTTCCTGATTTAAGAGTTGCTAATTTCATCCTTATTCCTCTTGTAAAACAAATTCTAAAACGACCTAATGGGTTGTTTTAAGTGTCTTTTTTATAATGAAAAGCAAAATTTAAGGAGCGCTCCCTTAACTTGTTTCTTTTAAGGTGCCGCGCTTGATTTGATCACGCTCAATGGCTTCAAACAGTGCCTGGAAATTTCCTTCACCAAATCCTTGATTGCCTCGACGTTGAATAATCTCAAAAAAAACAGGGCCAAAAATATTTTCAGTAAAAATCTGCAATAATAAGCCGGATTCAGGAGTTTTTTCACCATCAATTAAGATTTTTTCTGCTTGGAGTTGGTTGAGAGGTTCTTGGTGCCAAGGAATGCGTTCAGCAATCATCTCATAATAAGTATCAGGAACGTCAAGAAAAGAAACGCCGTTTTTCCTTAAGGCATGAACTGTGTGATAGATATTTTCTGTACTGAGCGCCACATGCTGAATTCCTTCTCCATGATAGTCATGCAAGAATTCCTCAATTTGAGAATGATCATCTTTGGATTCATTTAAAGGAATTTTAATTTTCCGCAGGGACTTGCCAAAGCACGACTAACCAAACCAGTCATTTTTCCAGTAATGTTAAAGAAACGGATTTCACTAAAATTAAAAATGGATTCATAAAAGTGCGCCCATTTATCCATGTTGCCGCGATAAACGTTATGGGTTAAATGATCGATATGGGTCAGACCTGTGTTTACCCTTGTATTATCTTGTAAGGGCGTCCATTGTCCAGCAAAAGGTGTATGCTTATGATCAACAAAATAAATCACACTGCCGCCGATGGCTTCAATGGCAGGTAATTGGTGATCGGCATGCTTGCTGTCCCGAAAAGCTGTCGCGCCATGTTTGATGGCATGAGCAAAAGCAAACTCGGCATCTTCTACTAAAAATCCCATAGCACAAGCTCCTGCCCCATGGACGTTAGCGTGTTGCTCGGCTTGGCAGTTTTTGGCGGCATTCAGGATAAATTGGATATGGCCTTGTTCATATAAAGTAATGTTTTCTTTGATGTGAGTTTTGATTGGATAAAAACCCAGCTCAGAAAACTGGCGCTGCACAAAAGTTGCATCAGGGCCTGAAAACTCAAGAAAGGCAAAACCATTAAGGCCGCATGGATTTTCTTTCGAAGAATGACTCATTGCACGGACTCCTTGTAATCATTAACGCTGCACATTATCGGATTTAAGTTGTACTAAAAATATACCATCCCTCACTGGCAATAAGCTTGTGTATACGCGGTCATCTTGTTTAAGCAATGCATTTAACCTGCGGATTTCTCTGGTTTGGCCACCGGTTTCTTGCTCATCTATCACTTTGCCTCCCCAAAGAACATTATCGATGATAATGAGGCCTCGCGGGCGAATAAGCTGTAATCCCAACTCATAATAGTTGACGTAATTGGTTTTATCGGCATCAATAAAGATAAGATCAAATGAATGTGAAAATCCTTCTTCTAATAGTTGCTGCAGCGTATTAAGAGCAGGTGCCAGTCGTAATTCAATCTTATTGGCTTGTTTTGCCTGTTCCCAGTAAACAGGCGCCTTGCTGGTCCATTCTGCATTAATGTCGCAGGTGATTAAATGGCCATCTTCTGGCAAGGCCAGCGCGAGTGTCAGAGCACTGTACCCTGTAAAAGTGCCAATTTCCAATATTTTTTTCGCATCAATAAGACGAACGAGCAGTTGCATAAATTGCCCCAATTCCGGTGATATTTGCATAACTCCAAGGGGCATTTTAGCTGTTTCTTCCCGCAAAGTTCGCAGTACCGGATGCTCGTTGACGGAGACATCCAGTATGTATTCATATAAAGCGGGGGTTAAATTTAAATGACTCATCCATTCCTCTTAAGCCAGCTTTTCTTGTGCAAGGGCGTCTGCAATTTCGCTGACAGGGCGATTTTCATTCTGTGAGCGAGTAAATATCTGCAACAAGGTTGTACCAATTCCATTAATTTGTTCATTTACAAGATCTTCATGCGTATGTAAATATTTGCTGGCAGCAAAAATAAGCCCGCCGGCATTAATGACATAATCGGTAGCATATAATATGCCCTTATCATGCAGTTTCTGTCCATGATATGTATGAGCAAGCTGATTGTTTGCCGCACCAGCAATGATGGTGGTTTGCAACTGGTTAATAGAAATATCATTGATGATGGCTCCCAGAGCGCATGGGGCAAATACGTCACATGGGACTTTATGAATGTTTTCACTGGCAATTGCCGTAGCTCCAAATTCTTTTACAGCATGTTGCACTCGCTGTGGATCAATGTCAGCCACCGTAAGTTTTACACCCAATTCATGAAGATGGCGGGCCAATAAATAACCTACGTGTCCTAATCCCTGAATGGCAACATGCAAACCGTCTAAATTTTCTTTTCCTAATTTGAACAATACGGCAGCTTGTATTCCCCGTAATACGCCTTTGGCAGTATAGGGAGAAGGGTCACCATTATGGCTGGACAGACTGGCAACGTAGGAAGTTTGTGTGGCAATGATATCCATATCACGTAATTCAGTGCCGCTGTCCAAAGCGGTGATGTAACGGCCGCCCAGCTCATTGATAAATTGGCCAAAACGGGTTAGATACGCATGGCGGTCATAGGTTTGCGAGGGCTGAATAATGACGGCTTTTCCTCCACCCAAAGGCAAATTAACTAATGCTGCTTTATAACTCATTCCGCGAGCAAGGCGCATGGCGTCGTATAAAGCGGACTTAGTATCGGGATAAGGAATGAAACGACAGCCACCTAACGCCGGACCAAGTTTGGTGCTGTGAATGGCAACAATGGCTTTCATCCCTGTGTCAGGGTCAACTTTAAAGTGTAAATCACCAAATCCTCGCGTTAATGCGTAGTCAAGAAAATCATCATCATGATTCTTGGAGGTGTTATTTGCAAAGGTATCAATAGACATCATTGGGTAAGGCTCCCTAGGTAAATATTGTGTAATGTTATAGACGTATTTTGTTACTAAATCAATTTAAAATGTCAGTGTATAAGGATGAATAAAAGTAAAACATAGCGTACACTAGATTTTTTATCATTTTGGAGAAAAAAATGAAGAAAATAGCCGGACTACTTGGCTTGGTTTTGTTTAGTACGCAAGGATATACGTGTGATACGCCTGAGCCCGCACTTGATAAAATAGCCTTCCAAGTTTCGGCAAAACAATGGGTCAGTACAAAAACGGCCTTACTCACCGTAAACATCAACGCCACACTTAATAACGCTGAATTGATTAAAGCGCGCGCAGATATCATGATGCAGCTGGGAAAAATAGCAAAGGGAGAATGGCATTTGACTCAATTTGATCGTTCACAAGACAGTTCGGGACTGGAAAAATTGACTGTACAAGCCCAAGCTCGCGTGGATCAGTCCAGTTTGACTGACGTGTATAAAAATGCAAAAGCGGTTAGCAGACCTGGGACCAATTATGAAATTGGTTCCATTGAATTTAAGCCGAGTCTTGAAGAGGTTCAGGAAGTAAAAAACGCGTTGCGTGAGCAATTATATAATCAAGTACAAAACGAATTGACCAGGATAAATAAAGTATACACTGGTCAGGTGTACAGTGTGTATGATCTGGTATTTATTGATGGCGATTCGCTGCCGATGCCGCAACCTAAAGCATATCAAGCACGAGAGATGATTAACACCATGGCTATCGCTGCTCCAGCGCCTGCTTTAACCGTCAGTAATGAATTGGTTATGACAGCCATCGTGCAAGTGGCTTCCAGCCGTCAAGCGGAGAATTAAATTGTTACAGATGGAGCGGATTATAGGTCATCGCGGTGCTGCTGCTTATGCACCTGAAAATACGTTAGTTGCTTTTGATAAGGCATTAGCGATGGGATGTCGGTTTATTGAATTTGATGTGATGTTAAGTGCTGACCATGAGGCCTTTATATTTCATGATGAAACCTTGCAGAGAACAACCAACGGACGTGGTGCATTTGGACTAACCTCATCAGCCGTATTGAAAACCTTGGATGCCGGCGGTTGGTTTTCCAAACAATTTCGCGGTATACATATTCCTACGTTACAGGAAGCAATGGATTGGCTGATTACTGCAAATGTTCAAGCTAATATTGAAATAAAACCTTATCCTGGGCAAACGGAGGCCACCACTGTAGCGGTTTTAAGCCATTTAAATCGGTATTGGCCTCAGGATAAGGCTTGGCCCTTATTATCCAGTTTTGAATTGGAAGCGTTGCAACTGTGTCATAGCATTGCGCCGGAAATTCCCCTGGGCTTATTGTTGGATGAGTGGCAAGAAAACTGGTTACATACGGCACAGCAATTAAATTGTTATTCTGTGCATTTAAATAAACGGGCATTAACAAAGTCACGTGTGGAGGAAATCAGACAGCATCATTATAAAGTATGCGCTTATACGGTGAATCGAAGGCGCCAGGCCAAAAAGTTATTTAGCTGGGGAGTGGATGCTGTCTTCAGTGATTATCCGGATTTATTGTCCTGATTGGTTAAATGTAAATGATTTCTTGTTTTAAGATAAAATGGGCTGTGATGTTGGCAATAGTGATGTTCATATTCTCTATGCCTTCACAGGCCAAACCCATAGAAATTATATGGTGGCATTCATTGGCAGGGAAGCTGGGAGAAGAAGTCAAAAAATTAACTGATGGATTTAATCAAAACCAATCGGATTATTTTATAAAACCCATTTATAAGGGTGATTATCTTGAATGTTTAACCAGTTTTGCCGCTGCTTTCCAGGCAAAACAACCACCGGCGATGGTGCAGATTTTTGAAGTAGGTAAACCAACCATGCTGGCGCCTGCTGGCATTATTAAGCCCGTTGGGCAGTTGATGCAAGAGCAAGGGCTTTCTTTGCCCCAAAATAATTTTTTCCCTGCCGTGCGTGATTATTATAGTGAAGATGGCCGTTTGATGGCGATGCCTTTTAACGTTTCAGTGCCTGCCATGTTTTATAATGCGGATGCATTAGCCAAGATTGGATATACTGCCAAGAATTTCCCGCAGACGTGGGAAGAATTGGAAGTTTTGGCTGAACAACTTAAGAAAGCCGGCTACCCTTGTGTTTATACTTCTGCCCATCCAGCATGGATTTTACTGGAATCTTTTGCAGCCATTCATGGTTTGCCTATGATTGATGTTTATGGTAGGCAAGCATTGTATAATAATCCGCAGGTGATTCGTCATCTTGAACGGTTGGTGCGTTGGCAAAGGCTTCATTATTTTGAATATGGTGGACGTACGGATGATCCAACGCTGCTGTTTACCAGTGGGCGATGTCCGCTCTTTAGTCAATCGTCTGGCGCGTATAATAGTTTGGTTAATCTCGTGCCCTTCAAGGTGGGTGTAGCACCGATACCTCTGGATAAACAAGCTAGTGTTAAACGTTATACGAATGTTTCCGGCGGGGCTGCTCTTTGGGTTGTTGCAGGTTTATCGGCGATTCAATATGAGGGAATTGCCCGTTTTTTTGTCTATTTGGCACAGCCAGAAGTGCAACAACAATGGCATCGAAATACAGGCTATTTACCTCTAGGGGTAGGTGGTATTTATCAATCTTTTGTGGACAGAAAACAACATCCTTCTCTTACGTTAGCACAACATGAATTGGCAGGAATGCAAATGCAAGCAAATGGTTGTCACTTGGGTATGCAAAATCAAATCCGTGTTATCAATGATGAATCACTGGAAGCTATTTTTGCTGGCATTAAGAGTCCTAAAGAAGCAATGAATACCGCTGTTTTACGTGCAAATCATGCCTTATTACGTTTTAAACGCAACACAGGCCAATGAATATAATAAAAAGGGAGCAAAAAGATGCTATTTCGACAATTGTTTGATCATGAATCATCCACTTATACCTATTTAATTGCTGCCGGTTATGGGCGAGAAGCGGTCATTATTGATCCAGTAAAAAGAAACGTTAATCAATATGTGAAATTGATAGAGCAACTTGGCTTACGGCTGGTTGCAGCGATGGATACGCATTTGCACGCTGATCACATCACCGCGTTAGGAGACCTTAACAAACAGTTGCATTGTGTGACGATGATGGGAAAACAAAGTAAAGCCAATTGTGTTATGAAAAGATTTAATGATGAGGAACTTTTAAGTTTTGACGGGTTTGAACTTAAAGTACTTTACACTCCTGGGCATACGGATGATTCCTATTGTTTTTTAATGAGTGATCGAGTGTTTACCGGGGATACACTCTTTATTCGTGGAACTGGACGTACAGATTTTCAACATGGTGACCCCAGCATGCAATACGACAGCTTGTTTAATCGCTTGTTGAGTTTGCCTGATGATACTCTGGTTTATCCTGGTCATGATTATAATGGCATGACGGTCAGCACCATTGGTGAAGAAAAAAAATTTAATCCACGGCTGCAGGTACAATCACGTCATGAATACATCGACTTAATGAATGCGTTAAACTTGCCTAACCCTAAATTGATGGATATTGCAGTTCCTGCCAATCAGAAATGTGGTTTGGTGGACGAAGTGACGTAATTTTATCAGCATGGTAACATCATTTTCAATAGTTAGGATTGCCGGCGCCCGAGTCCTTTAAGCGCCGTGGTTCTTTCTTCGCTGTTCAAATCTCTATCATCAGGCAAATCATGGCCCTCTCTAACTGCTCTTAAAACACTTTTGCTTGCTTGTATTTTTTCTGTAAAGCTTGTTAATTTTTCAGCAAGCAAACCTTCTCGACGGTTATGATGACTAGAAACATCACGATTTTCTTTATCCATAGTCGTCACAATTGATTCTAACTGTATTAGAAACCTTTCATAATCCTGCAAATTATCTATTCGATTCAGTGCTTGTTCTTGAGTTTCTAAATATTCAATTAACGCTTTTGCTATTTTTAGTTTTTCTTCCGTTAGGGCTGTTTTATGGAAAATTGTATGCCATAGACCTTCTCGTTTGGTTTTATAGTCCATAATATCTTGTTTAATGGCATGCAATTCTTTTCTAAGAGTGGCTTTATAAGTTTGTAGCAAGTCTTGAGCCTGACTTTCGTAAAACCTGGGGTACGGAGATGGTTTGGCTGCGATATTCATGACAGCAGGATTTTCAAAGGAATAAAGTTTTGCTTCACTGACATCAACACCGCGTCTTTGAAAATAATCTAATGCCTTATAGATATTATAGAGTGTTGGGCGGTAGTGACCACTGTATGTGGTTATTGCCTTTAATTTACCATTTTCAATCTGAACTTCACCTGCACATACAACAGGACGACCTTCATTCATAGATGAATGAGCAATACCCGTTTTATCGTGGTCGATATGAGGAAAGACAGAAAGCTCACCATTCACATCTAAGGTAAAAGCAGCAAACCCTTTTTTACCATGCGACATGGAGTCATGTGTGCTGATTGGCTCCCCCATGCGCATGAAAAGTCCTCGGTGAATATCAACTCGGAAAGAGTCTCGTTCTAAGGGATTAAAAAATATTGTTTTCTGATTTTTGCCATGCTTTCCCCCGCGATCTTTTTGTTTGGCCTGGGTAATGACATCAAGAAGTTCGCTACTCTCAAACATTGATCTTATGGTAGGGTTATCCGTTTTTCTGAATCTGGCAGTCTGGGAAACGGCTGCCAGCACTTCAGGTGCTAGTACATCTCGAGGCAATGGTGAGCGTCCAGGGATAAAGTTTGGATTTTTATCTTTAATAAGCGCTCTTAGTGCCATTGCTGTTTCTATTTGCTCATTTAGTTTAAAGGCAGGGTTTTGGATGTCCAATGCATAAATTATAAATTCTTGAGCAATTTCTTTATCCATGAGATGAGCGTGCTCATCTGTGTACACAGCATATGCTTTGTCTAATAGAGATGCAAAAGAAGGTGCCTCTGAGGAAACTTGATAAAAACCAGCTTTCTTTTTTCGCGAATGGATTCAAGGTAATCCAGTACAGAGGCATTGAGTTCAGCATCTTCCGCAGAAACTTCTGCACCAAAAGAGGGGCTTTCACCTTTAAGCTTTGAGAAAACCTCTCGAACTTTCTGAGCTGAGCCTTCATCTTCTGATAAAAAAGTTTCTGGATCTTCATGTCGCATTCTTTTGGCAGCATTGATTTGTTTGATAATAAAAAGTGCTGCAGCATTTTGTTTGTCTGCAGAATCTTTTCCTGTCTGCAAACAATCCAATGCGGAGTCAATCCGTTCTTGAATAGGCACGAATTCTCGACGTGCAGGTGTTAATTTGGCGCGTACATTTGCCGTAGCTTCATCGTGATGCAGGAATACTTCATATCGTAATTTATCAAAAATTACACGTTGAAGCTCTTCCCCTTTTAATCTATCAAAAACCAGAGTTTCATAGGCTGCAACGCTTCCGTTGGCAGCATATCTCGTAGGTCTTTTGATTTCACCATCTGCATTGCAAAAACGTTCTCGATAAAAAGCACGTGCTTCTTCGGATAAAAGATATTGTTTGGCTGCGAATTTTTCTTCCCCCGTTTTTGGAGCACGATATTTTTTCCAATTTTCACTGATTCTTGCTTCAATATCAGAAAGTTTAGTGGCACGCGCTTCACTTTCTGCCGTAGTGCTTGTTAATTCAGCATGAACTGCGTTTCTCATAAAAAGTTTGTCATTATAGTCAATGGCACGATCCATGGCGCTCATAAAGCTTGCATCATTTTCTGTCTGGAATAATTGCCTGAGATTCAAGTCTGTAAATCCAGGTATATCTTTGAACATTGCCTGTACTTGTGGGAGTTGAAATACACCGGTAAATTCTTGTAACGAATGTCCACCGGAATTATATATCATGTATGAGATAAAACATTTGAAAAATGTTTTTAATTGCTCGGGATTGTTTTCGTATTCCAGTTTATGCTCTTCAAGTAATTTGGCCATTACTCTCAATTGGCACAGCATAGTGCCTGAAATGGAATTGACAAAGGGACTAACTTCGGATGAGAAAAACTTTTCAGGCATATCGGCGCCAGCAACATAAGTTGACGCATCAGCAGGACGACGATATTGATTTGCAGTTTCCATGGAGGGCTCTTCAAATAAAACATCATCTCGTGATACAGGCATGTAACTTCTCATAATGCCAATATTATTTGACCTGACAACTTGTTTGCCGCCATCGTCAGAGACACGGTTAGTACGACCTCTTCTAGGTCCTGAATAAACGGAATCTGCTTCTCCATAAATATTTAATGGGAAATGAGTATCCTTATGGCATTCTACTGCAGTCATTGCCGCATGTGCTGTTTTTACAAGAAGCATCATTTTATCCATTCTTTCTTTTAAAACATCTTCCGGTGATTCTGACCCAATGGTTTCATCTGGTCTGAACGATGAAAAATTATTTCTATTGCCAAGTTTTTGAATAGCAGTAATCTATTCTGGAGCAGTACTACTTATTTTAGTGACAAAGTCATTGACATTACCCTTATAGATCATTAGGGGTACCATTATCTTCATGGACTGAGGCATTTCAGCAAAAACTTTAGCAAAATGGTGCTGTAATGCAGTTTGATCCAAGCCATCAATACTGTCTCGTAAGGTGTCGTGACATAGGAGGCTTTCAAAATAACGTCTGGTCGGATCATTATTAATGAGTTCCAGTTTGGCTTTTGCCGCATCATACAATGGCACTTCTGTCTCAGTTAATTCCCCCGGTTTTTTTCGCAGCAGTACGAACTCGCTTGGCTCAACTAATGCAATCTCATGGTCTTTGAGTGCCTTATCTTTTAACAGATTTTTAAGTATATGCAGATCTTTCTCGTTTTCTACACCCATCAGGAAAAGATGCTTTACTTGTGCAAATACTTGGGCTTCTCGAGAGCCAGCATCAGCATGTCTGTACTGCTTAGCCAAAAGTGTTAATGCTTGAAATGGAGAAATTTTCATGGCTTTCAACCTTGACTATTTTCTATAATTGTAGTAAGGAAATAACAGTGTTGCCTGCTTCAAAGATGTTTCATGTTATTTTTGGTCACCTGAAATACCACTAAAACTATCAGTAATTAAATTGCTTGCTAATTGTGCTGGAAAAACTCATTATTGATGTTAATTTGACCTCCCGATTCACTTCGAACTTAATGTGGCTTGCTAAAAAAATTGATTATATGTGGACTAGCTTATATTTGAATTTGTTGTTTGATTTTTTTGCTTAAGGTTGGTATTAAACTGTAGCTTTTTGGAAAAAGTAAATTAGGTCATCATTGAGTAATTTTATTAAAAAGGGATTTTTATGGATGAATTTGATCTTTTAAATATTTTTTATGAAGAAATAAAGGCTCGGGGAGTAACCCACGATAAAGTTTTTCTCAATATTGATCAGGATATGGTTAGCCTGTTGCAACAAAATTTTGGTTACAATGTTACGTTGGAGAAACTTTATGAACTTGCAGATATTTGCATAGCTAATGAATGGCTGGAAAGGACAACGGCTGATCCATACTATAATTTTCTTTCTTTGACTGAAGATGGATTAAAAATTGCGGTTAAGCATGCCTATAAAGATAAGATTTGATTTTGTTAGTCATGTTCTAGGATGGCTGTTAAATAAGTGATTGGATCACGGAGAAAACATGGTCGTTGAAATTCTTTCCAGAATACAGTTTGCTTTTAGCATTGGCTTTCATATCTTATTTCCTACCTTGAATTTGGGCCTTGCTCTTTTTCTGGTATGTATGGAAGCGGCGTGGCTATGTACTGACAATCCTCTTTATCTCAAAATATGTAAATTTTGGGTGAAGATTTTTGCATTGACGTTCGGGATGGGAGTAGTTTCAGGGATTGTTCTTGCCTATCAAATAGGTACAAATTTTGGTCCTTTTATTTCTCAATTTGGGAATGTGCTAGGTGCTTTATTTGCCTATGAAACACTAACCGCTTTTTTCCTGGAAGCCGGTTTTTTAGGGGTGATGCTGTTTGGTTGGAAGCGTGTGCCACCTCCGATTCATTTTACTGCAACCTTATTGGTTGGAATCGGAACAACCATATCTGCTTTCTGGATTATGTCAGCTAATTCCTGGATGCAGACCCCATCAGGGTATGAATGGATTGATGGAAAATATCTTGTTCATGATTGGTGGCATATTGTTTTTAATCCTTCTTTTCTGGCACGCATGTTCCATATGCTGTTTGCCTCATACACCACCACTTGTTTTGTTATTGCCGGGATTGCAAGTTATTTTTTATTAAAAGGCAAGCACGATGAGGTTGCCCGAAAATCTTTATCAGTTGCCATGTGGGCAGCGTTATTTTTGGTTCCTGCACAAATTGTCATTGGGGATACGGTCGGTCTTAATGTTCATAAATATCAGCCATTAAAGACGGCAGCCATTGAAGGAGTCTGGGAAACTCAAAAAGGAGCCCCTTTAATCTTGTTCGCATGGCCTTCTCAGGAAAAGCAAAAAAATGAATATGTGATTTCTATTCCTAAACTGGCCAGTCTGATTAATACACATCATTGGGATGGCGAATTGCTTGGTTTACGCTCGGTGCCCCGAGATGCTCAACCATTCGTTGCCCCGGTCTTTTTTTCATTTCGAATTATGGTGGGTATTGGCGTTTTAATGCTGGTAACGGCATTGCTGGCTTTATTTTTACGTCCAGGCCAAAAACTTTTTAACGCTCGCTGGTTTCAATGCTGGAGTTTAATCATGGCACCGCTTGGGTTTGTTGCCGCCATTACCGGCTGGTTAACTGCTGAAGTTGGTCGACAACCCTGGGTCGTTTATTATTTGATGCGTACCTCGGAGGCCGTGTCCGCTATAGATAAGGAAGAGGTCATTATCTCGTTCATCTTGTTGGTATTAGCGTATGGCATCATATTTAGCTTCTATTTATATTATCTTTTTAAAACCATTCGCCTAGGTCCTGAAAGAGCAGAAGAAAAAGAAGTAGAGCATCATATTTTCCAATATATGACGGATCATTCTGGAGATAAAAAATAATGTTGCCATTTATTTTTGCAAGTCTTCTTGGTTTCATCATCATCATGTACGTTATCCTTGATGGTTTTGATTTGGGTATAGGCATTTTATTTTTGTTTACTCAAAGCGAGCGTGAGCGTGATCTGATGATGAATTCGATCGCGCCTGTATGGGATGGTAATGAAACCTGGTTAGTGTTTGGGGGAGCAATGTTATATGGCGCTTTCCCTATTGTGTATGGATTATTATTGCCCATTTTATACATGCCAATCATGCTCATGCTGATTGCATTGATTTTCCGTGGTGTGTGTTTTGAGTTTCGTTTTAAAGCTGAAACGTCCAAGCCGATTTGGAATTGGGCTTTTGCGATGAGTTCCATCATGGCAGCCTTTATGCAAGGTGTTATCTTGGGAGCGTTTGTACAAGGCTTTAATATCAATGAAGCCGCATTGGTTATCAGTGACTCGGATTGGCTAACCCCATTTAGTTTGTTAACAGGTATTGCCGTAATCTGTGGTTATGCGTTATTAGGTGCAACCTGGATGATTATAAAAAGCGAACAAAGCTTGCAAAAGAAAATGATTCATTTGGCGAAAGGATTTTTGATTATGGTGGCCATATTTTTGGTGTTTGTCAGTATATGGACCCCCTTACATAATGAAGAAATTTTTAATCGCTGGTATAGTTTTCCCAATGTGTTTCTGCTGATGCCATTACCAGTCGTCACGGCGGTGATGGTGTTTCTTGTCTGGAAAAACTTGTCCTGTGGGCAGGAGATTAAACCTTTTGTGTATAGTATTGTCATATTTTTTTGCTCTTATGTTGGTATAGGAATCAGTGTATATCCTTACTTGATCCCACATGAGATTACGATTTGGGAGGCGGCGGCCCCTAATACGACGCTTATTTTTATTTTAATTGGGGTAGTCATTATGTTACCTGTGTTGTTAGGATATACTTTGTACGCTTATCGTGTTTTTGGGGGCAAATCGGCTGGGGAAGGATATCATTAGGATGAGTATTCCTCTTACTTTTGAAAAGCAAGATAGCATGGCGGTAATTGAATATAGGTTTATAACAGGTCAGTGAGGATAACGTTAAAAGTTCATGATTGACAGCGTGTTAGTTGCATGAATTGGATTGTGAGGTATTGAGCATATGCATGATGGTACAGTTTTTTATACGATTTTTTTGATTTTTGGTGGTGCTGCTGCTTTTTCAACCGTTGTGCTCTATACCAGACAATCATTACTGGTTGCTTATATTTTATTAGGGGCAGCATTAGGGCCGTGGGGCTTGCAATTGGTTCCGGATTTAAGTGCTGTACAGCAAGTGGGGGATATGGGGATAGTCTTTCTGCTGTTCTTGTTGGGTTTGCACTTGCAGCCGCAAAATTTGGTGCATATGCTGAAGAAAGTGACTTGGATTGCTTTGTTCAGCTCTATCTTTTTTGCAATTATTGCCTATTTTATTGGAAGATGGTTTGGTTTAACCAATGCTGAATCATGGCTGCTTGGCGCAGCCATGATGTTTTCAAGTACCATTATTGGCCTTAAGCTATTACCGACGACGATTTTGCATCATCAACATACTGGGGAAGTCATGATCAGTGTGTTATTAATGCAGGATTTAATAGCCATTGTCGTGCTTATCTTGATTAATGGTGCGCAAGAAGGTAGTGGGTTGTCCTGGAATGATTTGGTTTTAGTTGGGGTGGCTCTTCCTTCTCTCATATTATCGGCTTTTGCCGCAGAACGTTACA
Organism: Legionella oakridgensis ATCC 33761 = DSM 21215; assembly: GCF_000512355.1. NCBI lineage: Bacteria > Pseudomonadati > Pseudomonadota > Gammaproteobacteria > Legionellales > Legionellaceae > Legionella > Legionella oakridgensis. Next base: position 1,661,736 of record NZ_CP004006.1, on the reverse strand, counting down.
TTCTTGTCAAACTCCTAGCGCGTTTTGATAGAACTCAGGAATATGTATTTTTATTGTCTATTGGCTGGTGTCTTGGCTTGTCGATTCTTGCAAATCAATTAGGATTATCCGAAGACATAGGTGCTTTTGTCGCTGGGGTTGCTTTGGCAGCCAGTCCAATTTCATTGTTTATTGCGGAGAGTCTGAAGCCTTTACGTGATTTTTTCCTGGTGATGTTTTTCTTTTCAGTTGGAGCAACATTCAATTTTGGTTTTGCTGCGCAAGTTGTAATACCGGCACTAATTTTGGCTGTGCTAATGTTATTGCTTAAGCCATTATGTTTTTACTTTCTATTGATTAAGGCTGGTGAGAAAAAGCGGGTTTCAAAAGAAGTCGGTATTCGCTTGGGGCAAGGCAGCGAGTTTTCCTTATTGGTTGCAAGCATTGCTTTAAATAGTCATTTGATATCGGATGTGGCATCCAATTTGATTCAGGCCACAACGATTTTAACGTTCATCGTGTCCTCCTATGTGGTGGTATTAAAATACCCTACGCCAATGTCATTATCTGAAAAAATGCGTAAAGATTAATGTGGAATTTAATAAATGAAGCTTTTGATTATTGTTCTTTGCTTATTGAGTGAACGCTTTTTAGTTCATGTAAGTGCTCATAAACGATTTTATTGGTTTACTTCTTATTTTAATGCCGTGATCAAATTATTCCCTGAGCACCGCATGATGATAAATCCATGGATAATGCTCATTCTGGTTTTATTGCCATTGTTGCTGGCAACGGCAATCATTTTTTATTTTTTTGAACATTTTTTGTTTGGTTTTGTTGGATTATTGTTGAGCCTTATTATTTTTTATTATTGTCTTGGTCCAGGCCATCCATTTTATCCTGCATGCTCACAATCACCAGAATCAGCAATTCAGGATGACGTTGGTAATTATCTGGCAGAAGTCAATGGACAATTATTCGCCGTCATTTTCTGGTATATTATTTTGGGTCCGCTTGGAGTATTGGCTTATCGTCTCATTTCTCTTTGCCGAAATCAGGATAAGGTGCAAGTCCAAGCCAATTATCTAGCGGCAGTATTGGATTGGGTTCCAGCAAGAATGACGGCGTTGTTATATTTATTGGTGGGGCATTTTCAGGCAGGAATCCATTATTTTTCTAACCATGTCCTTACATCGCCTGATAATAATCAGATGATGTTAAAAACTTGTGGGTTATATGCGGTTGATGGTGATGAACAAGAATTATTGCTAATGTCGAAAGCTGAAACGCTTGTAGAGCACGCCACGATTGTTTTGCTGGTTTTCCTGGCTTTCTTCACCATAGCGGCGTGGTTGTCATGAGTTGAGCGTTGCTGGAAGAAATTAAAAACCACCAAAATAAAAGCAGTAGCCTTAACATTATTAAGAAGAGTGAACTACCATGCACGTCATTATTCGCTTAAGTATTATTTTTATTTTTGCTGTACTTGCCAGCTGCGTAAAGCAACCCTCATCTCCTGAACAGACAAGCTGCAAAATATCCTGTCAAAAACAATTTGATCACTGTAAAACCGTTTGCACGGATAATTGTCGTCGATGTTCTACGTGCGCTGATGTATCGGCTGCTAAAAGCTACGACCAATATAAACATGAACAATGCATACGAGGGGGAATTATTGCTCGTGAGTTGAAATCTTACCGTGATCCACTACAATGCCGCAAACCGACATGTAATTGCCTGGCAGATTACCGCATATGTATCCAGTCTTGTTCGGGCGTCATTCAAAAACGTCTGCAAGTTGCACCAACTTGCTGTTAGAAAAGTCTTTATAGACGGGGAATATTCATGACAGATGAAAAAATTAATGATATTGATCCGGTTGAAACTCGAGAGTGGCTGGATGCCTTGAAGGCTATTGTCGCTTACGAGGGCAATGAACGCGCAGAATTTATATTAAAGGAATTACTTAAAAAAGCCAGCGCCGAAGGAATTACGATTGCCAGCTCAATCAATACCCCTTATCGAAATACCATAAAATTGCATGAAGAAAAGCAAATGCCTCCAGACGAAGGGATAGGCAAACGCATCAATGCGTTGATTCGTTGGAACGCCGTGGCCATGGTATTGCGGGCAGGAAAATATGCACCGGAACTGGGTGGACATATTGCTACTTATGCTTCTGCTTCCACATTATATGAAATTGGCTTTAATTATTTTTTCAAAGGGCCAGATAAACAGTTGGCTGATTTGTTATACATTCAAGGACATTCTTCTCCTGGTGTTTATGCTCGTGCTTTTCTTGAAGGTAGGCTTTCAGAAGAACAGTTGGGAAATTTCAGACAAGAAGTTGAGGTGGATGGGTTGTCTTCCTATCCTCATCCTTGGTTAATGAGTGATTTTTGGCAGTTTCCCACAGTATCCATGGGGCTTGGACCTTTGCAAGCTATTTATCAAGCTCGATTTTTAAAATATCTGGAAAATAGAGGATTGATTGCAACCGAAGGGCGCAAAGTATGGGCTTTTCTTGGTGATGGTGAAATGGATGAACCAGAATCTGTGGGTGCCTTGTCGATTGCTGCCCGAGAGAAATTGGATAATCTTATTTTCGTTGTCAACTGTAATCTTCAGCGGCTTGATGGTCCTGTCCGGGGGAATAGCAAAATTATCCAGGAGCTAGAAGGGTTGTTTCGTGGTGCAGGCTGGAATGTGATTAAAGTCATTTGGGGGGGGCGATGGGATCCATTGTTTGCTCGTGATACTGATGGTTTGATGCAAAAGAGAATGGAAGAATGCGTTGATGGTGATTACCAGGCTTATAAGGCTTATGATGGTGCGTATGTGCGCAAGCATTTTTTCGGCCAGTATCCTGAGTTGAAAAAAATGGTGGAACATATGACGGATGATGAAATCTGGCGCTTGAATCGTGGGGGTCATGATCCACAAAAAGTATATGCTGCGTATGCTCGGGCTGTAGAACATCAAGGCAGTCCAACCGTCATTCTGGCAAAAACCATTAAAGGCTATGGCATGGGAGCTGCGGGTGAGGGCATGAACATCACGCATCAGCAAAAGAAAATGACCATAGAGCAATTGCGTGCATTTCGTGATCGATTCAGTATTCCAATCAGTGATGACAAGATTACGGAAGTTCCATTTTATCGTCCTGATGACGATAGCCCAGAAATACAATATTTGCGCAAGCAACGTGAGATGCTGGGTGGTTACTTACCCACTCGTAATACCGAGTTTGAAGCATTAAAAGTTCCTGATTTATCTGAATTTTCAGCACTAACCAAAAGTTCAGGTGACCGGGAAATATCCACGACCATGGCGTTTGTCCGTCTATTATCAGTTTTGCTGAAAGACAAGGAAATTGGCCAACGAATTGTGCCTATTGTACCTGATGAATCCCGTACGTTTGGCATGGAAGGGCTCTTTCGGCAAATAGGTATTTATTCTCCAGTGGGCCAATTATATACGCCGGTGGATCACGAGCAAGTCATGTATTATCGTGAAGCTCGCGATGGGCAAATTTTAGAAGAAGGCATTAATGAAGCCGGTGCATTTGCTTCTTGGATGGCTGCAGCAACTTCTTACAGCACAAACAAGTTGCCTATGATTCCTTTCTATATTTATTATTCCATGTTTGGTTTTCAGCGTGTGGGTGATTTGGCGTGGGCGGCTGGAGATATGCAAGCCCGTGGTTTTCTATTGGGTGGTACGGCCGGACGCACGACATTAGCGGGTGAGGGATTGCAACATCAAGACGGACATAGCCATCTGCTGGCTTCTACCATTCCAAATTGCGTTTCTTACGATCCGACCTATGCTTACGAATTGGCGGTGATTATTCAGCATGGTTTGTACCGAATGTATCAAAAACAGGATAATGTGTTTTATTACATCACGGTCATGAACGAAAATTATCATCATCCTGATATGCCGAAAGGGGTCGAAGAAGGCATTCTTAAGGGTATGTATTTGTTGCAAAAAAGTAATAAAACATTAAAACATCACGTACAACTATTAGGGTGTGGCACCATTTTGCGAGAAGTCATTCACGCCGCACAGCTATTGAAGGAAGAATTTTCCGTGTCTTCTGATGTTTGGAGTGTGACCAGTTTTACTGAGCTTAGGCGTGATGGTTTAGCGGCCGAGCGTTATAATCGTATGCATCCAGAAGAATCACCGCGGCAAAGTTATGTAAGCCAGCAATTAACTGGTAAAAAAGGACCAGTGATTGCTGCGACGGATTATATGAAATTGTACGCGGATCAAATACGGCCATTTATTCAGGCACCTTTTATCACGCTTGGTACAGATGGTTATGGTCGCAGTGATACCCGCGCGCGTTTACGTCACTATTTTGAAGTGGATGCAAAATTCATTGTTATTGCAGCATTAAATGCTTTGGCTGATCAAGGCGAGTTGCCAAAATCAACCGTGCTCAATGCTATGAAACAATTTGGTATCGACAGAGAAAAACTGGATCCGGCAACGCATTAGGATCAAGAGGTATTTTACCCTTTTGCATGTAAGGGAAAAATATGATGTTTGCACAATAAAGGCGAGAGATTATAGGTATGGCCGACGAAAAAAAATAAAAGTACCTGATATTGGCGGCGCTACAGGGGTAGACGTTATTGAGATACTCGTGCAAGTAGGAGACGAAATAAGCAAGGAAACGCCGCTGATTACATTAGAGTCTGATAAGGCAAGTATGGAAATACCTTCTTCTGAAGCTGGGGTTATTCAATCCATTGAAGTTAAGGTGGGGGATAAGGTATCGGCAGGGGATGTCATTTTACTTCTTGCGCCAAGTCAAAGTGAATCACTAAAAACAAAGGCTAAATCTCAAGATGATTCTGTCCGTAAATCAGTAAAGAAGACAAGCGATGACAGTAAGGAATCTGAGCGCAACATACAGAAAGGTTCTGTGGAAAAAGAAATAAAAATTCCTGATATTGGTGGTGCGCATGAGGTAGAGGTTATCGAGATACTGGTTCATGAAGGAGATAATGTTGCGAAAGATGCTCCACTGATTACGTTGGAGTCTGATAAAGCAAGTATGGAAATACCATCACCTTGCGAGGGAACGATTCAAGCCATCAAAGTAAAATTAGGGGATAAGGTTTCGGAAGGTGATGTGATTTTAACGCTAACGCAAGAAGAGGTAGCGTTAGAACCAGAATCAAAACCCGCTTTGTCTTCTACGAACGACAAGGACAAGGAAGAGCAGGGACGGGAAACACATCCGCCTGTTACGTCAGAAAAACCACCTGTTGCGAGTTCTGTATCCAGTTCTTCTGCGATTGGAATAAAGCCCGATGCGGCTATTTTTGCAGGACCTGCCGTACGGCGATTGGCTCGAGAATTTGGCGTTAATTTGGCTGAGGTACGAGGCACTGGCCGAAAAGCACGGATCAGTAAAGAAGACGTGCAACAATTTGTAAAAACAAAATTACAGGAAAAATCCACGGGTGGATTTGCGATACCGTCTGTGCCCAGCATTGATTTTAGCCAATTCGGTGGTATTGAAGCGAAACCATTGAACAAAATTAAGCGATTAACAGGAATGAATGTACATCGCTCTTGGTTAACGATTCCGCATGTGACTCAGTTTGATGAAGCTGATATCACGGAATTGGAAGCATTCCGTCAGGTCGAGGCAGAAAAAGCAAAGAAATTGGATTATAAGCTGACGTTGCTTGCTTTTGTATGTAAGGTAATCAGTAAGGCATTGGTTGAATTTCCACAGTTTAATGCCTCTCTTGATGCCAGCGGAGAAAATCTGATTTATAAACACTATTTCAATATTGGTGTTGCAGTTGAGACACCGAGTGGCTTGGTTGTACCTGTGATAAAAGAAGTGGATCGCTTATCCGTCAGTGATATTGCGAAGGAAATGGGGCGATTAAGTACCAAAGCGCGTGAAAAGGGGTTAATGCCGGCTGATATGAATGGCGGTTGCTTTACGATTTCAAGCCTGGGGGGAATTGGAGGCACTGCATTTACGCCAATCGTTAATAGCCCTGAGGTGGCTATTCTTGGATTATCTCGTTCCATGATAAAACCAGTCTATCGAGATGGTGAATTTAAGCCGCGCTTGATGTTGCCTTTATCTCTTTCTTATGACCACCGGGTAATCGATGGAGCAGAAGCAGCACGGTTTACCCGATTTGTGAGTGATAGTTTGGGCGATATTCGAAAAATTTTATTGTAATAGGTCGTTTCGGTACGATCCCAGTATTTATGAGGTTTTAAAATGACAAAACAGCTAAAAACAGACGTCGTTGTGATTGGTAGTGGCCCGGGTGGTTATACAGCTGCTTTTCGTGCGGCTGATTTGGGTAAAAAAGTGGTCTTAGTTGAGCGTTATGAAACGTTAGGTGGTGTTTGTTTAAATGTAGGTTGCATCCCATCCAAGGCATTGTTACACATTGCCAAGGTTCTCGATGAAACTCAGGAAATGGCAGAGTATGGCGTTTCATTTGCAAAACCAAAACTGGACAATAAAAAGCTGGTTGCCTGGAAAAATTCGGTGGTAAGTAAATTGACGGGTGGACTAAATGCATTGGCAAAGCAGCGTAAAGTTGAAGTAGTCACTGGTCGAGCTAAATTTTCGGGTTCACATCAAATCATTGTGGATGGACAAGAGGGCGATGTTCAAATTGATTTTGAGCATGCGATTATTGCTGTTGGTAGCGAGTCCGTACATTTGCCATTTATTCCTGAAGACAAACGTATTTTTAGCTCTACAGGTGCGCTTGAATTAGCAGATATTAAAGGCAACTTACTTGTTTTAGGCGGTGGCATCATTGGATTAGAAATGGCAACCGTTTATTCTGCTCTTGGAGTTGAAGTGACTGTGGTTGAATTTATGGATCAGCTTATACCTGGAGCCGATGCTGATTTGGTGAATGTATTGCAAAAACGCATGAGTAAAAAAGGCGTTAAGTTTTTATTGAAAACCAAAGTAACCAAAATGGATGCTAAAAAGGATGGTATTTATGTATCCATGGAAGGTGAACATGCAACGGATAAGCCGTTATGCTTTCAGCAAGTTTTGGTTGCGGTGGGGCGTAAGCCTAATGGGGGTGCAATTGCTGCTGAGAAGGCGGGAGTTAAGGTGGATGAACGTGGGTTTATTCATGTTGATAAACAAATGCGTACGAATGTTTCTCATATTTTTGCTATTGGAGATGTTGTAGGACAACCTATGTTGGCTCATAAGGCTATTCCGGAAGGCAAAGTAGCGGCTGAAGTCATTTCTGGAATGAAGCATTATTTTGATCCCAAGTGCATTGCTAGCGTGGCGTATACAGATCCGGAGATTGCTTGGGCAGGTTTGACTGAAAAAGAAGCGAAGGCGCAAAATATTGCTTATGAAAAAGCGTCGTTTCCATGGGTTGCCAGTGGGCGAGCATTGAGTATGGGGCGCGAAGAAGGAATGACCAAACTTTTATTTTGTCCGGACAGTCAACGTATTTTGGGAGCAGGAATCGTCGGCATTAATGCGGGGGATCTAATTGCAGAAACAGCGCTAGCCATTGAAATGGGTTGTGATGTGGAGGACATTGCCCTGACGATTCATCCGCATCCGACACTGTCTGAAACGGTGGCACAGGCGGCAGAAATCTTTGAAGGAACTATTACTGATCTTTATATGCCGAAAAAAAAGAAAAATAATATAAGCCATTTTTCCTTCCATGGAAGCCCGTGTCATTTCTGTAAAAAGGGAACGGCACGGGCACGATAAGCCATCTATGGCCGTATTAAGCAGGATTTAGTATGTCGTATCACATACGTCCTATGACGATTGATGATGTTGATGACGTGTATGCCATTGAACTTTCAGCACATAAAGCTCCCTGGAGCCGTGATATTCTGAGAGATTGTGTGCTTGTTGGGTATGATTGTCGTGTGCTTGAATCTTGTGAACGAGCGGAACCCGAAATAATCAGTTACATTATTTTACGTTATTATGACCATACTTGTCATATCTTAAATTTATGTGTTGCGCTTGCTTCTCAGGGGAAAGGCTATGGCCGCCTGCTTCTACAGAATGTGATTGATTCGTTAGTGGGTTCTGAGGTGGAAGCTTTAATTTTGGAAGTGCGGCCCAGTAATCTGACAGCGATAAGTCTGTATAAAAAAATGGGATTTTACCAGGCCGGCATTAAAAAAGATTATTATCAGGATGAACTCGGAGTGGAAGATGCCGTTTTATTAAAAAAAGACATCTGATAATGGCGGTTTATGGGGTGTGATTTAAAATGCGGTTTTTGTAACAGCAAAGGGTTTTGGCATATCGTCTGTCATTCTTCGCAGCGCTCGGGGGGATGACGAGATACTAAAAAACGCACTTTAAATCGCACCCCGGTTTAGGTCATGTTTTGTAAAAATTCTTGTAAATGAGGTTTATCTTTTTCTTCTTGCAAATAACAGCGAAGTCTTTCAATGGCACCTCTATACTCCACTTGATTAATAGCACCACGCATGAGTTCAAAGCGTAAATAAACGCAATAAGTGTTTAGAACATCGGTTTCACAATAATCACGAATTCCTTTTAGGTTTCCGCCTTGATATTCTTCCCATACTTTTGCACCACTCATGCCCATTTTCCCTGGAAAACCTAACATACTGGCGATTTCATCCAAGGGAGCGAATGCTTTGTTTTGATAGGCTGCTAGTACGTCCATCAAATCAAGGTGGCGATAATGAAAACGGTTTAGATAATTATTCCAGCGAAATGCTTGTTGATTTTCACCAGCTTCCCAATAGGTTGGGGCTTCTATGCCATGGAGTAAGGCACGATAATGTAATACAGGAAGATCAAAGCCGCTACCATTCCAACTGACCAGTGTTGGTGTGTGTTTGTCAATGCCTGTAAAAAAACGCTGAATGAGTTCGTGCTCTTCTGATTTCTCATCGCCTAGTGTCCAGACTTTCAATTGCGCTGCATTGCTTAAGATCAGTGAAATGGCAACGATTTTTTGAAGATGGTGAGGTAAAAATTCATGTCCTGTTTTAGCTCGGCGCATGGCATAAAGGGCCTTGGCAGTATCTGCATCTGATAACCCTTCCAAATCATACAGCTTACGGCCAGTATGAATGTCGGGGATGGTTTCTATATCAAACACTAAAATCGTCATGCCAGGAGCCCTTCTGAGAAATTGACACGTAAATGGTAGCCTCGATGGCGCATGCAAGCAATGTTCAGGATGCCAGCATTTTTCGTATGTTATCAGAAAAATAAGAATGTTGCGGTTCCTTTGTAAAGAATGAATGCATCGTCATATTTTATTTTCTTATGAATTTTGTTATTAATGCAGTGTCTGTTTACTCTCAGGGAACTTATGGGATGAGTCATGTAAAAATCTGGTTGGGTCTTTTATTGCTTTTGATGCTTTCAGGATGCGTAAGTCCGCCTCCAAAAGATGTTAATAACATTTGTAGTATTTTTAAAGAATATCCAGGGTGGTATGCCGATGCAAAAGATGTACAACGACGATGGCGGGTGCCCATCGCTGTACAAATGGCCATTATTCATCAAGAATCAAAATTTAATGGTAGAGCACGCCCGGAGCGCACTAAATTATTATGGATTATTCCCTGGACGCGGCCATCTACGGCCTATGGTTATACGCAAGCGCTGCGTAGTACCTGGGAGAATTATCAAAAAACGCATGGTCGGTTATGGGCTTCTCGGGACCACTTTGGTGATGGCGTGGATTTTATCGGTTGGTATGCAAATATTGCTCATAATAAAGCTGGTATACGACGTGATGATACGTATTCATTGTATTTGGCCTATCATGAAGGTGTTGGCGGTTATCAGCGCCAAACCTATCTAAAGAAAAAGTGGTTAATGGGTGTGGCTCATAAGGTTGCAGCCAGGGCCCAGATCTATCAGGCACAATTGGCTTCTTGTGAAGCATCATTGAATCGGAAAGCATGGTATAAAATGTGGTAACCAAACAAAGTATACCCCATATTAATCGACAGCCGCTTGTTCATTAATTTCAAGGTGACAATCGCTGTTTGAAACGGTACGATATGGGACACAATTCGGGTGGGAGTCGATGCATGGGGTTAAGGCGATTGATGTTATTAGGTGGTCCTGGAGCAGGAAAAGGTACACAAGCATCAAAATTGATAAATCATTTTGATATTCCGCAGATTTCAACCGGTGACATGTTGCGGGCTGCTATTGCTGCCAGAAGTGAATTGGGTTTAAGTGCAAAAAAAATCATGGATTCTGGCCAGCTTGTTTCAGATGATATTATGATTGGGCTGGTTAAACAGCGGCTGCAACAAGATGACTGTCGTAATGGTTTTCTTCTAGATGGTTTCCCACGCACCATTGTGCAAGCAGAAGCTTTAAAGCAAGCCGGTATTTTTCTAGATCATGTAATAGAAATATCGGTGGATGATGAAGAAATTGTCAAACGAATCAGTGGCAGACGTATTCATCCAGCTTCCGGGCGTGTTTACCACATTGAATATCATCCGCCAAAACAGCACGGCATTGATGATGTAACTGGTGAACCTTTGATACAGCGTGAAGATGACCGTGAAGAAATTATCCGTAAGCGCCTGCAAGTTTATCATCAACAAACTGAACCATTGGTTGAATATTATCGATTGTGGGCAAAAAGCAACGATAAGCAAGCACCACAATTTCATCATGTGATTGGCACTGGCAGTGTCGACGCCATTTTTCAAACCATCTTGGCTGCTATTCAATAGGAGAGAAATCATGTCAGGAAGCAGCATCACTCCATCCGTAAATCATGATAATTTTGAATCACTGATTGGTGATAATGAAATTGTTTTTATTGATTTTTGGGCAGCATGGTGCGCTCCATGTAAGCAATTTGCGCACACTTATGAGCGGGTTGCTAAATTATATAATCAAGTGGTTTTTGCCAAGATTAATATAGAGGAAGAAGCAGAGTTGGCCGAAACCTTTCAAATTCGCTCTATTCCTCATTTATTAGTCTTTAAGCAAGGCATTGTGATTTATTCCGAGGCTGGCAGTATGCCAGAATCAACGTTGAAAGAATTAGTTCAGCAAGCCTTGGAGGTTGACGTGAGTCAAATTCGTGCACAACTCGACCAGGATGAGAAATAATAACCATTGTTAGCCTTGCATGGTTAGACACTGAAGACAAATTCTAACTCCTTTTCTATTTAATTTGGACGGGTTGTCTGTCATCCCCGTGAGGCATTATTGCGTGGATGACAGAAACAAAACTATTTGTAACCACCCAACCCGTCAAAATTAAATGGAAGAGGTATTAGTTATTGTTCTCCAAGGACGGTTGTAGTGCGCTTTTGTGAGATGGGTGATGCTGCTGAGACAGATAATGTTGCAACTTGTTTTGAGCCGCCGTATTCAGTTTAAGACCAAGTTTAGTGCGTCGCCATAAGATGTCATCAACCGTTCTTGCCCATTCTTCCTGGAGAAGATAATTTACTTCTGCCTGATAAAGTGTTTCGCCGAAATGCATTCCCAAGTCATCTTGGGTCTTGCATCCCTGCAAAAATTGTTCTACTCGCGTTCCATAAGTACTTAAATAGCGATCCAGTATATTTTTGTCCAACCAATGGTATTTTTTTTCTGCAAATTTTTTATATTCAGTAAAATTCATTTCTGCCAAAGTAGCACCAGGAAGTGGGATGGTTGCTGAATTTGATGGTGGTAAATCAGGGAAGATGTTTTGTAATTGATTAATGACGTGTAACGACAGTTGACGGTAGGTCGTTAGCTTACCACCGTATATTGTTACGACAGGAGCTGGGGCGCTCGTGTAATCATAGGCGTAATCACGGCTAAGTGCTTTCGGTGCTTTTCGTTCGTCGGCCAGTAAAGGTCTTACGCCACTCCAGCTATGAATAATGTCTTCTGTAGTAAGTTTTTTCAAAAAATAATGATTCACAAGGTCCAATAAATAATTTATCTCATCGGGTTCAATGTGGACATTCTTAGGGTCGCCAGTAAATATCCTGTCGGTGGTACCTATCATGGTGAGATGATGATAAGGAATTACAAACACGATACGATTATCTTCGTGTTGTAACACATAAGCTTGTTTTCCTTCATAAAGCTTAGGCACGACAATGTGACTGCCTTTGACCAGAGACATTTTATATTTCAGTGGTCTATTGAGTAGATTACTCACTGGTTTTACCCAAGGACCTGCCGCATTAATGACGGATTTTGCCTGGATGTGGATGGCATCACCCAAAACAGGTTGTAAAGTCAATTGCCATACATGATGGTTGACTTCTGCTTTAATCAGAGTGGTTCTGGTCAGTATGGTAGCACCATGATATTTGGCTTGTAGCGCATTGATGAGTACCAAGCGAGCATCATCCGTGGCACAGTCATAAAAAAGAAATCCTTTTTGAACATCTTTTTTCAATGGTTGAAAATAAGAGGATTCATAAGCACGCCGAATAAACTTGGTTTTCGGCAGTTTATTTTTCCGACTTAAATGATCGTAAAGATATAAGCCAGTGCGCAACATCCAGACAGGCCTTCTGTTTTTTTGTGAGGTAAAACGAAAAGGATGGGATGGATTAAATGAGGTGCTTGTTGTAACAAAATTTGTCTTTCATCCAATGCTTTTTTTACCATGGCAAAGTCATAGTACTCAAGATAGCGTAACCCTCCATGAATAAGTTTGGTACTGCTGGACGAGGTTTGGGAGCCTAAATCATCCTGTTCACACAGTAAGACTGATAGACCTCGTAAAGCAGCATCAGCTGCACAACCACAACCATTGATTCCACCACCGATAATGGCTACATCGTAAACCTGAGTCATGCTGTTATTTTTCCTTTTTAAACCTTACATGGAGTTTTTTATGGTATAACAAGTTAATGGAGGAAATATAGGTGCGTTGATTTCGGCAGTCGCCGCAAAATTTTCTTTAGCTCCTTTTTGAAGGGAAAAGAATAATTGGCTTATGAGAAATCCCAAGGTCAAGACAAAAATAAATTTTGATGCGGAAGTTTAGACGAACTACAGGACTAAATTAAATTTTTTTAACGCAGAGATTGGACATTTTTCGTAAATCCTAATAAAAAGGTAACTCCCCACGTCATCCCGAGTGCAGCGAGGGATCTCCAGCAACTGGCAGGTATTAAATTAATGTAAAAAACACTTGAAAAATTATGCGGTTATGATCAAATAGCTGCATGAATAGCAGAGCTGGAAAAACGACTGAACAAGAATAGCAGCAACAGCTCAAAGCCCCCTCAAGTGACGGGTTAGGCAAACTACCCCATACGACATCACTACGTGAAAATGGGAAACGTAACAGTGGTGGCCCAAAAGGCCACAAGGGCGAAACGTTAAAACAGATTAAATCACCAGATATTGTCAAAAACCATGTATTGCTAACATGCCCGGATTGTTATGGTTCATTAGTTTCAACGCCGGTGATTGGAATTGTGAAGCGCCAGGTTTTTGATATTCCACCACCCAAAATTGAAGTCACGGAACATCAGGCTGAAGTAAAATATTGCGAGTGCTGTAATAAAACGATAACAGCAGCATTTCCTGCAGGTGTTCTTGCCCCTGTCCAATACGGTGAAGTTATTCGTAGTTGGAGCGTGTATTATCAATATCAGCATTTTATTCCAGAAGACAGGCTGCAACAGTTGTTTTATGACCTGTACGGAATTCAACTGGCTACTGCAACACGGACTGGATATAACCGGATTGCCTTTGATACATTGGCATCATTTGAAGAATCGGTATTGTCTGCAGTCAAAACTGCTGCCGTAAAAAACCTGGATGAAACAGGGTTTCGTGTGGCCGGAAAAACACAATGGTTGCATGTGGCATCGACTAAAACGGCAACTTATTATCACATATCTCCAAAACGAAAATCATTACTGGATGGCCTTTCAGGTACCGTCATTCATGATCACTGGAAAAGTTATTACAATTTGGGAGGTGTGGAGCATGCCCTATGCAACCAGCATCACTTGCATGAATTAAAAGCAGTAACCGAGCATGACAAAGAACCATGGGCACAGGCTATGACCCGACTATTACGTGTTGCTCTTCGCTGTCGTCATTTTAATGAACATCATGCAATACCTGTTGCTCGCATCAAGCGGTTGACCAACATCTACAAGAAGATTATTCGAGATGGGCTGGCGTATCATGAAACGCTGCCGCCATTGCCATGCAAAGGCAAACAGGGTCGACAACCTTGACGGACAGGTCACAACCTCTTGTGGCGTTTATTTCATTGCAAACAAGACGTTTTACGGTTTCTTCATGATCTGGCAGTTCCATTTACCAATAATGATGCTGAGCGTGATTTACGAATGATGAAATGCAAACAAAAAATATCCGGTGGTTTTCGGACCGCTCAAGGCGCTGAACAATTTGCTCGTATCCGAGGATTTATCAGTACGATCCGTAAACAAGGATTAAGCATTATCAGTTCCATCCAATTTATATTTTCTGGTACTATCCCTGTGTTATCAGGAATCTGAGATAACAATACAGTCCAACAGAGCAAAGAATAGTATATGCGTACGGAGTCTTGCGTTTACCTTCTGACCAATAAACACAATAATGTTTTGTATACCGGTGTTACCAATGATTTGATACGCCGTGTTTATGAACACAAAAATAAACTGGTGGCTGGATTTACCCAAAAATACAATGTGGATCGACTGGTTTATTTTGAAGTTTGTTCAGGCATCGTCATGGCTATTGAGCGAGAAAAACAAATCAAAGGGTGGTCTCGAAAAAAGAAGCATGATTTGATTAATGCATTGAATCCTGAATGGAACGATTTGTATCCATCGCTACTTTAAAAATTGTGCCACTGCAGGCAGATCCCTCGCTGCACTCGGGATGACGTGGGGAGTTACATAAAAAGAAAAAATAATGGATGATAAAATTTGCTCTATCAGAAGGATTAAAACACAATGAATTATTTTCTTGCGATTGATCAAGGCACAAGCAGCACTCGAGCCGTGTTGTATTCCAAGGACGGTCAACTTATTCGTATCAGCCAGCATCCATTAACGCAGTATTATCCCAATCCCGGTTGGGTTGAACATGATCCTGAAGAAATATGGGAAAAAACGACATTAGCCATTGCAGAGGTATTGAAGGATATAGCGCCACGCCAGGTGTTGGCTTGCGGCTTAACCAATCAGCGTGAAACAACGTTAATTTGGGATAAACGCACCGGCCAATGCTTATATCCAGCCATCGTTTGGCAAGATCGTCGTACTCAAGACTATTGCCTTTCTTTGTCTGATTACAAGGAAATGATTCAGGCAAAAACAGGGTTGCTTCCTGACCCTTATTTTTCTGCCAGTAAATTACAGTGGTTATTCAATCATATTCCCGAGGCACGACAACTTGCAAAGGAAGAAAAACTTGCATTCGGAACGGTGGATTCTTATCTGCTTTGGCGTTTGACTGGAGGAAAGGTTCATCGGACGGATGTTACGAATGCATCAAGAACACTCTTGTATAATATTATTGAACAACGTTGGGATGAACAATTATTAGAACTGTTTGATATTCCTTCTTCAATATTGCCTGAGGTGCAAGCCAGTGATGCTCATTTTGGTGTCATTGTCGAACCTTTACCAGGTGCTTCTATTGCAATTACTGGTGTGGCTGGTGACCAGCAAGCGGCTTTAATTGGACAATGTTGCTTTGCCGAAAGCATGATTAAAGCCACCTTTGGTACAGGTGGATTTTTATTATTAAATACTGGCAATAAGCCTGTTTTTTCAAAACATCATTTATTGACTACCATTGCTTATCGTATTCGTGGACAAACTGTTTATGGTTTGGAGGGGAGTTTGTATCAAGCTGGAACGACAGTAAAGTGGTTGCGGGATGACATGAAACTTATTCAGGCTGCAAGTGATACTGAATCTATGGCGAACAGCCTGACCAGCAATGAAGGCGTCTATTTGATTCCATCCTTTACGGGATTAGGTGCCCCACATTGGTTAAATACGACAGGGGCTATGATTATAGGACTTGCACGTACCAGCACTGCTGCCCATTTGGCGAGAGCGGCGCTTGAAAGTGTTTGTTATCAGACTCGCGATGTTTTGGCATGCATGCATGATGACAGCGGTCTGGATTTTTCCATTTTACGCGTGGATGGAGGCATGGCGAACAACCAGTGGTTTTTACAGTTTTTATCATCTCTATGCGGTCTATCAGTCCAGCGTCCAAAAGATATTGAAACCACGGCTTTAGGTGCTGCCATTCTTGCGGCCATTGGATGTGAGGCCGTTGATTCATTGGCCTCTTTGCAGCAAAGCTGGACGTATCAGCAACAATTTATTCCATCAACAGATAACAAGGTTATTGAAGCGTATTATGAGGGATGGTTACATGCTTTGCATATGCTGAAAGCGGGTGCAAGAAAGTATTGATGGATTTTGCAAACACATCCAAATGGTGTATGCACCATTTGGATGTCTCAGGTCAAGTTGATGCAAGTATTATTTTACATCGCGTTTCTTTTCCCCAGTATAAAGCTGGCGTGGTCGGCCAATTCTTGATTTGCTGGCAGCCATTTCCATCCAATGTGACATCCAGCCCACGGTGCGGGCCAAAGCGAAAATAACGGTGAACATGTTGGTGGGAATGCCAATGGCACTTAAGGTAATGCCGGAATAGAAATCGACGTTTGGATACAGTTTTTTCTCAATGAAATAATCATCTTCAAGAGCAATGCGCTCCAATTCCATGGCCAGTTTAAATAATGGCTCATTATGGGCATCAACGGCGTTTAAGACTTTATGGCAGGTTTCGCGCATGACTTTGGCGCGTGGATCATAACTTTTATAAACGCGATGACCAAATCCCATCAAGCGGAATGGATCATTTTTATCTTTTGCCCGCTTAATAAATTGATCAATGCGACTGATATCACCAATTTCTTTAAGCATATTCAGGCAGGCCTCATTTGCACCGCCATGGGCAGGCCCCCATAAGGCGCCAATTCCAGCTGAAATACAGGCAAATGGGTTGGCTCCCGTTGAACCGGCTAAACGCACGGTCGAGGTTGACGCATTTTGTTCATGATCGGCATGCAGTGTAAATATCGTATCCATTGCTTTTACAATGACCGGATCCGGTGAAATTTCTTCAGTGGGAACACCAAACATCATATGCAGAAAATTTTCAGCATAAGACATTTTATTTTGTGGATACATGTAGGGTTGGCCAATGGAATATTTATAACTCATGGCGGCCAGAGTTGGCATTTTGGCAATCAAACGAACGGCAGCCGTATAGCGGTCACTTTGGTTATTCAAATCCATGGTATCATGGTAAAAGGCGGAAAGCGCACCAACAATGCCAACCATAATGGCCATGGGATGAGCGTCACGACGAAACCCATTTAAAAATTGGTACATTTGTTGATGTACCATGGTGTGATTATTAATTAACTGATTAAAATGCTTTTTTTCTTCCATATTAGGAAGTTCTCCATTGAGGAGCAGGTAGCATACATCAAGAAAATCTTTTTTTTCTGCCAATTGCTCAATAGGGTAGCCGCGATAAAGCAACACCCCTTCTTCACCATCGATGTAGGTGATTTTAGATTCGCAAGAAGCGGTGGAAACAAACCCTTGGTCGAGCGTAAATACGCCGTAAGATCCAAGCTCACTGATATCAATGACATCGTTGCCCAATGTTGGGCTATACATTGAGAAATCAATTGGCTTTGACCCAGGTATAGTCAATTGCGCAGTTTTTTTTGTCATGGCGACTCCTGTTGATTTAAGCGCTGGCCGATGGTTCTATGTGCATACTGCCTGATGCAGTCGAGTGCAGAACTATATAAAAATGGCCGGCTTACGTCAATTTATCCATCCTTCGAACCAGGGCAAAATCATACTTTGATTGTATTATATCTTATTTGTGTCATTTCTGCACAGGCGGAAATCCATTTTGCAAGCAAAGTCATGACTCATTCTATGAAATAGATTTCCGCTTGTGCGGAAATGACAAATTTTAGTCATTTTATGAAGGCGTTTGCTGATCAAAGCCGCATGATCTTACCCTGTCCTTCTAACTAAATTCTAGATGATTTTTTATTTTTTTCTTAGGTAAATAATTCGCATCCATCTTGCTATTATTCATTTTTTGCAATAGTTTCGCTTGTTAATTCATTTTGTTGATCAGGAAATTTTTATGATTAAACCAGCTGAGTTACCGTTAAACGGTCGTGGGGCGGTGTATCATCTTGATTTACTTCCGGAAGAATTAGCGGATTTTATTATTACAGTGGGTGATCCTGCACGTGTGCAACAAATCAGTTATTATTTCGACCGCGTTGAAGTGAAGCGTGCTCATCGTGAGTTTGTAACTCATACGGGATATATTGGTCAACGGCGCATCAGTGTTCTTTCCACAGGTATTGGTGTTCCCAATATTGATATAGTCATGAATGAATTGGATGCTCTGGTCAATATGGATTTGGCAACGCGCATGCCGTATGAAAAAATAAAGCCGCTGACTATCGTGCGTCTGGGTACTACAGGCAGTTTGCAAAAAACAGCAGACCCGGCGATGTATTTGTGAGTCATTTTTCAGTGGGTTTTGATACCTTACTGGATTATTATCAAAGCGGGTTTTCTCCAGATACAGAGGCTCTGCATAAAGCACTGACAAAGCATTTGGCTGGAGAATGCGGCTCATTTTATGTGGTTGAAGCCGATCACGCCTTACGCCAGTTGTTTAAGAATTTAGGTACGGCGGCAATTACCGCCACCTGTGGCGGATTTTATGGACCACAAGGACGGTGTTTGCGTCTGCCATTACGTTTTCCTCATTTGCTGGAAAAATTAACAACATTTGATTTTTCTAATTTGAAAATATTGAACGTTGAGATGGAAACAGCAGGCATTTTAGGATTGGGGAAGCTCTTAGGCCATCGTTGCATTTCTGTTAGTGTGGTGCTTGCCAACCGTATCACGGGTGAGTTTGCTAGCAATGTCCAGGAACATGTGGAACATTTGATTGTTAAAGCACTGCAATGCATTAGCTAGCTGTCTTCCAATCATGGATCATGATATACTGCCAGACTAAATTTTATCGGGATCTATTGAATTATTTTAGCATTTCATAAAGACCCTAAAGTGATTGCATGAGGACACATCCCGCCATGATATCAGCCAAAGAAGTTACACCTGTTAATATTGAAGACGAACTGAAACAGTCCTATTTGGATTACGCCATGAGCGTTATCGTCGGCCGCGCCTTGCCTGATGTGCGCGATGGCCTAAAGCCAGTCCATCGCCGAGTGCTTTATGCCATGAGCGAATTAGGTAATGACTGGAATAAACCCTATAAAAAATCAGCACGTGTGGTGGGTGATGTAATTGGTAAATACCATCCGCATGGTGATACGGCCGTTTACGATACTATTGTGCGCATGGCACAGCCATTTTCCATGCGTTATATGTTGGTTGATGGTCAGGGAAATTTTGGATCGGTGGATGGGGATGCTCCTGCGGCCATGCGTTACACGGAAGTAAGGATGTCAAAACTGGCTCATGCGCTGTTGGCTGATCTGGAAAAAGAAACGGTTGATTTTAGTCCAAACTATGATGAAACCGAATTTGCTCCAGTAGTATTGCCGGCCCGGATTCCTAATCTATTAGTCAATGGTTCTTCCGGTATTGCTGTGGGTATGGCCACCAATATTCCGCCTCACAATTTGACTGAAATCATTGATGCCTGTGTGGCTTTGGTTGCTGACCCGGAAATCAGTGTTGATGATTTAATGACCATTGTTCCAGGTCCTGATTTTCCAACGGCGGCCATCATTAATGGTCGTGCTGGTATTATCCAGGCTTACCGCACGGGTCGTGGACGTATATTAATTCGCGCCAAAATTGATATTGAAACTGATAAAGACAGTGGGCGACAGGCCATTATTATTACGGAACTCCCTTATCAGGTGAATAAGGCTCGTCTTGTTGAGCGAATTGCCGAGCTGGTTCGTGATAAACGCTTGGAAGGTATTTCAGGCTTGCGTGATGAGTCAGATAAACAAGGTATGCGCGTGGTGATTGAATTGAAGCGCGGAGAAGTTGCTGAAGTCATATTGAATAATCTGTATGCCCATACCCAAATGCAAAATGTATTTGGTATCAATATGGTTGCTTTGGTTGACGGTCAACCACGTACGTTAAATTTGAAAGAAATTTTAGAGTATTTCATTAAACATCGTCGAGAAGTGGTGACACGACGCACCATTTTCGAATTAAAGAAAGCGCGGAATCGTGCTCATTTATTGGAAGGGTTGGGAATTGCCCTAGCCAATATTGATGAAATGATCGCATTAATCAAGCAATCGCCTACTCCGCAAGAGGCAAAAGATGCCTTATTAGCTCGGCATTGGCAACCCGGAATGGTGCGTACCATGCTAGAAAAGACTGGCAGCGATGGTTCTCGCCCAGATGATTTGCCGGTTCATTTTGGTCTAAGCGAACAAGGGTATCTTTTATCGCCTCAACAGGCACAAGCGATACTTGAATTGCGTCTGCATCGATTGACGGCACTGGAGCAGGATAAAATTCTGAATGAGTTTGAACAATTGCTTGCTCAGATTAAAGAACTGCTTGACATTTTGGCCTCGTCAGAGCGTTTGATGCAAGTGATTCGTGACGAGCTTTTGGAGATGAAAGCTCAGTTTGGCGATGGTAGGCGCACGGAGATCATTGCTTCCCAGGAAGATTTAACCATAGAAGATTTAATTACCGAGGAAGATGTGGTCGTCACCATGTCTCATCAGGGATATGTGAAATATCAGCCCTTGTCGGCTTATCAGGCACAGCGGCGCGGAGGTAAGGGCAAGTCGGCGACTCATGTTAAAGAAGAAGATTTTGTTGAGCGTCTGCTGATTGCCAATACGCATGACACCTTGTTGTGTTTTTCCAGTCATGGCAAAGTCTATTGGCTTAAGGTGTATGAGCTGCCGATGGCAAGCCGTATCTCAAGAGGAAAACCAATTATTAATGTATTGCCTTTGGCAGAAAACGAAGCCATCAATGCCATGATGCCGGTACGGGAATATAAGGAAGGCTATTCTGTTTTCATGGCAACCAGTAAAGGTACGGTTAAAAAGGTGCCGCTGGATGCGTTTAGCCGGCCACGCTCCAATGGCATTATTGCTATTGATCTTGATGAGGACGATTGTTTGATTGGCGCGGGTATAACGGATGGGTCTAAAGACATTATGCTGTTCAGTGACGCAGGGAAAGTGATCCGCTTTGATGAAAATCTTGTCAGAACAATGGGACGAACGGCGCGTGGCGTAAGAGGCATTCGTATGGGCGCCGGACAGGCTTTGATTTCTCTGGTTGTGGTGCATCAAGGCGGTACGATCCTGACTGCAACGGAATTTGGCTATGGTAAACGTACTGCAATAGAAGAATATCGTGTGACTGGCCGTGGTGGGCAGGGCGTTATTTCTATTCAGGTAAACGAGCGTAATGGCAAGGTCGTGCGTGCGTTGCAAGTGGATGATAATGATGAAGCAATGCTGATTACTGATAAAGGCACGCTGGTGCGTTTCAGGGTGAATGAGTTATCGATCATTGGCAGGAATACCCAAGGTGTACGTCTAATTAATGTCAGTGCCGGCGAGCGTGTTGTAGGCATGCAGCGGATCGAGGACATCCAGGATGATGAGGATGAGCAGGGTGAGTTAGAGGAGTGAAAGCC